>SCUO01000024.1 GCA_004297395.1 Chloroflexota bacterium | reverse complement strand
ATCGTGGACTGGTAGTTCTCGCGCCGGCCCTCGATCCACTTGACGGCGCGGCCGCCGAGCCGCTTCGAGGCGAGCAGGACGAGGACGTAGTCGGCGTAGGTGAAGATCTTGGTCCCGAAGGCGCCGCCGACGTCGGGGCTGATGCAGCGGATCTTGTGCTCGGGCACGCCCATGACGAACGCGGCGAGGAGCAGCCGCTGGATGTGGGGCGTCTGGCTCGACATCCAGATCGTGTACTCGTCGGTGCCCGGGTTGTAGAGGCCGATGTCGCCGCGCGTCTCCATCGGATTCGGGATGAGCCGCTGGTTCACGAGCCGCTGGCGAACGACGACCTCGGCGCCGTCGATGGCCGCGGCGGTCCCGTCCTTGTCGCCGACCGTCCAGTCGAAGACGACATTGTTCGGGGCGTTCTCGTGGAGCTGCGGCGCGCCAGGCTGGGTGGCCTTCTCGGCGTCGACCACGGCGGGCAGCGGCTCCCAGTCCACCACGATCGCCTCGAGCGCGTCGAAGGCCTGCTCGGGGGTCTCGGCGATGACGGCGGCCACGCCCTCGCCGGTCCACTTGACGCTGTCCGTGGCGAGCGCGCGGGGCGTGTTGACGTTGTTCTGGAGGCCCGCCGAGCCGCCGGCCGGCCAGGCCATCGGCAGCGGGTTGTAGGGCACGTCCGCGCCGGTCAGGACATCGAGGACGCCGGGCATGGCCTTGGCCAGGCTGACATCCACCGATCGGATGTTGGCGTGGGCGTAGGGGCTCCGGAGGATGGCCATGTGGGCCATCGACTGGAGCTTGATGTCGTCGACGTAGCGGCCCGAGCCGGTGATGAGGCGCTGGTCCTCGGTGCGCTTGGCCCGCTGGCCGAGCATGTCGGTGGTCATGCCGCGCCTCCCTGCACGGCACCGCTGGGGATGGCCGTGCCGGTCCGCATCGCGGCCGCCGCCGCCCGGATCGCGGCAACGATGTTCTGGTACCCGGTGCAGCGGCAGAAGTTGCCCTCGATGGCGTGGCGGATCTCCTCATCGGAGGGCTCCGTCGCGCGCTCGAGGAGGTCGGCCGCGGCCATGATCATGCCGGGCGTGCAGAAGCCGCACTGGAGGCCGTGGTGCTCCCAGAAGGCCGCCTGGAGCGGATGCAGCCCCTCGGTCGAGGCCATCCCCTCGATCGTGGTCACGCGGGCTCCGTCGGCCTGGACGGCGAGCATCGTGCACGACTTCACGGCCTTGCCGTCGACGTGGACGGTGCAGGCGCCACACTGCGAGGTGTCGCAGCCGACGTGGGTGCCAGTGAGATCCAGGTCCTCCCGGATCAGCTGGACGAGGAGCCGCCTGGGCTCGACGTCCACCTCCCGGGGCACTCCGTTGACGACGAGCGAAACGTGCTCGTTCACGGGCCGACCTCCTTCCGTCACAGCGCGGGTGCGCGGGGCACGATGACGAGGCGAGTTGAGGCGCGCGGAGCCCTGGTTCCCGGCACTGGTCGCTGCCCGTCGAGTGGGTCGCGAGGAGACGCCGGTCCGGGGTCGTCGATGATGCACCTCCCCGGGGACGGGATCAACCTGTGGTCAGGGGCGTTTCATCCTGTGCCGCGGCCCGGCTCCTCCGCCCCGCGAGTCGGGACTCGTGACCCGGCTCCTCCACCCACCCCGCCATCCCGCCCTGCCACTGAGAACCTCACGGCCCCGATGAACGAGCACGGCCGTCGCCGAGATCGTGCATCCGGCGCAGGAACTCGGGTTCGTCCACGCTCGTTCATGCGGATCGTGCCGTCTTCAGCGTCGTGCGCCCACTGCGACCACGGAAAGTGCATCCACCGCCTCTGGCGGCAGCGTCAGCCGCGCGAGCCCCTCGAAGGTCGGCGCGCAGGCCGCTCGTTCGGAGGCTCGTATCGCCCCAGCGCCGCGGTCCTGATGTCGATCGCCCGGGGATCGAGGTGCGGGGCCGCCTCGGCCACCGGCAGGCCGGCGAGACGCGCCGCCTCGCCGAGCCGCCGGAGCTTCCGCTCGGCCCCCTCCCAGGACAGTGCAGCCAGGCTGCCCGCGGTCGCCAGCCCGACGCGGTCCGGACCGCGTCTGTTCGAGGAGGCCGCGTAGCCCACGGCCCACAGGAGAAGCTCGGGACCATCGTCGCTCGGGTGGTGCGGCGACAGGGCGCCGGCCACGATGCCTCGATCTCCCGGCGTGCCCCGGACGAGGCGCCAGTTGTCGGGCCCGTCGATGAGGTCGACGGCGAGGCTCGGGTAGGGTGCGGCCAGGATGGTCTCGATGCCGGCGCGGTCGGCGTTGCCGCCGACGAGCGCGAGGGAGAGGTGGACGCCCTGAAGGCCCTCGATCATCGCGAGGTGGGCCTCCCGGAACAGCCGCCGCTCGGCCTCGTCCTCGCCGATCTCGGCGGCGTCGCGCTCCTCGATCTCGACGACCGGGCAGCCGGCCGCCGCGAGCGCCTCGATCTCCGATCGGAGGGCAGACGCGAAGGCCATCGTGAGGGCCGGCCGCTCGACGGCGCGATCGGCCCCGCAGAGGCGCCGGCCGAGCGAATACGGCCCCGGCAGCGCCTGCTTGACCGGCCGCGATGTCGCCGCCGCCGCGAATGTCCAGGCATCGACGGTCTGCGGCCCGGCCCATGTCGGCAAAGCTCCCGGGACGAGGTGGAGGTCGTGCTGTGGGGCGCCGGGCATCGCGGCGTCCGCGCTGCCCGCGCCGCCGGGGGCCAGGCCGGCAACGCCGACGAGGCCGGCAACCGGCCCGGCGAAGTCCGGAAATCGCAGCCGCCCGTCGGTCAGGAGCTCCACGCCGGCCGATTCCTGGGCCTCGATCGCCCGCGCCACGAGGGCGTCAAGGAGGGCACTCGCGGCCAGCGGGCGGTCCGGATCCGGCAGTGGCGGCCGAGGCAGGCCGCCGAGGAGGGTGGCGAACATGTCAGACGGCGATGCCGCGAAGGCCTCCGATGGCCAGCCCCGCGGCGATCGCGCCGACCAGCGAGATGAACCCGATCGCGGCCGTCAGCATCGGCGGCAGGCCGCGACCGCCGGGTTCGCCCTGCCAGAAGCTGCGCAGCGTCCGGACCCGGCCCGGCGGGACGAACAGGCCCAGCCACAGGCCGGCAACGAGTCCGCCGATGTGGGCAGCGTTGTCGATGCCGGACACGGAGAAGCCGAGGAGCAGGTTGACGAGGACGAGGGTGCCGAGCTGGGGCACGATCGCCCGTGCCCGTCGATCGAGGACGGCGTTGTGGACGCGGGTCCCGGCCATCAGGACCCCGACCAGGCCGAAGATCGCGCCCGACGCCCCGACGCTGTCGAACGGCGAGAAGACGAAGCTGGCGGTCGAGGCCGCGGCTGCGGTCAGCAGGTAGAAGGCCGCGAACGTCCAGGTGCCCCACATGCCTTCGACCAGCGGCCCCAGCAGGTACAGCCCGTACATGTTGAAGAGCAGGTGGAGCACGCCGCCGTGGACGAGGACGACTGACAGCAACCGGTAGATCTCGCCCGCGGCGAGGGCGGCCTTGTCGAGGGCCAGCGCGGCCTGGAGCTCCCGGCCGCCGCTCGATTCTGTGTAGAACGACAGGACGACGGTGATCCCGAGGATCACGTACGCCAGCGGCAGGGCCGGGCCGGTGCCGCGGCTGCGGGCAAAGTAGCGCCGGGCGGCGCCGGTGTCGCCGGTCTCCTTGGCCAGCCAGCCCAGCCGGGCGGCGATCTCGGCCTTGTCCGCCGCCGGCGCCCGGCGATCCGCCTCGCGATAGGCCTCGATGGCCTCACGCAGCTCGCCGGCCCGAACCCGGGCCGCGGCGACGTTACGCCAGGCGGGGTAGGTGCTGGGGGTCTCGGGCAGGCGCAGGACCGCCTGCCAGGTTGCCAGCGCCTGGTCCTCGAGGTCGAGGCGGTAGGCGGCCTCGCCGAGCCCCAGCAGGGCCGACGCCGTGATCGCCGGGTCGTCGAAGCCGGTCACGCGCTGGAAATGGCGTGCTGCCGGCTCGAAGTCGCCCAATTCCAGGAGCTCGCGGCCGCGTTGGACGAGGGCGATCGCGACGGACCGCTCGAGCGGACCGGTGGTATGCAGGGCCGCGTCGAGGATCGGGTCGAGGGTCGGGTCGAGGTCGGCGGGCAGGTCGGTCACGGGTGCTGGTCCATCGGCGGGACGATACTAGACCGGTCATGTGCGGACGATTCACCCAGGAGCGCCCGACCTCGGAGCTGGCCGAGATCTTCGATGCCGAGGACCTCGCCGGCGGAGATGGCGGCCGCTTCAACGTCGCTCCGACCGACGACGCCGCGGTCGTCGTCCAGCGCGAGGATCGGCGGGCGATCCGGGCCTATCGCTGGGGCCTCATCCCCCACTGGGCCGAGAGCGCCAAGGTCGGGGGCCGGATGTTCAACGCCCGGGCCGAGACGATCGCTCGATCGCCCGCGTTCCGCGACGCGTTCCGGCGACGGCGCTGCCTGGTGCCGGTCGATTCGTTCTACGAATGGCGGCGGGAGGGCAAGGTCCGGCAGCCCTTCCGGGTCGTCCGCGCCGACGGCCGCCCGTTCGCCCTCGCCGGCCTGTGGGCCGGCTGGCACGATCCCGAGACCGATGAGATCCGGCGCTCGTTCACGATCGTCACGACCGGCCCGAACGAGCTCATGCGCGCCATCCACGATCGCATGCCGGTCGTCGTGCCGCCCGAGGCCTGGGACCGCTGGCTGGACCCTGCCCTGCCCGATCCGGCTGAGCTCCACGGCCTGCTCGTGCCGGCCGAGGACGGGACGCTCGAGGCCTACCCGGTCAGCCGGGCCGTCAACGACGTCCGCAACGACGGTCCAGGGCTGATCCTGCCGCTCGACGCGCCGGTGACTACCCCGACCGACGGGACCCTCGAGCTCGGGCTGGACCTCGACCTCGACCGCTAGGATCGAGCCGGCTGATGCGCCTCATGCATCGCGCGGCGCCGATCCACGTTCCGCCAACCCCCTGAATCGACCGGAATCGCGCTGGGCCAGGCTCGTCAGTGTCGGTCCTGATGCCGCAAGCGCATCAAGACGTTGGCGCGGGGGCCTCGACCGATGCAGCGCAGGCGGACATCGCTTCGGCCAGCCCACTGGTGCCGTACTGCACCAGGACTTTCGGCTGACATTGGACCCGAAAGGTACGGAGCGTTACCTTCCGGGACGTGGCCACAGGGGGACGCGGGGCGCGTGTGCCGTTGGTCCGCCGGTTCGCGGGCTCAGCGTCTGCATGCGCCATTCGCTCGTCCCACCGGACCTCGTGCCCAGTGACGTCAGTGCGTTCGACGCCACGGGCCTCCGCCGGAGGAGTCGATCGAGCACAGGGGCAGGCGCTTGTCGAGCTCGCGCTCGTCACCCCGCTCCTCGTGCTCATGATCCTGGCGATCGTCCAGTTCGCGTTCGTCCTCGAGACCCAGATGGGGCTTACGAACGCCGTCCGCGAAGCGGCACGTCGTGCCGCCGCTGACCCAAGCCCGACCACGTCCGGGGTGGATGCCCAGCTCGATGCGTTGCTGGCGGCGAATATCCAGGGCTACGAGGCAAGCCGCGTGTGGACAGCCGCGGACGGGACCGAGTACGGCGCCTCGCCTGCGGTGACCTTCTGCAGCTATTCCGTCGCGGGCGGGCCGGTCAACTACCGAGCCACGGTCTACGTTGCCTACAAGAACCCCGTCTTCTTCCCCATGCTGTCCTGGGCGACAGACCTCCTCGACAGGAAGTCGAACGGGACGTGGGACCTGACGGCCGAGGCCTCGATGCGCATCGAGGCCGATACTGCTCCGCCGGACGTGAGCGGCCCGTGTCCGCCATGAGCCGGTTTGCGCGGCGGCGAGACGGGCAGGCGCTGACCGAGTTCGCCTTGATCGCGCCGATCCTGTTCCTCCTGCTGTTCGGCGTGGTCCAGCTCGGGCTCCTCTTCGCCGGCCAGAATGGCCTGGTCAACGGCGTCCGCGAAGCGGCGCGGCGGGCGGTGACGTGGCGGATCAACGATGCCAGCGTCAACGACCCCTCGATCTACGGCGTCGTCTGCGCCGCCGTGCATGGCGAGCTCATCAGCGAGCTCGGGGGAGCCCAGCTGCCTGGCTTCGACGAGACCCGGCTGCACCCGACCATCAGCTATCACTGGGAAGCCAACCCCGGAGCCGCCGGCGCCGATCCATCCGCAGAGCAGTTCTTCCTGTACGTCGAGATCGACGCCGCGTACGACCACCCCCTCTATGTGCCGCTGGTGGGCTGGTTCTTCGACGTCCTCGACGGCAGCGGCGACGGCGCCTTCACGCTCAGTGCCAGTGAGCAGATGCGTGTCGAGAACCCATCGCTCCCGATGGGCACGTCGCCGGCTCCGTGTCCTTGATGAGGCGGAGATCGATGCCGGACCAACCTGTCGATCGCGTCCCGCTCGCCCCGGCCCAGCCCCGGCAGGGCCAGGCGCTCGTGCTGTACGCACTGTTCCTGCTCCTCCTGCTTGGGGCGTCGGCGCTGGCGGTCGACTACGCGAACTGGCTGCTCATCGACCGGCGGCTCCAGAACGTTGCCGATCACGCTTCGCTGGCGGGGGCGGCGATGTTCGAGGAACGGTTCGTCGCGGGCAGCTGCGCCGGCGCCGGTCAGCCGCAGTGCGACGGCGCGCGGGCCCAGGCCTGGGCGTCGCTCAACGAAGACCTGAACCTTGGCCTCACCGATGCGGACATCCTGACGCTTGCAGCAAGCGACACACCCGTCGCCGGCCAGACGACCATGCCGGACGCGGTAACGCCCCTGGCCGGCGGCCACACGATCTGGGTCACCACGCCGCCGCCGGCCAATGCCTCGTACCAGGGCCTTGGCGGTCGCTACACCAACAACTATGCCGTCGTCTTCGTCCGCGTGGACGAGCCGACCACCACCTACTTCGGCCGGGCGCTGGGTTTCGGGGCGCGGGATCGCGTCGGCTGGGCGACCGCCGGACCACTCCCTGCCGACTTCGCCCTCGAGGTCTTCTGCCGCAATAACATCCTGCCCGAGCACGGCGCCTGCGGCGGTTCCGGCGCGACTTCGCTTGTCATCGACGGGCAGGGTGGCATCCGCCTGATCCGCGGCGACATCGGCAGCAATGAAAGCCTCAAGGTCACGGCGACCAACGGCCAGGGCGTCATCGTCCAGGCCGGCAATGTCTTCGTCGTCGAGGGCAGTTGCTCGAATGCGCTGTGGACTTGCCCGGACGATGGCACGCCCACGCAGGGTGGCATCTCCGACGGCACCAACGGCAAGACCGCCTTCTCCATGCCGCCGCAGCCGGTCCCGCAATACCAGTCACCGCTGTGGGACGTGACCGTCTCCGACCAGGAATGCACGGGCGCGACCGCCTCCAACCTGTGCGTACCGTACCGGCCGTTCCGGGCCAACCCACCGCAGAACCAGCCCGGCGACTGGGTCTGCGACCCGTCCGGGACGTACGGCAGCAACAACCTGTGCGGCACCCCGGTAGTGAGCGGCAGCTCGATCCGCTGCGAGGCGGACATCCCGGTCGGGGTCACGCCGAGTACGCACCTGCTCCCGAGCCAGGGCCTCGACGTCAACCAGATCAGGGGCAACCCGGTGGACACGCCCCCCAGAGACAGGTACCTGAACATCGACGACGACCCGGGCACCAGCCCGGCCGAAGCTGACGCTGTCTCCCCACCGCCAGGAACGCCCGTCGATTTCGTCTTCACGCCGGACCTGCAGGTCGGATCCTCGCGCTCGAAGTCGTTCGAGGTCGCCCTTCGGCCGCCGTTCGGGCGACCAGGGCCCGGCACCACCTACCTCCGGTTCGTGGCCTTCAAGACGCTCGCCGGCGCACCGGATGGCACGGGCAACCAGGTCGACCTGACCGTGGAGCTGTACGAGAACGGCACGCGCATCTTCGGGCCCATTACCGAGACGAACCTGCCGGGCACGCCGACCCGCTACGACGAGATCGTTGACGCTCTCCTGGGGATCGCTCTACCGACAACCACGAACTTCAACGCCCTGAGCTTGAAGTTCACCTTCTCGTCGCTGACCGACAGCGGCGCCCAGCGCGGGGGAGCCATCGCCTGGGCCGAGATCGAAACGCCTCCGCTGAACCCGGCGATCCCGCCGATGATCCCGCCCGGCTACTACCACTCGATCACGATCGCCCCCGGTGGCTGCGCGATCATGGACCCGACGGCGGAGTACTACGGCTACACCTACCCGGCGCTCCAGCTGTACCAGAAGCCCGGCATCTATCGATTCGGAGGCGGCAGCAATGACGCCAAGATCGACGTGGGTGCCGGAGCGTTCCTGATCGGCGACGGGGTGACGCTCGTCTTCGACCCTGATTTCCCGGATCCGACGGGTGGACGCGGCATCGTCGTCGGCGATCGGGGGGCGCTGGTCCTGAACACCATGCGCGTCCCTGGCCAGCCGCCGTGCACCTTCGATGCAGAGACGTCGGCGTACAACCCGTCTCGGCCACTTCTGGACCCATCGCATTCGCCTGCCCCGGATCTCGACTACGGCCTGCCGTACAGCTCCGTCTGCGCGGCCTGGGCTGTCGACTCGACCTCACGCGCAGGCCCGCACGCTGGGACGATGCTCTGGACCGGACTCGATACGGCCGGCAACCCGTTCCCGTATTGCGCCGACCTCAACGTGGTCCCGTGCGTGAGCCGCGACCGCTACGGCGCAACCGGCCTGCCGAACCAATACCGGGGCATCACGTTCTACTTCACGCCGAACAGCTTCCCGGCCTCCACGATCACCCGGCGCTTCCAGATGAGCTCTGGCAGTGGCGGGTGCACGGGGGACGAACCGGGGATCGCCTTCAAGGGCATCCTGTACGCGCCGTACGACGACGTGATCATCACCGGGGGCAGCAGCTTCAACACCGTCGGCCAGGTGCTCGCCTGGACCGCCAAGTTCAACGGCGCCTGTGCGGCGATCGACCTCGACTACCCGTACGATCCTGCGCCCGCGCCGCCGTACCTGCTGGAGCCGGGCATCGGCCAGTAGCGCCTCCGTTCAGCCGGTGAGTCGGGCTGCTCAGGCTAGAGCGGATCCACCGCGAGGTCGTGCGTCGTCGCCGCCCAGGCATCGGCGGGGGTTGCTCCCGCATCCAGGCGGGCCGCGAGCGCCCCGACGAAGCCGGCGAAGGTGCCGTCCGGATCGGACGCGGGCGCCTCGAGCACGATCGCACCTTCGGCGATCTCCTCGATTTGGGGTGGCTCGCCGACGACCGGGGCCTCGCCGCGTCGCTCAGGTGTCTCGACCACGACGAGCCGGGCCCCCAGCCACTCGGCGTGGTCCGAGGCCACGCGGACGATCGTCGGCGCCACCCCGACCGTGACGATCACCTTGATGTCAGGCAGGTATCGCAGGGCCAGATCGAGGTCAGCAGTCTCGAGGTCGCGTGGCGGCTCCCGCAGCACCGCCGCATGCCCAACCCGCTGGCCTGCCAGCCCGGCGAGGAGTCGATCGCCCGCCGCATCGTCCGCGACGACGCCCACCACCTGGACCTCCGCCTTCGCGGCGGCAGCGCGCTCGCCGACACCGACTGCGGTGACGCCGCGCACCGCCGCGCCTGATAGGGCTCCTGCAATCACAATCATGGTGTGAAAGGGTACCTTCGGGTGGGGTTGGTGGGACTTCTGGCTGTCATTGCGGGCGCAAGGTACCGGCTGCTACCTTGCTGAACGTGATGCATGGGGGTCACCGCCTCCGCCGGCGTGAGGCGCGCCTCCCGGCGCGCCTCACTTCATGGCGCGCGCGACGTGGTCTGAGCCCGCGAGGACAGGCCCTGGCTGAATTCGCGCTCATCGCTCCCGTCCTCCTCCTGATCGTCGTCGCGATCGCCGACTTCGGGCGCCTGTACACCAGCATGGTCGCCGTCGAGTCAGCCGCCCGCGAGGCTGCCGACTACGGTTCCTTCAAGTCGACCTACTGGACAGCTGTGAACTCGCCAACGACGACCGGCGAGATGGAGCGCCGCGCCTGCACTGCGACGTGGGGCAGTCATCTCGAGGGGTACCAGGAGCCGGGCGGCACGATCAACCACGGGACCTGCACGAACCCGGTCTTCGAGTGCTCGCTCGAGCCCGATACCGGGCCATCGACCGAGTGCGCGAGCTACGCCGATCCGGAGTGCGCCGACGCGACGACCGACCCGCCGTGCACGGTGCACGTGACGATGACATACACGTTCACACCGTTCTTCAACTTCCAGATCTTCGGGTGGTCACCGCTCCAGGTCACCTTCGAGCGGCACAGTCTGTTCCGAATCTCGGACCTCCCGACGCCGTGATGACCGCAAGAGAGTGTCGACGAGCGAAGGGCGGGGCTGGCCAGGCGCTGACCGAGTTCGCCCTGGTCATCCCCATCTTTCTGCTCGTCCTGTACGGCATCATCGAGTTCGGGCGCTACGTCTACACGGTCCAGGTGCTCAACAACGCTGCCCGGGAGGGGGCCCGCTACGCCATCGTCCACGGCGCGAAGTCGGTCAACCCGTCCGGGCCGATGCCGGGAGATCTCGTGTTCGGGGTGCCCACGAATCCCGTCGACCCTATGGGCGACAACGTCAAGGACGCCGTCAGGAATATCGCGGTGGGCGTCATCAACACCATCGACTTCCCGGCCCAGACGTGCCCCTTCAGCGCGCCATTCCCGACGAACCCCTGCTGGGACACCAGCAACCAGCGGGGCGAGAAAGTGACGGTGGTCGTACGGACCACCTTCACCCTGCTTCTGCCGCTTCCGATGCCCGCCATCACCGTCGAAGGGAGCTCGACCCTTGTCGTCAACAACTGATCGGGTCCGCCGGCTGGTCCGCCGGCGGCAAGCAGACTCGGAGTCCGGCCAGGTCCTCGTGATCTTCGCGGGCGGACTCGTGGCCATCATTGCCGTCGCCGCGCTCGTCTTCGACACCGGCCAGAGCCTCGTCGATCGGCGGACTCAGCAGAACGCGGCCGATGCCGCCGCGCTGGCGGGCGCGCGCTACCTGCCCATCGTGACCGGCCAGTACCAAGGGCTCTGCAGTGACCTCTCCGCGGGACAGCGAGCAAATGCCAACATGAAGCACGTGACGGCCGCATGCGAGGTTGCCGAGGCGTACCTCGCCGCGGACGGGCCCGCGAACGCCGCGATCACGGTCAAGTACCCGCCGGGACCCGAGACCCAGTTCAGCGGCCAGACCCAGAACATCGAGGTCATCGTCGATTCAACGCGGCCGTCCGTGTTCTCGGGGATCCTGGGACTGACATCGCACCACACCGGGGCGCTGGCCGTTGCTCGGAACTCGTCGAACAACGCGCTCCCTTTCTCTCTCCTCAGCCTCGATCCGTGCGGCACATCGAAGATCACCGGCGGGGGCGGCGTCGTCGTCGGCGGCGCCATTCACGTCGACTCGGCATGCGCACCCGGCCTGATGATCAACGGCAATGGGTCCGGCCAGGCGAGCAGCTGCGATTCTGTCTCCGGCGTGGTCGACCAGCATGGCAACTTCGACTGTCCCGAACCGAGTCCGATCCAGGTGTCGGGTGACCCCCTTGTGGGGCTTGCGACGCCGCCCGAGCCGACGATCCTGGGTCGCGTCGAAGTGGACGCAGGGTCCGGCAGCGTGCCGGGCAACTGCCCCGTCGCCGGTTCTGACCTCGCGACCTTCAAAGCCAACCCGCAGACCTGCCAGTTCCAGGGCGGGGGCGTCAACAACACCAAGTACCGCCTCTACCCCGGGTACTACCCGGGCGGCATAGTAGTCAACTCCGAGACCGTGACGCTCTATCTGGAGCCCGGGATCTATTGGATCGGGGGCGGCGGAATCAGCATGACGAAGGGCACGCTCATCGCCGTCGACAGTGGCGGCACCGCGTTCGCGACGGACGCCGGTGGCGGCGGCGTGCTGATCTACAACAGCGAGGACTCGCTCTTCAGTGACCAATGTGAGGCCGATCCGTCGTACAACGCGGGGTGCTTCGGCGGCCTTCAGTTCAACGGCAACACCGTTTCGCTACAACTCCGAGGCATCGCGACCACGCTCTGGGAAAACATGGTGATCTTCCAGGACCGGTCCAACACCAACGAGATCAGGGTCAACGGCAACGGCGCCACGACAATCCTGGTTGGGACGGTGTACGCGGCGAATGCCGAGGTCTGGATCAACGGCGACGGCGGCTCCTCGGTCAGCGCCCAGGTGATCGCCTACAACTTCACGATCAATGGCAACGGCGGCACCCTCCTCGTCGACTACAACCCGGACGACCTGTTCCAGCTGGAGGGAGTTGGCCTCGTCGAGTAGCTCCGCCGGACCTCGCGCATTCACATCGAGCGGAGTCGGGGGGCTCCGCTCGATCGTTTCAGCTGGGGGTCTGGGAGGGCTTCGGGGTGTCGGAGGGGCGCGGGGTGTCGCTCGGCTCGAGCGCCGAATCGTCGTCGTCCTGACTCGGCGCGGGTGACGACCCGCCGTCGTCCGAGGAGCCGGGCGTCGAGCCGCCGTGGTCGTCCGACGCGTCGGGCTCAGTGCTCTCGTCGGGGTCGGGCGATTCCGAGGGCTCAATGGATTCGGTCGGCGCCGGCGTGACCGTGGGAGACGGTGAAGGCGTCGGGGTCCCATCCGGCTCCAGCGATGGTGATGGCTCGACTGTTTCCGGGAGCGTCGGCGTCGGTTGGTTGTCGCCGTCGAGGAAGCCGAGCGCGCCCGCGGCCCCGTAGCCGACAGCGCCGGTCAGCGAGGTGCCGATCACGAGGATCGCGAAGACGTAGGCAAGGGCGAGCCCCCGGGCCCGGATCGGCCGCCCCGGGCCGCCACCCACGACCGCCCACGCCTCGCGGACGCTCGCAACCAACCCGGCCAGCCCGGGTCGAGCCCGGAGGACGGTCAGAAACCCGGCCGGCCGCGGCGCCGGCTCGAGGGCGATCGCGGCCATGACCCGGTCACCGAATGCGGCGGTCGGGCCGAGGAAATCGCCGGGCAGGGAGGCTTCGATCTCGTGGGCCATGGCGCTTGCTGCGGCGAGCTCCGCGTCGTCAACCCGGCGATCGGCGCCATCGAGCTCGCCGGGACGGAAGGACCGGGGCGTCTGGCTCATCGGTCGCCTCCTTCCTCGAGTCGATTGCGCAGCCGGATCAGGCCCCGGTGCAAATGGGTCTTGACGGTACCGAGGGGACGCCCGGTGATGGTCGCGATCTCGTCGAGCGATTGCTCGGCGAAGAAGCGGAGAGCGACGACCTCACGATACGGCTCGTCGAGGCGGGCCACGGCGTCGCGGACGGATCGCTGCCGCTCGCCGCGGAGAGCAAGGCCCTCAGGATCCGTCCCCCGCCCGGCCGGCAGCGTGGCGAGGCGGTCGTCATCGTGCCCGTCGAAGGTCGGCCGGACCCAGGCAATCGTCCGGCGCTTCGACGCGTGGCGGAGTGCCAGGCGGACCGCGATCCGGGACAGCCACGCCCCGAACGGACCGTCGCCGCGCCACGTGGCCAGCGAGCGGTAGGCGGTCACGAAGGCCTCCTGGGCGACGTCTTCGGCCTCGGCGAGGTCGCCGAGAACGCGGTGACAGGCGCGGATGACCGCGGCGGACTCCCGGTCCACGAGGATCCGGAAGGCATCGCGGTCACCGTCGAGGACGGCCGCAACGATCGTGTGCTCATCGCTCGGCCCGGCGGTGGACCAGCCGGCAGTCGTCTCGATCGGTCCCCTCCACGGTCTCGCCCCGTCCGGCGGGTCGCCGGACGGGGTCGAGCCCATGGTGGCAGTTCGAGGTGGCAGCCACGGGGTGCCGTTCGTCACGTCCCGGCCGGTCCGGTCGGAGCAGATCAGCCCTGGCCGGAGTCGTCGTCGGACGGCTCGGAAGAGCCATCGTCGCCACCGTGGTCGTCGAACGTCGCGCCGGGCGACGCAGCGTCGTCGTCGTCGTCGTCGGCGGCGTCGTCGTCCTCGTCGTCGGAGTCCTCGTCCTCGTCCTCGTCCTCGTCCTCGTCGTCGGCGTCCTCGTCGTCCTCGTCATCATCGAAGGTGGCGTCGGGCGACGCAGCGTCGTCGTCGGTGTCATCGTCGAACGTCGCGTCAGGGCTCACGTCGGAATCGTCATCGTCGATGTCCTCGACATCGTCGTTCGTGTCCGGCGTCTCTGACGCGTCGTCCGAGGCCTCCGACTCGTCAGTCGATTCCGGCTCGGCCAGCTCCGTCAGCGTGCCGTTCGTCGGAGCGCCGTCTTGGCCCGGGCCGGAGCTCGCCAGCTGGTCGGCCGCGAACGCGCCGCCAACGATCATCAGGAGGCTCACGCCCGCGACCCCGATCACCCGCACGGCCCGAAGGCCGAACCGTTCCGTCATCTCGTGTATCCCTCGTGTCACTGCCTGATCGCGTCGGCCGCCCGGTCGATTTGACCGGTTGGTCCATGGCCGGACCGTTCGACTGACTGAGACCAGGCCGAGGGGAAAGGTTTCAGGCCTCGAGCGGGGGCTCGGTGACGTCGCCGGTCGCGAGGCCGGCAGGCGCTACGGCCGAGGGCTCGATGGCGGCTGGATCGGCAGCGGCCGGGGCCGCCCCGGACGCCCCACTGGTCCCCGGGAGGCCCGGCTGGAGGTGACGGATCTCCGGGCGCACGATCGCCGCCACGACGACGATCGCGAGCGTGGCCGCGCCGCCAACGGCGAGCACCGGAGGCACGGTCACGCGCTCCGCCAGCGCCCCCGCCACGACGTTGCCGAGCGGGATCAGGCCGATCGAGAACAGCACGTAGAGACTGTGCACGCGGCCTCGCAGTCGGCCGGGAACGCGGACCTGGAGGAGCGTGTTCGTGGTCGAGTAGTAGGCCACCTGGCTGGCGCCGAGGATCGCCAGGGCGACGCAGCTGAGCGGCACAGAGGTCGAAACGGCGAACGTCGCCAACGAGATCGACATCGAGGCCAGGCCGACCAGCGCGAGCTTGCCGCTGCCGCCCTGCGGCCGCCGCGACGCAACCAGGAGCGCGCCGGTGAGCGCTCCAATCCCGATCGAGCTGGTGAGGAGGCCCAGACCCGGCGCCCCGATCGCCAGGATGTCGCGGGCGTACACGGGCAGGAACACGAGGTAGTTCAGGATGAACAGGGCCGGCGCCGCGGCGAGGAGCACGAGGGTCGAGAGGACCCGGTCCGCGGCCACGTGCCGGACGCCGTCGCGGAGATCGCCCCAGAGCGCGGCCTGGAGCCGGCCGAGCGCCCGGGTCGGTGGCAGCGGCAGGCGGATGAAGATGACGGCAACGACGACGAGGGCGACTGCGTTGGCGACGAACCCGAAGGCCAGGCCGCCGGCCGCGATCGCCAGGCCGGCCAGCGACGGCCCGACGATCCGCATGAGGTTGTACTGGGCCGAGTTGAGGGCGATCGCGCCGCCGAGGACGGCCCGATCGACGGCGGTCGAGACGATCGCCTGGCTGGCCGGCATCTGGATCGTGAGGAGGACGCCGCCGGCGAGTGCGATAACCGCGACGTGCCAGTAGGCGACTGCCTCGGTGAACGTCAGGACAGCGAGGATCGCCGACAGCAGCGCCGCCGCACCGTACGACCAGGCGAGGAGCCGCCGTCGGTCGAGTCGGTCGGCGAGCACGCCGGCGAGGACCGCCAGGAACAGCGTCGGCAGCCCCGAGATGGCCCCGATGAGACCGAGCAGGCCCGGCGAGTTCGTGAGCTGCAGGACGAGCCAGCCCTGGGCGGTCGCCTGCATGAACGCGCCGAGGGTCGCGAGGGTGTTGCCGAGCAGCAGTCGCCGGTAGATCGGCGAGGCGAGGGCCGGGAAGCGGCCGATCACCGTGCCAGCGGCCGGATCGGGGCTCGTCGCGGAAGGCTCAGGCGTCCTCGTCGTCGCCGACCTCGGGACTCGCGGGGACCGGGTCGCGCTCGACCTCGATCGGCCCGAGGCCTGCGGCCTCGAGGTCGGGCAGGAAGGCGTCGGCATCGCCGACGAGGACGATCGCCAGCTCGTCGGGGTGGACGTGTGCCGTTGCTGCCGCGACGACGTCGTCGGCCGTCACGGCCTGGATCGCCGGGCGGTACCGGGCAAGCTCGTCGTCGGGCAGGCCCTGGATGACGATCCCGCTCAGCGCGCCGACGACGGCACCGGCCGTCTCGAACCGCAGCGGGAAGACGCCGACGAGGTAGTCGCGGGCCTCGTCGAGCTCCACCTGGCTGACGCCGCCTCCGATCCCATCGATGACGGCGAGCATTTCCAGGATCGCCGGGACCGTGACCGCGGTGTCGACCGGAGCGCGGGCGGCGAACGGGCCGGCTCCCCGTCGCAGGTCGAAGCCGGCGTGGGCGCCGTAGGTGTAGCCCTTCTCCTCCCGGAGCTTCCGGTTCAGTCGGGAGTTGAAGAGCCCGCCGAGGACCGCGCTCATGACCGCCAGGGCGTGGAAGTCGGGGATCAGCCGGGCGGCGCCCGGGTGCCCGATCCGGATCTCGGTCTGGACCGATCCCGGCCGGTGGACGACCCGGATCTGCCGGTGGCGCGCCGCCGGTGTGGCGTCGATCGGTCCCGGCGGGCGCGTGGCGGGATCGGCGACCCAGCCGCCAAATCGCTCGTTGGCAAGTCGCTCGACATCGATGCCGGCCAGGTCGCCGCCGACGATGAGCGACATCCGGGCGGGATCGAAGCGCCGGGCAAGCTCGGCCCGGCAGGTCGAGGCGTCGAGGCGCTCGACCGTCTCGGTGGTGCCGGCGGACGAGCGGCGATACGGCGAGGTCGGGGCATAGATGGTGTCGATGAAGGCGTCCTCCGCCCGGCGCCGGGGATCGGCCCGGGCCTGGAGGATGTCGTTGAGTCGCTCCTCCCGGAGCCGCTCCACCTCGGAATCCGGGAAGGTGGGGCGGGCGGCGACCTCGGCGACGAGATCGAGGGCGGCGGCGAAGCGGCCGGCGGGCACGTCGAGCGAGATCGACAGCGCATCCCAGCCTGCTTCGGCGTGGAGCGAGGCGCCGAGGCGCTCGATGGCCTCGACCAGGGCCACGGCATCGTGGTCCGCTGTGCCCTCGGCGAGGGCGCGGGCCATCAGGATCGTCGCCCCGGCCAGCTCCGCCGGCTCGTCCGTCGCCCCGCCCGGGACGACGAGCGCGGCCGACAGCAGCGGCCGGCCGGGCATGTCGACGGCGACGACCGATAGGCCGTTGGCGAGGCGCGTCCGCCGGAACGGCGGGAAGGCGTAGGGCCGGGGCTCGCCCGCGACCGGCCGCTCCGCGACCACCATGCCCTGCGGGCCTTGCGGACTCATGCGGCGGCCTCCGCGTCGCCGGCCGCCTGCTCGGCCGGCTGGTAGACCATGACGAGCCTGTTGTCCGCCCGGAAGACGTCGCGGCAGACGTCCCGGATCTGCTCGGCGGTGACGCCCAGGTAGCGGGGCAGGATGCGGTTGACGAGATCGGGGTCGTCGAACAGCGTCGCGTACATCGACAGGCGGTCGGCCCGCTCCTCGACTCGCTGGAGGGCGCCCAGCTCGTCGGCCTCGGTCAGGGCTTTCGCCCGCTCCAGCTCGTCGGCCGTCGGCGGCGTGGTGGCGAGCCGCTCGAGCTCCTCCCAGAAGGCGGCCTCGAGGACCGCGAGGTCGACGCCCGGGCGGGCGGTCGCCCAGCCCGCGGTCACGGACGAGCCCAGGACGCACCCGGCCGAGCTCAGGGCGACGTCGAGGGCCAGGCGCTCGTCGCGGACGAGCCGGCGATGGAGCCGGCTGCCCTTGCCCCCGGCGAGGATCTGGCCGGCGAGGTCGAGGGCATCGAGGCGCGGGTCGCCGAACAGCGGCGAGCGGAACCCCCAGTAGATTCGGGCGTGCGGGACCCGGTCCGCTACGGTCTCGCGCCGCTCCCGTCCGAGCGTCGGCGGCACGTCCCCGGAAATCACGACGGGCAGGCCGGGCTTGGCCGGGATGCCCCCGAAGTAGCGCTCGACCCAGCCGCGGACCTGCGTCCGATCGACGTCGCCGACGATCGACAGGACCGCGTTATTGGGCGCGTAGTGCATCCGGAAGAAGGCCTTGACGTCCTCGAGCGAGGCGGCCTCGAGGTCGGCCATCGAGCCGATCGTCGTGTGGTGGTAGGGGTGGTCCTCGGGGAACAGGCCGGCCAGCATGTGCTCCCACCAAGAGCCGTACGGCCGGTTGTCATACGACCAGCGCTTCTCGTTCTTGACGACCTCGCGCTGGTTGTCGAGGTTCTCCTGGCTGAGGGCATCGAGGAGGGTCCCCATCCGGTCCGCCTCGAGCCACAGGGCGATCTCGAGCTGGTGCGACGGGACGGTCTCGAAGTAGTTGGTCCGGTCCAGCCAGGTCGTGCCGTTCATCGTCCCGCCGATGGACTGGATGAGGCTGATGTGCTCGGCCTTCGAGACGTGGGCCGAGCCCTGGAACATGACGTGCTCGAAGAGATGGGCGAAGCCGGTCTTGCCGGGCTGCTCGTGCTTGGAGCCGACGGCGTACCAGATGTTGACCGCCGCGACCGGCGCCAGGTGGTCCTCGGCGACGATGAGGCGAAGGCCGTTGGCCAGCCGCTCATCGCTGAACTCGATGGTCGGAACGAGCATGGGCAGGCAGGGCTCCCGGATTCGGCGGAGTCCGATGGACGCGACCCGGGAACGATACCGCAGCGGGCGGCGACGACGGTCCGGGCCTCGCCAGCCCGCGTCCGCGCCGGTGACGCGCCCGGGCGAATCCGCGCGGCGCCTGGATCGGGACGTACGCACCCGATCCTGTCCAATTCTCGTGGGGCGAGCGCTGGATCGAACGGTCGTTGCCAGCGCGTCCCAGCAGAGCATGAAGATGCAGCAGGGCGATCTCGCCTGAGCGCGGCGACCGGCTTCTGCTGCATGAGGTTGCGGCATCAGCGACCGCGCTAGGTAGAGGCCTTGCGTTGTGCTGCTGGGGGTAGAAATTGACCAGTTAGCCCGTCAGCGGCCGGAACGCGGCGGCGGGGCGGGCGGTCCAGATTCGGACGAGTTCCCGGCGCGGTGAGGTGCGGCTCCGTACACTCACGGACGTGAACCGACTCCAGATCCTCGAGCGCTCGGCATCCCGTCGCGCCGTCGCGGTCGCAGTTGCCGGCGGCCTGCTGCTGACCCTGACGATGTCGGCCGTCGCCGCGGCCCACGCCGAGATCGCCACCTCGACACCGGCGGACGAGGCCGTCCTGGCGACGCCACCGACCGAGATCGTCGTGACCTACACCCAGGGCCTCGACGAGGGCTCCTCGATCGTCCTCCGGGACGCCTCCGGGACCGAGATCGCCAGGGCGGTTCCGGCGTCGATCGGGGTCAAGGAGATGCGGGCGACGTTCGCGCCGCTGACGCCAGGCACGTACACGATCGAATCGACGACCTTCTCGTCCGAGGACGGCGAGGGGCCCGAGCGAGAGACCCTGACCTTCACCGTCCTGGAACCCACACCGGCGCCGCCGACGGCAACCCCCGGACCGACGAACGAGCCCAGCGCACCACAGACGCCAACGCTCGCCCCAACCGAGGGGCCAACCCCATCCCCGGCGCCGAGCGCAGATGGCTCAGGCTCTGGCTCGAGCACGGACGTCCTCCTGCCGATCGCGGTCGTTGGCCTGGTCATCGGCGGCGGGCTGGCCTTCTTCCTGCGGCGACGCGGCGGCGCATGAGAACCACGATCGCCCCCGCTGTGGGCGCGCGCATCGCCGGCGCGGGTCTGGGTGTCGGGCTCGCACTCCTGGCGCTGCCGGGTGGGGCGTCCGCTCACGCCCTCTCGAAGAGCTTCGAGAGCCGCCTGCCCCTCGCCGTGTACCTCGCGGGCGCGGCAGGGGCCGTCGCCCTGTCGTTCCTCTTCGTCCTCGTCCGCGACCTCCGCTCCGAGCCGCCGCCGGTCGAAGGCCTCCACGTCCGGGTCCCGGGCATCGTCCGCGGCGGGCTCCGGGCGATCGGCCTCGTGGCCCTAGCCTGGATCCTGGTCCAGGGGATCGTGGGCGGTGATTCGGACGCCGAGGTATCGCGCCTCTTCGCCTGGGTCTACGGCTGGGTGGGTGTGGCCCTCGTCTCGGCCTTCGTCTTCCCGATCTGGACGTGGCTCAATCCATTCGGAACGCTCCACGATCTTGGCGCCCGAGCCTTGCGCGCGGCCGGCATCGGCGGCATCGCGCCAACGGAATACCCGGCGGCGCTCGGCCGCTGGCCGGCCGCGATCGGCTTCGCCGCGGTCATCTGGCTCGAGCTCGTCGCGTCGGGCGCCGGCTCCCGGACACTCGCCCTGGTCATCGTCGGCTACACGGTCTTCACCCTGGCGATGATGGCCCAGTACGGCCGTCGCGCCTGGCTCGAGCACGGCGAGATCTTCAGCGTCTGGTTCGGGCTCATCGGCCGCCTGGCGCCCCTCGCCCCGATCCCCGGCGACGAGCGGACGGTCCGGCGCCGCGACTTCGCGACCGGCCTGCTCGAGGGCGGCTGGGCGGCCAGCGACATCGTGATCATCGGCCTCGGAACAGGCTCGATCCTGTTCGACGGGCTGTCCCAGACCCAGCTCTGGGTGGACGCCTTCGGGCTGCCCGCGGCCCTGCCCCAGACCCTCATCCTGGCGAGCTTCATGGCCATCATCGTGGGCGCAGCCCTCGTCGTGGCACGTCTCGTCGGCGTCCCGGCCACCGCTGCCGGGCTCCTGCCGATCGCCGTTGGCTACCTCCTGGCCCACTACTTCACGTACCTGCTCGTCGACGGCCAGCGGATCGTCATCGCCATCTCGGATCCGCTCCAGCAGGGGGCGAACTACCTCGGCACGGCCTTCTTCGAGCCGACCGCCGCGTTCCTGCCGCCGGGGCTGGTCTGGACCCTGCAGCTGGCGGCGGTCGTGGGCGGCCACATGATCGGCGCCTGGGCGGGCCACGTCGTCGCTGCCTCGCGGGCCGGCCGGCACGGGGCCCTCGCCGCCCGCGAGATCCGGCTTCGGCAGGTGCCGCTCGCGCTGGTCATGGTCGGCCTCACGACGCTGACCCTGTGGTCGCTCGGTCAGGCCCTCTTCATCCCGGCGAGCTGACCAGGGTCGGGACGCCCGGCGACGACGCCCGTCGTCCGCCGACGCGGCCTGGCGGCACCCACTCGGTGAGCGATCGGACCTCGGCCAGGCGCCCGGCGATCGCCGGGTCGAGGGCCTCGGCGGCGGCGATCGCGGTCTCGATCGCGGTCAGGCACAGGATCCCCTCGGCGACCGCGGCGTGGCGGATCTCGGCCGCATCGCGAACCGCCCCGGAACGAGGCGTCGGCGTGTTCACGACGAGCCGGACCGTGCCGCCGGCGATGACATCGATGATCCCGGGTCGGGCCTCGTGCGCCCCGCCACCCTCGCCAAGCTTGGCGACGACATCGGCCTCAAAGCCCGCGCCGACGAGCGCGGCCGCCGTGCCGGGAGTCGCCGCGATCCGGTAGCCGGCCGTCACGAGCGCGCTCGCCAGGCGCGGCAGGGTGCCCTTGTCCCGGTCGGCGATCGAGAGCAGCGCCACCGGTGCCACCGCCCCCTCCCCCACCCCCGCCGACGGCGGCACGAGCGCCGCCCCCCGGAGGGCCTTCGCCATCGCGACCCGCGGGTCGGTGTGGATCCCGATGACCTCGCCGGTCGACTGCATGAACGGGCCGACGGAGGGATCCACCCCGCGCAGCTTGGCGGTCGAGAAGGCCGGTGCCTTGACGGCCACGAGCGCCGGCTCGGGCAGCAGCCCGCCGGGCCAGCCGAGCTCCTCGAGGGTCGCACCCAGGGCGATCCGCACGGCCAGCTCGACCATCGGGACGCCCGTGACCTTGGACAGGAACGGGACCGTCCGCGACGCTCGCGGGTTGACCTCGATGAGGTAGACGCCGTCGTCGCGGACGATGAACTGGGCGTTGACGAGGCCGCAGGCCCCGAGCGCCAGCACGATCCGCTCCATCGTCGCGACGATCAGGCCCTGGTCGCCCTCGGAGACGGTCTGGGGCGGGAAGACCCCGACCGAGTCGCCCGAATGGACGCCGGCCCGCTCGACGTGCTCGAGGAGGCCGGGGATGAGGACCTCGCGCCCGTCGGAGACGGCATCGACGTCGACCTCGATGCCCTCGAGGTAGCGGTCGATCCGGACCGGCCGGTCGGGATCGACGACAGTGGCCGCCGCAAGCTGCCGCTCCAGGTCCTCGGGCGAGTAGCAGAAATCGATCGCCAGGCCGCCGATGACGAAGCTCGGCCGGACGATGACCGGGTAGCCGATCCGCTCGGCGAGGGTCAGCGCCTCCTCCATCGAATGCGCCATCCCGCCCTCCGGCTGGGGGATGCCGAGCCGGTCGAGGAGGGCCGAGAAGCGAGTCCGCTCCTCGGCCTGGTCGATCGCCTCGAGGTCCGAGCCGATGAGCTCGACGCCGCCGGCGGCGAGCGGCGCCGCGAGGTTGAGCGGCGTCTGGCCACCGAAGGCGACGAAGGCGGGCAGGAGGCCGTCGCCGGGCGCCGTCTCGGCGTCAATGACGCTCCGGACGCTCTCCGGGTCGAGCGGCTCGAAGTACAGCCGGGTGGAGCTGTCGAAGTCGGTGGAGACGGTCTCGGGATTCGAGTTGATCATCACCGCCGACCAGCCGGCCCGCCGGAGCGTGTCGGCGGCCTGGACGGCGCAGTAGTCGAACTCGATCCCCTGCCCGATCCGGACCGGGCCGCTGCCGATCACGAGCGCCGCAGGCCTGGCGACCCGCGGCGCTTCGGGCTCCGAGCCGGCGGCGGCGAAGGTCGCGTAGAAGTAGGGCGTGTCGGCCGCGAACTCGGCGGCGCAGGTGTCGACCATGGCGTAGCCCGGAACGAGGCCCAGGGCGAGACGGGCCGCCCGGAGCGGTTCCAGCTCCACGCCGGCCAGGGTCGCCAGCTCACGGTCGCCGAAGCCGGCCCGTTTGACGGTGGCGAGGAGGCCCGCGGCGACAGCGTCGTGGCTATCCGCCAGGCGGGACCCGATCGCGTGGACCTCGGCCTCGAGCGCCACGTTGCGTCCGAGCTCCGACAGGAACCACGGATGGATCCCGGTGACGTCGTGGACGACGGCCTGCGGCACGCCCCGGCGGAGCAGGGCGATGATCCGCCAGAGGCGATCGTCGGACGGGGCGAGGAACCGCCGCAGAACGATCGGGGCGGCGGAGCGCTGGGCGAAGCGGGTCGATTCGCAGGCCTGGCCCCGCTCGTCGATCCAGCGGATGACGACCTCGTCCGCTGCCGATTCCGCCGACGCCGTGTCGCCGCCGAGGACGGCGGCCAGGTACTCGACGCTCGACGCCCAGGCGGGGTCCTCGGCCAGCGGGCCGGCGCCGGCCTGCTCGAGGCCGCGGAGGGCCTTGTTGAGGGCGCTCCCGAAGGTCCGATCGATGGCCATGACCTCGCCGGTCGCCTTCATCTGGCTGCCGAGGCTTCGGTCGGCGGTCGGGAACTTGTCGAACGGGAACCGCGGCAGCTTCACGACCACGTAATCGAGCGCCGGCTCGAAGGCGGCGACGGTCGTGCCGGTCACGATGTTCGGGATCTCCGCCAGCCGCCGCCCGACGGCGATCTGGGCGGCCACCCGGGCGATCGGGTAGCCGGTGGCCTTCGAGGCCAGCGCCGACGACCGCGACACCCGGGGGTTGACCTCGATGACGGCGTACTCGGTGGAATCCGGCGAAAGGGCGAACTGGACATTGCAGCCACCCTCGACGCCGAGGGCCCGGATGATGGCCAGGGCTGCGCTCCGGAGGCGCTGGTGAACGGCGTCGGTCAGGGTCTGGACGGGCGCGACGACGATCGAATCGCCGGTGTGGATGCCGAGCGGGTCGACGTTCTCCATCGAGCACACGGCGATGCAGGTGTCGTCGGCATCGCGCATCACCTCGTACTCGATCTCCTGCCAGCCGACGAGGCACTTCTCGACCATGACCTGGCCGATGGGGCTGGCCCGGAGGCCGCTCCGCACCCGTTCCCGGTACTGCGACTCGGTCTCCACGATGCCGCCGCCGGTGCCGCCGAGGGTGAAGGCCGGCCGGACGATCGCGGGCAGGCCGATCGCGGCCAGGGCGGTGTCGGCGGAGGCGGTCCGGGCCAGGTCGTCGGCACCCTCCACGATCGCCGACGGCGCGTACGGCTGTCCGATGCGGTCGAGGAGGTCGCGGAAGGCCTCGCGGTCCTCGGCCATCTCGATCGCCTCGAGCGGGGTCCCCAGCAGCGCGACGTTGTAGCGTGCCAACACGCCAGCACGAGCGAGGTCCATCGCCAGGTTCAGGCCGGTCTGGCCACCGAGCCCGGCGAGGAGGCCCTCGGGTCGCTCCTTCGCGATGACCGCCTCGATCGCCTCGATCGTCAACGGCTCCAGGTAGACGGCGTCGGCGACGCCGGGGTCGGTCATGATCGTCGCCGGGTTAGAGTTCACCAGGACCGTCCGGACGCCCTCGGCCCGCAGCGCGCGGCAAGCCTGGGTCCCGGCATAGTCGAACTCGGCCGCCTGGCCGATGACGACCGGCCCCGAACCGATGATGAGGACCGACGCGGGTTTCCGCGGCGCGCTCATCGACCCGCCCGCCGCAGCGCCGCGGTGACGAAGCGGTCGAAGACCGCCAGGGCATCGAGCGGGCCCGGCGCGCCTTCGGGGTGGTACTGGACGGTCTCGATCGGGAGCTCGCGGTGGCGGAGGCCCTCGACCGAGCCGTCGTTGAGGTTCACCTGGCTGACTCGAAAGCCACAATCGGGGGGCAGGGAGCCCCCGACCACCTGGACCTCGTGGTTCTGCGAGGTGACCTGGACCAATCCGGAGTCGACATCGCGGACCGGGTGGTTGGCGCCGTGATGGCCGAACCGCAGCCGGGTCGTCTCGGCCCCTGCCGCGCGGCCAACGATCTGGTGGCCCAGGCAGATCCCGAGGAGCGGTCGACCGTCGTCGATGACGGCCCTGGCGAGCGCCACCGGCCCCTCCAGACGAGCCGGGTCGCCCGGGCCCGGCGACAGAATGACGCCGTCGACGTCGGGCGCGAGGGCGATCGATGCCGGGATCGTATGGGGCAGGATCCTGACGCGCACGCCGCGCCGCCGCATCGCCAGGGCGATGTTCGTCTTCAGGCCGAAGTCGACGATCGCGACGAGCGGTCCACCGTCCTCCGGCCGGCCGATGTCCATGATCGATGACGGGGACACCTGGCCGACAAAGTCCTGGTCCTCCCAGCGAGGCACGGCCTGGGCCCGCTCGATCGCGCTCGATTCGTCGAGCGCCCCCGGCTCCAGGATGATCCCGCGGAGGCTGCCGTTCGCCCGAAGGTGGCGGGCCAGGGCCCGGGTGTCGACGCCGGCGATCGCCGGGATGCCGTGGTCGCGGAGGAGCGAGGCGAGCTGGCGCGCGTCGTCGACCACCGCGGCCGTGGCGTTCGCCACGACGAGGCCCCGGAGCCATGGCCGGAGCGACTGGTCGTCGGCCGCCAGCCGCCCGTAGTTGCCGATGAGCGGGTACGTCATGACCACGACCTGGCCGGCATACGAGGGGTCCGTGCAGACCTCCTGGTAGCCCGTCTGGCTGGTGTTGACCACCAGATCGCCGCCGGCGCTCAGCGGCGCGCCGAATGCCACGCCGGGAAACATGGAGCCGTCCTCGAGGGCCAGCACGGCAGGCCCGAGGTCACCGATCCTGGGGTCGACGACGGCGCTCGGCCGGGGCGGCGGCGGCACGATCACGAGGGCATCACGCGGGCATGCAGCGGTCCCGAGCGGAGTTCGAAGGAATGGCGGTGGCGCCCGATCGTGGGGCGCGGCGAAGTCCGCCGCCGATGGAGCTGAGCGCAGCCACCGAGCCTCCTTCCCGGCCTCTCTGGACCGGTTCGCCGGCCTCACGGGACCGGCCTCCAAGGGTGGCGGAAGGGTAGCACGGAGGGGGTCCGGAGATGCGTCGAGGGTGGGCCGAACGTCACGTGACGGCTGCGGCCGGGCGTCGTACAGTGCCATCGCCCCCCGCCCTCACCGCGCTCGCCTTCCGCGCCCACAGATCGAGGACACCGTCACATGCGCCGACGCTTCGCCCCACTTGCCTCGCTCCTCCTTGCCGTCTCGGCCGTCGCCGCTGCCTGCGGCGGCTCATCGGGCGGCGACGCCTACGACCTCCTCTACAAGGCCATCGACAGCGATCGCGACCCGGTCCAGGTGAACGTCGGGTTCGCCCTGACCGATGGCTCGATGTCGGTCGAGATCGACTCCTCGCAGATCGGTTTCGTCATGGACAAGGAAGGCGGCAGCGGGGCGGTCCACGTCTCGATCCCCGTCGACTCGCTCGGCGCGGACGCCAGCGTCCTCACCGACCTCGGCTTCACCGGCGACGCGATCGATCTCGACGTCGTCTTCGACGGCGAGGCGCTGTACGCCCGCAGCCCGCTCGTAGGCTCCCTCCTCGAGGCGCTCCTGGCCGAGACCGGCGGGCTGCCCGATGGCGACCTCGGCGGCTGGCTGCGATTCGGCACGGAGGCCGAGCTCAGTGGCCTCATGGAGGCCCTCGGCGGGACCGCCGCGCTGCCGAGCTCGTCCTTCCCGCCGGCCGGCAACGCCGGTGAGCTGAAGTCGTCCCTTGAAGGCGCCGGGATCACCCTCAAGAACGAGGGCCGGGAGGACCACAACGGCGTCGACTCCAACCACATCAGCGTGGCCATCGACGTCGAGAAGCTCCTCGCCAGCGAGTACCTCGAATCGGCCGACGCCGGCTCGCTCGAGAGTGCCCGGACGACCCTCAGCGAGCTCGACCTCGACATCAACCTGTGGCTCGAGGCGTCGTCCGGCCACCTGGCCGAGATCGACGTCAACGCGGCGTCGACGACGAACAGCGACCAGACCGCCGAGCTGACGCTCCGCTTCCGCGACCCCGACGGCTCGATCCCGACGGACGCGCCGGACGACTTCGTCGAGCTGCCCATCACGGAGCTCGTCGAGGACCTGCTGCCGATGCTGCTCGGCGGCGGGATGCTCGGCCTTTGAGCCACGAGCCCGGGGCCTGAACAGACCGGCCTGACCGCGCCCGGTCGGGCCGTCAGGCCTCGCTGCCGGGGGGCGGCCTGTTGCCCGCGAGGCCGAGCCGGTGGGCGACCGCAGCTGCCCCGGTCCGGTGGTCCACCTCGAGCTTGGCCAGGATGTTCGAGACGTGCACGCTCGCCGTCTTGCGGGTGATGTAGAGGGCATCGGCGATCTGCTGGTTCGTCCAGCCGGCTGCTACGAGACCGAGGACCTCGACCTCGCGCTCCGTGAGGCCCAGGGCGCTCGCCGTGCGACCGTCGCCGTCACCGCCCGGGCGGTCCGTTCGGTCCGCCCCGAGGTCGATCCGCCCGTGGCGGGCGAGCTGTTCGACCAGCCCGAGGAGGGGCGCCGCGCCGAGGGCGCGGGCGCCATCCGCCGCTGCCCGGAGCGCCGCGGTCACGGTCGTCCTGGCGCCGCCGGCGGCGAGGACCGCAGCGCCCTCGCGATAGCGTGCATAGGCCGCCGGATACGGCCGGCCGGCCGCGGTCCAGGCGTCGGCCGTGCGAGCCCATGCCTCCGGGTCCTTCGCCCCGAGGAGGCGGGCACGCTCGGCCTGGATGAGGCTGAGCAGCGCCCAGCCGCGGGGTGAGCCCTCGAGGAGCTCACGGGTCGTCGTGGCCGCGAGCTCGGCGGCCCTGTCGATCTGGGCGAGCATCTCGGCGAGCCGCGGATCGTCAGCAGCCGGGGACCTGCGGGGCGCGCCACCGGCCCGTGCGTCGGCCTCGGCCCGGATGATCGTCGCCGCGAGCCACGCCAGTGACGGATCCGGCGGCCCCGGCTTCTGGCCGAGGCGGATCGCCTCGGTGGCGATCGTCCGAACATCCGCCAGGCGACCCTGCCACATGGCGAGCTCGGCCTCGGCCGCGAGGAGCGGGCTCCGGAACTCCGTGCCACCCAGGCGGTCATCCACCTCGCGCGCCCGCCGCAGGAGGCGGGCCGCGTCGGCGAACCGGCCGCGGGCGGTGAGCAGCCGAGCCCGGTTGGTCGAGATCCAGACCTCGGCCCGATCGGTCGCGCCGCGCCTGAGGCCGAGCGCGCTCGTCGCGTCCGCATCGTCCCAGCGCCCGAGGCTGAACTCGGCCTTCGTCCGGAAACCGAGCAGCAGGCCGCCGTAGGTCCGGGCCACGCCGAGCCGTTCGGTCGTGGCGTAGCCCTCGGCCGCGGCCGCAAGCGACGCCTCCGACCGCCCGATCCGATCGAGCAGTGAAGCCAGGTTGAAAGTGGCGAGGGCAATCCCCTCGACCGACCCGAGTCGCTCGGCGATCGCCTGGCCCTCGCGGAACCGGTCCAGGCCCGCATCCGGGTCGCCGAGCACCGCGAGCGACCAGCCGAGGACCCCAAGCGCGAACGCCTCCTCACCCGGCGAATCGACGGCCCGGGCGACCTCGATCGCAGCCCTCGCATCGGCGGCCGCGCCGTCGTAGTCACCGGCGTAGAGGAGGATGCCGGCGTGGTGGGCGAGGGCCCGGGCTCGGCCGACGCTCGGGACGTCGGACGGGAAGAGGCGCAGCGCCGCTTCCACGGACTCCACCGCGGCGCGCCGATCCCCGGCCTCCCAGCGGTACCAGCGCAGCCGGTCGTGGAGGTGGGCCGCTCGGGCTGGATCCGCCTCCAGATCGACGAGCGCGATGGCGGCCCCCCCGAGCTCGATGGCCTCGCGATAGGCGCCCGCGAGCACCGCCGCGTCCGCCGCTCGCTCCATGAGGGTGTCCCGGGCCAGCCCCAGCGCGGTGGCGGCCTCCGGGGCGGCGGCGGCGAGCGCGGCCGCCCGAGCCCACAGCCGGTGCGCCTCGGGAAAGGCATAGACATGCTCCGCCGCCTCGGCGGCGGTTGTCGTTGGACCCAGGGCCCGGTCCGGACGGCGCGCGGCGTCCCAGTGACGGGCGATCTCGGCCGGCGGCGGTGCCGGCTCCCCGCCCGGCGTCCAGGCCGCGGCACGCGCCTCGAGCGCCGCGGCAAAGGACGCATGGAGGGCCATCCGCTCGGCCGGGAAGAGCTCGTCCTGCACCACCTCCTGGAGGAGCGCGTGCCGGAACTCGACCGCCGGCCCGTCACGCCCAGGCCGGTCGGACCGGCGCACGAGGATGCCGCTCTCGACCGCCTCGCGGAGTGCCGCCGCGAGCGTCCGGATCGGCAGCTCGAGGACCCCGGCGAGGAGCTCGTCGTCGATTCGCCGACCAGCAGCCGCAGCCGCCCGAAGGACGCCGTGGGCCGGCTCGGAAAGGGAGGCGATCCGGGCAACGAGCACGTCCCGGAGGACCGGTGGCAGGTCGCCATCGAGCCCGCCGCCGGCGAGGACGAGCTCCTCGACGTAGAACGGGTTGCCGTCCGATCGCCCGAGCAGCCGGTCCACCGTGTCCGCGTCAGGCGGTGCATCGAGGAGCGAGGCCACCTGGGCCTCGACCTCGTCGCGCCCGAACGGGCCGACGTCCACGCGCTCGACCTGGGCCTCGCGCTCGAGCTCGGCCACGAGCGACAGGTTGCCGACCGCGGCGCCCTGGGTGTCGATCCGCAGGGCCAGCACGAACAAGACCCGATCGTCGCGCAGTGCCCGGACGAGGAACGCCAGGAGCTCCCGCGTCGATCGGTCGGCCGCGTGGACGTCCTCGACCTCGAGGACCAGCGGGCGAGCCACGGCCAGGCGCTCGAAGACGCCGAGGATGAGCTCGAACAGCCGGGCCTGGGCGGCCCGGTCGAGCTCCGCCGGTGGGGGCACATCTGCCGCCCGGAGGGCGATCTCGGGAAGGAGCCTCGCGAGCTCCGCCCGGCCGGGTCCCAGGAGCGCAGGCAGCCGCTCCGACGGCGTCGCCCGAACCAGGTCGCGGAGGATCTCGACGAAGGGCGCGTAGGGAACGGTCCCGTCGGCCGTCTCCACGCAGGCGCCCTGGAGGACGAGGGCGCCCTCCTCGGCCGCGGCCTCGGCGAACTGGTCGAGCAGCCGGCTCTTGCCGATCCCCGCCTCGCCGGCGACGATGACCGCCCGGCCCGTCCCGGCCGTGGCCTCGCGGAGGGCCGCATGGAGGCGTTGCAGTTCGACGCCCCGCCCGATGAACGAACGTCGTTCCAGGAGCTCCGTCACCGCGGGGGCATGATACCTGCAAGGAATCGCGAGCTCGGGTCAGTCTCGTGAACCCTGCGCGGTTGGGACCCCCGGCGCCGGGAGGTCAGGCAGGGGCGAAGCCGGCCAGCTGGAGCTGACCTCGTACGGTGCTCCGGGCCCGGCACAGGAGCGTCCGCGTGGCGCCCGGTGATCGGCCGATCGAGGCGGCGATCTCCGGGCCGTGGTAGCCCTGGGCGGCAAGGAGGAGCGCGCCGCGATGGTCCGGCGACAGGCGGTCGAGCACGGATCGCAGGGCGGTGGTGAGCTCGGCCTCGACGGCCAGCGCCTCGGGGCTCGCGGGTGCGTCCGGCCTGGGCAGATCCCCGGCCCGACGATCGACGACCGTCAGATGTCGGCCCCGACTGGCAACGAGATTGGCCGCGACCCGGTGCAGCCAGGCGGGCGGGTCGTGCGGGGTCCGGCCGGCCTCGACCTCACGGGCGAATCGCAGGAACGCCTCCTGCGCGAGGTCCTCGGCGACGTCCGCGTTCCGGGTCAGTGCCGTCAGGCGTCGGACGAGCGGCCCACGATGGAGCTCGTACGTGGCCTCGACGAGATCGCCATTGGTGGGCTGCATCGCCTGGTCCCTCCCTCGCGCCGATACGCCGGCTCGTGGACCACTGTCCGCCTAAGGCGGCCAGGCGCGGATTGGGCGGCAGCCCAATCTTTGGGCGGCGATGCGCGGCGGGATCAAGGGCTGGAGCCGGCCGGGACGGCCAGCCGGGCCCAGCCGGGCTAAGCCGGGGGCGGTTGGAGTCGGGAAGGGTTGGTGAGCCTGGAAGGACTTGAACCTTCAACCCGCTGATTAAGAGTCAGCTGCTCTGCCATTGAGCTACAGGCCCGCGGCGGGAGAATAGCGCAGCCTCCCGGATCTCGCGCCGGCCGGTCGCTGATCGCGCCGTCGGCGCCTCAGCCGAGGATGACCCGGACGTGATGCGTTTGTCCGTCCGGAACGAGAGGAATGGCCGCACGTCCGCCCTCGAGCGGCACGTCGTCGAGCTCCGCCGAGGCGACCCCGCGGCTCACCCCTTGGGGGTTCAGGATAGTGATCTGGTAGCGCGAGGAGTGATACCGGAAGTCGATCTCGTAGCCCGGCCACGCACGCGGGATGCAGGGATCGATGACCAGCGTCGTGCCGCGCAGGTGGAAGCCGAGGATCGCCTCGACGCCGGCCTGGTACATCCAGCCGGCCGAGCCCGTGTACCAGGTCCAGCCGCCCCGCCCGACGTGGGGCGGCTCGGCGTAGACGTCGGCCGGCATGACGTACGGTTCCACCTTGTAGCGGTGGACGCCGGCCCGGGTGCTGGCGTGGTTGATCGGGTTGAGGATGGAGAAGAGCTCGCCGGCCTTGTCGCCCTCACCGAGGGCGGCGAAGGCGAGGGCCGCCCAGATCGCGCCGTGGGTGTACTGGCCGCCATTCTCGCGGATGCCCGGCAGGTAGCCCTTGACGTAGCCCGGGTGGACGTTGCCGGTGTCGAACGGGGGGGTGAACAGCAGCACGAGGCCGTCCCCACGCCGGATGAGGTACTGGTCGACCGCCGCCATCGCCCGCGCGGCGCGGTCCGGGTTGGCGGCCCCGGACAGGACGGCCCACGACTGGGCGATCGAATCGATCCGGCACTCGGCGTTCATCGCCGAGCCGAGCGGCGTTCCGTCGTCGAAGAAGGCCCGTCGGTACCAGTCACCGTCCCAGCCCTCGCGCTCGAGGGCCCGCCCGAGCGCCTTCATGTGCGCCCGCCAGCTCTCGGCGCGCCGGCGCTCGCCGCGGGCCTCGGCGATCGGGGCGAACGCCGCCATCACGGCATGGAGGAACCAGCCCAGCCAGACGCTCTCACCACGACCCTCATGGCCGACACGGTTCATGCCATCGTTCCAGTCGCCGGATCCGATCAACGGCAGGCCGTGACTTCCCACCTCGAGGCTGGCGTCGATGGCCCGGGCGCAGTGCTCGAAGAGCGAGGCGCTCTCGGCCGCGCGCGCCGGCTCGAAGTAGAGGTCGACCTGGTCGGGCCTGAGGAGCGGCCCCTCGACGAAGGGGACGTCCTCGTCGAGCACGGCCGCGTCGCCCGTCACCGCGACGTAGCGGTCGACCGCATACGGCAGCCACAGGCGATCGTCGGAGATCCGCGTCCGGACGCCCCGTCCCGACGGCGGGTGCCACCAGTGCTGGACGTCGCCCTCGGGGAACTGCCTGGCCGCGGCCCGGAGCAGGTGCTCGCGCGGGAGCTGCCGCTGGGCGGCGGTGAGGGCGACAACGTCCTGGAGCTGGTCCCGGAACCCGTACGCGCCACCGGCCTGGTAGAAGGCGGTCCTCGCCCACAGCCGCGAGGACAGGGCCTGGTAGAGCAGCCAGGTGTTGACCATGATGTCCATCGAGCGGTCCGGGGTGCGGACGTGGACGGTCCCAAGGACGTCGTCCCACCACGTCCGCACCGCGGCCAGGGTCGATTCGTGGTCGACGGTCCGCCAGCGCTCGATGAACGCCCTGGCCGCCTCGGTCCCGGCCGCCTCGCCGAGCAGCACGCGCACCTCCTTCCGGGCCCCGGGTGCCAGCTCGAGGGTCGCCTGGAGGGCAGCGCAGGGATCCATCCCGGCACCAACGGCGCCCCCGAGCCGATGCCCGCGCTCGAGGCCCGCCGGCCGCTCGGGCCCACCGTTGCGACCGAGGAACTCGGTCCGGTCGGCCGTCCACGACGACTGGCGTCCGCCGAGGTCCAGGAACGCGACCCGGCCGCCGAACTCCGTGTTCCAGGGGTTGCGGGCCAGGAGCGCGCCCGTCACCGGCTCCAGCTCGCTCACGATGTGGGCGCCCGACAGGCCCCGTGACGTGCCGAGCACCCACTCCGCGAAGGCCGTCACCGACAGGTGCCTGGTCCGCGCCGACCTGTTCTCGAGGGTCAGGATCGAGACCTTGACCGGGTCGTCGAGGGGCACGAACTGGACGAGCTCGAGGGCGATGCCGTCGTGGGCGTGCTCGAAGCGGCTGTAGCCCGGACCGTGCCGCGCGACGTACGTCGATTCGTCGAGGCGGATCGGCAGGGCGGTCGGGCCCCACACTTCTCCCGAATCGTCGTCGCGGACGTAGATCGCCTCCCCGGCTGGATCGCCGACCGGGTCGTTGGACCACGGGGTGAGCTGGTTCTCGCGGCTGTTCTCGGACCAGGTGTAGCCGGAGCCGGACTCCGATACCTGGAACCCGAAGGACTGATTGGCGATCACGTTCAGCCACGGGGCTGGCGTCGCCTGGGTCGGGCCCAGGACGGCGACGTACTCCCGGCCGCCGTCGGCGAAGCCGCCCAGGCCGTTGAAGAACTCGAGCTCCGGTCGCGGAGACGCGCCCTCGGCGGGAACCGCGGCGGACGCCGGCGGCGGTGACACCTGCCCGCCGATCACCCGAGCCGGCCGCTCGGATCGCTCGGACCGCTCTGCCCGCTCCGAGCGCTCCGAGCGCTCGAGCCGGATGACCTGGTCGGCGAGGCTCCCCCGCCGGCTCAGCAGGACCGCCCGGGCGGCCGACTGGAGGAGCGTCCGCTCATCGGTCGACAGCCTGTCGCCGCGCAGGATGTGGACGCCGCCATGGGCGTCATGCCGCTCATGGACGAGGGTCGACTGGCTCGTCCGGACGATGGTCTCGAGCGCGTTCTGGAGATCCTCGGCGTATGACACGCCATGCTCGTTGATGATCACGAGATCGACATCCAGCAACTTCAGGCGCCAGTACTCGTGGGCCCGGAGCAGCTGGCGGACGATGTCGATGTCCTCGGCTTCGTCGATCCGGACCAGGACGATCGGAAGGTCCCCCGAGATGCCGAACACCCACAGGCCCGGGGCGCCGAGGAAGTTGCGAGCCAGCAGGCCGGACGACGGCCGAAGGGTCGGGTCCGAGTAGAGGATCCGGTTGGCGAGGCGCTGGAAGAGGTGCGCCTCGTCGCCCTCGATGCCAAGGTGGTGGAGCTGGACCTGGGCCTGCGTCCAGGCGAGTGTCGCCGCCCGCTCGAAGGTCGCCGATTCCCGGTACTTGTCGGCGAGGTCCAGCACCTCGTCCCGCGATTCCGCCACGACGGTCGAGAAGATCACGTGGGCGGTCTCGCCGGGGGCCAGCGAAACACGGCAGCGGAGGCTGAAGATCGGGTCCAGGACCGGGCCGACGGTGTTCGAGAGCGGCCGGCCGTCGACGACCGAGACGGCCGACCGGATCGACCGCCCGCGACCGAGGAAGCGGGCCCGGTCAGTCTCGTACTGGATGACGCCACCGGCTACGCCCTCGACCGCCGCGACGTGGGCCGCCCAGACCGGCTGCTCGTCTGGCGAGCGCAGCCGCCGGGTCGCCAGCAGGGCGCCGATCTCGGGCGCGTACTCGGTCTGGACGAAGAGGTTCTGGAAGGCCGGGTGGGCGACGTCGGCCGCGTGCGGGGCGAGCACGATCTCGGCGTACGAGGTGAGCTCGATCTCGTGGTGCTGGGAACCGAGATTGGCGAGGGACACCCGCCGGATCTCGGCGTCGTGCTCGGCGGAGACGACAACGGTCATGCCGGTCGCGATCGAGCCGTCGCGGCGAGCGAACTCGGCGTGCTCCTCCGAGTAGCGGACCTCGAAGCTCTCGGCCTCGACGCCGCTCGGCTGGTGGCCGGCCGACCAGACCGCCCCGGACCTGGTGTCGCGGAGGAACAGGAAGCTGCCCCACGAGTCGCGCGTCGAGTCCTCGCGCCAGCGGGTCACGTCCAGGTTGCGCCAGCGGCTGTAGCCGGAGCCGGCGGCGGTGACCATGACCGCGTAGCGGCCGTTGGAGAGCAGGTGGGTCCTCGGCGTGAGGTCGTGGGGCGAGGTGAACCGCCGGACGACGGGCGGGACGAGGTCGCGGACGTCGGCTGCGCTCTTCACCTCCTCGGCCCGAGGCCTGGCCACGAGGACGTCGCGCGGCATGCGCTCCTGCAGGAGGAGCTCGGTCGCCTGGACGATCGGGTCGGCGTGGAAGCGCGAGACCATGACGTCGTCGTTGAGGACGTTGCCGATGGCGACGAGGGCCATCCCCTGGTGGTGGGCCATGTAGCTGTTGATGACCGCGACGGTGGCGCCCTCGGGCAGCCGCCTCGCGGTGTAGTCGAGGGCCTCGCGGAAACCGAACGGCCCGCTTGCCCCGGCGGCGCTGAGGCGGGCGAAGTTCCGCACCGCCGCCTCGGGGTCGATCATCGCCCCGAGCGCGGTGGCATAGGGAGCGACGACGACGTCTTCGCTCAGGCCACGCTTCAGGCCGAGGCCCGGCACGCCGAAGCTGGAGTACTGATAGGTCCGGGCGAGGTCCCGCGCGTTGAACGCCGATTCGGAGATGCCCCACGGCACCCCGCGCTCCGCCGCGTAGCTCATCTGGCGGGCGACGACGAGCTGATAGGTCTGGTCGAGCAGGCTTCGGGGCGGGGCGTGCATGACGAGCGCCGGCATGAGGTACTCGAACATCGACCCGGACCACGAGAGGAGGGCCGAGCTTCGCCCGACCGGGGTCAGCGCCCGGCCCAGTCGGAACCAGTGCTCGGGCGCGACGTCGCCCTTGGCGATGGCGAGGAAGCTGGCCAGGCGCGCCTCGGAGGCGAGCAGGTCGTAGTAGCTCGGATCGAGCACGCCGTCGATGACCCGGTAGCCGATCGAGAACAGCTTGCGGGTGGGATCGAACACGAACCCGAAGTCCGTTCCCTCGAAGAGCCGCTGGGCCGCGTCGGCAATGGCCACGAGCCGGCGGCCCAGGCGAACCGCGGCCGGCGCGTCGTCATCGGCGTCGCGGGTCTCGAGGTCCCGGGCGTGGCTCTCGATCGTCGCCCCGACCGCCTCGGCCCATACCACGAGGTCACTGTCGAGGGCATCGCCGCGCTCGGCGGTGAGGGCCGCCGAGACGTCGGCGAGGGTCCGGGCGTGGCCGTCCAGGTCGGCGAGATGCGCCGCCCATCGGTCGGGGGCCACGGGACCTGCCGTGCGTCCCGCCAGCGGCTCGATCGCCTCGGCAAGCTGGCGCCGTGGGACCGTCTGGGTCCGGCGCTCGTCGCCGATGGCCCCCGCCGCCTCGCGGGCCAGGCCGACGACGTCACCGATGCCGGCGAGAGCGACCTCGAGGGGCACGGGCCGGTCGACCATCTCGCGACAGGCGTTGGCCAGCACGAGCAGCGCCGCGCAGAGGTTGCCGCTGTCCACCGACGAGACGTAGGCCGGTTCGAGCGGGCGGAGGTCGCGGGTGTCGTACCAGTTGTAGAGATGGCCATGGAAGCGGGGCAGGTCGGTGATCGTGGCCATCGTCGCCTCGAGCCGCTCGACCATGTCGACCGTGCCGATCCAGCCGAAGTCGCGGGCCGTGACCGCCGTCAGCAGGTACATCCCGATGTTCGTCGGCGACGTCCGGTGGGCAACGACCGGCTCGGGCTCCTCCTGGAAGTTGTCCGGCGGCAGGGCGTGATCCTCGGGACCCACGAAGCGCTCGAAGAATCGCCACGTGCGGCGAGCTGTGAGCCGGAGGACGCGGACATCCGCGGCCGACAGCTGCCGCCCGGCCAGCTCGACGGGGGGCAAACTAACCCAGCGGGCGATGAGCGGTGCGGCCAGCCAGACGAGGACGAACGGCGTCGCGACGAGCGCCGCAGCGGGCTTGGCCGCGAGGGTGAGCGCCCCGACGACTGCCGCGACCGCGATGCCGCCGGCCATCTGGCGGTAGAAATCGGCCAGGTCCAGGGTCACCGCGGCCTTGGTCTGCGAGGCCGTCGTCCACTCGAGGAGGCCGCGGCGGGTGATCCAGAGACGGGCCAGGGTGCGCAGGATGGCGTCTGCCATGAGCGCCGCCTGGTGGGCGAGGAAGGTCAGCCCCAGGCCAACGTGGGCGGCGGCGAACCCGACGTCGGACGCGACCGCCCGGAGGTGGCTCCGCTTCGAGATGCCCCTGCGGCGAGGCAGCAGTCCCCCCAGGACCGGGAGGGCCGCGGGGACGATGAAGGCAGCGAGGACGAACGCCGTCCAGGCGCCGACCGGCACGGACGGCAGCGTCCAGGCGCCGGCGAGGGTCGCCAGTGCCAGTGGCGGCGACACGGTCCGGCGGAGGTTGTCGATCATCTTCCAGCGGGCGATGCCCGGCACGGGGCTCCGGCCGCGACGGCCGGCCGCGTCGCGTGCGCGGCCGAGGATCCACGGCAGCAGCTGCCAGTCGCCGCGTGCCCAGCGATGCTGGCGGGCGGCCGACTCGAGATAGTGCGAGGGGTACTCGTCGAAGAGCTCGATGTCGGTCACGAGCCCGGCCCGGGCGAAGGTCCCCTCGAAGAGATCGTGGCTGAGGAGCGTGTTCTCGGGAACGCGACCGGCCAGGGCCCGCTCGAAGGCGTCGAGATCGTAGATGCCCTTGCCCGTGTAACTGCCCTCGCCGAAGAGGTCCTGGTAGACGTCCGACACGGCGGAGGCGTAGGGATCGATGCCGGCGGAGCCGGAGAAGGTCCGCTGGTAGAGCGAGGCTTCGCGTTGGGCCGGGAGCGTCGGCGTGATCCGCGGCTGGAGGATCCCGTAGCCCTCGGTCACCCGCCCCGTCGCCGGGTCGAACGTCGGCCGGTTGAGCGGGTGGGCAATCGTCCCGACGAGTCGCGCCACGGCGCCCCGGGGGAGCCGGGTGTCGGCGTCGAGAGTCACGACGTAGCGGACGTCCGGAGGCGGAACCGTGGCCGGTCGCCCGGTGGTCATGATGTCCGTCGTCGTCGAGCCCCGAAGCAGCTCATTCAGCTCGTGGAGCTTGCCCCGCTTCCGCTCCCAGCCCATCCAGCGCCCTTCGGTCTCGTTCCAGCGGCGCGTCCGGTGGAAGAGCAGGAAGCGCGCGCCGCCGCCGGGAGCCTCGCCGTGGCGGTCGTTGAGGACGTCGATCGCCGCCGCGGCCGTCGAGAGCAGCTCGTCATCACCGTCCACGGTTTCGCTCTGCGCGTCGAGCCAGTCGGACAGGAGGGCGAACCGGACGTCGCCCTCGGGGTTGCCGAGGTAGTGGATCTCGAGGCGGCCGACCTGCTCCTCCACCTCCTCGCGGCTCGTCAGGAGGGTCGGGACGACGACGAGCGTCCGGAGGCCCGTGGGCACGCCCTCGGCGAGCTCGAAGCGCGGCAGCGACCGCGGTCCGAGGACGTCGGTCACGAGGCGGTTGACGAGGGCGAGGGCGAGGTCCGACGCGGGCACGACGGCCAGAAGCGCGATGAGGAGGATGCCCGGGCCGGCCGCGGCCACGCCGCCCGACAGGAGGATCGGGATGGCGAGGAGGAGCGCGGTGGCGAGCGTGACCGTCCCGACGTAGGCCGTAGTGGACCCGCTGAACGCCCGCCGGAGGCGACCGCTGAGCGGGACACGGACGCCCAGGGTCCGTTCGAGGTCCGGCCGTCGTTGACCGATGAGCCAGGCGCCGGGGTCCGCGCCGTGTGCGGTGGCGGGCGCCGTACCGGGCACGCCGGGGCCCTCGCCCACGTCGGCCGGGCGAGCGGGGTCACCCGGGTCGGGAGTCCCCGACGCATTCCCTGCCGCAACGTCGGCGCGCTCCGCCTGGTCCGCGGCCGCGACGGCGGCACGGGCGACGTCGACCTCGGTCCGCCCGGAGCTCCGGGCCAGGGCCTCGATCGCATGGCGGTACCGGTCGCGGGTCGCGAAGTCCATCGCGCCGAACGAATCGCGGGACCGCAGGACCTCGTCGACGAGGCTCACGCTCTCCACGAACTGGGCCCAGTCGAACCACGAGATGAGCCGCATGCTCGTGATCACGTTCCGGACTGTCACGTTCATCGCGGCCTGGCGCTGGTGCTCGAGCCGAACGGTCTCCTCAGCCGTCGTGCCCTGGGCGACGAGGCGCTCCTCCAGCCAGCCGAGCGCCGGCGTGGTGGCGGGATCCTGGTCCCGGAGGCGCTGGAAGAGCTGGACCCGGCCGGCCGTCGGAAGCTTGGTGTCCGTCAGGCGCCGGAGCGACGCGGCGGCCGCTTCCGGATCGTCCCGGCCGAGGCCGAGGAGGCTGTCGGCCAGCTCATCTGCCCGCTGCCGGGCGGATCGGCTCCCGACGATCTGCTCCGCCATCCGACGGAGGTTCTCGACGAGCACGATCCGGAGGCTGATCGCGATCGCCCACAGCTCGCCGATGGTGAGCGGCTCGACCTCCTGATAGGCGGCGACCATGCGACGGAGGCCGTCGGGATCGAAGCGGCTGTCCGTGTGGGCGACGTAGGCCCAGGCGAGGCCGACGACGCGCGGGTAGCCCTCGAGGTGGCCCTCGGCGAGCTTTGGGAGCTCGCGGTAGTAGTTCGCCGGGAGGTCGTCGCGGATCTCGCGGAGCTGCTCGTCGACGATGTGGAAGTTGTCAACGAGCCACTCGGCGGCGGGGGTGATCGAACGCTCTTCGCGGATCGCACCCGCGAGGACGCGATACGACGACAGCAGGACGCGACCGTTCTCGGCGATGCGGGGCCCGATGGCGTGCCCACGGCGGGGCTCGCTCGTGATGCTCTGGGCAGCGGCGAGAGATCGAGCGTGCTGTTCGAGCCGCTCCACGCTGAACAGCTCCGAGACGATCGAGTCGCCGTGGTCGCCCAGCGGGGCCGCAGGCCTGCGGGCCGCCCGTCGGACGCTCGGCGGCACCTCCCGGGGTGGTCGGATCGATCTCAATTGGGGTCGATCATACGAGCGCGGCAGCGACCCCGCGTTAAAGGAACCCGCGGATGGCTACCCGCTGACCGACAAAGCCTCGGTGGCCGCGCCGCCGAGCGCGGCGACGGCCCGCTGGTAGCGACGCTCGAGCTCGGCCAGGTCGGCCTGTCCGGTGATGAGCGAGCGGCCCATTGTCATGACCGCCTCGGTCTCGTCGCGGACGAGGTCCCGGTCGGCGGCAACCTGGATGTATGGCCCGAACGCCGCGACCGCCTCGAGCATCCGGTTGAGGACGACAGGGCTCGCGCCGCCGTAGTGGCGGATGCGGCTGAAGATCGTGTGGGTGACACCGCTGAACGTCGAGACGTCGGCCACGACACGGAGCCGGCCCACGTCGTCGTAACGGAAGCGCGACGGCCATACCTCGGTGGCCAGGCGGGCGAGGGCGGCACCGAGCCAGTCGATCGCTGCCATCGCCGTGAACGGATCGTTGATCGCCGGTGAGAGGGCACGCAGCGCGATCTCGACGAGCTGGCGAACGGAGAACTCGAGGTCGTCCTCGGCCGTCCGGACGTTGCCGACGATGAGGGTGGATCCGAGGCGGGCCTCGAGTGCGGGCGTGAGCGGCGTTCGTGAGCGGACGGCGATGATCGCGGTGCCCCGAACGACGAACAGCCCGGGCCGGATCAAGAGGCGAACGCACAGGTCGTGGCCGGTCGCGAGGGCCAGGAGGGCGGCGTCGTCGACGACCTGGACGTAGCCGTTGGCGGCTGCGTGGATCACCGGGTCGATCGCGGGGTCCGGGACGTCGGCGGGATCGGGCTCCGGGCCGCCGCGGCCGATGTCCTGCGGGTAGAGCGTATCGATCGCACGGTCGAGGTCGCGCGCCACGGTGGCGACGAGCTTGGGCGCCTGGATCGACTCGGCGACGTGATGGAAGAAGTAGACGAGCATCCCGACGCTGAGGAGGGTGAGGGTAAGGGCGACGGTGATCGAGACCTGCGGGACGAACTCCGCTCCACCCTCGCCCGGGCCCCGGATCGAGCGGAGGATCAGGATGCAGAAGGTGAACGTCCCGGCGAACACACCGAGCGTCGCCTGACTTGTGACGTCGCGCATGAAGAGCGTCAGGAGCCGCGGACCGAACTGGGTCGAGGCCAGGACGAGGGCGACGATCGTGATCGAGAAGCCGAGCCCGGCGACGGTGACCATCGAGCCAGCCACGGTCGAGAGGAGAGCCCGCGCCCCGTCGGCACCGCCGGCATACATCCAGCCCGGCAGGTCGATGTCGCGGACCGCCGAGTCCGTCGCGAGGGCAATCCCGGCGAGCAGCGCGGCGGCGAGGACCATGAGGCCCGGGACGAACCAGAAGGTCGAGCGAAGGAGCGTCCAGTAGTGGCGGTACTTCGTGCTCATGGGCGATCGGGCTCGCGCTCGACGACGGGTGTCATTCAGCCGCGACCGACGAGCGGGATCCGCTGGCCGCTGACGGCGCCTGCCGCTGGCGAGGCCAGCCAGGCAAGGGCGTCGGCGATCTCGCCGGGCCGGGTGTGGGTCGGCTTCTCGTCACCGATCGTCCTGACCAGGATGACGTTGGCCGTGGCCTTGGTACCGGCGAGCTCGCGGGCGAGCGTCAAGGTGAGCGTCTCGACGGCCCCCTTGGAAGCTGCGTACGGCCCGATGTTCGCGACCGGCGCGCCCGCGAGCGGGGTCGAGACGGTCACGATCCGGCCGTCGGCCGCGGCCCGGATGTCCGGCAGGAACGCCCGGAGGGCGTGGAACGTCGTCCAGAAGTTGAGCTCGAAGAGGTCGCGCCACAGTCCCTCCTCGGCATCCTCGATCGAGGTCCCGCCGGCGTAGCCGCCGACGAGGTGGAGGAGCACCGATGGCAGCCCGAGGCGCTCGCGAACGGCGGCGGCGGCGGCCCGGGCGCCCGTCTCGGAGCCAAGGTCGGCGGCGAGGGGCAGGTGTCGTTCCACTCCCCCCGGCAGCGTCGCCGCGACAGCCGCGGCCTCAGCGCCGTCGCGGGCGAGGAGCGCGAGGCGATCGCCGGCCGCGGCGAAGGTCGCGGCCACGACCGGCCCGAGCTTGCCGGTCGCGCCCGTGATCACAACGACGCGGTTCGACGCTGGCATGACGGGCCCTCAGGTGTCCTGGTTGTCGATCTGAGCCCGTTGCAGGTGCCCGCTGAAGTCGACGTAGATCGACTTCCACTCGGTGTACGTGTCGAGGGCGGCATGGCCGGCCTCGCGATGGCCGTTGCCGGTCTCCTTCCAGCCCCCGAACGGCAGGTGGGTTTCGGCACCTGTCGTGCCGGCGTTGACGTACACGATTCCCGTCTCGAAGTCCCGCATCGCCCGGAAGGCGGTGTTCACGTCGCGGGTGAAGATCGAGGCCGACAGGCCGTAGCGGGTCTGGTTGAGGGCCGTGATCGCGGCGTCGAGATCGTCGACCGGGATGATCGACAGGACCGGCCCGAAGATCTCCTCCTGGCCGATCCGGTCCATCGGCTTGACACCGGCGAAGATCGTCGGCTCGAAGAAGCTGCCGTGGGCGAGGTCACCGTGGGTGGCCGCCGCGCCGCCAAGGACCAGCTCGCCCTCGCCACGCCCGAGCTCGACGTAGCCGGCGACCTTCTCGACCGCGCCGGGGTTGATGAGCGGGCCCACGTCGACGGTCTCGTCGAGGCCCGACCCGAGCCGGAGCGCGCGGGCCCTCGCCTCGAGGCGCTCGAGGAGCGGACCCATCACCGCCCGTTCCACGATGACCCGCGAACAGGCCGTGCAGCGCTGGCCGGTCGTCCCGAAGGCCGACCACAGGATTCCGTCGGTCGCCAGGTCGAGGTCGGCGTCCCGGAGCACCACGACGCCGTTCTTGCCGCCCAGCTCCAGCGAGACCCGCTTCAGGCGCCGGCCCGCCCGCTCGGCGATCCGCTTGCCGGTCGAGGAGTGGCCGGTGAAGGAGATGACCGCCACATCCGGCGACTCGACGATCGCATCGCCCACCTCGGTCCCGCCGCCGGTCACGAGGTTGACGGTCCCGGGCGGGAAGCCGGCCTCAGCCATGAGCTCGACGAGGAGCGTCCCGCAGTGGGGCGTGTCGCTGGCCGGCTTGAAGACGACGGTGTTGCCGGTCACGAGGGCCGGCATCATCTTCCAGCACGGGATCGCGATCGGGAAGTTCCAGGGGGTGATGATCCCGGCCACGCCGATGGGCTGGCGGATCGACATCGCCCACTTGTCGGGCAGCTCCGAGGGGACGGTGTCGCCGAACATCCGCCTCCCCTCGCCGGCCATGAGGAAGGCGATGTCGATGCCTTCCTGGACGTCGCCGCGGGCCTCGGCCAGGACCTTACCCATCTCGCGGGTCATCGCCCGCGCGAGGCGCTCCTTGTGCCGGGCCATGAGCTCGCCGAAGCGGTACAGGATCTCGCCGCGCTTCGGGGCGGGAGTCGCCCGCCACCCCGGGAACGCCATCTCGGCGGCCTTGACCGCCATCCCGGCGTCGGCGGCCGTGCCGGCCTGAAACCGCCCAATGACGTCGCGCTGATCGGCCGGGTTGACGCTCTCGAAGGTCGCCCCGGTGACGCCATCCACCCACTCGCCGGCGATGAAGAGGCGGAAGTCCGGCGGCGGCTCGCCGGCGGCAGCGGCCCGCCGCTCGGTCTCGAGGTCAGTCATGGCTTGAAGGATACGGCTCGGGCCGTCGCCGGTCCGCGATCAGACGGGCGCCGGCGCCCGCTCGGCCGGTGGCAGGGCGTTCCGCCTGGCCCACGGCTGGAGAATTGCGTACGCGGCGGCCATCCACGGCGTCGGGATGCCGTGGCGCCTGCCGAGCTCGATGACGACCCCCTGGAGGGCCTCGAGCTCCATCCGCCGGCCGGCCAGCAGGTCATGCCGCAGCGATGCCGCGGCGCCGGGTGCCTGGGACAGGAGCAGCGCCCCCTGGCGTCCGACGAGGTCGTCGGCGAGCGCCACTCCCTCGGCCCGGCCCACTGCCCAGACCTCGGCCATGAGCGCCAGGAGCATCTCGCGGGCCGCAGGCGCGTCACGGATCTCCCCGATTCCGAGCCGGGTGGCGGCGCTCATCGCCGAGAATGCCGCCAGGAGGGTGAACTTCTCCCATTTCGCCGCGCGGACGTCGGTCGCGGCGACGGCCTCGACACCGCCGCGCCGGCAGGTCTCGACGATCCCCCGGACCCGGGCCGTGGGCTCGCCACCGGTCCACTCGCCAAACACGATCCGGCGTGGGCCGGAGGCTTCGACGACCCCCGGCTCTCGGACCTCACCGAGGATGTAGGCCGACCCGCCGAGGACGTGCGTCCAGCCGACGGCGGCGGCGATCCGGTCCTCGTTGTCGATGCCGTTCTGGAGCGAGACCACCGCCGTCCCCTCGCGGAGCAACGGTTCGAGCCGGACGGCAGCCTCGTCGGTGTCATGTGACTTGACGCAGAAGAGGACGACATCCACCGGCCCGATCTCGGCCGGGTCGTCGGTCGCGAGCAGGCGGTGGTCCGAGGTTCGTTCGGGCGTGATGACCGTCAGGCCGCGGGTCCGAAGCGCGGCGAGCTGGGCGCCGCGAGCAATCAGGGCGACGTCGGCGCCGCCCTCGGACATCCGCGCCCCGTAGAACGCTCCCACGGCTCCCGCGCCGAACACGGCGACCTTCATCGACGACGACGGGCCGCGGCGGTGCCGGTTAGCCCTCGCGATACGGCTTCCGCCAGTCCGGGGCCGGGAATGGGTTGGCGAAGTAGTCGGTCTGGTGGACGACCTTGCCGCCGTCGAACTCGATGATCGAGATCGCGCTGACGGGCGTGCCGTCGCCGTAGTCGATGGTCCCCTCGATGACCCAGGCCTGGCCGGGCTTCAGGACGCGCCGCAGGCTCGGCTTGGGGGCTGTCCCGGTGCTGCCCTCGTACGACATGTTCATTTCCATGATCCGCTCGCGACCTCGGAAGCGCTCGCCCGATTGCGGGTACTCGAGGACCACATCGTCGGCAGTCAGCGCGTAGAGCTCCCTGCCGAACGCCTCCATGTCGCCGCTGCCGTACAGCTCGCTGATCCGGGCGACCATCTCGTCGTCGTTCATGGGACCCTCCTGCCGGATGGGACGCCCGGCCCTCAGAGGCCTCGCGGCGGAAGGGCAGCCTACACCCGCTCGAAGGCCGCGGCGACCGAGCCGCCGCCGCCGAGGCAGAGCGTGGCCAGTCCGTAGCGGCCACCGCGTCGGCCAAGCTCGTGGAGGAGGGTCGCGACGATCCGCGCCCCCGACGCGCCGATGGGATGGCCCAGGGCGATCGCGCCACCGTTGACGTTCACCTTCGACCAGTCGAAGCCGAGCTCCCGGCCATCGGCGAGGGTCTGAGCCGCGAAGGCCTCGTTGATCTCGATAAGGTCGAAGTCGCCGATGTGCATCCCCGTCTTCTCGAGGAGCCTGCGGACGCCCTCGATCGGGGCGAGGAACAGCCACCTCGGGGCGACCTCGGCCTGGGCGTAGCCGACGATCCGGGCCAGTGGCGTCAGGCCCAGCCGCTCGACGACACGTTCGCTGGCGACGATGGTCGCGGCGGCGCCGTCCGTGATTCCCGGGGCGTTGCCGGCGGTGACCGTGCCCGTCTCGGCCTCGCGCCGGTCCGCGCCGGCCGGCAGGGCGAACGCCGGCTTCAGGCGGGCCAGCGCCTCGATCGTCGAATCGCGACGCGGCCCCTCGTCGACCTCGACGATCGTCTCGCGGCCCTTGGCGTCGCGGACGGTGACCGGCGCCATCTCATCGGAGAACCTGCCGCCATCGATGGCCTCGATCGCCCGGCGGTGGCTCTCGAGGGCGAAGGCGTCCTGGTCCTCGCGGCTGACCGCGTTGCTGATCGCGACGCGCTCGGCGTGGGTGCCCATGTGGCAGTCCTCGACCGAGCACCACAGGCCGTCATGGACCGTGGCGTCGACGAGGGTCGCGTCGCCGAGCCGCAGCCCGAAGCGGGCCCCCGGGAGTAAGTACGGCGCGAGGTTCATCGATTCCATGCCGCCGGCGACCGCAATCTCGGCGTCGCCGGCCCGGATCTCCGCGGCCGCCAGCATGACCGCCTTCAGGCCCGAGCCGCAGACCCGGTTGATCGTCGTCGCCGAGGTGGTGTCGGGAAGGCCGGCCCGAAGGGCCGCCTGGCGGGCGGGTGCCTGGCCGGCGCCGGCCTGGAGCACCTGGCCCATGAGGACCTCGTCGATCGGCGTGCCGTCGGGCAGCTTCGCCCGCTCGACGGCCGCCCGGATGGCCACGCCGCCGAGCTCGACGGCCGGGACCGTCGCGAGTGCACCACCGAACTTGCCGATCGGCGTCCGGGCCGCGCTGACGATGTAGACGTGGCCGTTCGGGCCGGTCGCGGGGGTCTGGCTCATGCGGTCGATGCTACACCGGGCGATCGGGCGGGCCCGGCACCGGGCTCAGCCGCGGGCGGCAAGCATCGCGACGATGACGTCGACGTCGTTGCTGCCGACGACGCCCTGGTACTTGGCCACGACGGTGCCATCGCCGTCGACGATGAAGACCCACGGCATCGAGCCGGCGCCCCACGGCGCGGCACCGGTGCCCCAGGCCTCGGCCGCCGCGACGAGGACCGGGGTGGCCAGGCTGCCCTGGATGACCGGCTCCTCCGTGACGACGTCGTAGGCGTATGGCTCGAGGTGGATGAATGGCACGTCCGGCCATCGATTCAGGAAGAACTTCGCCAGCACGAGGGCCTTGCCACAGGCCGGCGTGACCTTGAACCGCGAGGAATCGACGACGAGGACGAACGGCTCGCCCGCTGCCAGCGCGTCGGTCGTCGAGGTCCGCGAGAGGCGGAGGTCGGGCAGCGGGTCGGTCGTGACGCGGAGGGCCACGCCACCGACGTCCTCTAGGGTCGGCGTATGGACGTCCGGCGCGGGCGCGCCGAGGGGTGTGGTCGCGCCGGGATCGAGGGCCGCGACGGAGGTGCGTCCCGTGAGGCTGCTGCCCCCGGTCGCCGCGGTGACCGTGAGACCCCATGCGCCCGGACTGGGCAGGTCCACGATCGCCACGTACGAGACCGCCTCGACGCCCGGTGGGCGAACGGCGATCGCCGCGACCGGCGGGCCCTGCCCCCGGCCGTCACTCGACGTCACCTGGACCGAGACCTTGGCCTCGAGATCGGCCAGGCGGCCGGCCGGACCGGACAGGGCCAGGATCACCGGGCTGGAGCCACCCGCCCAGATCGAGGAGCTGATGGCCTCGACCGCGAGCGAGTCGATTGGGGCGGCAGTCGGCGTGGCGCTCGGGCCGGCCGGCGTCGCCGCCGGGCTGGACGTGGGCGAGCCCGACGGCGGGCTCGAGCCGGCGACCAGCCGGAGCGTGGCCACGATCGCCTCGGCCTGGGTCCCGAACGGGAAGTGCGCCCGCAGGGTGCCCGCGCCGTCCACCAGGTAGACCTCGGCCGTGTGCGACATCGAGTACTCCCCGGGGATGTCGGTCTCGACCCTGGCGTACCGCACGCCCCAGCCGTCGGCGGCGACACGAACCTCGGCCGGCGTCCCGGTCAGGGCGCTGAAGCCGGCGGGCAGATAGCGGACGTACTCGCGGAGCCACTCCACGGTGTCGCGCTCCGGGTCGACCGAGATGAAGACGACGCGGACCCCCGGGCCGTAGCTCGCCGCGGCTTCGGTGAGCACGCCGGTCGTCGCCGGGCAGACGTCCGGGCAATGGGTGTAGCCGAAGAACAGGAGGGTCGTCGCGCCGCCGTAGCGTGCGGCAGTGAACGGGGCGCCGTCCTGGTCGACGAGCTCGAGCGGCGGCGCGGGCCTGGGGTCCGGGTACAGGAACGAGGCCGGATCCTGGGCGGTGGGCCCGGGCGTGGCCGTACCCGCCGTCGCCGCCGGCCGCATGGCGCCGCCCACGACCCTCGTGCCGATGACGGCGAGGAGCACCACGACCATCGCCACGACGAGCCGGAACGCCCCGTCCATCGACGGGGCGTCATCGGTGGTCGGACCGGGGACGGCGGGCCGAGCGCGCACCTCAGCCTCCCCGGACCTCCGCCTGGACGACGACGGTGCCGGCCTTGTCGAACTCGAGGCGCAGCTCGACGGTATCGCCCACGGTGAGCTCCTGGGCTTCCATGAGCATGATGTGGTAGCCGCCCGGCTCGAGCTTCACGGTGCCCCCCGCGGGGATCTCGAGCCGCTCGATCGGGTGCATCCCGGCCATGCCGGAGCTGTCCATCGTCGTCTCGTGGACCTCGCAGCGCGCGGCCGCCGGGGACGAGACGGCGAGCAGCGCATCGGCCCGGTCGCCGATGGCCTCGATCGTCAGGTACGCGGCCGCGGGCCGATCGGGACCGGTCGGCGGCCGGACCCACGGATCCGTGATGGTGATCCCGATCGTCTCGAGCGTCGACGAAACGCTGACACAGGCGGCGAGCGGTGCGACGACGAGTACGAGTGCGAGCAGCGAGACTGGCTTACGCAAGGAGCGCCGCAACGATGGCATCGACATGCGCCTTTTCCGGGACGACAAGGAGGACGTTGACCATCCCGAACATCCCGTCGGCCCCCTCGACGTGGGGCAGGATGTGGCAGTGGAACGCCCACAGGCCTGGTCGGTCGGTCTCGATGTTCACGTCCCAGCGCTCGCCGGGGCCGACCGTGATCGTGTCCGCGCCGTAGGCGCCGGCACCGAGCGGGTAGCCGTCCCGGGCCACGACCGTCTGCTTGTAGCCGTGGCTGTGGAACGGGTGGTACATGATCCCCTCGTTCATGAACCGGACCCGGACCTTCTCGCCGACGGCGGCCAGGATCGGCACGACGGCCGGGAAGCCGTGGCCGTTGATCGTGAAGCCGCCGAGGGCGTCGTTCGAGATCCAGATGTAGTCGCGATCGAAGGTGTCGACCTCGGTCGGGTTGGCGGGATCGACGATGAACGCGCCGAGCAGGCCGCGCCCGACCTGGTCGGTGGCGTTGTGGTGGGAGTGGTACATCAGGGAACCCGAGCGGCCGGCGGTGAACTCGTACGTGTACTCCTCGCCCGGGGCGAACGGCTTCTGGGTCACGAACGGGACGCCGTCCTGGAAGAAGTCCTCGAACTCGACGCCGTGGAAGTGGACGCCCGTCGTCTCCTCGAGGTTGTTGGTGAAGATGACCCGGACCTTGTCGCCCTCGGTGACCCGGATCGTCGGGCCGGGCGTCTGCTTGTTGTAGCCGAGGGCCGCGACCGGGGGCTTCATCTCGTCGATGGCCTGGTCGATGACATCGATCGTCAGGCGGAAGACCTTGACGTCGCCGTCGAGCTCCGGCGTCAGCGGATCAAGGAGGTCATTGAGGACGAGCTGGGGCACCTGGACGAAGGACGGCTTCTTGTCCAGCTCCGGGTATGCCTCATCGACCGCGAGCATGTCGGCGATCTTGGCGAACGCCTCGCCGCCGAAGATCCCCTCGAGTGCCGGGGCGAGGTTGCCGACATAGCGGCGGACCACGTTCCGGGCGGCGATGTCGTGCTCGGTCCAGCCGGGCGGAATGTTGGAAGGCGGTGGGCTCGAGCTTGCGCCGGCCGAGGCCGACGGGCCGGGCGTGGCCGGGATTGGCGTCGGCGAGCCGCCCGGGGCGGCGGGGGTCGCGACCGGGCCATAGGTCCAGCCGGGGGTGGGCGTCGCCGGCGCGCAGGCCGCGAGGGTCGCCGCCATGATCCCGCCGCCGGTGAGGGCCGCCCCGCGGAGGAAGCCGCGGCGGGTGAGGTCAGGGATCGGGAGCGAGGTCGCCTCGGCGGGCACGTCGGCGTCCGAAGCCGTCGAGGGCCGAGGGGTCGTCTCGGAGACCGGGCTCATGGAATCGAAACCTCCGGAGTGCGTGACGGGACGCTGGCTGAGCAGCCACATTCCTCGCCGCGACGATACGCCGCGGGGGCGCGATCGAAGAGGGACGAACGTCCCACCAACCTCGGGCCGTTCAGCCCGTCAGGTGGCCGGGAGCTCGCCGGCAGGTGCCGGCGGCCCGAGCCGCGGTCAGCCGGCGGCGCGCCTCAGGACCTCGCCGGCCACGATCTCGCGGTGGACCTGGTTCGTGCCCTCGTAGATCTGGGCGCCCTTGGCATCGCGCATCAGCCGCTCGATGCCAGTCTCGCGGGAATACCCGGAGCCTCCGAACAGCTGCACGGCGTCCGTTGCGACCCTCATCGCCGCATCGCTGGCCGTCCACTTCGCGAGTGACGACAGCTCCCCGATCGGCTCGCCGCGGTCCTTGGCCCGAGCCGCTTCATGGGTCAGCGCGCGAGCGGCGGCCACCTCGCGGGCCATCTCGGCAACCATGAATCGGAGGCCCTGGAGCTCGGCGAGCGGCGCGCCGAACGCCGTCCGCTGCTGCAGGTACGCGGCGGCCTGCTCGAGCGCGGAGCGGGCGATCCCGACGCACGCGGCGGCGATCGAGATCCGGCCCTCGGCCAGGGCCGAGAGGGCGATCCGATAGCCGCCGCCCTCCTCGCCGAGGCGACGCGCCTCCGGCACGATCGCGCCGTCGAAGATCAGCTCCGACGCCGGGCAGGCCCGGATCCCCATCTTCTTCTCGTGGGCCCCGAAGCCGAAGCCGGGCGCGCCCTTCTCGACCAGGAACGCGGTGATGCCCTTCGAACCGCGGGACGGGTCGACCGTCGCGAAGACGAGGTAGCGATCCGCCTCGGGGGCGTTCGAGATCCAGATCTTCGTGCCGTGGAGCCGGTACGAACCGTCATCGGCCCGCTCGGCGCGCGTCCGGAGGGCGGCCGCGTCCGAGCCGGCATGGGGCTCGGTCAGGCAGAACGCGCCCAGCGCCTCGCCCGCGACCATGGGCCCGAGCCAGTCCGCGTGCTGCGCCGCCGTCCCGAAGGTCACAACCGGGTACTGGCTCAGGATGTGGACGCTCAGCATCACGGCGCTCGCCATGTCGGCCGCGCCGAGCTCCTCCATGACGAGCGTCCAGCCGAGGTAGCTGAAGCCGGCCCCGCCGACCACCTCGGGCAGCGGCGCACCGGTCAGGCCCAGCTCGCCCATCCGGGTGAAGATCGAGCGGTCGAAGCGCTCGGCCTCGTCGCGCTCGGCCGCCGTCGGCGCCAGCTCCCGCAGGGCGAACTCGCGGGCCGTATCCCGGAGCAGGCGCTCCTCTGCAGTCAGCCCGCCGGCGCCGGGCGCGTCCATGGTGGCCGCCACGGCTCGCGCTCAGCCCCGCGGGTAGGTGTGGAAGCCGCGCCCGGTCTTCTGGCCGAGGTTGCCGGCGGCGACAAGGTCCTCGAGCACCTTCGGCGGCCGGAAGTGCTCGCCACCGATGCCCTCGTGGAGGACCTTCATGACGTTGAGGCAGACGTCGAGACCGATGAAGTCGGCCAGCTCCAGCGGGCCCATGGGGTGGTTCAGCCCGACCTTCGCCCCGGTGTCGATGTCGTCGGCCGTGCCGGTCCCCTCCTCCAGCGTCCGCATCGCCTCGGCCAGGAGCGGCATCAGGATCCGGTTGACGATGAAGCCGGGGCGGTCGGCCGAGACGATGAGCTTCTTGCCGAGGGCCTCGGAGAGCTCCCTGATCGCGGCCTCTGTCTCGTCCGTGGTCGCACTGCCCCGGATCAGCTCGACGAGCGGCATGACCGGCACCGGGCTGAAGAAGTGCATCCCGACGAAACGCTCGTCCCGGTCGGCTGAGACGGCCGCGGCCAGCCGGTCGATCGAGATCGAGCTCGTGTTCGAGGCGAAGATCGCCGTCGAGGGCGCCCGGACGTCGAGCTCCTGCCAGAGCGACTGCTTGACGGCGAGGTCCTCGAAGACGGCCTCGACGACGAGGTCGGCGTCATGCACGGCGTCGAGGTCGGAGGTCGTCGCGATCCGGGCCAGGATCGCGTCACGGGCGTCCCCGTCCAGCTTGCCCTTCGCGACTGCCCGGTCCAGGTTGCCGGCGATCCTGGCCCGGCCGGCCTCGGCCCGGGCGAGGTCGGGCTCGTACAGCGTCACCTGCTTCCCGATCGCCGCGTGGACCTGGCCGATGCCATGGCCCATGAGGCCGGCCCCGGCGACGAAGACCCGTTCGATCGACATGGCCACAGCCTACCCCGCCGACAATGCCCGTGAGCGGGCCCAGGCGCGACCCGGCAGGAGCAGCCAGCCCGCCCCGATCGCGGCCACCACGCCGGACACGAGGAACGTGGCGGGGTAGCCGGTCACCCCGGCCAGCAACCCGAGGAGCGCCGGCGACAGGCCGAAGGCGACGTCGATGAAGAGGGTCGTCGTGCCCACCACGGCACCCCGTTCGTCGGGCGGTACGCCGATCACCGACAGGGCCACGATCGCCGGGAAGGTGAAGGCGACGCCCGTGCCGAAGACGACCGTCCCGATCCACAACCCGAGCTCGCTCGGGAAGAGCCCGGCCAGCGCCATCCCCGTCGCGCTCAGGACCAGGGCCGTGCCCGAGAGGCGCCCCGGCCCGAGCTGGTCCGGGAGGCGGGCGAAGGCGATCCTGAGCCCGATCACGACCAGGGCGAAGGCCGCGAGGTAGCCGCCCACGCCATCGAGGCCCAGCTCGTCGCCGAGGAGTGGCAGGAAGGCAAAGTACGCGCCCATGCCCCACGCGCCGCACAGCACGAGGAGGCCGGGCACGATGCCGCGGCGATGGATCAGGCCGGTCGTCGCTTCCGGCTTCCGGCGCTCGGCGGGCGGGAGTGTCTCGGGCGCGAGCCAGCTGATCGCGACGGCGGCAATGCTGATCACCGTGGCCGCGATCCAAACCGCGGGGTAGCCGGACGCGCCGTAGAGCCACTCGGCAAGGATCGGCCCGATCGCGACACCGAGGTAGAGCGAGGTCGAGATGAGGCTGATTGCCTCCCCCCGTCGCCGCTCCGGCGCAAGGTCCGTGGCCGCGGCCATGCCGCCGACGAAGAAGACGGCCTCGGACGCACCGAGCAGGAGCCGCATCGCGACGAGGAGGGCGACGGAATCGGCCACGAGGTGGCCCGCGGATGCCGCGACCTGGAGTGCGGCCCCGACGATGAGCATGACGCGGCGGCCGCGCTGATCGGCCCAGCGGCCGGCGAACGGCCGCAGCAGCAGCGACGAGATGCTGAACGACCCGACCACGAGCCCGACGGCCAGGTCGTCGCCGCCGAGCGGCCCCGCGGTGAAGCGGGGCGTCGCGGGCAGGAACATCCCGCTCGCCACGAAGAAGACGAGGACCGAGGCCGAGACGCCCAGGAAGGCCGGCGTCAGCAACCGCTCGTCGCGGCCGCCCCCGGCGGCGCCGCTCACCCGCGGAGGCTCGTCAGCAGCCGGTCTACGGCCGTGAACGGATCGAGCTCGTGGTCGGCCACGGCCTGCAGAACGGCGAGGGTGCCGTCGCGGCGATCCGCGGCGTGGAGCTCGGCCCGGGTCCGGTCCCCGAGGATGGCCCAGACCTGGGCCTCTGCCCGGGCCAGCCGGGCGGCCGATGCCCCCCCGCCCCGACCGGCCGCCCGATGCCGATCGAGCGAGGCGAGGAGCTCGGCGATCCCCTCCCCGGTCGTCGCTGTCGTGACGAGGACCTCGGGCTGCTTCGGACGCGGCCGGTCTGATGGGGGCGAGCTGGCTGCCTGGGGGCCTGCGGCGTCGTGCACATCGATCTCGGACGGCACTGCGGCGCCGTGGTGGCCGCGATCCGAGGTGCCCACACGCGCCACCGCGACGAGCATCGCCCTGAGCTGCGATGCGGTCCGCTGGGCGCCCGGCCGATCGCCCTTGTTGACGACGACGATATCCGCCACCTCGAGCAGGCCGGCCTTGATCGCCTGGACTTCGTCCCCCATCTCCGGGGCCTCGAGGACCACCGTGGTGTCGGCCGCCGCGGCGACCTCGACCTCGCTCTGGCCGGTGCCGACGGTCTCGAGGAGGACGAGATCGAAGCCGCAGGCGTCCAGGACGGCCGCGGCGGCGGCCGATGTCGAGGCCAGGCCGCCGGCGTGGCCACGCGCCGCCATCGAGCGGATGAAGACGTCGCGATCCGAGGCGTACGACTGCATCCGGACGCGATCGCCGAGGAGCGCCCCGCCGGTGATCGGGCTCGATGGGTCGACGGCCACCACGCCAACCGGGCGACCCTTCGCCCGCACCTCCGCGATGAGCGCCGCGACGAGGGTCGACTTGCCGGCCCCCGGCGGTCCGGTGATCCCGACGAGGTGGGCGCGCCCGGCCATCGGGTAGAGGGTCCGGAGAGCCGCCTCGGCGACGGGCGTGCGGTTCTCGACGGCGGTCAGGAGGCGCGCCAGGGCACGGCGGTCGCCGCCGATGGCCGCCTCCGTCAGCTCCCGCGCCCGCTCCAGCGGGTCGTGCGCCGACACGGCGGTTGCGGGGACGCCGTGATCGGGCGCAGGAACGCCCGGCGCGGCCACGTCAGGCGCGCGGGCGGGCGCTGGTGCGCAGGAACTCGGCGACCTCGGCGATCGTCGTGCCCGGCCCGAAGATCCCGGCCACGCCGGCGGCGCGCAGCTCGGCCGCGTCATCGTCGGGGATGATCCCGCCGACGACCACGAGGACGTCGTCGAGGCCCTCCTCGCGGAGCAGCTTCGTGACCCGCGGCACGAGCGTCATGTGGGCACCCGACAGGATCGACAGCCCGACAACGTCGACGTCCTCCTGGAGGGCCGCGGTGGCGACCATCTCGGGCGTCTGGCGGAGGCCCGTATAGACGACCTCGAAGCCCTCGTCACGGAGGCCGCGCGCGAGCACCTTCGCCCCGCGGTCGTGGCCGTCGAGCCCGGGCTTCGCGATCAGCACCTTGAGCGGTCGATCCGTCATGGCGGGGATTGTAGGCTGCGCGTCGTGACTGAGACCCAGCCGCCGGCGCGCGTCCGCCTCCGCGAGGTGACTCCGGCCGACGCCGACGCCGTCGACGCCCTGCAGCGCCTCCAGGGGTCCGACGGTGGCTTCAACGACTTCGGCATGCCGTTCGAACCGATCGACCGGGCGGCGCTCGCCACGGGCCCGCTCCGGAACGACCACAACGGCATGGTCCTCATCGAGCGGATCGAGGACGGCGCCGTCATCGGCACCATCGGCTGGCACCGGGTCCGCTACGGCCCGAACGTCGAATCCGACGCCTGGATGTTCGGCATCGACCTCGTCCCCGAGGCGCGCGGCCAGGGCTTCGGGACGGAGGCCCAGCGGCTGATCGCCGAGCACCTCTTCGCGACGACGCCGGCCCACCGGGTCGAGGCCTCGACCGACGTCGACAACGTCGCCGAGCAGCGAGCCCTCGAGAAGGCGGGCTACACCCGTGAGGGAATCAACCGGCGGGCCCAGTGGCGGGCCGGCGGATGGCACGACCTCGTCCTCTACGCCAGGCTCCGCGATGACCCGGCCTGACGACGTGACACGCGCGCTCGTCCCCCTGCCGGAACCGTTCGACCCGCCGGCGCTCATCCTCAACGGACGGCAGGATTCGCTCACCGGCTATGCGGACATGTTTCCGCTCCAGGCGTCGTTCCCGCGTGGCACCTTCGCCATCCTCGATCGTGCCGGCCACGCGCTGCCGTTCGAGCAGCGGGCCCTGTTCGGGGCGCTCGTCGATGAGTGGCGCGACCGGGTCGAGGCCGAGGAGCGCGTCAGCCCCTCGACACCGGCCGCTGGAGGTGGCTGAGGAACTCGGCCCGGGTCCGGTCGCGGGTCCGGAAGAGGCCCAGCACGGCTGACGTGGTCATGACCGTTCCCGGCTTGCGGATGCCGCGCATGACCGCGCAGAGGTGGTTCGCCTCGACCACCACGCCGACGCCCTGGGGCCCGAGGCGATCGTTCAGGAAGTCGGCGATCTGCTGGGTCATCCGTTCCTGGACCTGGAGGCGACGGGCGTACATCTCCACGATCCGGGGGATCTTGGAGAGGCCGATGACCCGGCCCCGCGGGATGTACGCGACCGAGGCGGTCCCGAAGAACGGCAGGAGGTGGTGCTCGCACAACGAGTAGAAGGGGATGTCCCGGACGACGACCATCTCGGAGTAGGCAACGTCGAAGATCGCGCCGTTGACGAGCCGGTCCGGGTCAACGTGGTAGCCGGCAGTCAGCTCGGCGTACATCCGGTGGACCCGATCGGGGGTCCCGATGAGGCCATCGCGGTCGGGGTCCTCGCCGATCTCGAGGAGGATGTCGCGAACGGCCTCCTCGACCCGGGCGCCGCCAGCCGCATCGAGGGCGGCGTGGCTCAGGCGACCGCCACCTTCGATCGGGGCGGCTCGCGCGGCATCGTCCGATTCGCCGATCTCGGTCTCGATCTCGGCCACGAGGATCCGCACGTGCTCGGGTAGGCGGTCAGTCATGCCGGCATCCTCGCACCTTCCGGCCCGAAGCCACCGGCCGGGATGGGGTCGTACTCCCGCCCGTCGGCGCCGCGGAGCCAGGCCCGGGCGTTCTCGCCGAGCGCGGGCCGGTAGTAACCGCCCTCCTGGAGGATGACGAGCCGCCGTCCCAGCGCGGCCGTCCGGCGCCCGATCTCGTGGTAGACCCCGGTCGTCAGGGCGAACGTCCCGATCGGATCCTGGCCGAAGGTGTCGAAGCCGAGCGAGACGACGACCAGCGAGCCCTTCGTCCGGGCGATCGCATCGAGGGCCCGGTCCAGGGCCTCGAGATAGGCGGCGTCCCCGGTCCCGGCCGGCAGCGGCTGGTTGAGGTTGGCGCCCTCGCCGGGACCCTCCCCGACCTCGTCGGCGTGGCCCAGGAAGAACGGATAGATGTCTGCCGGATCGGCGTGGATCGAGGCGTAGAAGACATCGCCGCGGCGCCAGAAGATCTGCTGGGTGCCGTTGCCGTGGTGGAAGTCGACGTCGAGGATCGCCACCGGCTCGCCAGTCCGGCGGGCGATCGAATCCGCCGCGATGGCTGCGTTGTTGAAGAAGCAGTAGCCGCCGGCCATCGAGCGGGCGGCGTGGTGTCCGGGCGGCCGGCACAGGCCGTAGGCAGCCGCCTCGCCCTGGTCGAGGACGAGGTCGACGGTGGTCAGCGCGACATCGACGGCGCCACGGGCCGCGTCGTACGTGCCCTGGACGATGGGGTTGCTCGAATCGAGGCCCCACCAGCCGGTCCGGCCACCCACGGCCCGCGGCTCCCGGAGCCGGGCGACGGCGGCCTCGCTCATGCCCTCGAACATCGCCCGGACCGGGTAGGTGTCGGCGACGAGGAAGGCCCGGTTGATGGCCTCGCGGCGGGCCTGCGGCCAGGCCTCCTCGAGGAACCTGACGAGTCCCGGGTCGTGGACGGCGAGGATGGGCGCAAGCCCGTGGTCGGTCGGGTCAGCGAGCTCGAAGCCCCCGTCGGCGACGAGGCTTGCCCGGATCCGCTCGGCCCGCTCGGCGACCTCGCTGGCCGGGACGGCCTGGCCCAGGAACGTCTCGTGGGTCACGTCGTGGGCGAGGTGGCGGGCGGTGTAGACGACCTTCATTCGCGGCATCGTACCCGCTCCCCCGAGCCCGGCTCGCCGGTCGCTCGGCCGGGTGCGTCGCACGGAACGGCCGGCGGCTACGATGGGCGCGATGCCGAAACGCGCCCGGGGCCGCCGCCGCATCCGCACGTCCGGGGCCGACGCCTTCGAGCGCCTGGTCGACCGGGCCCTCGCCTCGATCCCCTCACCGTTCCGGGAATCGCTGGCCGAGGTGGCCGTCGTCATCGAGGACTGGCCGTCCGACGACCAGCTCGAGGACAATGACCTCGACCTCGAGGACGTCCTGTACGGCCTGTACGAGGGCGTGCCGCGGACCGAGTGGGCGGCCGATTCGGCGGTCGTCCCGAACCGGATCACGCTCTTCCGGATCCCGCTCGAGGAGGACTTCCCGGATCCCCGGGACCTCGCCGAGGAGGTCCGGATCACGGTCATCCACGAGCTCGCCCACCACCTCGGCATCGACGACGACAGGCTCCAGGAGCTCGGCGTCGGCTGACGGCCGCCGCGTCCGGGCCGCGGTCGCGTGGCCGCCGTCCCAGGTTGCCGGCCTTCGGGCGGGGTGTCAGGTCGACAGTGGCGCAGCGCCCGCGATGAGCTCGCCCAGCCTGGTCACGTCGACGTTCCCGCCGGACAGGACGACGGCCACCCGCTCCCCCTCCCGGATCGGGATTCGCCCCACGAGGGTCGCCGCGAGGGCCGCGGATCCGGCCGGCTCGAGGACCTGCTTCAGGCGCCCGAGGGCGAAGCGCAGCCCGGCCAGGATCGTGGCGTCGTCGATCAGGGTGATCTCGTCCACGTAGTGCCGGACCATCGGCAGGGTCAGCCCCCCGGCGAACGGCGCGTTCAATCCGTCGGCGACGCTCCGTGGCTGGATCCGGACCGGCTCGCAGGCCTCCAGGGCCAGGCTCATCGCGTTCGAGCCGGACGGTTCCACGCCGTAGACGCGGACCGTTGATCGGCGCTCCTTGAGCGCGGCGGCGACGCCCGAGATCAACCCACCGCCGCCGATCCCGACGACGACGACATCGACCTCCGGCAGGTCGTCGAGGATCTCGAGGCCCACGGAGCCGTGGCCGGCGACCACGTGGGCGTCGTCGAAGGGGTGGCAGTAGACGAGGCCCTCCTCATCGCGGATCCGATCGAGGGCCGCGAAGGTCTCGTCCATCGTCTCGCCCTCCAGGACGACCCGTGCGCCGTACCCGGCGGCGGCGTCGGCCTTGGAGCGCACGGCGGCGGCTGGCATCACCACGGTCACAGGCACGCCGAGGGCTGCCCCGGCGTAGGCGTACCCCTGCGCGGCGTTGCCGGCCGAAACCGTGATGATCCCGCGCCCCCGCTCCGCCGCGGAGAGCGCGGCGACGCGGTTCAGCATGCCCCGTGGCTTGAACGACCCGGTCTTCTGGAGGTGCTCCGCCTTGAGGTAGAGGCGCTCGTCGGCCAGGCGGATGCCGGTTGCCCGGCGGACGGTCGCGGCCGCGGCGGCCGAGGACAGCAGCGGCGTCCGGTGGACGCGCCCGGCGACGACCTCGCGGGCCGTCTCGATCGCGCGGAGGTCAACGAGCTCGGGTTCGGCCATCGCCGGAGGATACAGGCGCGCCCGCGACGATCGCGTCGGCTTGGGACGATCGAGGAGCCGCAACCGACCGGGTCGTTTGTAGGCCAGCGCGATTTCAGCTCGCGCCCTCGTCGGTCTGGTCCTCGAGGAGATTCGACAGCATCAGCTGACCCTCCTCAGCGTCGTGCGACCGCCTGACGGCCCACTTCTCGACAGGCTCGGGGCCACCGAAGAGAAAGCCCTGCCCGAACTCGACCCCAAGCTCATCGAGCGTGCGTGCCTCGGCTACCGTCTCTACGCCTTCTGCCACGAGCCGGCAACCGGCGCTGCGGGAGAAGTGCCGCATGCCGACCACCATGGCCTGGCGCCCCATGTTCGCGTTCACCCGGCGCACCAGGCCCAGGTCGAGCTTCACGAAGTCCGGGTGGAGCTCGATGATGTGGCCGAAGTTCGCGACGCCGGCACCCGCGTCGTCGACCGCGATGCGCACGTCCTTCCCCAGTGCCCGGACGGCTTCGCGTACGGCTGGGTAGTCCTCGATCTTGTCGTGCTCGGTGATCTCGAGGACGAGGGGCCGATCGGCCGCATGGAGCACATCTGCCACGCGCCGCGGATCGGCAAGCAGGCGCGGCGAGATGTTCAGGTCGAGCCAACGGCCTGCCGGCAGCCGGCTGCCCACGGCCACCGCGCACGCAAGCGTCGCTAGTTCGAGCTCGACCCCCAGATCGACGGACCAGGCGTCTGCGAAACAGAGATCCGCACGCTGGCCCGAGTCGAAGCGAGTGAGCGCCTCGTAGCCCACGATCTCCCTCGTCTCGAGATCGACGATCGGCTGGAAGACCGGACGGAAGGCGCCCGAGGCAAGCGTTGCCCGAATCTCCTCGCGCAGGGCATCCTTCCGACGCCGCGTCTGCAACCCCTCGGCCAGCAACGCGCCCGCGGTGGCGCTGAAGGAGGCGACCCCTGGCTGCTGCTCGACGAGCATCGGCGCGACGCGGTCGTCGACGGTGCCGATGACCAGGGCGCCAAGGGCCTGTCCGCCGCGCACGATGGGACCGTACGCAATCGCCCGGAGCCCAGGTTCGACGGTCACTAGGATCCCAGCCGCAGCGGGGTCGCTCGCCACGAGGTGGGCCCAGGGGCCACCCGCGGAGCGCTCGCGTACGATCGCCGCTGTCGCCGGGTCGAGAGTCGTGCCCGCGATCGGAGGCTCCCCGGCCGTGGCGGCCAGCGCCAGGATCTCGACGTCGTCGGCATGCGTGAACGCCTCGATCGCGGCCATGTCGATGAAGGGCAACACCACGAGGGCATCGCAGATTGCCTGGGCCGCCTGCTCGAGGGTGGCGCCCGGGGCCGGGTTCCCGTTCCCGAGGCCCTGGGCGAGGACCGTCCGGATCTGCGATTCGCGCTCGTGTTCAGCCTCGACTTCGAGCTCGCGGGAACGGTCGCGGCCGATCTCGACGGTCCCGATGAGCTCGCCCGCCGCGTTCCGGATGGGTGCCAGCGAAAGACCGACCGCCAGGAGGCTCCCATCCTTCCTGCGGCCGGCCACGTTACCGGTCCAGACGTCGCCACGACGCCTGGCGCCGTCGAGTGACCGTTCCGCCTCGCGGGATTCGACCCTGCTGCCGAGCACGCTCGAGACGGTCCGACCGAGAACCTCTTCGGCCGGGTAGCCGGTCAGGCGTTCAAACGCAGGGTTCACCGACTCGATCCTGCCATCCCGGTCAGTGACGATGATGAAGTCCAGCGCATGCTCGACGACCGGAGCAAGGCGGGCAAGGTGGCCCTCGGCCTCGCGCAACGAGGTCACGTCGCGGACCACGACCAGGTAGCCCTCGAGGGTGCCGTCGGCGGCGAGGCGCGGCGTCGTCCTGATTTCCACGCGGTGCGACCGCTCCTCGCTGATACGCCACTCGGCCTCGCCCAGCCACGGCTTCCCGGAGCTGGCCACCTCCCAGAGGGTGGCCACGGTGTTGGCATCCAGAATGCCGTCCACCAACTCCAGCACCGGCTGTCCCAGAAGCGACGACGGTTCAACGTCCAGGCCCAGGTCGCCCGCGAAGGCGGGGTTGACGTAGGTGATTCTCAACTCCGGAAAGTCGGTCGTGAGGATGCCGTCCGGCGACTCCTCGACGATCGAGGACAGTCGCTCACGCTCGCGGAGCACGGCTTCACGCTCGGTCACGTCGCGCCAGATCACGATCACGCGGTCGCCGAACTTCAGGGCCTGGAGGTCATAGTGCCCGCGCACCGCGCGGCCGTTCGCGAGCACGTCGGCATACTCAAACGCCGTCCGCACGAACGGCTCGCCGGTCTCGATGACTCGGCTGAAGGCATCGAACAGGCCGCTCGGCCCCAGCGCCGGATACACCATCCGCGCGCTCGCCCCGATGATCTGCTCCTCCGACACCCCCGCCCAAATCCGGGCCGCAAGGTTGAAATAGTCGATCCGGTGATCGGTGATGTTTCCGGCCTTGTCGCGGACGGCGGATGCTACGCCGAACGGGTCGGTCAGCGACTCCAGGGACCCGCGGAGGAGTCCCTCGGAGGCGCTCGGCGCGGTTCGCGGCCGGCGACGCCGGGTCCGAGCTTCCGCGTCGGGCTCGCTTGGCGCCCCCGAGCGTGGGGAGATGCGACGTACATCCACGAGCTCCAGCCCGAGCGCCTCGACCCGGGCGAGCACGCCGTGGAGCGCCGCCTGGTCGGGCAGCTCCCCGACCAGGCTGGTCACGCGGTTTCGGCGCCGTGCGTGCAGCTCGGGGAAGGCGCCGAGGAGAGTGTCGCTCAGGAGGCCTCGAACGCGGATCTCGTAGCGGCCGGAGTCGTGTGGATCGTCCATGCGCTGAGGTTCGCGGCGAGGGGGATGACCGTGCATCCCCCGGATCGTCTGATTCCGGGGGTCGGCGGGTCGACGCGCTGGCAGCCGTTGTGGGCGCTCCCCTGGCGTGCAACGATGGCTCGCATGGGCGGTCC
>SCUO01000023.1 GCA_004297395.1 Chloroflexota bacterium | reverse complement strand
CGGATCGGCCAGGCCGGCGGCCTCGACGGCGGCCGGCTCGGCCTCGTCGGCCTCGCGCTCGCGTCCCTGGGGTCGCTCGTGGTCACGGTCGCCCGGCGCCGCCGGGCCGACCTGGGGCTTCGACGGGTCGTCGCGACGCGGATCGCCGGGCTGCGAGAGCACTCCGAACCGGCCGGGAGCCCGTTTGATCGTGCTGTCGGAGGACCGCGACCCTGACCGTTAGGCGGCCAGCGACTTTGTCACCGTGGTCGGACGGCAGCGTAGCGCCGCCAGGGGTGGTTTGGGTCGTGGTTGCCGTGGGAGCTCGTCGCGGCTGAGGGCAGCGGCGGCACCGGCTCCCGTCTGGTGCTCGCGGCGGCGAGGTCGGCGAGGGGCTCGCGGCGGAGGTGACGGGCCCGCAGGGTGACCGGTCCGGGCGGCGCGTCGGTCAGGCGGTAGGCGGTCCCGGCATGGCTCACCCAGAGGCTGCCGTCGAGGCGCTCCTCGACGATCACCCCGGCCCCGGCCCACGACCGCCCGTCGGCCCGGGCCGGCAGGGCGAGGGCCTGACCCTCCCAGCTGATCGTCGCGTCGCGGGCCACCCGGCGTGGGTAGTGGAAGCTGAAGACCGTCTCGGCGGTGCGACCGTCGGGCCAGGCCTGCCAGGCGGGCGTCGGGTCCGCCGCCGGCACCGCGAAGCGCTCGTTGTGGCGGACGAGGTAGCGGGCCAGGACCGCGTTCGCCTCCTCGATCGTCGCCGCACCGGCCCGCCGGAGCTCCGAGCGGAGGCGGTCCTGGGCGGTCCCCCAGCCGCGCTCGATGCGGCCCTTGGCCTGGGCGCTCGTCGCTCCGATCCAGCCCACGCCGGCCTCCTCGAGGGCCCGCCGGACCTGGGTCATGGCCCGCTTCCCGGCGAGCTGCTCGGCCAGGGAGGGTGGCCGGGCCGGATCCTTGACGAAGATGCCGTGCTGGTCGGAATAGAGCGCGACGGGCAGGCCATGCGCCGCCGCCGTCTGGGTGAGCACGGTGAAGTAGCCGGCGGCATCCTCGGCGAGCCGGAACGTCGCGCCGGTGAAGATCCCGGTGGCGTCGTCGATCCCGCCGACGAGGGTCAACATCGGCCCCCGGCCCTCGAGCCAGTCGTGGCGGCTGCCGTCGACCTGGAGGAGCATGCCCGCCCGGGGCATCCGCTCCCGGCGGCTGCGATGCTTCCGGGGCCGCCGCGTCCGGGTTTGGGGAACGCCGGCCGCAACGAGCACCCGGCGGACCGTCCGGGCCGAGAGCACCAAGCCCTGCTCCTCGGCCAGCGTCTCGGCCAGGTGGACCGGGTTGAAGCCAGCGTACGTCGTCGTCGCGAGCTCGACGACCCGGGCCCGGGTGGTCGCCTCGACCCGGTTGGCCGGGGCGCGGCCCCGGTTGCCATGGATGAACGCCGCCGCCCCGTCACCCCGATACCGGTCGAGCAGCCGCCGGACCTGGCGGCCCGACAGCCCGAGGATCTCCGCCGCCGCCCGGCCGTCCAGCTCACCGGCCAAGACGTGGGTCAGCACCAGCAGGCGCCGTTGAGCGTGGGTGTTCAAGGTGATCGCCTCCCTCGTCTCCATGGGATCGAGGGTGACAAAGTCGCTGTCCCCTTAACTCGGACAGAGTCGCTGTCCGTTCACATCATCTCGGGCCATCGGTTGACACCGGCCCGGTGCGCCGCCTACACTCCGCGATCGGTGCGGGTTCCGCACCGGTCAACCACCTCAATGGAGGACGGCAAGCAGATGAGCCAGATGCTCCTCTACGTGCCCACGATCGCGCCCGTCGGCGCGGCTGATCGCGGGAGATCTGTGCCCTTCTCGAGGTAGGTGCCGGGCGGCAAGGCCGCTCTCAGCCACGAACCACGAGCCGTGGGCCAGATCGGGCCCCCGGCTTTTTTGATGCTCTCGAGACGTCCGAGTGCATCGAACCCGAGCCGCGAGCCCACCCGACGCAGAGGCGCCGGAAGCAGGGTCCGCGGCTCGTTCCATGTTCGGGACCGCGAGCTCGACACCAGCGCCTCACCCACCGTCAACCCACCCAGCAGGGTGGCCCCGGGACCACCGGGGCCACCGACGAGGACCCACCAGTGACTGCCACGCTGCTCCGAAAATCGAAGAGTTTCGTTCCGGACCGCCTGGCCGTCCCGGCCGAGGCGCTACCGCT
>SCUO01000022.1 GCA_004297395.1 Chloroflexota bacterium | reverse complement strand
GGCTTGACGAGCGGCTCGTGCGGTTCGCCGAGCTCCGTGAGGCGCTTGTCGAGCGCCACCGCGAGCCGCTCGTGCCACTGGCTCCAGCCGGGCACGTTGGCCTTGGCCCGGTATCCGTAGACGATCGGCGCGATCCGGTTCCACGTCATGAGCGTTGGCTCGGCCATGAGGTCGTCGAGGAAGTCGAGCTCGGCCAGCCCTCGCTTGTAGAGGAGGCCCATCGTCTCGAACTGCACGCTCACGACGTCGAGGGTCACCAGGTCCTCGAGTGTCGCCTCGGCGTCGAACTGCTCGAAGGTCGTATACCTCCACGTCTGGACCTCCCAGAAGGCCCGCGAGAAAGCGGGGTCGAGGAACGGCTCGAATGCCCGCAGGACCATGTCCTCCTGGCGTTGCCTCGCGATCGCGCGGAGCTGAAGGAGCCCAAGCCCGATGCCGATGATGACCGAGAGGTTGGCGAGCGCCACCAGGACTTGTACGGGATCCATGGGACTCCTCCTGTCGCCGTCGTCAGATCTCGCAGCCTACTCCGCGGTTCGCGGCGACGGACCCTCCGCGGCTTGACAGGCCGTGACCGTCCGGTGACGCTCGCCCCGCCATCGCACCAGCTGGAGGAACGAATGCACGGCCGCATCGCCGCGCTCCCCGCCCTGCTCGTCGTCGTCGCCGCCGTCGCGGCCGGCGCCTGCAGCGATTCCGGGCCATCGCTTACCGACCCGAACGAGATCCTGACCAAGGCCGTCGCATCCCTGCAGACGGTCAAGACGGTCCACCTCGAGGCCACGGCGGATGGCAGGCTCCAGCTCGACCTGACGGGCGCCGGCGGCGGGGACGTGTCCCTCACCGGGACGAAGCTCGAGATGGACATCGATTTCGAGGTCGGCGCGTCGACCCTGCGGTTGGAGGTGCCGGCGGTCTTCGGCCTGACGTTCGACGCGATAACCATCGGCGGGGACACGTACACCCGGACATCGATCGGCGGCGACAAGTACCGGAAGGAGACGTCCGGCACGTCCGTCCTCGACATCGACCTCCGTGACCCGGCGCAGCTCCTCCGGGACATCGAGGTCTGGCTCGTCCAGTCCCCGGTGCAGCCGACGAAGGAGTCCGACGCCTCGTGCGGCCTGGAATCCTGCTACCAGGTCAAGCTCGAGCTCACCGTCGCCGAGGCCCAGGAGCTCGTCCCGGGGATGCTTGGCCTGGGCGATACCACCGCCTCTGTCATCGTCCTCGTCGAGAAGGACAGCCTTCGTCCGGCGAGCCTGACCCTCGACGTGAACGCCGGCGAGGCCGGCGAGCTGGCGGTCGGGCTCCGCCTCTCAGACTGGGACGCCGGCCTCGACATCGCCGCGCCGCCGGCCGACCAGGTCGAGTAGGGTCGACGCGGTCCGGCTTCGACCCGAATGCTGGCCCCGGCCCGAACCGCCCCGCCGGCCGCCTCGGCTACCATCCGGCGGTCATGGACGACCTGCGCCTGGCCCCCGGCCTGACCGCGCGCCCCGCGACCCGCGACGACATCGCTCCGATCACGGCGCTCATCGCCGCCTGCGAGACGGCCGATGACGGGGTCGCCGAGATCCACGAGGAGGACATCACCAACCTCTTCGACCGGCTCGAGCGCCAGGGTGGCGAGGTCGTCGTCATCGAGGCCGGGCCGACCGTTGCTGCCTGGGCGAACCGGGTCGCCGAACGGGCCGAGGCCGACGTCCACCCCGCCCATCAGGGCCGTGGCATCGGGCGAGCGCTCCTCGCCTGGACCGAGGCGCGAGCCAGGAGCGCCGGCCTCGCCCGCGTCCGCCAGACGGTCAGCGACGGCGACACGGCGGCGGGCGCCTTGTTCCAGGCGTGCGGCTACGCCAACGGCGGCTCGGCCTGGATCCTCCAGGCGACCATCGGCCCGGAACCCCCGACCGTCCAGCTCCCCGACGGCATCACCCTCCGCTCGTACCAGACCTCCGATGCCATGCCCGCCTACCAGCTCATCGAGGACGCCTTCAACGAGTGGCCCGGCCGCGAACCCATCGACTTCGAGCGCTGGGCCGGATTCGTCATCGAACACGGGTCGTTTGCGCCCGATGCATCACGACTCGCCTTCGACGGCGACGAGCTCGTCGGCGTCGCGCTCGGCTTCGCCTACGAGGGCAACGACGAGGGCTGGATCGAACAGCTCGCGACGAAGGCGACGCACCGGCATCGAGGGATCGCCCGGGCCCTGCTCCAGTCCTCGTTCGCGGGCTTCCACGCCGCCGGCTGGCGCGCCTGCGGGCTGGCCACCGATTCGCGAACGGGCGCCCTGTCCCTCTACGAGCGGGTCGGGATGAAGGTCCGCCCGTCCTACACCTGGTGGATCAAGGATCTCGCCTGACCCGGGACGGCCCGTGATGATCCGGGGATGAGGGGTCGACCCTACAATTGACGGCGTGAGTCCCATCCGCCCCGGAGACGGGCGCCGCCGCGCCGCCGGATCGCGCCGCGCCACGGCGCTCGACGCGCCGGAGGAGCCCACGGGCACGCAGTTCATCGAGCTCCCCGAGGCCCCGGCGCCCGAGGAACCGGCCTGGCTCAGTGAAGCCGCCGAGGCCGCGAGCGCCGAGGCCCGTGATCCCCTGGCACCCCCGGATCCCGACACTGTCCGCCACCGGGCCGAGGCCCGGGCGTCGCGTGAGCGGGAGATCCTGGCTCGCCTCAATCCCGAGCAGGCACGGGCCGTCACGACCACAGACGGCCCGGTCCTCATCCTGGCCGGGGCCGGATCCGGCAAGACCCGCGTCCTCGCTCACCGGGTGGCGTACCTGATCGGCGTCAAGGACGTCGCGCCGTGGCGGATCCTGGCAGTGACCTTCACGAACCGGGCGGCGGCCGAGCTCCGCGAGCGGATCGTCCGCCTCGTCGGGGAGAAGGGCCGCGAGGTCCAGGCCGGCACATTCCACGCCCTGTGCGCCCGCGTCCTTCGCCAGGACGGCGGGGCCATCGGCATCGACCGGCGCTTCCTCATCTACGACACCGACGACCAGAACGCCCTGATGAAGCAGATCCTTCGCGAAGAGGGCCTCGATGCCAAGGGCGAGACCCGGCCCCAGTCGATCCTCGGCGCGATCAGCCGGGCCAAGAACGACATGGTCGACCCGACCGAGATCCCGCCGATCCGGATCGCGACCGGGGCGCTCGTCGAGATCGCCCGGCTGGCCAGGAAGTACCGCGACGCCCTGAAGCGCTCGAATGCCCTCGACTTCGACGATCTCCTGCTCGAGGCTGTCCGGCTCCTCCAGGAATCGCCGGCAACCCTGAAGAAGTACCAGGAGCGCTGGCGCTACCTCCACGTCGACGAATACCAGGACACCAACCGGCCGCAGTACCTGTGGGTCAAGGCCCTCGCCACCGGCCATCGCAACCTGGCGGTGGTGGGTGACGACGATCAATCCATCTACGGCTGGCGCGGGGCCGACATCCGGAACATCCTCGACTTCGAGCGCGACTGGCCCGACGCGACGGTCGTGAAGCTCGAGCAGAACTACCGGTCCACGCAGCTCATCCTCGACGCCGCCCACGCCGTCGTCTCGAAGAACGAGGCCCGGACCGACAAGAAGCTCTGGACCCAGAACGACCGTGGCCGCCTCATCGATCGCTTCGAGGCCTACAACGAGGAGGAGGAGGCCGAGTGGATCGCCCGCCGGGTCGAGGAGCTGACGGGAACCCGTGGCTCCGTCCTGACCCGCCGGGCCGATGACGCCGACGGGACCTACAAGCTCCGCGACATCGCGGTGCTCTACCGGACCAACGCCCAGTCCCGCTCGATCGAGGAGTCGTGCCTCCGCTACGGCATCCGCTACCAGGTCGTGGGTGGGACCCGGTTCTACGCCCGCAAGGAGGTCAAGGACGCCCTGGCCTACCTCCGGATCCTCCGGTCGGACGCCGATTCGGTCAGCTTCGAGCGGGTCATCAACGTCCCCGCCCGGTCCATCGGCGACAAGACCATCGACGTCGTCCGGGCCGTGGCCGCCCGCGAGGACCTGCCCTATTGGCTGGCCCTCGAGCGGGTCGTCGCGGGCGGCGCCGCCCCGGAGCTGGCCGCCCGCTCCCGGACTTCGATCGGCGACTTCGTGGGCCTCGTCCGGCAGCTCCGAACGCGAGTTGGCGCGTTGCCGCTGCCGGAGCTCCTCGACTTCGTCCTCGAACGTTCAGGCTACCGGGCCATGCTCGCCGACGGGACCGAGGAGGGCGAGGAGCGCTGGGCCAACCTCCTCGAGCTGCGCGAGGTCACGACCCGCTACGACGACCTGTCGCCTGACGACGCCCTCGACCGCCTGCTCGAGGAGACAGCCCTCGTCGCCGACCAGGACGCATACGAATCCGACGCCGACAAGCTGTCGCTCATCACCCTCCACGCGGCGAAGGGCCTCGAGTTCCCGGTCGTCTTCATCGCCGGCCTCGAGGAGGGCCTCTTCCCGACGGGCCGGGCGCTCGACGCCGAATCCGGGTTCAACCCGAATCCCGCCCCCATGGAGGAGGAACGACGTCTCGCCTACGTCGGCATGACTCGGGCCAAGGACCGCCTGTACCTGTCGCATGCCTGGCAGCGGGCGACCCGGCGGGGCAGCGGCGGCTCGTGGATGGCAGAGCCGTCGCGGTTCCTGCTCGAGATCCCGGGTGAGCTCATGAGCGGCCCGCGCCTGGCCCGTGCCGTGGGGGATGCGGCCGGCGACGCCGACGCGCCGGACGACCTGAACCTTGTCTTCGGTCGCGGCGCGACCCGCTTCGGGACCCCGATCCGGACCGGCGGTGGTGCCTTCCGGGAGGGCAGTGGCCGGCCCGGCGGGCCGCGGGCAGGCGAGGCATTCAGGCCGACACGTGACCTGGCGGCCAAGCGCGACGCGTTCGCCGGCGGCGCCCGGTCGGGGACGTTCGGATCGCGACGGCTCGTGGCCTGGGAAGACGGCCCAGCGCTCGACGCGGACCTGGGCGCGACGCCCGCCACGCCGGTCGCGCGGGACACCCTGCCCACGCGCGAGGCCCGGCCGATCATCCCCGGCGAGCGCCGCTACCGCGACGGCGATCGCGTCCGCCACGCCCGCTGGGGCGACGGCATCGTCATCACCTCGAAGCTCACCCGGAATGACGAGGAGGTCACCGTCGCCTTCAAGGACGCCCAGGTCGGTCGCAAGACGGTCCTCGCCTCGCTCGCCGGCCTCGATCTCGTCGGCTGATGCCATCCCGCCTCGCCCCGGACGAGCTCGCTTCGATCGTCAGTCTGGGCGAATTCGAGGCGCCGGGACGGGCGCGCATGGCTGGGCCAGCGTGGGATTACGTCGCCGGCGGCTCGTGGGACGAGATCACGCTTGTCGAGAACGACGCCGCGTGGCGCGACGTCCGATTCGTGCCGCGGGTCCTGACGGACATGCGCTCGATCGACGTCGGGGGCACGTTCCTCGGGCGTGCGAGCACGATCCCGATCGCGGTTGCGCCAATGGCAGCCATGGCGATGGCCCATCCCGACGGCGAGGGCGCGGTGGCTCGCGCGGCGGCCGCCGCCGGTGTCCCGTTCTGCGTCTCGACGTCGGCCTCGACCTCGATCGAGGCGGTGGCCGCGGCGGCGCCCGGAGCCGACCTCCTGTTCCAGCTGTACCTCACCCGCGACCTCGAATACACCCGCTCGCTCGTCGATCGCGCGGCGGCGGCCGGCAACCGCGCGATCGTCCTGACCGTGGACCTGCCGGTCCTCGGCTATCGCGACCGCGACCGCCGATCGGGCTTCCGCCTGCCGGCGATGCCAAACGTCGATCCCGCTGCTGTCGAGGCGCGCGGCCGGTACGGAGGGCTCGAGGGCCAGCGGGCCATCGGCCTGACCTGGGCCGACCTCGCCACGATCCGGTCGTGGAGTGGTTTGCCGCTGGTCCTCAAGGGCATCCTCGCGCCGGACGATGCCCGGCTGGCCGTCGAACATGGCGTGGATGGGATCGTCGTCTCGAACCACGGCGCGCGGCAGCTCGATCGCTCGGTCGCGACGGCCCACGTCCTGCCGGACATCGTGGCGGCGGTCGATGGGCGTGTCGAGGTCTGGGTCGATGGCGGCATCCGCCGCGGCTTGGACGTGGCCATCGCGATCGCGCTCGGCGCCACGGGGGTTCTTGTCGGGCGGCCGTTCTACTGGGCCCTCGCCGCGGGCGGTCAGGCCGGCGTCGAGCGTGCGATCGCGATCCTCCGCGAGGAGCTCGAGATCGCCTTGCCGCTCCTGGGCTGCAGCTCGATCGCCGGTCTCAGCCGAGCGCTGATCCGCGGTGGGCGGCTCGAGTGAGGGTCGGCGGGTCGCCACCCTCCGCGTGGTGATCCGTGTCGATTTGCACGGCTGGTCCGGGGACCGATTCCGTCGGAGTCCACCGACGATGGCGTTCGTCACGCGGTTGTTGACCGGCGCTGCAATCGAGAAGCAGGTGTCACGATTCGCGCGCATGTGACGCGGCACGCACGCTGGAGCCTTGGGGCGACGTTCGACCAACGCCACCCCTGGTAGCAGATGACGGCGATGCTCGGGCGAGTGCCCCGGCACGGTCGGGTGCGGGGTGCCCGGAGCACGGTCCGGTGCCCCGGCACGGTCGCGTGCGGGGTGCCCGGACCACGGTCCGGTGCCCCGGCACGGTCGGGTGCGGGGCGGACCGGGCCGGTCGGGCGCAGCGGGCACGGTCGGTCGGCGCCTCCGTAGACTTGGCGTCGATGACCGAGACCGTCGACCAGCTGCCCGTCGACCCGGCCCGCGTCGAGGCCGCCGCGGCCCTCGAGCCGGACGCCGCGGCCGCCAGGCACGCGGAGCTGTCCGAGATCCTCCACCGGGCCAACCGCCTGTACTACGAGACGGAATCGCCCGAGCTCACCGACGCGGAGTACGACGCGTTCCTGGCCGAGCTCGTCGCGCTCGAAACGGTCTTCCCGGCCCTCGTCACCCCCGATTCGCCGAGCCAGCGCGTCGGCCTGACGCCGGGCGGCACGTTCTCCGAGGTCCGCCATTCGCGGCCGATGCTCTCGCTCGGCAACGCCTTCAGCCACGACGAGCTGCGGGCCTTCGATGCCCGCGTCCGGCGCGGCCTCGGCCTGCCGGCCGCCCCCGAGCCGGCCCCGGACCTCCGCTACGTCGCCGAGCTGAAGATCGATGGCCTGGCCATCTCGCTGACCTACGAGCGCGGCCGCTTCGTGCGTGGCGCCACCCGCGGCGACGGCACGACCGGCGAGGACGTGACGGCGAACCTCCGGACGATCTCGGTCATCCCGGACCGCCTCAAAGAGCCGGTCACGGCTGACGTCCGGGGCGAGGTCTTCATCCCCAAGGCCGAGTTCGCCCGGATCAACGAGGAGCGCGAGGCGGCCGGCCTGCCGCTGTACGCCAATCCGCGCAACAGCGGGGCGGGCTCGCTCCGCCAGATCGACCCGACGGTGACCGCGAGCCGGAAGCTCTCGGCCTGGTTCTACCAGCTCCTCGAGGAGGGCAGGGGAGCGCAGGCGACACCGGGCCTGAACGTTGGCGACGCCGGCTCCGCCGAGGGGGCCGATTCTGCCGCCCCCGGCGTCACGAATCAGTCCAGCGCCCTCGACCGCCTCGCCGCCCTGGGCCTGCCGGTCAACCCGGATCGTGCCACCGGCCTGGACATCGAGGGCGTGATCGAGTTCACCGAGGGCTGGCGCGAGGCGCGCCACCACCTGCCATACGAGACCGACGGCGTCGTCGTCAAGGTCGACCGATTCGACCAGCAGGAGCGCCTCGGGATGGTGTCGCGGGCGCCGCGCTGGGCGATCGCCTTCAAGTTCCCGCCCGAGCAGGTGGAGGCGTACCTCGAGGACATCGTTCCGTACGTCGGCCGGATCGGGACGCTGACCCCGGTGGCGTGGCTGCGCCCGGTCAAGGTCGCCGGCTCCACGGTCGCCCGGGCGACCCTCCACAACCTCGACGAGGTCCGACGCAAGGACATCCGGGTCGGCGACTGGGTGATCCTCCAGAAGGCAGGCGACGTCATCCCCGAGGTCGTCCGCCCGATCACCGAACGTAGGACGGGCGCTGAGCGCGAATTCGACATGCCGGCTGCGTGCCCGGTCTGCGGCACGGCGATCGTCCGGGACGAGGGCGCGGTCCGTCACTACTGCCCGAACCTCGCCTGCCCGGCGCGGGTCGCCCAGGAATTCGGCCTCTTCGCCGGGCGCGGCGGGATGGACTTCGAGGGGCTCGGTTACAAGGCCCTGGAGCAGCTCCTGCAGACGGGGCTCGTCCGGAAGCGCGGCGACTTCTTCCGGCTGACGGTGGAGCAGCTCGAGGGCCTGGATCGCTTCGCCCGGAAGAGCGCCGAGAATCTCCACGCCTCCATCCAGAAGGGCCGCCGCCGGCCGCTGGAGCGGGTCATCGCCGCGCTCGGCATCCCCCAGGTCGGCTGGACGACCGGGATCGAGCTGGCTCGCTGGTTGGCGACCGAGGTGCCCGGGGGCGAGGGCTCGGGGCGAGTGGCGGGGGCGGCCTGGCTCCGCGCGGCCGCGACCCACCTCGAGCGGGTGGCCTCCACGGAAGCCACCCGCTTTGAGGAGATCGAGGGCATCGGGCCGACGGTCTCGGCGGCCCTGGCGGCCTGGTTCGGAGACGGCGGCCCCGGTCGCGCGGTCCTCGAGGACCTGGCCGAGGCTGGCGTCGAGGTCGAGCTGCCGGCGCCGCGAGCCGCCGCCGCCGGGACGGGCCCCCTGGCCGGCAAGACGGTCGTCGTCACGGGCACCATCGAGGGCTTCAGCCGCGAGGAGGCCGAGGAATCGGTCCGGGCGGCCGGCGGAAAACCTGCCGGATCCGTGTCGAAGAAGACGGACTATGTGGTCGCGGGCCCGGGCGCGGGCTCCAAGCTGGCCAGGGCCGAGGAGCTCGGGATCCCGATCCTCGATGCCGACCGGTTCCGCGCGCTGCTCGCGGGAGAGGCGAATGACGAGCCCGAATCCGGGTCCTGATCCGACCGCCGCGGTCGAGGCCTACCGCCAGAGCCTGCTCGCGGCGCTCGGCGCCGACGACCCGGCCGAGGTCCAGGCCCAGACACCGGCGACGCTTCAGGCGCTCGTGCTCGACGCTGGGCCCGCCCTTCGGATCCGCCCGAAGCCCGGCGAGTGGTCGGCTCTCGAGTGCATCGGTCACATCGTCGACGGCGAGCTGGTCGTCGCGGGTCGCTACCGCTGGATCCTGGCTCATGACGAGCCCGAGATCATCGGCTACGACCAGGCCCTGTGGGTCGATCGACTCCGCCACCAGGACGCCGACGTCGGCCACCTGCTCGATCTCTTCGAGGCCCTCAGGGCGTCGAACCTCGAGCTCTGGTCGCGGCTGTCCGTGGCCGAGCGGGCGAGGGTCGGCATGCACAGCGAGCGCGGGCCGGAGAGCATCGAGCTGACGTTCCGGCTCGCCGCCGGCCACGACCGGATCCACCTGGCCCAGGCGCGCCGGGCCCTCGACGCCGCGGGACGCCGGGACGCCATGCGCGGCCGGGACGCCGCGCGGGGCTAGCGCCCGAGGCCGAGCCCGACGATCACGGCGACGACGAGGGCGATCCCGATGGTCACGAACCCGACCACCAGCCAGCGCCCCGAGACGGCGCCACGCCAGGCGCGGTAAAGCGTCCCGGCGACCCCGCCGGCGATGACCAGCATGAGCAGGTCCCAGGGCGATTCGCCGTTCACGAAGCTGCGCCAGCCGACGAGCCCGAGCAGGCCGAAGGAGAGGACGAGGTAGCTCAACCGGTCGGCCGCGAGGTCGACGCCGAGCTCACGCTCATCGCGCGGAACGAGTCCCATCACGTCCGATCCTCCAGGGAGAAGAGCTCGTCGACCCGGACCGCGAGGACGCGGGCGAGCCGGAGGGCGAGCAGGGTGGACGGGCCGTACTGGCCCGTTTCGATCGAGCTGATCGTCTGCCGGCTTACGCCGACCAGCTTGGCGAGCTGGCCCTGCGACAGGTCCCGCTCGGCTCTCGCGACGCGCAAACGGTTCGAGAGGCGAGGTTCGGTCGACGATCCGGTCACACCTCGACGATGGCGAGACCCAGGGTCGATGTCAAGGACACTTGGCAGGGTGCCAAGGGTGCTGGACAGCCTGTCCGGCGAAGGTCTCAGTGCGGCCCGCGGCGCCGGTGCGGCTGGTGGTATCGCTCGAGGAGCTCACTGACGGCGTCGCGGGCGGCCCGCCACTCGGGCTGGTCGCCAAGGATCACGGCGCCGGGACCGAAGCGGGCCAGCTGGGTCATCGCGGTCACGATCAGGTCGTGCTCGAATTGCCGCCGTCGGCCACCGTCGAGGGCGCCGGTGACGAGATAGCGGCGGACGAGGTCGAAGGGCGCCGTCCACCGCCCGATCCGGATCCGGGTGCCCTCCCGGAGCGTCTCGAGGTACTCGTCGTCGCCGACCGGGTGCTGATCGTGCTCGGCGACGTGGCGAGGCAGGTCCAGGCGGAGTCCCGGCAGGGCCGTGCTCGGGAAGCGGCCGTCGTCGTCGCAGGTCTTGTAGCAGACGGGGCAGACGGGCAGCTCGACATGGGCCGGCGGTGCCGCACCGAACGGCAGGCCGCAGCGGCCGCAGAAGGTGGTGTTCGCGGATCGTGCGGGCGTGCCGCACGAGAGACAGGCCGTGAGGATCGTCACCTGAGCCTCGGGGATGGAGTGGATGCGGGGGCCGACCTCAACAGGATCGCGGGCGGCGCGGCGCCGCACCATGACCCGGCCGGGGTAGCGGGGCAGAACTTTCGTCGCCGCGCTGGGCCTGGTCGTCGAACGTTCGGGCCGGGCTCCCGGCACCGCGCGGCGCCACGGTGGCGCGTCACAATTCGCCGGAGGAGGGCAGGCCATGGAAATCGCGCCGGGGATCCACGTGTCGTCGAGCTCGACGGACGACTGGGTAGCCGATCCCGACGTACCGGGCACGGAGATGCACGAGTTCGTCCGGGCCGACCGGGTCTGGGCCGGCCTGACCCGGATGACCGCCGTCGCGGCACCGATCGAGTTCACCCCGGAGCAGCGCGAGACGGTCTACGTCATCGAAGGGCGGGCCCGCATCGAGTTCGCGGGCGGGGCCGTCATCGACCTGGGCCCCGGCGACGTCGCTTCCCTGCCGCCGGGCGTCGCCACGACCTGGCACATCACGGTCCCGTACCGTGAGATGTGGGTCTTCGCCCCGGTCGAACCGTAGCCTGCGAGACGCCGGCAGGTCATCCCATCGCGTGGTTGAATTGGCCCCAGATCCAGTCCGGGTGCCAGTCGAGGGGATCGCCCCGGGCGAGTCGTGGCGCCGACCAGATCGGCGCGAGCCCGGCGGCCTGGAGGGCGGCGAGGCCGGCGACGTTCTCCTCCACCAGGCCGACCCGGACACGGCCGCCCGGTCCGCTGGCGCGGCGCCGGGCGTCGAGGATGCGCATCGCGTCAGCGATCTCGGGGGCGATCGTCGCGCCACCGCCCCAGGGCGCCCGGATCACGAAGCCACGGACGTCGCCCGCGACCTCGAGGACCTTCGCCGTCTCGGGCGTCGCGAAGCGGCGGATGGCATGCTCGCGGTCCTCCCCGGTCGCCGTTCGGTCGAGGTCGATGATCGCGGCGAGATCAGCGGGCGCAAAGGCGCGGACGTGGGAGTCGGACCGTGGCGCGGCGGTCCCGAGCCCGGGTGCCTCGAGGATCCGGTAGCGGGTCTGGAGCCGGAAGCCCATCCGCTCGTAGAGCGGCAGTCCCTGGTCCGTGGCGACGAGGACGAGCGTCCGGCAGCCGGCCGCGTCGAGGCCGTCGATGACGGTCTGGGTCAGGGCCCGCCCGAGGCCGGAGCCGCGGTGCCCGGGGTCCACCCAGATCGTGCCGACCCAGCCGACCCGACCGTTGGCGGTGCCGACGCCGGTGCCCACCAGCCGGCCGTCGATCTCGGCCACGACCGGGCGGCACTCGGGCTGGCTGGTCGCGAACTCGAACCATGTCCGGCGGTCGCCCCAATCGGCGGCGAGGATGGCCGCGGTCGCAGGGTCGACATCGGCCGGGGACATCGGGCGGATCGTGGCGCGGCTCGAAGTGGCGGTCACGGTCGTCATCGTATCGGCGCGGGGCCGGAGGCTCCGGGTGGGCCGGGGGCGCTGGCGCGACGCTCGGCTATCATCGGTCGATGGCCGGCCTGTCCCGATCCGATGTCGAGCACGTGGCGCATCTTGCCCGCCTCGGCATGACGACCGCCGAGCTCGACCGGCTCGAGGGGCAGCTCAACCACATCCTCGAGCAGTACATGAAGCTGGCCGAGCTCGACACCGACGCGATCCCGCCGACGGCCCAGACCATCGAGCTCGAGAACATCCTCCGCGACGACGTCGCGACCCCGTCGCTGCCGGCGTCCGCCGTCCTCGGGAACGCCCCCGCCCGCGAGGGCGACTTCGTCATCGTGCCGCCGATCCTCGGCGGCGACGCTGGCTGAGCCCGGCTGAGCCGGGCCTGGCCGGGACCGCGGAGCCACCGATGAACGCCGACCCGACGCGCCTCCTCGCCCGCGAGATGGCCGCGCGCCTTCGCACTGGCGAGACGACCGCCCGGGCCCTGGCCGAGGCCCACCTCGACGCCGCCGAGCGCCAGAACCATGCCCTCAACGCCTGGCTCGTCATCGACCGGGACGGCGCCCTTCGCCAGGCCGACGCGGCCGACGCCGTGCTGGCCGGGGCCCGGCGCGACGGTCCGGGGGCCCTCGCGGCGCTTCATCCGCTCCTCGGAATCCCGGTGGGTCTCAAGGACCTCATCTCGGTTGAGGGCGGCCAGTGCACCGCCGGCTCGCGGATCCTGGAGGGCTATCGGGCGCCGTATGACGCCCACATCGTCGAGCGGCTTCGGGATGTCGGCGCCGTGTTCCTCGGCAAGACGAACATGGACGAGTTCGCGATGGGCTCGTCGAACGAGTACTCGGCCTTCGGGCCGGTCAGCAATCCGTGGGACCTCGATACCGTGCCCGGTGGCTCCTCCGGTGGCTCCGCGGCGGCCGTAGCCGCCCACCACGTCCCGCTGTCGCTGGGGACGGACACCGGCGGCTCGATCCGCCAGCCCGCGTCCCTGTGCGGGATCGTCGGGATGAAGCCGACCTACGGCCGGGTGAGCCGCTACGGGATCGTCGCCTTCGCGTCGTCCCTCGACCAGATCGGGCCGTTCGCCCGCGATGCCCGCGACGCGGCCGCACTCCTCCACGCGGTCGCCGGCCGTGACGCCCGGGATTCGACGTCCGCGCCCGTGCCCGTGGAGGATGAGCTGCTCCACCTCCCCGAATCGGACGATGAGGCCGTCGCTTGGCTCCGCGGTCGGAGGTTCGGCCTGCCGCGCGAGTACTTCGTGGCCGGGATGGACCCCGACGTCGAGCGCCGGATCCACGAGAGCGTTGCCTTCCTCGTCGATGCCGGCGCCACGGTCGAGGACGTCAGCCTGCCCCACACCGACTATGGTCTCGCGACGTACTACATCGTGGCCCCGGCCGAGGCGTCGGCAAACCTGGCTCGCTACGACGGCGTCCGCTACGGGCTCTCGCGCCGCCTCGAGGGCGGCGACTTCATCGCCGACTACCTCGCGACCCGGGGCGAGGGCTTCGGGGCCGAGGTCAAGCGCCGGGTCATGCTCGGCACGTACGCCCTGTCGGCCGGCTACTACGACGCTTTCTACGTCAAGGCCCAGAAGGTCCGGACGCTCATCAAGCGCGACTTCGACGAGGTCTTCGCCTCCGGCATCGACGCCCTCGTCGCGCCGACATCGGCGTCCGTGGCGTTCCGGTTCGGGGCCCGGATGACCGACCCCGTCTCGATGTATCTGTCCGACGCCTGCACGTTGCCGGTCAACATGGCCGGCCTGCCGGGCGTCTCGATCCCGTGCGGCCTGTCCGAGGGCATGCCGGTGGGCCTCCAGCTCATCGGGCCGGCCTGGAGCGAGCTCATGCTCTTCCGGGCGGCCCGGGCGTTCGAGGGCCTGACCGCGGCAGCGACCTGGCGGAACCTCGAGCCGGCCCAGCTGGCCGAGGCGGACGACGCGGCCGGCCCGACGCCGGCCGAGCGGGCCGCCGCCCTCGCCGCGGCGCGCTGACCCGGGTTTTCGGGCGAGTCGGCCCTGTCTCCCCCCGGCCAACGGCGAGACGATATCCAGCTGGAGGTGTTCGAATGATCAAACGCATCGTCGTCGGTTCGGCGATCGCGGCCGCCGGCTGGGCCGGGTACGTTGCCGCGCAGCGCTGGTACAGGACGTGGGGGATCGATCCGGCCGAGGCCGCGAAGATCCTGCCGGGCGACGAGCTCGTCCCCGAGTCGACCGGCAGTGATACGCGCGGCATCACCGTGGACGCCCCACCCGAGGCGGTCTGGCCGTGGCTCGTCCAGATGGGCTACGGGCGCGCCGGCTGGTACAGCTATGACGCCATCGACATGAAGGGCGCCAGCTCCGAGGCGATCCTGCCCGAGCACCAGTCGCTGGCCGTCGACGACATCGTCCCGACCGACCCCGGTGGGGGATTCGTGGTCAAGGTCGTCGAGCCCGAGCGGGCGCTCGTCCTGTACATCGATCCGGAGGTCCTCGCGGCGCGCAAGGACGCCGCCGTTCCGGCCGCCGAGGCGCCCGGTCTCGCGATGTCCGGGAAGTTCCTCGAGACGGCGACGCCGCCCAAGTTCACTGCCGCGTGGAGCTTCGTCCTCGAGCCGCTCGGCGGCGGGCAGACCCGCTTCCTCGAGCGGTTCCGGGTGCGGATGGACGGCGAGAGCCCGGGCTCGAAGGCCCTGGCGCCGCTCCTCGGCTTCGGGGTCTTCGTCATGACCCAGCGCCAGATGCTCGGCATCAAGGCCCGGGCCGAGAAGCTCGCCCGGGACCGAGCGGCCCTCCACCGCGACGTCGACGACGTCGTCGAGCAGGCGCTGGCGACCGAGGCAGCCCCGGCCGGCTGAGCAGCCCGATCATCGATCGCTCGGCCGGCTCACAGCCGGCCGGCCTCGATGTCGTAGGCTTCCGGTCGTGGAGACGCGCACCGCCGCCCTCGATCCGTCGCGCCCGCCGCTCGCAGAGCGGGCCTTGTCCGAGCGCGTCCGATCGGTACCGCCGTCGGGGATCCGGAAGTTCTTCGACATCCTGGCGACGATGGACGACGTCATCAGCCTGGGCGTGGGGGAGCCCGACTTCGACACGCCCCGCCACATCGTCGAGGCCGGCGTCGAATCGCTTCGCGAGGGCCGGACGCACTACACCTCCAATTACGGGACGGTGGAGCTCCGCCAGGCCCTCCACCGCCATCTTGACCGCCGCTATGGCGTCAGCTACGACCCCGGCCGGGAGCTGCTCATCACCGTCGGCGCGTCGGAAGCCGTGGACCTGGCCCTCCGTGCGACGTGCGACCCCGGCGACGAGGTCATCCTCCACGAGCCCTCCTACGTCGCCTATGTCCCGGCGATCGTCTTCGCCGGCGGCACGGCCGTCCACGTGGCCACGAGATTCGAGGACGACTTCGCCCTCGATCCGGCCGCGGTCGAGGCGGCCATCACGCCCCGAACCAAGGCGCTCTTCCTGGGCTACCCGTGCAACCCGACCGGCGCGGTCCTGCCGCCCGAGATCCAGGACGAGCTGGCGGCAATCGCCGTCCGCCACGACCTGCTCGTCTACAGCGACGAGATCTACGACCGCCTCGCCTACGGCACGTACACCCATCGGGCGATGTCGCAGCTGCCGGGGATGCGCGCGCGGACCATCCTCATGGGCGGCTTCTCGAAGGCCTATGCCATGACCGGCTGGCGGGTCGGCTGGCTGGCCGCGCCGGCCGGCATCCTCGAGGGGATCGTCAAGGTCCACCAGTACGGGATCATGTCGGCCCCGACAGTGGCCCAGGACGCCGCCCTCGTCGCCCTCGAGGAAGGTGAGCCGGACGTCCTCCGGATGCTCGCCGAGTACGACCGCCGCCGCCGCCTCGTGGTCGACGGATTCAACGCCATCGGCCTCGAGACGTTCGAGCCGCGCGGTGCGTTCTACGCCTTCCCCCGGATCACCTCGACCGGCCTGGATTCGGAGACGTTCGCCCAGCGGCTGCTCGAGGAGGAGCACGTGGCGGTCGTGCCGGGCGGCGCGTTCGGGCCGTCTGGCGAGGGCCACGTCCGGGCATGCTACGCGACGAGCTACGAGCAGCTCGAGGAGGCCCTGGTCCGCATCGGGCGGTTCGCGGAACGCTGCCGAGGGTCGGTCTAGGGACCCGCGCCAGGTTCCGTGTCCTGCGCCGCCACCGGTGCGGGCGTGAGCTCCGCCCGATTTCGTCCGTTCGACTTGGCCACGTAGAGGGCCTTGTCAGCGCGTTCGAACCAGGTCCTGTTGTCGAGGGCGAGGTCGGTCGTCCCGACCACGGTGACACCGATGGACATGGTGAGCCGCCCGTACGGGACGCCCTGCATCTCGGAGCAGCCGTCGCATGTACGCTCGAAAGCGGGCAGACCGCGCGATCGCGAAGAGATCCCGAGTCGACGTCCGGTCGAGCCGCTGGATGGGTGCCGCCTGCTCGTCCGTGGCGCACTCCGGTCCCGCCCCTCCCGGGTCGTCGCCTGGCCGCAGTGGGCTTCGGGAACGACGCACCGTGAGGGGACGCGGCTCGATCATATGCCGCGCTCGACAGCCCGAGATGCGAAACTGGCGGGAATGGTCACTTCAGCGCGCCCCTCTGCAGGCGCCACCGTCCTGGAACGCTGGGAGCCGGTCATCGGCATCGAGGTCCATTCGCAGCTGAAGACGGCCTCGAAGATGTTCTGCGGCTGCTCGACGGCCTACGACGGCGCGGCCCCGAACAGCCACACCTGCCCGGTCTGCCTGGGCCTGCCCGGCGCCTTGCCGGTCATCAATCGTCGGGCGGTGGAACTGGTCCTCGCAACCGGCGCGGCCATCGACGCGCAGACGCCAGAGCACACCCGCTGGGATCGCAAGAACTACTTCTACCCAGACCTCCCAAAGGGCTACCAGATCAGCCAGTACGACCTGCCGCTCGCGGCCGCCGGAACGATGACCGTCGACACCAGCGACGGCCCGTTCACGATACGGATCACCCGGGCCCACCTCGAGGAGGACACGGCCAAGCTCGTTCACGCGCCGGGACCCGGCGGCGAGCGGATCAGCCTCGTCGACTTCAACCGCTCCGGGGTGCCGCTCATGGAGATCGTCACGGAGCCGGATGTCCGGACCGCCGAGCAGGCCCGCCGCTACGCCGAGGAGCTCCAGCTGCTGCTCCGGACGATCGGTGCGTCCGACGCGGACATGGAGCGCGGCCAGATGCGGGTCGAGGCGAACGTGTCGCTCCGCCGGCGGGGGACCGAGCCCTTCGGGACCCGGGTCGAGGTCAAGAACATGAACTCGTTCCGGAGCGTGGAGCGGGCGATCACCTTCGAGATCGAGCGACAGGCCGCGGCCCTGGACGCCGGCGAGCCGCTCGTCCAGGAGACCCGCGGCTGGTCGGACGAGCGCGGCGAGACCTACCGGATGCGAGTCAAGGAAACGTCCGACGACTATCGCTACTTCCCGGAGCCGGACCTGCCGCCGCTGCGGGTCGAGCCGGCCTGGCTGGTCGAGATCCGGGGGGCGCTGCCGGAGCTGCCGGCCCCTCGCCGGTCGCGCTATCAGGAGGCACTCGGCCTGTCGGCCTACGACGCGGCCGTCCTCGTCGCCGACGCCGATGCCGGCCGGCTGTTCGAGGCGACCCTGGCCGCCGACGGTCACCTCGATGCCAAGGCCGTCGCCAACTGGGTCACCGGGGAGTACCTCAGGATCCGGAACGCAGCGTCGAACGACGCGGCCGTGGTGACCGCCGATCCGACACAGCTCGGGACCCTGATCCGGCTCGTCGGCGACGGTTCGATCTCGCGGGCGAACGCCAAGGAAGTCTTCGAGGCCCATGTGGCAACCGGGGATCCGGCCGAGGCGATCGTGGCGGCCCGTGGCTTTCGCCAGATCTCCGACGCGGGCGCGCTTGGCGCGATCGTCGATGCGGTCATCGCGGCCAACCCGGCTGCGGCCGCCGACGTCCGGGCGGGCAAGGCCCAGGCCATCGGCTTCCTCGTGGGCGCGGTGATGAAGCAGACACGGGGCCAAGCCAACGCCGGGGTCGTCCAGGCGGCGCTCCGGGAGCGTCTTGGAACGGGCGAGGGAGGCTGATGGGGACGCTCAATATCGTGCTGTGGCTGGCCGGCGTCGCGCTCATCGCGGTCGGCTATCTCCGCGCACGCGAGCCGTGGCGGCGATACCAGGCGCTCAAGGAGCAGGACGCCAACGTCGCCCGCTACGAGTCGTGGCGGGGCGGCCTGCGCGATTCGGGGCCCACGGGCGCATCGGTCGCCATGGACATCCTCCGGCGCCAGGCCCGCAACGGGGCGGTCATCGCCGGGATCGGCTTCGTCCTCGTCTTCGCGGGCTTCGCCCTGCCCTAGACTGACCGGGCGGCCGAGGGTGCCGCCGGCGGCCCGCGGGTCGTCGAGATCCCCCAGCGACGCGAGGTCTCGATGCGGGAACGAACGGATGGCCGAGGCTTTGCGACACGGGCCATCCATGCCGGCGAGCGGCCGGATCCGACGACACGGGCCCACAAGCCGCCGATCTTCGCGACCTCGACCTTCTCGTTCGACACGGCCGCCGAGAAGGAGGAGGCCGTCGACCGGGCCCTGGCCTGGGAGCCGGGGGCGTACTTCTACTCGCGGACCGGCAACCCCACGAACCGGGCGCTCGAGGAGAAGGTCGCGGCCCTCGAGGGCGCCGAGGACACGATCGTCTCGTCGTCGGGGATGGCGGCCGTCTCATCGACCCTCCTGGCCCATCTCGGGGCCGGCGACCACGTCGTCGTCGGCGACGAGCTGTTCGTGATCACCGAGGTCCTCCTGGGCGACGACTTCCCGCGCCGCGGCATCGATGTCGCAAGGGTCGACGTGACCGACCTCGCGGCGGTCGAGGCCGCAATGACCCCGAAGACAAAGGTGCTCTTCTTCGAGACGTCGACGAACCCCGGCCTGCGGGTCCCCGACATCGATGCCCTGGCCGAGCTGGGGCACCGCCACGGGCTCATCGTCATCGCCGACAACACGTTCCTCGGGCCGGCGCTGCTGCGGCCCCTCGAGCACGGGGCGGACATGGTCGTCCACGCCGCGACGAAGTACCTGTCCGGCCACGGCGACGCGGTGTCCGGCGTCGTTTCCGGCCCCAAGGCCATGCTCGACCCGATCCGGGTCCTGACCGACGCCCTGGGCCAGGCCGCCAGCCCGTTCGCCAGCTTCCTCGTCATGCGCGGCATCCGGACGCTGCCCCTCCGCTCGCGGACGGCCTCGTTCAACGCCGCCCAGATCGCCACCTGGCTCGAATCCCAGCCGGCCGTCGACTGGGTCCGCTACCCGGGCCTGGCCTCGCACCCCGACCACGAGGTCGCCGAGCGGCTCATCGAAGGCCCCGGCGGGGCGATGCTCACCTTCCAGCCCCGTGGCGGGATCACCGGCATGGCCGCCTTCACCGACCATCTCCGGCTGTGCGATATCGGGGTCAGCCTGGGCGACATCTGCACCCTGGTGTACCCGCGGCCCAAGCAAGGCGGGATGGTTCGGATCTCTGTCGGCTGCGAGGACGTCGACGACCTGCTCGAGGACTTCGCGCTCGGGCTGTCCTTCGTGCCGTAGACCCGGGATCCGGCGAGCCCGGGTGGGAGCGCGTCAGCCCCGACCAAGCTCCACGGCGGCGGCCATCGCCGCGCCGATCGTGAGGTCGACCCGCCGGGTGACCTCGTCCTCGGGCGGGCGGTACCAGGCCTCACCCGCGGCGCCGGCCCGGGCCTGCGCTGCCAGCGCCGGGTCGGCGATGACGTCCGAGACGGTCAGGATCGAGCCGGCCCGGACCGGCCGGCCCTTGGCCCGCTCCCGCATCGCCAGCAGGTAGACCGCGGCGGTCTCCATCTCGGCCGAGAGATAGCCGCGCCGGCCCCACCGGACGACGCCGTCGGGGTGTGGGTCGTAGAACACGTCCGAGGTCACGACCGGCCCGACGTGGACGGTCAGCCCGGCCGCTTCGGCGGCCCGGCGCAGGGCCAGGACGACCTCGAGGTCCGCGGTCGGCGCCGTCGGCTCGCCGCCGCCCAGGACCCCGCCGACGCCCGCCGCCGAGGCGGCCGCCAGGGCCACCACGACATCGCCGATCCGGGTCCCGCCGAAGCCGCCGGTCGTGCCGACCCGGATGAACGTCGTCGCCCCGAGCATCAGCAGCTCCTCGAGCACGATCGAGGTCGTCGGAGCGCCCATCATCGTCGTCTGGACCGAGACCGGGACGCCCTCGATCGTGCCGGTGTAGCCCAGCAGGCCACGGTGGGCCGAGACGAGCCGGCTGGCCTCCAGGCCGCCGTCGAAGCGCTCCGCGATCCGGGTCGCCCGGTTCGGATCACCGGGCAGGAGGACGACCGACGCGTACTCGCCGGGCTCCGCGTGGAGGTGGATCTGGGGCATCGGGCGTCTCCTTCGGGGATGTCGCTTGATCAGGGCGTGTGACCCACGGGCGCGGTGGCGTTTGGCGTCACGGTGGCGGACGCGAGCGTCGGGTAGGCGGCATCGGGCAGGGGGCGCAACCAGCGTGTGGCCGCGGCACCGCCGGCCTTGCCGCGCTCAATCGCGCGGTCGAGGTCATCGCTCCGCCAGAGCTCGTCGAGGAACCAGGCGATGAACGCGTCGCCGCAGCCGAGGGTCGTGCCGGCGACCTCGACCGGGGAGACAGCGAAGGTGTGGACGAGCGGCTCGGCTCGCCCGTCGAAGACACGAATCGCGCGCGAGCCCATCGTCACCACGAGCAACCGGCCGAGGTCGAAGGCGACGTCGCGCATCCCGCGGACCTCGGGCGCGTCGACGTCACCGGGCCAGCCGATGAAGCCGAGATCGACGTTGGCCATCGTCCGGGCAAGGCGCTCGACAGTGTAGTGGCGGAAGCCGAGGAAGTCGGCCGAGACGGTGAGGTGGCTGAGGGCACCCTCGTCGCCGAGCCGGCCGAGCTCGGCGATCGCGCCCTCCGTGAGGACGGTGTGGACGTATCGTGCCGCCGCAACGGCAGATCGCTCTGCGACCGTCGCCCGGAAGCCGTCCCAGACCCCGGCCTCGAAGTGCTGCATGTCCGGCTGGCGATCGGCCAGGATCGCGATGTCGATCGAGGACGAGCGGCCCGGGGCCTCAACCGCGTCGCCGACGACCTCGATCGCGTGCGCAGCCAGGAACGCCAGGATCGGCTCGCCGTCCTCGGCTCCAACCCGGGTCACGACCCGGAACGGGCGGCCGAGCTCGCGCCAGTGCCAGGCCATGTTCAGGATGCCGCCCCCGGGCAGCACCACGGGCGTGCCGAGGTAGCGATCAAGGCTGATCGTCCCCAGGAGCAGCGTCTCGGCCACGCGGTCGCCCACGTTCGGCGAGGCCCGCCGGTCACGAGTCCGCGAGCCCGGCCAACGGGTCGGCCCGGCCCGGCCCGAGGGCCAGGAACCGGTCGTAACGGACCTCTACGACCTTGCTCATCTGCCAGAACGCCTCGACCGAGAGATGGGCGCATCCCTCGAGGTGGTACCACTCCTCGCGGCCCGGGAGGGTCGTGATCAGGGCCGGGTCGTGGACCGGCACGACCGCCGGGCTGAGGGCGTAGCCGGGTGAATCTGGCTCCCGGATCTGGATGAGGTGGTCACCCCGGAAGCCGTAGGCCCGGGGAACACGGTGCACGAGACCCGTGCCCAGGTCCACCAGATCGGCGTCACCCGCCACGGTTGGCGCGACCTCGGGCCAGGCCGGGTCGTCGGCGAGCTCGGCGATGACCCGCCGGACCGAGATGTCCTGGTAGTGGTTCGAGGGCGTGTCGGGCTGGTCGTACGTGTCGGAGAAGACATTGTCGACCGCCTCGTCGTAGACGTTGCCGCAGGTCGAGGCCAGGAAGGCCACGAGCGGGCGGCGATCGCGAAGGTACGCCCGGTAGCTGGCCTCGTACTCTGATATCGCCTCGGCCGGCGGGACGATTCGGCCGCGGACGAGGTGGCCTAGCCGCCAGCCGTCAGGCCCGAAGCGATCGTCGAGGAGCGCCGCCCGGGCGGCTTTCTCCCGGCCAGCGAAGCCCGGCAGGCCGGCGGGGATCCAGGTCTCGGCGAGCCCGGCCACGAGGGCCGCGGGCAGCTTCGTCCACCAATCGGAGCGGTCCATGTACGCCTCAGGTCCTCTCGGTCGACGTGGGCAGGCCAGGGTTCACAGCCGCAGCGCCTCGATCGCGAGGCAGCGGTCCATCACGACGGCGAGCCCGCCGGCCGACGCGATCTCGCCCGCCTCGCGGCTGGCGATGCCGAGCTGGAGCCAGAGACAGCGCGCACCGACCGCCACCGCCTCGCGCGCGTGGGCCGGACAGGCTTCGGCCCGGCGAAACACGTCGACGAGATCGATCGGACCGGTCGCCGCGACGGCGGCGGCCAGCGTCGGGTAGCAGGCGAGGCCTTCGACGACGGTCGCGGCCGGGTTCACCGGCACGACATCGAATCCAAGTCGCACGAGGTCGCGCAGCACGCCATTCGAGGGCCTGGACCGGTCCGGGGAGGCGCCCACGACCGCGATCCGGGGTCGGGCCGCGAGGAGCGCATCGACCCCGGCCTCATCGAGGGTCGGCACGCCGATCCGGCCCTCGTGGAGGTCGAGGAGGTCGGCCACCCGACGGGTCTCCACGCGATCGCTCATCATTCCGCAGGCGAACCTCCGAGGCGTTGTCGGCAAGGCGTTCGGCACGTCCTTCGAGGGTGCAAGATAACGATCCACAGGACCCATACAGAGCGTCGACGCACCGGCACCGGGTAGCGTATTCTGCGCCGGACGACCGGCATCTCTGTATCGGCATGTCGGACTGATCAGGAGGAGGATCTACTTTGCGCATCTCCACGCGGCTGCTCGCGCTCGGCGCGTCGGCAGCCATCGCCTTCGCGGCGTGTGGCGGGGGAGCGAGCCCGTCCCCGACTGGCGCGACCCCCACGGACGCTCCGTCGGGTGAGCCCACGGCCCCGCCGGAATCGGCGGCCACCATGGATTGGAAGGCCTGCGTGGCCTTCGACACCGGTGGCCTCGGCGACAAGGGCTTCAACGACCTCGCCAAGAAGGGCCTCGAGGACGCCGCCGCGGCGGGCTACGAGACGGCCTTCAGCGAGGCGCAGGGCGCAACTGACTACGCGGCCAACATCCAGCGCCTCATCGACGAGGGTTGCCAGACGATCGTGACCGTCGGCTTCCTCCAGAGCCAGGCCACTGCGGATGCCGCGATCGCCAACCCCGAGGTCGCGTTCGCCCAGGTCGACACGGCCTGGAACACGGCCGGACCGGACTTCATCCCCGGCAACGAGGATGACACCCCGATCCCGCCGAACTTCACCGGCCTCGACTACCAGATCGACCAGGCCGCCATGCTCGCCGGCTACCTCGCGGCTGGCTTCTCCGAGAGCGGCAAGATCGGCACCTACGGCGGCCAGCAGTTCCCCGGCGTGACTCGCTTCATGGACGGCATGTACGCCGGCATCGCCTACTACAACGAGCAGAAGGGCACGAACGTCGTGCTCCTCGGCTGGGACGGCGATTCGACGGGCACGTTCGTCGGTGGCGACAACCCCTGGAACGACCCGGCCAAGGGCGAGCAGCTCGCCCAGGCGCTCCTCGACCAGGGCGTGGACATCGTCCATCCGGTCGCCGGCGCCACCGGCAACGGCAGCATCAAGGCGATGCTCGATGCCGGCAAGTGGGCGATCGGCGTCGACACGGACCAGGCCATCAGCCTGGCTGAGTACGCCGGCGCGATCCTGACGTCGGCCCAGAAGGCCATCGACGTCTCCGTCCTCGACGTCATCGCCAAGAACGCCGGGGGCAACCTCGGTGGCGAGGACTACTCGGGCACGCTCTTCAACGAAGGTGTGCTCATCTCCCCGTACCACGAGTTCGAGAGCGTCATCTCGGCCGAGCTCCAGGCGGAGGTCGAAACCCTCAAGGACCAGCTCTCCAAGGGTGAGATCTCGGTCTGCGAGTACCTCGCCCGCGGGTGCTAGTCGCAGTCACCACGCGGTAACGCGCCTCACCTTCGCCCCCCGGCCCGCACTCGCGGGCCGGGGGGCGGGTTCCATCCCCGACACGAGGGCAACCCGGCCATGCGGCTGGAACTGCGCGATATCTCGAAGCAATTCCCCGGCGTCCTCGCCAACGACAGGATCTCGATCTCGGCCGACAAGGGCCAGGTCCTGGGCCTGCTCGGCGAGAACGGGGCCGGCAAGACGACCCTCATGAACATCCTGTCCGGCCTGTACCGGCCGGATTCGGGCGAGATCCTCATCGACGGCGAGACGCGGGTGTTCCACGACCCCGCCGAGGCCATCCGGGCCGGGGTCGGCATGGTCCATCAGCACTTCATGCTCGTGCCGGTCTTCGATGTCGTCGAGGCCGTCGCCCTCGGCGCCGAGACGGTCAGCGGTCCACTCGGCACCTTCAACCGCGCGGCCGCCCGGGCCCGGATCGTCGAGCTCTCCGCCCAGTACGGGCTCAACGTCGACCCCGACGACAAGATCGAGAGCCTGCCCGTCGGCGTCCGCCAGCGGGTCGAGATCCTGAAGGCCCTCTACCGCCACAGCGACATCCTCGTCCTGGACGAGCCGAGCGCCGTGCTGACGCCGCTCGAGACCGAGGAGCTGTTCGGGATCATCCGCAGCCTCACCGCCGGCGGGACGACCGTCATCTTCATCACCCACAAGCTCAACGAGGTCCTGGAGGTCGCGGACAAGATCGTCGTCCTGCGCCGCGGGCGCGTCGCCGGGACGGCGGTCCCGGCCGAGACCACCCGCCAGGCCCTCGCCAACATGATGGTCGGCCGCGACGTCGAGCTGATCGTCCCCAAGGGGCCGGCCAACCCGGGCGAGGTCGTCCTCCGCCTCAAGGGCCTCCAGGTCCGTGACGACCGCCTCGAGATGGCGGTCGACGGCGTCGACCTCGAGGTCCGGGCCGGCGAGATCGTGGCCATCGCCGGCGTCCAGGGCAATGGCCAGACCGAGCTCGTCGAGGCCATCGTCGGCCTGCGGGCCATCGATTCCGGCGAGATGTCGATCGGCGACACCCGGATCGAGCACGCCTCGCCGCGCCAGATCTCCGACCTCGGCGTCGCCCACATCCCCGAGGATCGCGGCCGCGACGGCCTCATCAACGCCATGACCGTGGCCGAGAACTACATCCTCGATTCCTATCACCGGCCGCCCTACAGTCGGCGCGGCGTCTTCGACCTCGCAGCGGTCGCGGCCCGGGCGACCCAGGGGGTCAAGGACTTCGACATCCGGACACCTTCGATCGAGACCGTCGCCGCCTCGCTCTCGGGTGGCAACCAGCAGAAGGTGGTCGTCGCCCGCGAGTTCTCGCGGCCGGTCCGCCTGGTCGTGGCCGCCCAGCCGACCCGCGGCCTGGACGTCGGCTCGATCGAGTACATCCATCGGCGGATCGTCGAGCAGCGCGACCAGGGCGCCGCGATCCTCATCATCAGCACCGAGCTCGACGAGGTCCTCGCGGTCGGGGACCGGATCGCCGTCATGTACGAGGGTCGGATCGTGGGCATCCTGGCCGGCGAATCGGCGACGCTCGAGGCGGTCGGACTGCTCATGGGCGGGGCCGAGTTCGGGGGTGCCGCGGCGTGAACCGGTTGCAGTCGCTCGCCCGACGGTCGCTCCTGCCGATCCTGGCAGTCGTGACGGCCCTCCTCCTGGGAGCGGTCGTCATCGTCATCACCGACTTCGAGAACCTCTCGAAGCTGGGCTCGGATCCGATCGCCGCCCTCGGTGGTGCGCTCGCCGGCGTGGGCCGGGGCTACGGGGCGATGCTGTCCGGAGCATTCGGCGATCCCGGACGGATCGTCACCGCCCTCCAGAGCGGCAACGAGAAGGACATCGCGACGGCGATCCGGCCGCTGACCGAGACCCTTGTCGCTTCGACGCCGCTGATCTTCACCGGCCTGGCCGTCGCGATCTCGTTCCGGGCCGGGATGTTCAACATCGGTGGCGACGGCCAGCTGATCGTGGGCGCCCTGGGCGCGACGACCACCGCGATCGCCCTCCAGGGCGTCGCCCCGGCGGCCGTGATCCTGGTGGCCGCGATCGTCGTCGGGACGATCTTCGGTGGAGCGTGGGGCTTCGTGCCGGGCTTCCTGAAGGCCCGGACCGGGGCCCACGAGGTCATCACCACGATCATGCTCAACTACATCGCGGCCCAGGTCGTGCTGTTCGCCCTGCGCGGGGATTTCCTTCGCCAGCCCGGCGGCGGCCAGCCGATCTCGAAGGTCATGACGACGTTCGTCGACGTGCCCGGGATCCTGCCCCTGCCCGGGATCCGGCTCGACTTCGGGTTCGTGGTCGCCCTGGTCATGGCGGTGGTCGCGTCGTTCTTCCTCTTCCGGACGACCAAGGGTTTCGAGCTCCGATCCGCGGGCTTCAACCTCACGGCCGCCCGCTATGCCGGGATGAGCGCCGGCGGCTCGATCATGCTGGCGATGTTCCTGTCCGGCGCCCTCGCCGGGATGGGCGGCTCGTTCATGGTGATCGGCACGGTCGGGCAGCTCTCGAATGACCTGTCCGGCGGGATCGGTTTCAACGCCATCGCCCTCGCCCTGCTGGCCGGCCTGCGGCCCACCGGGGTCGTCCTCGCCGCCCTGCTGTTCGGGGCCCTGACCACCGGCGGCAAGCTGATGGGCATCCAGTCGGGCATCCCGTTCGACCTGCTGTTCTTCATCCAGGCCCTCGTCATCATGTTCGTTGCCGCGCCGGGCCTCGTCCGGACGATCTACCGGATCAAGCCGCCCAAGCCTGAAGCGGAGGTGGCGGCGTGACCGCGGCCGCCGTCATCGCCCACCCGGAGGGCCTGGCCGCACGGCGAGCCCTTCGAGCCGCCCGGATCCGGGGGGTCGTCTTCGCTGCCCTCGGACTGATCTCCTTCTACTTCGCCGCGAGCGCCCTCGAGACGGCCGCGCTCTTCTCCTTCTGGATCGACAAGCAGGGCGGCCAGAGCGCCCAGCTGCAGACGAGCGTGGGGGCCCTCTGGATCGTGGCCGGCGTCGCGTCCGGCGTGGTGGGCATCCTCCAGCTCGTTCGCGGCGCGGCGTTCCCGTGGCGGCGCTGGCTGTTCATCGTCTTCCCGCCCTACATCGCGGTGACGATCGCGGCGCTCCTCAACGGCACGGCAGCCAACCTGACCGGCGTCATCAGCGGCAGCCTCGTCCTCGCTGCCCCGATCACCCTTGGCGCCCTGGCCGGCATCCTGTCGGAGCGGAGCGGCATGCTCAACATCGCCCTCGAGGGCAAGATGCTCGCCGGCGCGTGCGTCGCCTCGATCGTGGCGAGCGTCGTGCTCAACACCTTCAACGTCAGCCCGTCTGATCCGGGCTACGGAACCGCCGCGCTCGTCGGGGCCATGGCCGGGATCGCCGCGGCGATGCTCACCGGCGCCCTCATGGGCCTCCTGCTGGCGTGGCTCGGGATCCGCCACAAGGTGGACCAGATCATCGCCGGCACGGTCATCAACATCGGCGCGGTCGGGATCACGAACTTCCTGTTCCTGCGCGTCCTCGGCCGGAACACCGAGCTGAACACCCCGCCCACCATCGAGCCCCTCCGCCTGCCGCTCCTGGCGGACATCCCGGTGCTCGGCCCGATCTTCTTCTCGACCAAGCCGTACGTGTACGTGGCGATCATCTTCGTGATCATCCTCACCTACCTGCTCTTCCGGACTCGCTGGGGCCTGCGGTTGCGGGCGTCGGGCGAGAAGCCGGCGGCAGCCGGCACGGTGGGCATCAACGTCCTGGCGATCCGCTACCGGGCGCTGCTCCTGGCCGGGCTCCTGGCCGGCCTGGCGGGCTCGTACCTGTCGCTCTCGGCTGCCGGCAGCTTCCAGATGGGCATGAGCGCCGGCAAGGGCTTCATCGCCCTTGCCGCGATGATCTTCGGCGCCTGGCACCCCATCGGCGCGCTCGGCGCGGCGCTGGTCTTCGGATTCGCCGACCAGGCCCAGTCGCTGCTCTCGATCCTCGGCGTCCAGGTGCCGCCGCAGCTCCTCAACAGCGTCCCGTACATCGTCACGATCATCGTCGTCGCGGGGGTCGTCGGACGGGTTCGTGGCCCGGCCTCGGCCGGGATGCCGTACGAGCAGGGCTGATCGGTTCGTGTCGCTCGGGACCGAGGGCCCCCAGGTCGTCGCCAGCCCCACGTTCTTCCCGGCCCCGGCCGTGCCGCGCTCGGCGCCGGTCGGTACGGCGGCCAGGCCGCTGCCGCTCATCATCGACAGCGACCCGGGCCTCGACGACGCCCTGGCCATCGGCCTGGCGATCGCCCGCCCCGAGCTCGAGCTCCTGGCCGTTACCACGGTCGGCGGCAACGCCGACGTCCGTCACTGCACCGAGAACGCGCTGCGCCTGCTGCACGCCTTCGGCCGGGCCGACGTCCCCGTCGCGGAGGGGGCGGAGGGGCCCCTCACGGGTGCGGTCGTGCGGGCGACCGCGATCCACGGCGAGGGCGGGATCGGCCGAAGTGTCCTGCCGCCTTCGCCGGCCTCGCCCCGGCCGGAAGGTGCGGTGGCCCTCATCGCCCGGATCCTCCGCGAGACCACTGAGCCGGTCGTCATCGCGCCGATCGGTCCGCTGACGAACATCGCCCTCCTCCTGCGCCTTCATCCGGGACTGGCCGAGCGCATCGCCCACCTCTCGATCATGGGCGGCTCGATCGGGGAGGGAAACGTGACGATCTCCGCCGAGTTCAACATCTACGCCGATCCGGAGGCGGCGGACATCGTCTTCCGTTCGGGGATCCCGATCACGATGATGGGCCTCGACGTCACCCACCAGGCCACGCTCGACGCGGCCGCGGCCGCGCGCCTCCGGGCGACCGGCACCGCCTCGGGCGCCATCGCCACCGAGCTCGTCGAGTTCGCCCTCGACCGGGTGGGCCAGTGGTACGGCGGGACGACGACCGCGATCCACGACGCGGTGGCGGTCGCCCACCTCGCGATCGACGATCTCGTCGGGGTGGCCCGCTACAACGTCCGGGTCGACGCGACCGACGGCCTGGGCCGCGGCCGGACCGTCTGCGAGGGCCTGGCCCGCAGGATGCAGCGCCACGGCCTCGAGCCGAACGCGGACGTCGGCATCCGGGTCGAGCGGGAGCGGTTCGAGGACGTCCTCGTCGACGCCTTCGGGCGGTTGCCCTAGGACCCGGGTCACGGGGCGGCTCGCGAGTGGCGCCGGTCCGGCCGTCCTGGTCCTGGTTGTGGCGGCCTGCGGCCCCGGCGCTCCGTCGCCCAGCAGCGGCGGTCCAGCAGTGACGCCGAGTCCGGACGGCACGGCCGTGACCCGCACCCTTCGCTACGTCGCCCTCGGCGATTCGTACACGATCGGGACGTCGGTCAGGATCGCCGAGCGCTGGCCGGACCAGCTCGTCGCGATGCTCGGCGCGGAGCCACCGACCCTGGAGCTCGTCGCCAACCTGGCCGTGAACGGCTTCACCTCGGCCGATGCCCTCGCCGTCGAGCTGCCCGCCCTCGAGGCGCACGAGCCCGACTTCGTGACCCTGCTCATCGGCGTCAACGACATCGTCCGGGGCGTCCCCGAAGCGACCTACCGGCGCAACGTCGGGGTCATCCTGGACGCGCTCGCGGGGAGGGTCGGGGCGGACCGGGTCATCGTCGTCACCACGCCCGACTACACCGTGACGCCGGCCGGCGCCGACTATGGCGACCCGGCCGAGCAGGCAGCCGGGATCCGGGCCTTCAACGCGGTCCTCGCCGGGGCGGCCGAGGCCCGCGGGATCGTCGTCGTCGACATCCACGACCTGTCGCTGCGAGCGGCGACCGACAGGGCGCTCGTCGCCCGCGACGGGCTCCACCCGAGCGGCGCCCAGTACGCGACCTGGGTGGAGCGGATCGCGCCGGCGGTCGGTTCGCTCCTCGGCCGCTGACCGCCCGGCGGCCCGTCACGCCGAGGCCGGCCAGCTCCGACTCGATTGCCGGCCCAACCCGCACGTCGGGTTCGGCGCCGGGCCGCACACCTGCATCGGCCTCGGGCTGGCCCGCCTCGAGGCCCGCGTGTTCCTCGAGGCGCTCCTGGCGGCGGTGCCTGACTGGCATCTCGGGCCGGGCGCCCGGATGATTGTCCAGGAGATCGACGTCGCGGCGATCCCGGACCGCTTCGAGACCCTGCCGATCCTCGCGGGCTCCCAGGCCGGGGACGCCGAGCCCGCGCCGGGGGCCGCCTGCCCGGGACGGTCCGCCGGGCTACCATTGGCCTCCCGATGACCATCGCCGCGAACGACTTCGTCCACCTCCACAGCCATTCAGAGTTCAGCCTCCTGGACGGCCTGGGGCGGATCACGGACATGGTCGACGAGGCCGGTGCCCAGGGCTTCGACAGCCTGGCCCTGACCGACCACGGCGCCCTGTACGGCGCGGTCGCGTTCCACCAGGCCGCGCGGAACAAGGGTATCCGGCCGATCATCGGTGTCGAGACGTACGTCGCCCGCCGGTCGATGACCGACAAGGAGGGCAAGGCCGACGCCCAGCCCTTCCACCTCGTCCTCCTGGCGTCCGACCTCGTCGGCTACCGCAACCTATGCCGGCTGATCACCGATGCCCATATCGACGGCTACTACTACAAGCCGCGGATCGATCGCGAGCACCTCGCCCGCTACAGCGAGGGCCTGATCGGGCTGTCGGCCTGCCTGAACGGCGAGGTTGCCCGGGCCCTCGAGGTCGAGGACTGGGACCTGGCCCGGAGCGTGGCCGGCAGCTACCGCGATATCCTCGGGCCGGACCGCTTCTTCCTCGAGCTCCAGGACCACGGCCTGGCCGAGCAGCGCCGGTTGAACGAGCAGCTCCTGCGGCTCGCCCCGGAGGTCGGGCTGCCCCTCGTCGTGACCAACGATCTGCACTACGTCCACCGCCGCCAGGCCCCGGCCCAGGACGTGCTGTTGTGCATCGGGACCGGCAACAACCTCGATACCCCGGGTCGGATGAAGTTCGAGTCCGACGGCTTCTACCTGAAGTCGGCGGCCGAGATGGCGGCCCTGTTCCCGGACCAGCGCGACGCCCTGCTGAACACCCGCCGGATCGCCGAGATGTGCGACGTCCACCTGCCCCTCGGTCAGCTCCGGATCCCGCACTTCCCGGTGCCCGACGGGGAGACACCCGAGAGCTGGCTCCGGGCCGAGTGCGAGCGTGGCCTGGCCTGGCGCTACGGGGAGCCCACCGCCGCCCTCAAGGAGCGCCTCGAGTACGAGCTCGGGGTCATCATCTCGATGGGCTACGCGGGCTACTTCCTGATCGTCGCCGACTTCATCCGGTTCGCCCGTGAGCAGGGCATCCAGACGACCTGCCGGGGCAGCGCCCCGGGCTCGATCGTGACCTACACGCTCGGCATCACGCCGGTCGATCCGATCGCCTACGACCTGCCGTTCGAGCGCTTCCTGAACCCCGACCGGGTGACGATGCCGGACATCGACGTCGACTTCCAGGATGACCGCCGGGACGAGGTCATCAACTACGTCTCGCGCAAGTACGGCCAGGACCACGTCGCCCAGATCATCACCTTCGGCACGATGCTGGCCCGGGCCGCCATCCGCGACGTCGGCCGGGTGCTCGGTCACAGCTACGGTGATGTCGACCGGATCGCCAAGGCCGTCCCGAACCAGCTCGGGATCCGGCTCGAGGAGGCCCTCGAGATCAGCCCCGCGCTGCGCGAGCTGCACGACGCCGACGATGGCGTGAAGCGGGTCCTCGACTTCGCCCGCCAGCTCGAGGGCGTCGCCCGGAATGCATCCACCCATGCCGCCGGCGTCGTCATCAGCCGCGAGCCGCTGACCGAGCTCATGCCCCTCCAGAAGGCGACGAACTCGGATTCGCTGATGACCCAGTACGAGATGCACGCGATCGAGGCCCTGGGGCTCCTGAAGTTCGACTTCCTGGGCCTCTCCAACCTGACGATCCTCAAGAATGCCGTGGACCAGGTGAAGGCCCACCGGGGCATCGACATCGACCTCGATCGGATTCCCCTGGACGATGCCTCGACGTTCGAGCTCCTCGCCTCGGGCGAGACGACCGGCATCTTCCAGCTCGAGTCGGCGGGCATGCGGCGGTACGTCCGCGACCTCCGCCCGACGTCCGTCTTCGACCTCGCCGCGATGGTCGCCCTGTACCGGCCCGGGCCGATGGAGAACATCCCGGCCTACATCCGGCGCAAGCACGGCCAGGAGGCGGTCACGTACCTCCACCCGCTCCTGGAGCCGTTCCTCGCCCGGACCTACGGGATCTTCGTCTACCAGGAGGACATCATGGCCGCCGCGATCGCGCTGGGCGGCTTCACCGGCCCCGAGGCGGACACGCTCGGCTACGCGATCCGGAAGAAGAAGTCATCGGTCCTGCGGGCCCAGAAGGAGAAGTTCGTCTCCCAGGCAGCGGAACGCGGGGTCCCGCCCCAGACGATCGACGCCGTCTTCAAGGCCTTCGAACCGTTCGAGCGCTACGGCTTCAACAAGGCGCACGCCACGTGCTACGGCCTCATCGCCTACCAGACGGCGTACCTCAAGGCGAACTACACCGTCGAGTACATGACCTCGGTCCTGTCGGCGTTCCGGAGCTCCGAGGAGAAGGTCGCGGCGGCGGTCGCGGAGTGCCGCCGCCTCGGGATCGAGGTCCGGCCGCCGGACGTCCACCGCAGCCAGCTCGAGTTCACGGTCGAGGGCGCGGCGATCCGGTTCGGGCTCCTGGCGGTCAAGAACGTCGGCCAGGGAGCGATCGAATCGATCATCGCCGCCCGGGATGCCGAGGGCCCGTTCCGCTCGCTGACCGATTTCTGCACCCGGATCGACCTCCGGCTGACCAACCGGAAGGTGCTCGAATCCCTGGCCAAGGTCGGGGCCCTCAACGCCTTCGGGCATCCCGCCCAGGTGCTGCTGGGCCTCGACGAGGCCGTGGCCGCGGGCCAGGCGACCCAGCACGACCGGGTCACCGGCCAGGTCTCGCTGTTCGACATGGGTGCGGAGGATGCCGCCCTGTTCGAGCGGCCGCTGCCGTCGACGCCCGAGGCGCCGACCCGGGAGCGGCTGCGCTGGGAGAAGGAGCTCCTGGGCCTGTACCTGTCCGAGCATCCGATGGGCGAGGTCGCCGACCGGGTGGGGGACTACGTGACCGCCTACTCCGGCGACCTCAAGTCCGACGAGACGCTCGACGGCCAGCGGCTGGTCATCGGCGGGATCGTGGTCGGTTCGCGGACCGTCGTCACCCGGGCCCGGGCGACGATGGCCGTCGTGACCCTCGAGGACCTCCAGGGCTCGATCGAGGTGGTCGTCTTCCCGAAGCTGTACGAGCAGACCGGCCCCACGTGGGCCGAAGGCTCGATCCTGCTCGTGGCCGGCCGGGTCGACCATCGCGGCGAGGACGTGTCGCTCCTGGCCGACCTGGTGGTGCCCTGGGATGAGGCGATCACCCGCGGGGCCGAGGCGTTCGCCCGGGACGTGGCGGCCGGCGACCGGGGTTCGTTCCGGCGGCGCGGTCCCGGCGGCCCGGGTGGTCCGGGTGCTGGGTTCGCGGGGGGCCTCGTCGGTGGTCCGGGCGGCGCGGTGGGTCCGGGCCCGGCGGGAGTGGCGGTGGGACCGGGGCAGTCGGGCGCTCCTGCGGCCGTCGCGGGGCCTGGCTCCGGCAACCGCGTCGGAGATCGTCATGGGAACGGAAACGGGAACGGGCCCGGGAATGGGGCCGGCCCGGCGCACCGGGTTCCGGTCGGCGTCGGACCGGGAGGCGCGGCCACCGTCGGCGCCGGCGGCGCCGGTCCCGGACTGCCGACGCGCCGGGCGGACGTGCCGTACGTCTCGCCGCTCCGGGCGGACGCGGTGGCGGACGGTCCAGGGGTCGCGTCGGCGCTGCCGCGGATCGCCCCCGCCGAGCCGGTACCGACGTACGCGCCGCCGATGGCGGCGGGGGGCACCGCGGCGTCCGATCGTGACGATGAGCCGGCCCTGCCCGACGAAGCGCGGACGCGGGTCGCGGCTGCCGCCGCCGCGACGACGACGCCGCTCGAGACGGCCGGCCCGGACCGCGTCCTCCACGTCCGCTTCGGTGGTGCGCCGGTCGAGCAGCTCATCCAGGCGATGGAACTGTTCCGGCAGCTGGTCCGGGAACGGCCGGGTGAGACCCGGGTCGTCGTCCACGTGCCGGCGCCCGGCGGGGCGGCGCTCCCGATGGAGCTGAAGCAGGCCGTCGCCTACGACGCCGACCTCCTCTCGGAGGTGCAACGCCGCCTGGGTGAAGGCGTCGCCCAGGTGTCCCTGGCCTGACGCAGTCGGCTGGCGGCTGATCCGCCGCCAGCGCCGCGTTGTCGCCTCCGCTCGTTCGCTCACGCACGTTCGAGTGCGCTCGCTCGCGTGCTCGGCTCCGCCTTGCGCTGACGATGGCTGAGCCGCCGATCGCAGACCCGGATCCGCCGCCAGCGCCGCGTTGTCGCCTCCGCTCGTTCGCGCACGCACGTTCGAGTGCACTCGCTCGCGTGCTCGGCTCCGCCTTGCGCTGACGACGGCTGAGCCGCCGATCGCAGAGGGGATCTGCTGGGCGATTTCCTCAGGGTGTGGCGGCGCGGAGGTTGGCCTCGTTCATCGGCGGCGATCCAGGACCCAGCAGCCGGCGAAGGAGGAAATACTCAGTCGCCGGCCGGTCGTCGACGATGATCGGCGCGTCACCGGCAAACGCTGCCACTGCCTCTCCCCCGATCCAGGTCAGGCCGTCCACGATCTCCGCCCATGCGTCGAGCGTCGAGACAGGGGAGTTCAGCGTGTCGACGAGATCGGCGAGCACGCCGTCGCGGGCGAGGACGGCTCGGACGGCGTCGTGATCGATGGTGATCGGCGCTTCGGAGCCGAGCATGTAGACACCGCTGCCGGTCGGGCCGAAGGCGATGACGACGTGCGGGAACACGTCTGCGAAGGTCCGGACATGCGCACGGAACTCGTCGACCGACTGGCCGTACGGCATCCACTCCATCATCACGCCACCCGCCCGGAGCCGGTGTGACGAGGCGGCGTAGAACTCCCGCGAGTAGAGGACGGACGTTCCGGAGCTTTCGATCGGCGGCGGTGGATCGACGGCGATGAGGTCGTAGGTCCGGTCGCTCAGCTCGACGAAGTTCCGCCCGTCCGTGACGAACAGCTCGCCGTTCGGATTGGCGAGCACGGTGTCTGCGTCTGGGTAGAAGAAGTGGAACATCTCGAGCACGCTTGGCACGAGCTCGACGCCATCCACCTCGAGGCCCGCGATCAGGCCGGCTCGATACGTGGAACCCATCCCGAAGGCGATGACGAGCAGCCGGTCGGAATCCGGCCGGGTGATGATCGGCAGGTACGCCATCAACTTCGCGTCCACCGTCAGGCGTGTCATCCCGGTCCCCCCGACGAGCAGGCGGCGACTCCGCGGCGCCCCGCCTGCCTGGACCGCAGCGATCTCGTCCTCGGCCGCGGCGAGCAGCGTCCCCTCGCGCTCGAGGCGGGTCGCCCCGGGATCCAGGACTAGCGGGTTGGGCACGACGAGCGCCACGGCCGCTGCCACCGCGAGGACCAGGCCGCCGGCCGAGGTTGCCCGACGACGTCCGAGCGCGGCGTCCGATGCCCGGGCCAGGAGGACAAGGCCGAAGGCGATGTTGACGGCGGCCAGGACGACGATCGCGCGCACCGAGCCGATCGCGGGGATCAACGCGAACGGGACGACGAACGTGCCCCCGATCGCGCCGAGCGTGTTCGCGCCGAGCAGCTGCCCGGCGTCCCGGCCGATGTCTTCGTCCTCGGAGCTGACGAGGGTTGCGGCAAGGGGCAGGGAGATGCCGAGTGCAAGGGTCGCGGGCAGCACCACGAGCAGGACCCGGGCGATGAACGGCACGTCGGCGATGAAGCCGGACAGGATCGTGAGCCCGGACAGGACGATCGCGGCGATGGCGAGCTGCATCGCGCCGAGGATCATCACGGCTGACCCGAGGCGGCCCATTCGCCGCGAGATGATCGCGGCGCCGACGGCAATGCCGACGAGGAACACGGCGAGGATCGCCGTGAAGACGTAGGTCGTGTTCCCGGAACCCGACGCCAGCAGCCTGGTCCAGAGGAGCTGGTAGCCGAGGGACGTCAGGCCGGAGACGAACGCGAGTGCGAGCGCCAGGGACCGGGCCGGGACTGGCGGGCGCTCGGAATCACGCGCCGGCAGGGAGCTCCCGACGCCATCTGCCGTCCGTCCACGATCGAGGAGGATCGCCGCAGCGCCGGCCACCGCCGAGCCGGTCGCCCCGACGAGCAGGGCTCCCGTCAGGCCGACGAGCTCGATGAGGACGAAGCCGGCCACGAGCGTGCCGCCGATGGCCCCGATCGTGTTGACCGCGTACAGCCGTCCGAAGGCGGCCCCAAGCTCATCGCGGCGCCGCGCCAGGTGGCGGGAGAGGGTCGGCAGTGTCGCGCCCATCAGCACCGTGGCGGGCGCGAGTGCCAGGAGCGCCAGGCCATAGCGCAGGAGGGCCAGGGACGCCGGATCGTCCTGGAGCCCACCGTAGCTCGAGCGGTAGACCTCGTGGAGGCCGCGGAACAGGAATGGCGTGACGACCACGACCGCGACGAGCGCGAGCTCCAGCAGCCCGTAGACCCGGAGCGGCCGCCGAACCCGGTCGGCGACGCGGCCTCCCACGACGCTCCCGATGGCGAGGCCGCCGAAGTAGCCGGTCAGGATGGCGGAGACCGCCTGGGTCGTGTTCCCGAAGACGAGGACGAGCTGGCGTGCCCAGACCACCTCGTAGATGAGGCCCGCCGCCCCGGACAGGAAGAACAGGCCATAGACGGCGAGGCGCCGCCGGTCCGCCGCGGCGAGCTCGGACCGGGCGCTGACGCGGAGCCAGTCGTCGAGGCGACCTCCGGTCACGTCGATCCCGAGCGCGGCAGCCACAAGGACCAGGGCAGCGATGGCGGTTGTCACCAGGGTCGGCCCGTCGGGCGCCGGCGGGAGCCCCCCGAGCCCGAAGCGCACGCCGATGAGGGGCGCCACCACGAGGAGGCCCAGGAGCAGCACCACCTCGCCGAGGGCGAGCGGGAGGACAGTGGCGCGGATCCGTTCGGGTCGCCCGCTCCGCCAGCGTCGGGCAAGCTGGGGCCCGGCGACTCCGACGAGGCCGGCGAGGAGCAGGATCGCAGCCATCCGCGGCAGCGAGTGGCCGGCCTGGAGGGTGACCCCGGGGACGAGTCTCGCGACGAGGTAGAAGGCGACCGCGTTCGCCGCGAGTCCGAAGCCGAGGCGGATCACCGGGCGACGTCAGCCGCCGCGAGCGAGGCGTCGTGCGGCCCGGATGGCCGCGAACTGGTCGACGTACGCCTCCCGGATGGCGTTCAGCGTCGGGCGATCGAGGCCCAGCTCCTTTGCGATCTGGTTGATCGCCTGGGCCTCGTCGTTCGAGATCTCGTCGTCGGCCGCACCAACGGCGAAGCACGCCTTGACGAGCGCCTGCTTCTCCTCGTCGCTCGCGAAGCCAGCGAACTCGCGGGTGACGAGGTAGTCCTCGGTCCCGAACCTCGCCCTCGACTGGAACTTCGCCATCTGGACGACGAGGACGGCCTGGGCCGGATCGAGACCCCCAAGCTCGCTGACGGCAGATTCCATGACCGCCGTCTCGGCGTCGCTGATGTCGAGGTCGGCGTGGGCAGCCCGAGCCAGGATGTAGGCGAAGCCGGCGAGGAACCGGGCCCGGTCCGGCGGCATCGATTCGAGCCGCGCGACGATCCGCCTGACCGTCTCCGTGTCGCCCGCCACGGTGCCCGGCGCCGGCGCCGGGCCGTCGGGGTCGGCGGCCGCCCTGAGGCGGTCGATGAGGCCGCTCACCCGCGCCACCGGTCATGCGCCGGATGACCGGGGCGCACGGCGACGAACGTCCCTCGGGCGCTCGCGGTCGCGACGCCGTCGGCGCCGGCAAGGATGACCTCCACGGTCGCCCGGTCGGCCGACGCCTCGAGGACCCGTGACCGGACGGTCAGCGGCCCCGCTCGGGTCGGGGTTGGGCGGTGGAATCGGACCGAGAGCTCGGCGGTCACGCAGCCGGGGGCCTCGGCGGCCGCCCGGGCGTGCATGAGGTTCGTCACTGCGGCCCAGTTCCCGTGGCAATCGAGGAGCGTGCCCACGATCCCTCCGTTCAGCGCATCGTCGAACGCCTCGTAGCGGGTCTCCGGCTGCCACGTCGCCGTAAGCCAGTCGTCGTCCGTCTCGAAGCTGCGGAGGTGCAGGCCGTCGGGGTTCGCCGGGCCGCACCCGAAGCACCGGCTCGCAGGAGCGTACCGTTCCTGGAGCGAGCGCCCGTCCACGGGTGCACTCTACGAGATGCCGCGGCGGCGGGCTGCGCGCGACATCGATCCACGGAACCGGAGGTCGCCGATGAAGGAAGTCACCTGCCTCTGCGGCTGGCAATGCCGCGGGAGGGAGGACGAGGTCGTCGAGCAGGTCATCGCCCACGGACGCGAGGTCCACGGCGTCGAGTCGAGCCGCGAGGAGATCCTCACGATCGCGGTCGATGTCGCCGCGTCGGCGGCGAGCGCCGATGTCCGCCCCGCCTGAGGGCACCGGCGACGAGCTCCTGCCGATCGTCGCCCCGATCGTCGAGGCGCCCTGGTCGGCCAACTTCGTGGCCCAGACGCTCGAGGTCTTCATCGTCTGCCGCGGCCACACCGGGCTGACGAATCTTCGACCGGTCCACGCCGACAGCCTGCGGCTGGCGATGGCGGTCGGCCGCGAACCGGCGGAGCTGGTCCTGGCGGCAGCAGCGCGGTACGGGCTCCGGCCGATCGTCGTCCACTCGACGTCGTGGCGCTCCGAGCCCGCTCGGATCGTCCTCTCGTACGTCGTGGCGGTGGAGGCGTCCGAGCCGCTCAGCCCGTTCCTGGTCGCCGAACCGATCGTCCGGGCGGATCTCGCGAGGGGCGACGCGACGGCGGCGCCCGCCTCGATCGAGATCCTCCAGGTCCTCGAGCACGCCCTTCGACACCTGTCATGGCTGATTCGGGACGACCCAGCCGTCCGGGACGGGCTCGCCGCCTGGCGAGCGGACCTCGAGGCGTACGTCCCCGAGCCGTTCCGGAACCTCTGACCGGGCGACGGGCCTCGATCGGGACGGGCGAGCCCTGTCGGCCAGCTGACACCCTGGCTGTCGCGGGCTCGATCCCGGTCTCGGATGAGAATCGGCACGATCCGCGCGGGTGCCCGTCCGCGTTGCCTGAATCCGTTCCCCCGGCGGTCGGTACCGAGGGCGGGTACCCACCACGTGCGACGTCCGATGATGGTGGTGCCGGAGGTGGGACTCGAACCCACATGAGGTTGCCCTCAGCAGTGTTTGAGACTGCCGCGTAAACCGTTCCGCCACTCCGGCACGAAGTGGTGCGAGGCCGATCCTAGCCCCTGGGAACCGGATCGTGGGCCTCCACGTCCTCCCGGCGACCGATGCTAGACTCGCGCCGCCTCAGTATCGCCGTCCGGAGGACCCCCCTGGCCGTGGAGGACCGTCGCACGACCGCGGAGTCCGACGACCCCGTCCAGCGGCGCGACCTGATCCTCCTGGAGGGGGCGCGGACCGGGGACCTCGAGGCCTTCAATGACCTCGTCCTGTGCTACCAGGACCTGCTCTACGCCCTTGTCGTCCGCATGGTCCCGGACCGCGATCAGGCCTCGGATGCCGTCCAGGAAGCGTTCTTCTCCGCGTACCGGAACATGGGCTCGTTCCGCGGCGGATCGGTGCGCTCGTGGCTCAGCCGGATCGCGATCAACGCGGCGATGGACGCCCAGCGCCTCAAGAAGCGCCGGCCGGCCGATCCCTACCCCGAGCTCGAGGATGACAGCTGGCAGCCGCCGGCCAACGAGGCCGACGACCCGGTCACGATCTCCCTGCGGTCGGAGCGCCATCGGGCGCTCAACGAGGCCCTCGCCCGGATCACCGACGACCAGCGGGTGGCGATCGTCCTGTTCGACGTCGAGGGCTACGACTACGCCGAGATCGCGCAGATGACGGGCGTCTCGCTGGGAACGGTCAAGTCGCGGATCCATCGCGGACGGCTGGCCCTGCGCGACCGCCTCGCCGACCGGATGGACCTGTTCCGTGCGTGAGCCAGGCGACCGCCACGACGACCACGACCTCGAGCTCGTCGCCCGGGCGGCGGCGGGCGATCTCGGGGTTGCGGAGGCGACAGCCGCTCGGGACCGGCTCGCGGCCTGCGGCGCCTGTGCTGCCCTGGCGGTGGACCTGCGGGCGATCGCGGCCGCAACCCGCGAGCTCGGCGCCGCCGGCTCCCACGTCGCCATCGGGGCGGCCCGCGACTTCCGGATCAGCCCATCGGATGCCGAGCGCCTCCGCCGTCGCGGGTTCCTCCATCGTCTTCGGCCGATGGTGCCGGCCGGGGGCCGTGCCCGCGGGCTGGGCGGCGGCCTCGCGACGCTCGGGCTGGTCGGGCTGCTCGTGGCGACCGGGCTGCCGGGCTCAGCGGGCGGCGCCGCGAGCCCGTCCTCCGGGTCGGAGCTGGGTGCTGCCGAGCAGACCGACAGCGCCGCCCTGATCCCGGCCGTGGCACCCGCCGCGAGCGGCGCCCGGGCGCTCGTGACGAGCTCCGATTCGCCCGGGAGCGAGGACCGGTCGGCCGATGGAACGGTGGCGACCCTGACGCCCGCGATGCTCCTTGGCGTCGCCTCGGTCGCGGCACTGATCCTCGGGCTCGCCGTCGTCCTCGGCGCCGGTCCGCGGCGCCGGGCAGGACCGTGATCTCGGCCCGAGGGAACCTCGGCGGGCCCGGGCCCGTCAGAGGCACGAGATGACCAATCGAATGCCCGGCCCGGATCCGGATCGGGAACCCACCGAGCACGCCAGCCACGATCCGACCGTCACGGCCGCGCTCGCCGCCGGCGACCTCATCGGACCGGAGCTGGCGCACGCCCGCGACCGTGTCGAGCACTGCCCGGCCTGCCGTCGGCTGCACGAGGACCTGCTCGCGATCGCGACCGCCACGCACCAGCTGCCGCCGCCCGTCCGGCCCCCGACGCGCGACTTCCGGATCTCCACAGAGCGTGCCGCTCGGCTCGGCCGCGGGTCGATCTGGCGGCGACTGCTGCGACCCTTCGGCCCCTCCGGAAGCGACACGATCCGGCCGCTGGCGACGGCGTTCACCACGCTGGGCCTGGCCGGCCTCCTGTTCGCTGCGCTGCCGAGTCTCCCGCTCGGCGGTGGGACGGCCGCCGCGCCCTCAGCGGGGTCGGCGGCCGAGACACCGCGGGACGCCGCCCTTGGCCAGACGCTCGCGCCCGAGTCGCAGCCGGATGCGGCGGCGGCTCCGTCCGGGACGGGCGGGGACACGGCCGGCGGCGAGGGAACCATCGACACGAGCGGCGGCTTCGGGCCGGCGATCCCGACGAGCGACGACAAGGGTGCCGTTCCGACGGCCGGTCCGGACACGCAGGGCCGGGAGAACGACGAGGGCGGCGAGGGCCAGATGGACCTGTACGCGACGAGCGACCAGGCCGGCCGCGCCAGCCCCCTCGTCATCGCGAGCCTCGGGCTCCTGGGTGCCGGCCTCGCGCTGTTCCTCCTGCGGCGGGCTGCCCTCCGCCTTCGCTGAGGCCGCGCCACCGCCCGCCGCGCCGAGGCTGCGCAACCGGCCGTGGAGCGGGCCACGGGCATGCCGGCCAGGGTCGCCGGCCACTGCGCCGGTACACTTTGGCCACCGTCCCGCACGGACGCTGGACGCACCCGCCGAGGCACGCCCATGGAACGCCTGATGCTGCTCGACGGCTTCGGGCTCGTCTATCGCGGCTACTACGCCCTCCCTCCGCTGACGACGGCGAAGGGCGAGCTGGTCAACGGCGTGTTCGGCTTCTGCAGCATCGTCCTGCGCGGCTTCGCCGACCTGAAGCCGGATTACGTCGCGGTCGCCTTCGATCTCTCCGGCCCGACGTTCCGGCACGAGCAGTACGCCGACTACAAGGCGACACGGACGCGGATGCCGGACGACCTGCGCGACCAGTTCCCGAAGGTCCGCGAGGTCGTCAAGGCGCTCCGGATCCCCGTCTACGAGCTCCAGGGCTTCGAGGCCGACGACGTCATCGGCACCCTGACCCGGCAGGCGGACGGGCGCGACCTCGAGACGACGATCGTGTCGGTCGATCTCGACATGCTCCAGCTCGTCAGCGACCGCACGCGGCTCATGACGACGCGCTCCGGCGTCGAGAACACGATCATCTACGACCCTGCCCGGATCTGGGAGCGGTTCGGCCTGCGGCCCGACCAGATGATCGACTACAAGGCCTTGAAGGGCGACCCTACCGACAACATCCCGGGCGTGCCCGGGGTGGGGGAGAAGACGGCCGCGAAGCTCATCGCCCAGTTCGGGGACCTCGACACGCTGTACGCGCGGCTCGATGAGGTCAAGCCGGACAAGCTCCGCGAGAAGCTGGGCGAGCACCGCCAGCACGTCTACGAAGGCCAGTCCCTGACCACGATCGTCCGCGACCTGCCGGTCGAGCTCGACCTCGAGGCCTCGCGCCTCGGCGACTACGACCGCGACACCGTCATCCGCCTCTTCCGCGAGTACGAGTTCCGAACGCTCATCGAACGCCTCCCGGCGATCTCGGGCGAGACGGCGGTCGAGAAGATCCAGGCCCTGCGCGAGGTCGCCACGAGCGGGACGGTGCCCGCCGCCCGCGTCGGCACGGAACGGCCGGCCGGCTGGGGATCGGGCCGCCCGATCCGGGCCGGGTCCATGGGCGGCGAGGGGCTCCAGCTGTCGCTCGACTTCGATGCCGTCGGCGGGACCGCCGCCGCCGGCCCCGCCGGGCGGTTGATCCCGAGCCCGGGCCCCACCCCGGGCGGCGAGCGGGCCCCATCCACCTTCGACGACCTCCCCACGGCCCTCGTCGCGGCCATCGAGGACCCGGGCCACATGGAGCTCCACGAGGGCGACGGCATCGATGCTCTCGACCCGTGGGTCCGGGCCCAGGCCGTCCTCGGCGTCGCCCGGATCGCCGACGATCCGCGGCCCCGGATGGGTTCGGCCCTCGCCTTCGCGGTCGCCGGCATGGACGGCCGGGTGGTCGTCGCCGGCGGCGCGGAGGATGCCGATCGCCTGCGGCACGTGGTCGAGGCGAGCGGCCTGCCGATCGCCGGCCACGAGGTGAAGCCGGTGCTGGTCGCCCGAATCGCGGCCGACCCGGCCGCGCCGGTGACGCCGGTCGACTTCGACACCCAGGTCGCGGCCTACATCCTCAACGCCGCCCTCCGCTCGCAGGCCATCGACGACGTCGTCGCCGAACGCCTCGACCTGGTCCTGCCGGCGGCGAAGGAGATCGCCCCGGTCCACCGGGCGGGCCTGGAGGCCCTGGCCGCGCTCGCCGTCCGGGAGCCGCTCTCGCGAGCCCTGCTCGAGGCCGGCCTCGACCGCCTGTACCGCGAGATCGAGCTGCCGCTCATCCCCGTCCTCGCCCGGATGGAGGCGGTCGGCGTGGCCGTGGACATGGATGCCCTGGCGACCCTGGATCGGGAGTTCGGGACCGAGATCACCCGCCTCGAGCGCGAGATCTACGACGCCGTCGGGCACGAGTTCACGATCGGCTCGCCCAAGCAGCTCGGGGTCGTCCTGTTCGAGGAGCTCAAGCTGTCGAAGGGCCGCAAGACGAAGACCGGCTACTCGACCGATGCCACCGTCCTCGAGGAGCTCGTCGACGTCCATCCGGCGATCCAGCCGGTCCTCGACTGGCGGATCTACACCAAGCTCCGCTCGACGTACGTGGAGGCCCTGCCGGCCCTCATCGCCGCCGACGGCCGGGTCCACACGACCTTCCACCAGGCCGTGGCCGCGACCGGCCGCCTGTCGTCGTCCGATCCGAACCTCCAGAACATCCCCATCCGGACGCCGCTCGGCCGGCGCATCAGGCGGGCATTCGTGGCCGGTGCCCCGGACCTCGTCCTCGTCGCCGCCGACTACTCCCAGATCGAGCTCCGGATCATCGCCCACGTCTCGGGCGACGAGCACCTCCGTGACGCCTTCGCTCGGGGGGCCGACATCCATCGCGAGACCGCCGCGAGGGTCCTCCGCAAGCCGGCGGAGGAGATCACCGCCGACGAGCGCTCCATGGCCAAGATGGTCAACTTCGGCCTGGCCTACGGGATGAGCGACTTCGGGTTGTCGAGCCGTGCCGGGATCAGCCGCGGGGAGGCCCAGGAGTTCATCAACGGCTACTTCGCGGCCTACTCCGGGATCAGCTACTACATGCTCCATATCAAGGAGACGGCCCGCCGCCACGGTTTCGTCCAGACACTGCTCGGCCGGAAGCGCCAGATCCCGGAGCTCCACGCCGGCAACCCGAGCCTCCGCGGGGCGGGGGAGCGGATGGCCATCAACATGCCGATCCAGGGCACGGC
>SCUO01000021.1 GCA_004297395.1 Chloroflexota bacterium | reverse complement strand
CCGCCGCCCGCGCTCGGGCTCGCCCGGGGTCCCGGCCACGGGCCCGGCGCCCGCGGTCGCGCCGATGCCGGCGATGGACGGTGCAGCGCCGGCGGCAGCCGCCGTCGCCGTCGCGGCGGCCGCCCCTGCCCGGTGGGCCCGGATCCAGCGGGCCGCGTCCTGGTCGTTGCCCATGAGGACGTCGGCCGCCATGATCGCGGCCCGGATCCCGTCGGACATCGGGTTCGTGATCGCCGATGTCAGGCCCGAGGCGATCGCCATCGGCAGGAACGCGGCGTTGATCCCCTCGCGGTCCGGCAGGCCGAAGCTGACGTTGCTGGCCCCGCAGGTCGTGTTGACCCCGAGCTCCTCGCGCAGGCGGCGGACGAGCCGGAAGACCTGCTGGCCGGCGGTCCGCATCGCCCCGATCGGCATGACGAGCGGGTCCACGACGACGTCCGAACGCGGGATCCCGTGGTCGGCGGCCCGCTCGACGATCCGCTTCGCGACCGCGAACCGGACGTCGGGATCCTCGCTGATCCCGGTGTCGTCGTTGGAGATGGCCACGACGGCCGCGCCGTACTTCCGGACGAGCGGCAGGACCCGCTCCAGGCGTTCCTCTTCGCCGGTCACGCTGTTCACGAGCGGCTTCCCGACATACGCCGCGAGGCCGGCCTCGAGCGCCTCGACGATGGACGAATCGATCGACAGCGGCACGTCGACGAGCGACTGCACGAGCCGGACGGTGTGGGCGAGGATCGCCGGCTCGTCGGCCAGCGGGATCCCGGCGTTGACGTCGAGCATGTGGGCGCCGGCCTCGACCTGGGCCAGGGCGTCCCGCTCGACCCGGCTGAAGTCGCCGTTCCGCATCTCCTCGGCCAGGAGCTTCCGGCCGGTCGGGTTGATCCGCTCGCCGATGACGACGAACGGGCGATCGAAGCCGAGGACGACCTCGCGGGTCGCGGACGAGACGATCGTGTGGGTCACTGGGTGGGTCATGCCGGGGTGTCCTCGGGCGCGCGGTCCGGGTCGAGCCCGCCGGACGCGACGAGGCGCGCCAGGACCTCGCGCGTGTAATGGGCCTCGAGGCGGGAGGCCTCCGCTGACGCCTCGGCCACGAGGTCGTCGCCGCACGACCGGGCCTCGCGGCGCCAGTCCTCGATGTAGTCGCCGAAGGCCTTCCGGCCCGCTTTCATCGCGGCCTTGTCGATCGCGACCTGGAACCGCGGATGGAGGACGACCTTGTGCGACTCCCGGCGGTCCTTGGCCACGACCTGGGCCGGGATGTCGCGCCACCAGATGACGGTCAGCGTGGCGGTCATCTCAGCTGAGGCCCTCGAGGCGGCCGGCTTGTCCACGAGTCAATGAAACCTGCCTCGGCCGGCTCGAACGGTCGGTCCGTGGCGTCCTCGGGGCAGTTCGTTGACTCGAAGTCAACGCCGACCGCCGAGGACGGCGACCAGTGCGGTCGTACGCAGGATTCGTTGACTCCCACGCAACTCCGGCCGACTCCGCGGCAACGCCGCTCGAGCCGAGCCCGCCGATCGCACCCCCGAGCTCGCCATAGCCGGTGAATCGCCGCTCGCACCGCAGGCCCAGGCGGCGGGCCGCCCGGCGGGCGGCCGCGGTCAGCGCCGGGTCGTCGGTCTGGGCCAGGTAGACGAGGCGGGTGTAGTTGCCGAAGTAGAGCGGCAGGAGCTCCGGATGGCGGTCCAGCCCCAGGCCCCGCCACACGAGCCGCTCGAAGTTCCGGGCCAGGAAGTCGGTCAGGTAGAACGTGCCCGGCTCGGCGTCCTGGAGCTCGGCGAACGCCGCCCGGCCGGCGTAGACCTCGTAGCAGTGGGCGCCCTCGAGCCGGGCCACGCCCTCCTCCTCGAGGACCCGATCGAGGAGGCCGCCGGTGCCGCAGTCCGCGTAGGCGACGAAGACCCGGTCACGGCCGGCGGCCCTGGCCCGGCGGATGCGGGCGCGGACGGCGTCGGGGATTCGCTCCGGCCGGTTGTGGAGGGTCGCCGGGAGGCAGGTGAGATCGACCTCGGGCAGCCCCGCCCGGCGCGTGAGGGCCACGAGCTCGCGGGCCAGCGCGCCGCAGCCGATGACGAGCGGCCGGTTCGCCTCAGGCGACCTGCGCACGTCGTTCTTCGACGAGCCGGCGCGCGGTCTCCGACGCGACCGCCGCGTCCCGGCAGTAGGCATCGGCGCCGACGGCCTTCCCGAACTCCTCGTTGAGCGGCGCGCCGCCCACGAGGACGATGTAGTCGTCCCGGATGCCGCGCTTCTTCAGCTCCTCGATGACGACCTTCATGTACGGCATCGTCGTCGTGAGGAGGGCCGACATCCCGAGGATGTCCGGCTGGTGCTGCTCGAGGGCGTTGATGAACTTGTCGGCATCGGTGTTGATGCCGAGGTCGTGGACCTCGAAGCCGGCGCCCTCGAGCATCATCGCCACGAGGTTCTTGCCGATGTCGTGGATGTCGCCCTTGACCGTGCCGAT
>SCUO01000020.1 GCA_004297395.1 Chloroflexota bacterium | reverse complement strand
GGGAAGTTCGAGCCGGTCGCGACGTAGACGACCGGGACGCCCGGGCTGAAGTTGCTGGCGCTGATCATGGCCGCCGTCGCGTAGCGGTCGCCACCGGACTGCCGGAAGACCATGGCCGTGTCCACGAACAGCAACGCCCGCGACTCGAGATCGTTGTTGCCCCACTCGTCCTCGGCATGGATGTCGAGCGTGTAGGTGCCGTCACCGATGGTCGCGCCGGCGACCTTCATGTCCCAGGCGATCGTGGCCTGGTTACCCGTCCCCTGAGCCTGGAACAGCACGTCCCAGACGTCGCGGACCTGGACGGACCAGCTGACGTCCTCGGAGAAGGTCACCGCCAGGGCGAGGGCGTCGGCGTTGCCGTCGCCGTTGGGGGTGATCGAGCGGTTGCCGTCGAGAGCCCACAGCTGCGGGCCGGCGCTGTCCTGGGGCGCCAGGCTCGTCGGGGCCACCCAGCCCGCGCGCCAGCCGTTCAGATCCCGAACGTAGGCTGCCGTCGGCGTCGCCACCGGATCGCCCTGGGCGATGGTCTCGATGCGGACGGCGGTTCCGTCGGAGAGCGAGGTGTCGGGCGAGGTCAGGCCAGGATCGTCGTACAGGGTCACGCTCGAGCCCCCGGCGGCGACGGTGGCCGCGCCGGGCGAGACGATGGCGTCGGGAGCCGTGTCGGTGGGCGTGTACGGCACGCCGGTGACGGCCTCGGTCCGCAGGTCCGGGTTGCCGACGAGCGAGCGATAGAAGCCGCTGCCGGGGCTGTCCGGATCCATGAGCGCCGTGTACGACGGGTTGCGGGTCGACTGGAACGAGAACTCGTTCCCGTGGTAGCCATTCTGGTTGCGCCACAGGTCGGCGACCGTCTGGTGGGTCGAGAACAGGTCGCGGATGATGCCGTTGACGCTGCCGTGGCCCTCGGCGATGACGGCCCGGGCACCGGCCTGGAGGAACGCCGCGGCGTAGTTGTCGGCCCGCTGCATCGCCACGCTCGTCGTCGGTGCGGGCTTGCCGGGCTCGGAGTTGCCCGACGCGTAGCACAGGTGGTTCAGGAGGACGACCGCGTTCGGCGCGAACGCCAGCTGGCGGATGTAGGGCTCGCCGTAGTAGGCGTTGTTGTAGTCGCCGTTACCGGCCGAGGCATTGAGCCCGAAGCCGTCCTTCGTCGTGTAGTTGGGATCGTAGGTGTACGGGCTCGGCCAGCCGTTGCCGTGCCCGAGGTAGAGCACGACGCTGGCTCCCGCGACCGCCGACTGGACCGCCGTCCAGGTCGCGTACGGGCTGTAGACCTTGACCACGTTGGACGACCACTGGACGGCTTCCGCGTACGCCGAATCGGCGATGTCGCGGTAGTGGGACGTCTCGCCGTGGGTCGCCCCCACGATGATCACGACCTTGGCGGTCGACAGGGCCTGCCCGGCAACGGCCGGCGTCAGGGTCGTCGAGCCCGGGCCCGCTGCCGTGCGCGCGGCGACGGGCGCCACGGCGATGAGGACGGCGAGGAGGGCGACGACGAGGGCGCGGGCCGCGTGCAGCAATTCTGGGCTCCATCCGGGCCCGCTTCGAGGCAGGCCCTATCGGGGATTGGCGAGATGACCCAAGACTCGGCTGCGGCCGGCCGAGTCTCAATGGAGCGTGGGTACCAGCGGCCATGGCCCCATGGTCGGGAGGAGCGCGGGGGACTGGTGGGGCAGAGTGCGGTCCGGGGCCCTCCGGCCCCGTCAGGTTCCGGTGCACCAGTGCCCCGTCGACATCACACCCTGCGGCTGGGCGACGTCGGGGCGGCCACCGCGGCAGGGCGCCTACGCCCGCGCCTCCAAGGGCTCGCGGCTCAGCCCCGGAGACGACCCACCAGGTCGGCCAGCGACGGGTTCGCGGCGTCTCGCGCGGAGGTGAGCGGTCGCCCGTCGGGCGATCCGTCGACCGCCGGCCAGGGGACGGCCGCGACCGGGTCGTCCCAGGCGAAGCCGAGCTCGTCGGAGCCGTCGTAGGCGTTGGTCACGAAGTAGACGAGCTCGAGGGGCTCCATCGCCAGGAAGCCGTGCGCCACCCCGGCCGGGATGGTCACCGTCCCGCCGGCATCCAGGACGCGCGTCTCCACGATCGGTCGCGGCGCCGAGCCGTCGAGGAGGGGCCTGACGTCGACGAGGGCCACGAACGCGCGTCCGGCCTTGACGACCCAGTGATCGAGCTGGCGGCGATGCAGGTGGAGGCCGCGCAGCACGCCCGGCGCTGACGTCGACAGGTTCGCCTGGACGAACGAGAGCGGCCCCTGCCCGGTCGGATCGAGGTGACCGGCCGCGGCCGGCAGGTCGTCGAACGCCTCGGCTCGCCAGAGCTCGCTGAAGGAGCCGCGCAAGTCGGCGTGGCTGACGACCAGCCCGAAGCGGACGCCGGCGATGGCCGCAGGCCGCGGTGCCTCGCTCACGAAGCGCTCCCGACCGGCGGTGCGGCAACGGGCCGGGCGGCCCGGATCGCCAGCAGCTCCGGGACGTACGCGGCGGTTGCCGAGGCCCAGGCTCGGAGCGGCGCGGCGCCAGCCACGGGGCTGGGCTCGAGGATCGCCCGCGGCGGCGGGGTCGAGGCCCTGGGCCAGGTCGCGGCCGGGACGTCGATGGTCGCGAGGCGAACCCCGGCGGCCTCGAGGATCGCCCTCGCCCACTCCGCCCTCGAGGCCGAGCCCTCGTTGACGACGTGGAAGGTCCCCGCGGCGCTCGCCGCGAGGATCGCCACCAGGGCGGCGGCGAGGTCCGGGGCAAAGGTCGGGTTGCCGTGCTCGTCGGCGACGAGGCGGAGAGCCTCGCCATTCGCCGCCGCGCGTACCGCGGCGTCGAGGATCCGCTCCGGGAAGTCGTGGCCGGGCGGGCCATACAGCCAGGCCGTCCGGACGATGGCCAGTGGCGCGTCGATCCCGGCGTAGGCCTCGGCGGCGGCCACCTCCCCCGCCAGCTTGCTGGCGCCGTACGGGTTCCCCGGCGCCGGCTCCTCGAGGGGCCGGTAGCCGCGGCCGTCGGTCCGAAGCCCATCGAAGACCTCGTTCGTCGAGATGACGACGAGCTGGACCTCACGGCCGGCACAGGCCGTGGCGAGGGCCGCGGTCGCGGCGCCATTCCGGCGCATCGCCACCGCCGGCTCCCGGGCGCAGCCGTCGACATCGGTCCAGGCGGCGGCGTGGATGACCGCATCGGGCCGGTCGCGCTCGACGAGCCGGGCCAGTCCGGCCGGGTCGTCGAGGTCGACGTCCGGACGTGTCCACGGGATCGGAAGCCAGGCGTTGCGGTCCTTATCGAGGGCCGTCATCAGCGCCCGGCCGAGGCGTCCTCGGGCGCCGCTGACCGCGATCCGGCGGGCCCTCACCCCTCGACCGACCCGGCCAGCCGCTCCGCGTACTGGCGCTCGTACCAGGCGTGCCAGTCGCCGGACCGCACGGCCCGCCACCACGACTCGTTGTCGCGGTACCAGTCGACGGTCGCGTCGAGGCCGGAGTCGAACGCGACACCGCGGCGCCAGCCCAGACCGGCGAGCCTGGACCCGTCCAGCGCATAGCGACGATCGTGACCGGGTCGGTCGGCCACAGTCCGGACGAGCGACCAGGGTTTGCCGAGCCGGTCGAGCAGCCGCCGGACGACCTCACGGTTCGGGAGCTGGGCGTCGCCGGGCACGTTGTAGACCTCGCCCGCCGCGCCGTGGCGCAGGACGAAGTCGATCGCCCCGGCGTGGTCGTCGACGTGGAGCCAGTCCCGCTCCTGGAGCCCGTCGCCGTACAGGGGCAGCGGCTGGCCGTCGATGGCGTTCGTCACGAACAGCGGGATGAGCTTCTCCGGGTGCTGGTATGGCCCGTAGGTGTTCGAGCCCCGGGTGATGACGACATCGGTCCCGTGGGTGACCGCGTACGACCGGGCGAGGAGCTCCCCGGCGGCCTTGGCCGCCGCGTACGGCGACCGCGGCGCCAGCGCGTCGGCCTCTTTCGAGTAGCCCTCCGCCACGGAGCCGTAGACCTCGTCGGTGGAGACCTGGAGCAGGCGCGGCGCGCGCTCCCGATCCCCGGCCTCGGCCCGCGACGCCTCACGCCGGACGGCCTCCAGCAGGACGTGAACGCCGATCACGCCGGTCCGCAGGAACGCCTCCGGATCCAGGATGCTCCGATCGACGTGCGATTCGGCGGCGAAGTTGATGACCGCGTCGGCCTCGGCGACGAGCGGCTCCACGTCCCCGGGTTCGGCGATGTCGCCCTCGACGAACCGGAAGCGGGCGGCCTCGTCGACGTTCGCGCCGATCGGTGCGAGGTTCGCCCGGTTGCCGGCGTAGGTCAGCTTGTCGAGGACGGTGATCCGCGTCCCGTCGTGGCGGGCGAGGACGTTCCGGACATAGGCCGAGCCGATGAAGCCGGCCCCGCCGGTCACCAGCAGATGTCGGCCGACGAGCGGGTCCGTCGCTCCGGGGCTCTCGCCGGCGAACCTTGTCATCCGACCGGCCGCTCGGGCGGCGGTGTCAGGCGGCCGGCCCCATGGTCGGCTCCGGCCAGCTCGGAGGCCCGGAGCAGCGACCCGACCGTTCCCGCGTCGGTCCAGTGGCCCTCGTAGGTCCGCGTGAACAGCCCGTCACCGGCGATGTAGTGATTGAGGACGTCGGTGATCTCGAACTCGCCGCGGCCCGACGGGGCCAGGTGATCGATGACCTCGAAGGCCCCCGGCCGCAGGAAGTAGACGCCGATCGGAATGAGGTCGCTCTTGGGCCGGGCGGGCTTCTCCTCGAAGCCGACGACACGACCGTCGGCATCGAGCTCGGCGACGCCGAAGCGCTCGGGATCGGGCACCCGGTAGAGGAGCGTTCCGGCACCCCACGGCCCGCGCTCGAACTCGGCCGCGACGCCCGCCAGCGGCTCGCCCCGGAGGATGTTGTCGCCGAGGATCGTGCAGAACGCATCGTCGCCGATGAAGTCCCGGGCCAGCCCGACGGCGTGGGCGATGCCGAGCGCCCCGCGCTGGTAGCGATACGTCAGGTCGAGGCCGAAATGCGAGCCGTCGGCGAGGAGCTCCACCACGTCGCCCACGCCCTTGCCACCGACGATGACGAGGACCTCGCGGATGCCCATGCCCGCCAGGACCTCCAGCGGGTAGTAGATCATCGGGCGGTCGAAGATCGGCAGGAGGTGCTTGTTCGTGACGATCGTCAGCGGGAAGAGCCGGGTCGCGGTGCCGCCGGCGAGGACGAGGCCTTTCATGCGCCCGCCAGCGTAGCAGCGCTCACGGGGCGGTCGAGCCGCTTGGCGCCGGCGTCGGGGTCGGCTCGATGCACGGCTGCTCGCCGTCGGGGAGGGTCCCGTCCTCGTCGGGCTGGCAGTCGGTCGGCTGCTCCTCGGGCGGCGGCAGGCCGCCCTCGTAGTCGAGGATGACGAGGACGTACTCGAGCCGGTCGAGGCTCGCGGCCGGCTCGAGGTAGGCCGTCTGGACGATCTCGTTGGCGTCGCGCCGGACGTCCACCACCCGGCCGATGACAAGGCCCTTGGGATAGGGCGACCGGATCCCGCCGGCAAGCTCGATGCCGGCGGTGACGACCTCCTCGCCCAGGGCCACGGTCGCAGAGGCTGGGATGTTCTCCATGCTCAGGCTGCCCGGCAGCTGGCCGGTCACCTCGCCCGTGGCGGCAGTCGTCAAGAGCTGGCCGATGACGGTCGAGGCCGAATCGCTGATGAGCTGGACCGTCGCCGAGTTCGGGCTGGCGTCGACGACCCGCCCGACCAGCGCCCCGCCACCGGCGATGACGACGTCGCCGATCTCGATGCCGTCGGCGGTGCCCCGATCGAGGATGACCCGCCGCTGGAGCTCCGAGGAATCCCGGCCGATGACCGAGGCGGCGATCGTCTCGTACTCGAAGCCGCTCCGGAGCTGAAGGAGACCGGTCAGGAGCTCATTCTCGCGACGCAGCTCCTCGGCCTGGCGGTTCTCGATCCGAATCCGGTCGTTCTCTGCCCGGAGGGCCTCGTTGTCCAGGCGAAGCTGGTCGATCTCGGCGAGCGCGGCGCCGATCGAGGCGAGGTTCCGGCCGAGGCCGTCGAGGGCGCCCTGCATCGGTCGGAAGGCATAGCCGAGCCCCTGCTGGAGATCGACGACGAGGCGGTTCCCGGACACGGCCATGAGGACGAGCGAGGTCGCCAGGAGGGCGATGAAGGCGATGGCCCGGCGGCGGGCGATCCGGTTGGCGAAGACGGCGCTCATCGGGGTTCCTCAGGCCGGGGGCCGGGCCGGCCCGCGCCGACCGGCCGCCGGCTCTCAGCGCGGCGGTCGGGAGTAGGTCTCGGTGACGAGGACGCGCTCCATCCGGTCCATCTCCTGGAGGACCAGGCCGGTGCCCCGGACGACGCAGGTCAGCGGGTCGTCGGCGACGTGGACGGGCATCTGGGTGGCTTCGGCGACACGCCGGTCCAGGCCGGCCAGGAGGGCGCCACCGCCGGCCAGGACGATGCCCTGGTCCATGATGTCGGCCACGAGCTCCGGCGGGGTCTCCTCGATCGTGTCCCGGATGGTGTCGACGATCTGCTGGACGGACGGCTCGATGGCCTCGCGGATCTGGTCGGCGCCGACCTCGACGCTCCGGGGCAGGCCGGTGAGCAGGTCGCGGCCGCGCAGGTTGACCCGGCCCTGGTCCCACTCGCCGGGGTAGGCCGAGCCGATCGCGATCTTGATGTCCTCGGCCGTCCGCTCGCCGAGGAACAGGTTGTACTCGCGGCGGGCGAAGTTGACGATGTCGACGTCCATCTCGTCGCCGCCGATCCGGATGGACTTCGAGACGACGATCCCGCCGAGGCTGATGACCGCGACCTCGGTGGTCCCGCCACCGATGTCGACGATGAGCGACCCCGAGGGCTCGCTGACCGGGAGGCCCGCCCCGATCGCCGCCGCCATCGGCTCCTCGATGAGCCGGGCCCAGCGAGCGCCCGAGTTGAGGGCCGCGTCCTTGACCGCCCGCTTCTCGACCTCGGTCACGCCCGACGGGATGCCGACGAGCATCCGGGGCCGGGCGATGAGCCCGATTCGGTCGTGGACCTTGTCCACGAAGTACTTGATCATCTGCTCGGTCACGTCGAAGTCGCTGATGACCCCGTCGCGGAGCGGCCGCACGGCGATGATGTTGGCCGGCGTCCGGCCGACCATCCGCTTGGCCTCGGCCCCGATCGCCAGCACCCGCTTGGTCCGGGCCTCGATCGCCACGACCGACGGCTCGCTGATGACGATCCCGCGATCCCGCACGTGGACGAGCGTGTTCGCCGTCCCGAGGTCGATGCCGATGTCACGGGAGAAGATGCCGAGCAGGCGGTCGAGCATGCGGGGAGGGTCCTCTGCGGATCGTGGGCTCGCGGGGGCGCGTGTGGCTGCGGGCCCGGATGAGCCCGAGGAGTATACCCGCCAGTCCCGCGCGGGCGACCGCGGGGCACGGCTTGCCGGCCGGGACGGCGGCCTCATGCCACCGTGTCGAGCGCCTCCTCGAACTGGCTGGCGTAGAGCTCGTGGTAGAAGCCCCGGCGGGCGAGCAGGTCCTCGTGGCGGCCCTGCTCCACGATCCGGCCCTGGTTCATGACGAGGATGAGGTCGGCGTCCCG
>SCUO01000003.1 GCA_004297395.1 Chloroflexota bacterium | reverse complement strand
GGGGCGTGGCCTGCGATCCGGATCCTGGCGACGTCGCACGGGCGCTCGAGGAGCTGCTCGCCACGCCGCGACCCGACCGACCGGCGGACCCGACCGGGAAGTACGACCGCGTCGCGGTCGCCGGCCGGTTGGCGCGCGGCGTGGCGAGCAGCTCCTCGAGCGCCCGTGCGACGTCGCCAGGATCCGGATCGCAGGCCACGCCCCAGTCGAGCTCTTCCAGGATGCCCCTGGAATCGCCGCGCGGGAGCATCGCCAGGATCTGCTGGTCCTGGCCGATGTAGTCGAACAGCTTCCCGCCGATGAACATGCCCATCCCGGGTCCTGAACCGAGCAGGATCAGGGCGGCATCGGCGTTGGCCACGGCATCCAGCGCCTCGCTCCGTGGCACGAAGCCGTGGAAGCGGAGGGCGCCACCGGTCGCGGTCCCGGCGTACCGGTCCACGACCGCCCGACACGCCTCCGAGACCGAGCCGTAGAAATGGAGCTCCAGGCGTCCCGTCTGGTCGGGGCACCGAGCCGCGAACGTCGCCAGGCCCTCGAGGAAGACGCCGAGCTCGACCGGCCGGTCGAGCGTGCCCGTGTAGACGATGCGGAAGGTCCCGTCGCCCGGGGCGCGCGGCGGCCTGGTCCGCGCCTCGCCCCGGTCATAGCCGCTGGTGATGGTCGCCATCTCCGGCGCCGCCGGGTAGCGCTCGCGGTACAGGCCGGTGATCCCCTCGGAGACGCCCACGACGCGGTCGGCCGATCCCACGATCCACCGCTCGAGCTTCACCTGCAGCCGTCGGTGGAGCCACGGGAGCGGGGCGGCCAGGGCATTGCCGATCCACGGATCGCGGAATTCCGCGACCCAGGGCACGCCCGTCAGGCGCTTCACCAGCCCGGCCACCAGGTGCGAGGTGATCGGGGATGACGTGGAATAGACGGCGTCGAACGGGGTCCGGCGGTGGGCGCGGACGGCGGCGATGACCGCAAAGGGCAGCCAGCCGACCTGATCGTCCGGGAAGAAGACGAGGCGGCGGAGCCGCTCGACGAGACGCGGGGACGACTCGGCGTCCGGAGCCGGAGCCGAGGACGCGCGCGCAGCGTCCGTCGCCGCGGCGTCCGTCGCCGCGTCGGCCCGGCCCTCCCGACCGCCGAGCCGGCCGACGGCGTCCCCGGCCATCGTCGCCAGGCGGACCGCGGCCGGTCGCACGTGTCCGGCCTCCACGGAGCGGGTCCGGATCACCCGCGTCCCGGGCGGGATGAGCTGCATCGACGTGGGATCCTGAAGGTGGTACGCGGGATGGCGTGGGGCCAGGACGGTCGGGATCCAGCCGTGGCGCGGCAGGTACTGGACGTTGCGCACGTTCCGCGACATCGAGATCCCGCCCAACGGCGGGTAGAAGTACAGCACCATCAGCACGGAGCGGGGCGCGCCGGAGTCACCCGGGACCCGGTCGATCATCGGGCCGGACGCGGCGGGCGCTGTGGCGGCCGGTTCATCTCGCTCCATCGCTCCACCCGAGTGGGAAACCGCAGGAGTGTAGCGGCAGCCCGCCAGGACGGTCCTGGGATGGGGCGACCGACCGGGCCGTCAGGAAGTACAGTCCGCCTCGCTGGACCGATACGCCCTGCCAGCGGGGCGCCTAGATGGACTGCCAGGCAGATGCCCCGCCGCCCGTGGGCAGGTCTCGTCGGAGCCGCCGCTCGCTTCCTCGCCGGGAGCCTGCCGTTCCTGCTCGCGCCGCTCCTCGTCCTGGTCGTGATCTGGATCCCCGAGGTCCAGCACTACCGCGCGCCCGAGGTCGAGATCTCGGAGCCGATGATCGAGGCGGCCCTGCGGACGCCCGCGGACGAGGTGCTGACGGAGCTCCGCGAGTTCTCGCTCCTGCCGATCGAGGGGCGCACCCACGAGGTCGAGGTGTCCCTCGCGGAGGCCATGCTGGACGGTCGGCTTGCGCTGCCCGGCCTGCCCGAGGCCCGGTTCACCGTCGGATTCGCGGCGCAGGACTTCGACCGGCTGCCCGCGAGCCTCCAGCTCTGGTACGCGGGCTGGATCGTCCCGGACGTCCTCCTCGGGGCGTACGCCGACACCGGCCGCGAGGCGTTCTTCGCCGCCGCCCGCGACTTCATCGCGTCGTGGGATGCCTTCGAGCGCGGGACTTGGCTCCCCGTCGGGCTGCTCTGGAACGACCACGCCGTGGCTGCCCGAGCCCAGGTCCTGGTCCAGTACTGGCGGATCGCACGATCGCGACCGGACGCCGGGCCCGACGCCGGCCGGGCCATCTTCGCCCAGGCCGCCCGGTACGGCTGGTTCCTGTCGAACCCGGGCCACTTCACGTTCGCCACCAATCACGGCCTGATGCAGAACCTCGGGCTGCTCGAGCTCGGCCTGGCCTTCCCGGGCCTGCCCGGCGCCCAGGATTACGAGCGGATCGCCCTGCAGCGCCTGGGCGAGCAGCTGCCGTACCTCATCGACGATGCC
>SCUO01000019.1 GCA_004297395.1 Chloroflexota bacterium | reverse complement strand
CGAGGCGTAGGCATGGGACAGGCCGTGGAAGCCGTACTTGCGGAGGGCCCAGCGCTTCCGCCACTCGGGCGGGATGGCATACGTCGCCGCGGCCGCCGGCAGCGTGGCGTGGAAGGCGGTATCGAAGCAGGCGACCGCCGGGACGTCGGGCAGGGCCGCCCGGACGGCGGCCAGCGCCGCCAGCGACTTGGGCTGGTGGAGCGGTGCGAGGTCGGTGAGGGCCCGAAGGTGGGCCTCGACCGCCGCGTCGAGGCGGACCGGTCCGCCATAGCGTGTCCCACCGTGGACGATCCGATGGCCGGCGGCATCGATCCGGCCGAAGCCCGCGATGGCGGCCTCGATGGCGGCGGTATCCGCGGCACCCCGGGGCGCCGGCAGGTCGGCCGTCGCGACCACCGCCTCGGCGGCGTCCAGGACCCGCAGCTTCAGGCTGCTCGAGCCGGCGTTGACGACGAGGATCCGCGACGCCCCGTCGGGCGGGCCCGTCACCCGGCCGAGGCCGCCGGCCAGCGCCAGTCACGGATCTCCGGCGCGTCCTCGCCCTCGAGCCGGGTCCAGGCCCGGCACTCGTGGCGCTTGTCGACCATCCGCTGGCGGAGATGGGAGGCCCGGTCGGCGATGCCCGGCACCCGGTCGATGACATCGATCACCAGGTGGAACCGGTCGAGGTCGTTGAGCATGACCATGTCGAATGGCGTGGTCGTCGTGCCCTCCTCCTTGTAGCCCCGGACGTGGAGGTTGGCGTGGTTGCGGCGGCGGTAGGTCAGCCGATGGATGAGCCAGGGATAGCCGTGATAGGCGAAGACGATCGGCCGGTCGTCCGTGAAGAGTGAATCGAACTCCCGGTCGGACAGGCCGTGGGGATGCTCCGATTCGGGCTGGAGGCGCATGAGGTCGACGACATTCACGACCCTGACCTTGAGGTCCGGCAACTCGCGCCGCAGGATGTCGACCGCGGCGAGGGTCTCGAGCGTCGGGATGTCGCCGGCGCAGGCCATCACGACATCGGGGTCGCCACCCTCGTCGTTGCTGGCGAAGTCCCAGATCCCGATGCCCCGTGAGCAGTGGAGGATGGCCTCGTCCATCGACAGCCAGTTGGGCGCCGCCTGCTTGCCGGCCACGATGACGTTGACGTAGTTGCGGCTCCGGAGGCAGTGGTCGCCGACCGAGAGCAGGGTGTTGGCGTCAGGCGGCAGGTAGACCCGGATGTGCTCGGCCTTCTTGTTGACGACGTGATCGATGAAGCCCGGGTCCTGGTGGCTGAAGCCGTTGTGGTCCTGGCGCCAGACGAGCGAGCTCAGGACGTAGTTGAGCGAGGCGATCGGGCGCCGCCACGGGATGTCGGCCGTCACCTTCAGCCACTTGGCGTGCTGGTTGAACATCGAATCGACGATGTGGATGAAGGCCTCGTAGCAGTTGAAGAGGCCGTGCCGGCCGGTCAGGAGGTAGCCCTCCAGCCAGCCCTGGCACTGGTGCTCCGAGAGGACCTCCATGACCCGGCCATCCGGGGCGAGGCCCTCGTCGGTCGGCAGGACCTCGGCCTGCCAGGCCTTGTCGGTCGCCTCGAACAGCGCCCCGAGCCGGTTCGAGGCCGTCTCGTCCGGCCCGAAGACGCGGAAGGTCTGGCGGTTGCCGGCCATGACGTCGCGCAGGAAGGCGCCCAGGACGCGGGTCGCCTCGCTTTCCGTGGCGCCGGGGCCGGGCACCTGCACGGCGTAGTCCCGGAAGTCGGGCATCGCCAGGTCCCGGAGGAGCAGGCCGCCGTTGGCGTGGGGATTGGCGCTCATCCGGCGGTGGCTGCGGGGCGGCAGCTCGACCAGCTCGGGGATGAGCCGGCCGTCGGCGTCGAACAGCTCGTCTGGCCGGTAGCTCCGCAGCCAGTCCTCGAGGACCCCGCGGTTGGCGGCGTTCGTCCGGACCTCGCCCATCGGCACCTGGTGCGAGCGCCAGGTGCCCTCGACCGGCTTGCCCTCGATCTCCTTCGGGCCGGTCCAGCCCTTGGGCGTCCGGAGGACGATCATCGGCCAGCTCGGCCGCTCCGTGACGCCGCCCTCGCGGGCGGCCCGCTGGATCCGGTGGATCTCCTCGACGACTGCGTCCATCGTCGCAGCCAGCGCCTGGTGGACGGTCGCCGGGTCGTCGCCGGTGACGAAGTACGGCCTGTGGCCGTAGCCCTCCAGGAGCGAGCGGAGTTCCGCCTCGGGAATGCGGGCCAGGATCGTGGGGTTGGCGATCTTGTAGCCGTTGAGGTGGAGGATCGGCAGGACCGCCCCGTCCGTGACCGGGTTCAGGAACTTGTTGGAGTGCCAGCTCGTCGCCAGCGGCCCGGTCTCGGCCTCGCCGTCGCCGACGACGCAGCAGACCACGAGATCGGGGTTGTCGAAGGCCGCCCCGTAGGCGTGCGAGAGGGCATAGCCGAGCTCGCCGCCCTCGTGGATGGAGCCGGGCGTCTCGGGTGCGACGTGGCTGGGGATCCCGCCCGGGAAGGAGAACTGGCGGAAGAGGCGGCGCATCCCCTCGGCGTCGCGGGTGATCGTCGGGTACAGCTCCGTGTAGGTGCCCTCGAGGTAGGCGTTGGCGACCGTCGCGGGGCCGCCGTGCCCGGGCCCGATGACGTAGATCGCATTCAGGTCCCAGCTCCGGATTACCCGATTCATGTGGGCGTAGATGAGATTGATCCCGGGCGTCGTGCCCCAGTGGCCAAGGAGGCGCGGCTTCACGTGCTCCGGCCGCAGCGGCTCCCGCAGCAGGGGGTTGTCGAGCAGGTAGATCTGGCCGACGGACAGGTAGTTGGCGGCCCGCCACCAGGCATCGATGCGGTCGAGCTCGGTCGGGGAGAGGGGCCCCGATGCGGCGGGGCCGGCGGCCTGGGTCACGGCGGGCACCTCCGAGCGCACGGGGCCACGAATCGGTCAGGTCGAGTCTAGGCGACCGTAGGGTTGTCCCGTACTGACAGGTACCACGGCAGCACCGCGTGGGCCCTCTGCTGCCGCCGGTGCTGCGACCATCGCGTCTCGCGCTCGGGATCTGGAACGACAACATCAGCTCCTTCAATCGGGCCTGACGCCCGGGCTCCCCTAGGGTCCCGCCCTCGACGTGACCGGGTGTCCCTGAAGGCATCCAGATGGATGCCCTTCGGCTCGGCCCCAAGAGGCTGGACGGCTCGTCCCGTCTGCCGCTCCGTTGCCCATAGTCGATCCACGGAACCGCGGCCGTTCGCGCCGCCGTGACCCGATCCGGTCACGACGTCGAGCGATCCGCGACCGGGAGTGACTGGAGCGAATGATCAGACCGGAGGACGGTCTCTACGCCGCGCTCACGAGGCGCGGCATGACACGACGAGCGTTCCTCAAGTTCGGCGCCGCGATGACGGCGGCGCTGGCGCTCCCGGCCACCTACGCACCCAGGATCACGGCGGCGATCGAGCGGGCGCCGCGCCTGCCGGTGATCTGGCTCCGGGGCCAGGCCTGTGGTGGCGACACCGAGGCGTTCCTGGCCGCGGCCGGCCCGTCGGTGGGTGAGCTGCTCCTGGATCTCCTCTCGGTCGAGTACCACGAGACGCTGATGGGGACGTCGGGCGAGGCGGCCACGGCGGTGGTGACCAGCCTCGCCGACCGGTATCCGGACGGCTACTTCGCGGTCGTCGAGGGCGCCATCCCGACCGCCGACGACGGCATGGCCTGCACCCTCGGCGGCCGGCCCTTCCGGGACGTCGTTCGCGAGGTCTGCAACGGCGCCCTGGCCACGATCGCGGTCGGAGCCTGCGCCTTCGACGGCGGGACGCCCGCCTCGAGCGGTGGCGCAACGGGCTCGGTCGGCGTCGCCGACGTCGCCCCCGATGCCCGGCTGGTCAGCCTCCCCGGTTGCCCGATGAACGTCGAGAACCTGACCGCGACGATCGCCCACTACCTGGCCTTCGACGAGCTGCCGGCGACCGATTCCCGGCACCGGCCCTACTTCGCCTACGGCGGCCTCATCCACAACCTGTGCGAGCGGCGGGCCCATTTCGAGTTCGGCGAGTTCGTCCTGGCCTGGGGCGATGAGGGCGCCCAGAAGGGCTGGTGCCTCTACAAGCTGGGCTGCAAGGGCCCCGAGACGTTCGCCAACTGCGCCACCGTCCAGTACGCGTCGGGGACCAGCTGGAACGTGAAGGCGGGCCAGGGCTGCATCGGCTGCACGATGCGCCGCTTCTGGGATGCGATGGGACCGGCGCACGCTCGCCTGCCGTCGACGATCCCCTTCGCTCCCACCATCACCGCGGACCAGATCGGGCTGGCCCTGGTCGGCGGCGTCGCCGCCCTGACCGCTGTGCACGGCTCGGCGACCTACGCCCGCGAGCTCCGGAACAAGGTCGTGGCTCGCCGCCGTGCGGCCGCCGCGGGTCGGGTGTCCGCCGATCAGCTCCAGGACGATCCAGCCCCCGGCGCGACTGAGCCGAAGGCCCCGGAGCCCGCGCCCTCGGAGCCCACTCCCACGGAGTTCGCGCCCACGGAGCCCGACGCCATCGATCCCGCCGCCACCGATCCCGCACCCGCGGATCCCCGGCCATGACCCGGCTGGTCATCGATCCCGTCACCCGCGTCGGCGGACCCCTCCGGGTCGAGCTGGACGTCCAGGGCGGTGTCGTCACCGATGCCTGGGTCGCCGCGACCATGTTCCGCGGCCTCGAGCGGACCCTCATCGGGCGGGATCCCCGGGACGCCTGGCTGATGGCCCAGCGGGTCTGCGGATCCTGCAACGGCGTCCACGGACTGGCGTCGGTCCGGGCCGTCGAGCAGGCCCTCGGGATCAGGATCCCGGCCAACGCCCGGCTCGTCCGCAACCTCGCCGCCGGGGCGCAGCTCGTCACGAGCCACGTGACCGGCTTCTACCGCCGCCAGCTGCCCGACTGGGCCGATCTCGTCGCCGGCGCCACGGCCGACCCCACCGCCGCCTCCGAGCTCGCTCGCTCGATCGGCGACAGCCCTGCCTCGAGTGCCTCCTACTTCGAGGTCGTGCGCGGTCGCCTTGCCGCCCTCGTCGACTCCGGCCAACCCGGCATCTTCGCCCCGGGCACCCCGGGCGGCGGCTCGCGGCTGACCCCGGCAGCGTCCCTCGTCGTCGGTGCCCATTCGATCGAGGCGCTCGAGTGGCGCCGGAGCATGACCCGCCTGCAGACGTTCCTGGGCGGCAAGAGCCCCCATCCCCAGACGCTCCTCGTGGGTGGGACGGCCCTGACACCGCCCTGGGGTGGACCGGTGCTGGCGACCGGCGAGCACCCCAGGCGACCCCAGTCGAGCGCCCCTGGCGCCCTGAGCGAGCGCGGCCTCGTCGCCCTCCAGAGCCTCATCGACGGCGCTCGCGACTTCGTCGAAGGCGTCTACCTGCCCGACGTGCTGTACCTCGCCGATGCCTACCGTGACGCGACCGAGGTCGGGCGCGGGCTCGGCAACCTGCTCGCCTACGGCGAGTTTCCCGAGGACGATTCCGACGCCCCCAGGCTGCTGCTCCCTCGGGGCCGGCTCATGGACGGTGACCTGAGGACGGTGGACCAGGTCGAGGAGGCGGGGATCGCCGAGGCCATCGGTCACGCCCACTACGACGGCGAGAGCGGGCTCGTCCACCCGTCCGACGGGCGCACGGAGCCTCGCTACCATGGCCCCCGGCCGCCGGTCACCTCGCTCGAGGGCGCGGAGCGCTACAGCTGGGCCAAGGCGCCGCGCTACTGGGACGACCCGATGGAGGTGGGACCGGCCGCGCGGATCGCGGTCGCGCTCGCGACGAACGGCGAGCCGGCGTTGATCATCCGCCGGGTCCTGGCGGATCTCGGCATCGCGCCCGAGGCCCTCGGCACCACGTTCGGCCGGATCGTGGCCGGCGCGATCGAGGCAAGGCTCGTCGTCGACCGCCTCGCTGGCTGGCTCGCCGAGCTCCGGGCGAACCTGGCCGCCGGAGACCTGGCCTTCGCCGACATCTCGGCCTGGAACCCCGATCGCTGGCCGGTCGAGGCCGAGGGCTGGTCGCTGGCCGAGTCGCCCGGCGGCGCGCTCGGGCACTGGCTCCGGATCCGCGATCGCCGGATCGCGGCCTACCAGGTCATCGACGGCAGCACCTGGAACCTATCACCGCGCGACGACCGTGGCCGGCGTGGCGCCCTCGAGGAGGCCCTCGTGGGCACGCCCGTGCCCGACCTCGCGGCCCCCGTCGACGTCCTCCGGACGATCCATGCCTTCGACCCCTGCCCGGCGTGCGCGGTCCACTGATGCGGAGGACCGGACGATGACTGCCCTGGCCGACCCAGCGCTCGCCGAGCGCGCCCTGGTCGAGCCCGTCGCGCCCGCCCACCACCCGGTGGTGGAGGAACGCTTCAGGCTCTACATCTGGCAGCTGCCGGTCCGCCTTACCCACTGGGTCACGGCCGGCTGCATCGTCGTCCTGAGCCTGACCGGCGGCTACATCGCCGACCCGTTCCTCATCCCGCCCGGCGGGGCGGTCATGACGACCGTCCGCCAGGTTCACATGCTCGCCGCCTACGCCCTCCTCGGCTCGGGCCTCCTCCGGGTGGTCTGGTTGCTGGCCGGCAACCGCTTCGCCCGCTGGTCGGCGTTCTTCCCCGTCACCCGGGTCCAGCTCATCGAGATCTTCCGCCAGGCGGCGTTCTACGCCTTCATCCGCAAGGAGATCCCGCGGATCCTCGGCCACAACCAGCTCGCGGCGTCGGCCTACGTCCTGCTGTGGGCGCTCCTGCTGCTCGAGACGGTCAGCGGCTTCGCCCTCGATGGCCTGCTCGGCTCTGAGCCCGGGGCGACCGGCTTCGGCTGGCTCATCGGCGTCGTCGGCCCGCAGCTCGTCCGGCTTGTCCACCACCTCGCGATGTGGGGGATCCTCGCGATCTCGCTGTTCCACGTCTACAGCTGCGTGCTCGTCGACCACCTCGAGAAGAACGGCCTCCTGTCGAGCATCTTCAGCGGCTTCAAGTACGTCTCCCACGAGGAGATCGTCGAGGCCCGCGATGGCGGCCCCGAGCTCCTGGAGCGGATCCAGTGACCGAGCCGAGAGACCCGGGCCTGCCACCGGCCGAGGATCCCGTCGCTTCGACCTCGTCCGAGGCAGCGTTGGCCCCCGCGGTCCCGCCGCCGCTCACCGCCGAGACCACCCCTGTCGTCGCGTCGACCGCGCCCGCTCCCGGCCGGAAGCGTCCCGCCCGGCGCCGCTTCCGGATCAGGGGTGTCCGCGGGCCGGTGGAGGTCCTGATCAGGGCTCTCCTCGTCGCCAACGTCGCGGTGATCGCCGTCATCCTCATCTTCGTCCTGACCTCGGGCCGCGATGCGCCGGGCCACCCGGACCAGGCGTCGCCGTCGGGCTCGTTCGACCTCATGTCGATGGGCCTGGCCCACATCCCGACGAGCGCCAGCTGCCTTCTGTGCCACGAGAGCGGCGGCTCGGGCGGGCTCAAGCCGGTCCCCGCGATCGGCCACCCGCTGGAGGGCTGGCGGCGCTGCCTGACGTGCCACACCAATGAATCGCTCGGCCGCCGAGCGCCCGGTCACGTGGGCATCCCGGAGGAGGAGTGCCTCAACTGCCACAAGCTGCCGCCCGAGGGACCGACCATCACCCAGCCCCACTCGCGGCTGCAGGACCAGCACTGCCTCGACTGCCACGGGACCTTCGCCCACCTGCCGACGAGCATGGTCGGGCGCAACCAGGACGAGTGCTGGCTGTGCCACAAGCCCGCGGCGCTGCCGCCACCCGAGTACCCCCACGAGCCGGGGACGGCGGTCGGTTGTCGCGAGTGCCACCAGTCGGCCCAGACCGGCGGGCTGCCGATCGATCACGCCCGGCGCGAGAACTCGACCTGCCTCTTGTGCCACGACATCAAGGCCACCGGCCCGCTGCCGCTGCTCACCCCCGCGCCGGACGCCAGCCTGCCGCCGCCGTCGTCGTGACGGGGCGTCGCGCTCGACCCTAGCTGCTCGCCAGCTCCCGTCGCAGGGCCGCGGGATCCTCGAGCCGCCGCCGCCGGTCCGGGTAACCCGGAGGCGGTTACGACGCGGCGCTAGACTTGCGGCTGACCCCATCCGCAGGAGCCCGCATGACCGACGACGGTGGCATCTCCCGCAGCGTCCTGGCAGACCAGGTCAAGGACCGCCTCCTGCAGGACATCCTGTCGGGCCGCTATCCGGCGCAGTCGAGGATCGTCGAGACCCGCGTCGCCCGCGAGCTCGGGACGAGCCAGGCCCCGGTTCGGGAGGCGCTCCGCGGCCTCGAGGCCCTGGGCGTCATCGAGATCCTGCCCTTCCGCGGCGCCCGGGTCCGCCACCCCTCCCGGCGCGAGCTGCTCGAGGCCTATGCGGTCCGGGCGGAGCTCGAGGCCCTCGCGGCGCGCATGGGCGTTCCCCGGATGACCGACGCCGACCTGACCGAGATCGAGGCTCTCCTGGCGGCGATGGAGCAGGCCGCCGATTCGGGTGATCGCCACGAGGTCGCCCTGGCCGATGCCACCTTCCACAGCCGCCTCGTGAAGCTGGCCGGCAACGCCACGCTCGAGCGCGTCTGGCGCTCGCTGGAGCCGTTCTCGAGGACCTACATCACGCTCGTCGCCCCGGGTGCCGACAGCCACTGGACGGCGGGTCTCCATCCCGGCATCGTCGAGGCCCTCCGGACCCGGGAACCGGAGCGTGTCGTGGTGGCCCTCCGGGACCACTTCGACCAGGCCAGCGCCCACCTGGCCGAAGGCTGGCAGGACGCCGAGACCCCCACCGGCCGGAGCGGACGCCGCGAGGCTCGGGCCGGCGCCTGAAGGCTGCGGCACCGAGGCGCTTGTCGCCGCCGGGGCGCCGCACCGCTGCGAAGGTGCCGCGCGGCCACCGAGGCGCCGCCCTCAGGGCCGGCGGAGGATCTCCCGCACCTGCTCCGCGACCCTGCTGGGCGACAGGCCGTAGATGTCGAGGAGCGCGTCGTTCGGCCCGGATTCCGGGTACAGGTCGCGGAGGCCGATCCGATCCACCCGCGTCGGCCGGTGCTCGGACAGGGTCTCGGCGACGGCCCCGCCGAGGCCGCCGATGACGGTGTGCTCCTCGACCGTGATGACCCGGCCCGTTCGCTCGGCGCCGGCCACGATCGCCTCCACGTCGAGCGGCTTGATCGTGGGCAGGTGGATGACGTGGGCATCGATGCCATCGGCCGCCAGGAGCTCGGCGGCCGCCACGGTCCGGGGCGTCTGGGCCCCGGTGCTGAAGATCGTGACATCCGTCCCGCGGCGAACCTCGACCGCCTTGCCGAACTCGAACCGGTAGTCCTCGCTGAACAGCCGGGCGGTGGCGTCGCGCACCAGGCGGACGTAGCAGGGACCCTCGTACGACGCCGCCCACTGGAGGGCCTGGCGGGCCTCGACGTCATCGGCCGGGGAGACCGTGACCATGCCGGGCATGGCCCGCATGATCGACATGTCGTCGACGATGATGTGGCTCATCCCGGTCTGGCCGGTGAACAGGCCCGCATAGCCGGGCGTGATCTTGACGTTGAGCCCGGTCTGGGCGATGAGCAGGCGGACCTGGTCGAGCGGCCGGACGACGGCGAACGACACGAAGGTGCTGATGAACGGGATCAGGCCCATCGTCGCCAACCCGGCCGCGACGCCCAGCATGTTCTGCTCGGCGATGCCCATCTGGAGGTACTTGTCGGGGTGGGCCTTCTCGAAGATGTCGGCCCGGGTGGAGCTGCCGAGGTCGCCGTCGAGCATGACGATCCGTGGGTCCGCCGTTGCCAGCTCCGCAACCGTCTCGCCGAAGATCTCGCGCATCGGCCGGCCCAGCGGCAGCGGCAGCGGCAAGGTTGGCGGCGCTGCCGCAGGTAGCGTCATCGCGGGGCCTCCGATCCCTCGGCCTGGGGCTCGCCGAGCTCGGCCATGGCCTGGGCGAACTCCTCGGGCTTGATCGCCCGGGTGTGCCAGAAGTAGTGCCCCTCCATGAACGAGACGCCCTTGCCCTTGACCGTCGCGGCGATCACCACGACCGGCCGGCCGTCGCCCCGGCCAGCCTCGTCGAGGACCCGGCAGACCGCGGCCATGTCGTGGCCGTCGACCTCCAGCACGCGCCAGCCGAAGGCGGCCCACTTGCCGGCCAGCTCGCCCGGGACCTGCGGTGGCGTCCGCCCGTCCGGCCCGTCGCCCGGCCAGCCGTACTGCTGGAGCCGGTTGTGGTCGACGATCGCGACAAGGTTGTCCAGGCCGTAGCGGGCAGCCGCCATCGCCGCCTCCCAGACCTCGCCCTCCTGGCACTCGCCGTCGCCGAGCATGACGTAGGTCCGGCACGAGCGGCCGGTGAGCCTGGCCCCCAGGGCGATGCCCATGCCGGCCGAGAGGCCCATGCCGAGCGAGCCGGTCGACATGTCCAGGCCGGGAAGGCGAGTCATGTCAGGGTGGCCCTGGAGCCGCGAGTGCGCGGCGTCGAAGGTCAGCAGCTCCTCGACCGGGAGGTAGCCCCGGAGAGCCATCGCCGCGTACAGCGCGATCGAGGAATGGCCTTTCGAGAGGATGAACCGGTCGCGGTCCGGCCACGCCGGCTCGTCAGGCCTGATGCGCATGACCCGGAAGTAGAGGGCCGCCAGGATATCGGCCGCCGAAAGGGGGCCACCGATGTGCCCGGCCCGGGCATGGTTGACCGAGCGAATGATCTCGAGCCGGATTCGCCGGGCTACCTCGACCAGCGAGGCGAGCTCGTCGTCGCCGAGCGTGGCGGATCCTTGGCCGGCAGTCCCGCCGGTGGCGGCCGCGTGGCTGGCGGTCGAAGCCGGATGCGTGCTCACGATGCGGCCGGCTTCTCGTACGAGCCCGACACGACGGGCGGGGAGAACAGGCACACGAGCTCGAGCGGCTCGGGTCCGTCGGCCTCGGTCGCGTGGAACGTCCCGGGCGACACGTGGACGACCACGCCCGGCTCCACCTCGGCCACGCCGTCCGGGGTCACGATCCGGCCGCGGCCCGCGGCGCAATAGATGGTTTCCTCCTCAGTCGGGTGAACGTGGCCTGCCGGTCGCGAGCCGGCGGGGAAGACCGAGACGCCCATCGAAACCTGCCTGGCCGCGCTGTTGTGCGGACCGAAGTAGGAATGCCAGGTCCGGCCGGGCAGGGGGACCACCTCGGCCTCGGCGCGCGCGACCCGCTTGATCATCGGATACCTCACCCGTCCGCCATCACGGCCTGGCCGTGAACAACCAATAATCGATTATCGAGCATAGCCCTCGGAACCTGGCCGGTCAAGCCCGGAGGGCATGAAGAAGGGGGCCCTCCGCCGGATGGCGAGAGGGCCCCCGTTCGAATGGACGTCAGTCGGGCGGTGGCCCGTCTACCACTCGCACTCGTTGGGCGGGTCCGCGGGATCGCAGGTCGCCTTGGTCACGATCTGCTCGAGGATCTCGAGGCCCTTGGCGGCGTTGAGCAGGACGGGCTCGCCCGTCTTGCCGTCGGTCGTGAACGGGATGAAGGCCGGGGTAACGGCGTTGACGCCACCATCGGTGTAGAGGCCGGGGCCGGTGACACCCTCGTAGTCGATGTCCTTGCCGTCGCGGATGAGGGCCAGGCAGTCGGCGTACGTGTAGCAGACTTCGCCGCCCTCGCCGACCTCGAACATGGCCGGAGCCCAGTCACTCGCCTTGTACGAGCCGCCGGCCTCGACGGCGAGCGCCGTCTGGACCATGAGGTCGTACGTCGAGAACGCGTACTGGCCGGTCGCGTCGTAGGCCTTGTCGGCCTGGGCGTCCCACAGCGGCTGGAAGAAATCCCAGGCCGGGGTGGACTTGTTGGGGGCGAACGACGGGAACCCGATGCCCTTCTGGCTGGCGATCGGCTCGGTGCCGAGCGTGCCGATGAACTCGGCCTCGGCCCAGCCGGTCTCACCGATCCAGTTGAGCGACAGGCCGGCCTCGGCGGCGCCCTTGATGATCGCTGCGGACTCGGTCGAGCCCGCCTGGACGATGACGGCGTCGGGCTTGAGGTCGGCGATCTTCTGGGCCTCGGCCCGGTAGGACGGCTGGGTCGGCTGGACGTCGATCCGGTCGAGGACCTCGAGGCCCAGGATGCCGGCGGCCTCTTCGGCCGCATCCGCGGCCAGCTGGAAGCCCTCGACCTGGGTCGCGAAGATCACGATCTTCTGGAAGCCCTTCTCGAACGCGTACAGGCTGCCGTACGTCCCGAGGGCCTCGTCGAGGCCCTGGGCCCGGAAGATGGGCTCCGCGGCCTTGCCGCCGAGGTTGCCCGGGATCGCGCCGCCGTGGACCGACGGTCCGAGCGGCGAGTCGTTCTCCTGCCACCACTCCATCATGTACTCGCGGTAGGTGCGGTACTGGTGGGCGATGCTGACGACGATCTCGGCGTTGTGCTGCTCGATGCAGATCTTGGCCGCCTCGCCTTCGTGGTCGTCGCCGATGTCCTCGGAGACGAGCTCCCACGACCGGCCGAGGGGCGGGTCGAGGTTGATGACCTCCTCGATCGGGAAGCGCACGTCGTTGGTGAGCGCCGGTCCGTACGGCGCGAACGAGCCGGTGTAGTAGGCGAGCTCGCAGACCACCACCGGTTCCGTCGACGGGGGCTCCGACGTCGTCGGCGTGCTGGGCTCGGCCGATGTCGCCGGGGACGCGGTGGCACCTCCGCCGCACGCTGCGGCGACAAGGGCAAGCACCGTGATCATCACCAGGGTGCGGCCCGAATAGGTTCTCGCGACCGTCATTACGATCCTCCTCTTGTCTTCCTTGACCCGGAAGCGCTGGTCGTCAGATCCGGTAACCCTCCTTGAGCTGCTCGGTGGTCAGATCGGTGGCGTCCTTCACGGCGAACGCCTGGCCGAGGCTCAGGACCATCACCCGGTCGGCAACCTGGAGCGCCTTCGTGGCGTTCTGCTCCGCGAGGACGATGGCGACGCCCCTTGTCTCGTGGATCTCCCGGATCCGCTCGAAGAACATGTCGACGTAGAGCGGGGAGAGGCCGGCGGTGGGCTCGTCGAGGAGCAGGACCCTGGGGTCCTGCATCAGGGCCCGCCCGCAGGCGACCATCCGGGACTCGCCGCCGCTGAGCGTGCCGGCGAGCTGGTGCTGATGGGCCCGGAGGGCCGGAAAGAGCTCGAATACCTCGGCCATCCGCTCGTCGCGCGAGCGGGCGCCGATCATGCCGCCCACGCTGAGGTTCTCCAGGACGGTCAGGTCGGCGAAGGTGCCCTTCTCCTGGGGTACGTAGCCGATGCCCCGCGCGGCCGTCTCGTAGGGCGGCAGCATCGACACGTCCTCGCCCTGGAACCGGATTGCGCCGGCCATCAGCGGGATGAGGCGGGCCAGGGTGGCCAGCAGCGTGGTCTTGCCGGCGCCGTTGGCTCCCAGCACGGCGAAGATCTCGTCGCCGACGGTGAAGTCGAGGCCCTTGAGGACGGTGACCCCGTCGTAGCCGGCACGGATGCCCTCGGCCTCGAGCGCAACGGGGCGAGCCGGGTCAGACATGGCCCTCACCCAGGTACTTCTCGACGACCGTGCGGTGCTCGCGGATGGACTGCGGGTCGCCGCGCAGGACGACGCTGCCCTCGGCCATGAAGTGGACCTCACCGCAGAGGTTCCAGATGACGTTGAGGTCGTGCTCCACGATGACGACGGAGGTTCCGCCGCCGGCCACGTCCCGGATCACGGTCATGACCTTCTCGGTCTGGTCCTCGGGCAGGCCGGCCGTCGGCTCGTCGAGCAGCAGGAAGCTCGGCTTCAGGAGCAGGCACCGGACGATGTCGAGGAGCTTCTTCTCTCCGGCCGACATCGCGAAGGCCGTCGGATCGGCGAAGCCGAAGTAGTCGAGGTAGTGCCGGATCTCGTCCTCGTGGCGCTGGAAGACGGTCCGCTCGCTGAAGATCCGATGGGGCTGCTCGTAGCTGGCCTCGGCCACGGCGAGCAGGAGCGAATCCCAGATCGTGAGCTTGTCGAAGTCCATGATCACCTGGTTGCTCTTGACGACGCCGTGGCGCGACATCCGGTGCGCGGCCAGGCTCGAGAGCATGACCTCGCGTCCGTCGGCTGGCAGGAGCGAGATCCGGCCCCGATCGAGGGGCGTGGAGTGCATGATCATGCGCATCAGCGTCGTCTTGCCGGCGCCGTTCGGGCCGATCAGGCCCTCGATCGGTTGGTTGCCCAGGACGAGGTCGTCGACGTCCACGACGACGCGACCGGAGAAACTCTTCACCGCCCCCTGGACGCGGATCCGGGGACGGGTCGCGGCCGGGCCGTCGACGGCGCCGGCGGTCGCGTGCTCAGCGACCATGGATCTTGCCCATCAGCCGGTCTCGCCGCATGTCGCCGAGCACGCCCAGCGGCCGGAAGAGCAGGACGACCATGAGTGCCAGGCCGAAGGCGGCCTCTCGCAGGACCGGGATGGCCTGGGTGTACCACTCCCTCGGGAGGGGCAGGTAGGACTGGATCACGATGTCGAACAGCCCGACGGTGAGGATGACGCCGACCACCGCTCCCCAGACCCTGGCGGTGCCACCCAGGACCAGCCCGACCATGGCCGCGAGGGTCACCCCGACGCCCAGGCTGCCGATGTCGAGGTAGCGGACCATGACCCCGTTCATCGCGCCGAGCAGGCCCATCGCGCCGGACGTGACGGCGAACAGCCAGAGCTTCGTCCGGAAGGTGGACTTGCCGAGGCTCCGCGCCAGCGGCTCGTTGGCGCCGACGGCGATCAGGAGCCGGCCGTAGGGCGAGCGATGGACCCGCCAGACGTAGGCAAGGATGGCGATGACGACGAGCGTCGTGATGATCAGCCACAGGAACTCGTTGTCCTTGACCTTGCCGATGTCGTACGGGAAGCCGAGCCCGCCCATGCCCCGGGCGCCACCCGTCAGGTCGTCCTCGGCAGTGGCCAGGATCTGGACGCCGGTGGCGAACCCGAGCGTGCCGACGAGCACCCCGTCGGTGTTCAGGTCGGCGATGAGCCAGCCGACGACGAGGCCGGCCACGCCGGCGGCGAGGGTCGCGGCGGCCGCGCAGACGAAGAACTGCCAGGGATCTCCGAACGGCCAGTCGACCCGGACGTACAGCACCCCGAACACGTACAGGCCGATACCCCAGAAGCCGACCACCCCGAAGTTGGCGACGCGGGCGAGTCCCAGCTGCAGGTGGAGCAGGAGGGCGAGGCCGATGACCATCACGACCTTGTAGAGCCCGGAGATCAGGAAGGCGTCGAGCCAGTCGAGCGACATCGGCTACACCTTTGCCGACGCGGTGAGCCGGGTACCGCGGACCTTCAGGACGGCGACGAAGGCGACGATCAGCACCAGCTGGGCATAGAGGGCCTGGTCGAACTGGAGGGCCATGCCGGCCAGGGCGATGCTCGTGCCGACGCCGACCACGATGACTCCGGCAAGCCCCCACGTCCCGCCGACGAGGGCGACCATCAGGACGAGCAGGAACTGGCGCCAGCCGAGCAGCGGCGAGACCGACGATCCGACGCCGTAGAAGGCGCCCGCCAGCCCGCCGGCGGCGCCGGCGATGAACCAGATCAGGACGGTGACCACCAGCGGCCGGATGCCGCTCACCTGGGCCAGGCTCTCGTCACTGGCCAGGGCCCGGATCTTGAGGCCGAGGCTGGATCGCTGGATGAAGAAGTAGAGGAGCATCGCCAGCGCTGCGACGCTGGCAAGCGCGACGAGCCGGAACGAGGTCACGCCGACGCCCAAGACCATGACCGTGTCGGGCGGTGGGACGTCGTAGAACCGCTCCGGGTAGCCGAACACGAACTGCAGGCCGTGGCGCAGGAAGATCGACAGCCCGAAGGAGATGATGATCATCTCCAGCACGCCGACGTTGCGGCGCCGGGCCGGCCGGAAGAGCCCGAGGTACGTGGCGACGCTCAGGAGTCCTGCCAGGATCGCGGTCGGGATGAGGATCGCGTAGAAGTTGAGGCCATAGGTCGTGTTGAGCCACATCCCGAAGTAGGCCCCCAGGGTGATCGTCTCCGAGTAGGCCACGTTGATGAGGCCGGTCAGCCGGTAGAGCAGGGCGAACCCGATCGCGGCGAGGACGAGCGGAGCGTGCTCGGTGAGGCCGATGACGACGCTCTGGGTGATGAGCTCCATCAGCCGTCGCCCGCAACCCGCCGCCAACGGCGATCGCGCGTCGCAGCGGGGCCGGGTCGCCCGGGCCCGACGCTGCTCGCCGTTCGTGCACCGCTGGTCATCGCCGTCCTCGCGAGGGAGCCGGTGCGCTCACCGGCGGGGGTGCTCACCGCTCTGATTGATAATCGATTGTTCTTGATTGATAATCGATGATAGGAGGACGCTGTTCGGCCCGTCAAGACGGCGCGCCGTGGTGATTGGTGGCGATCATCAGTGGCCGCGACAGGTGACGGCAGGGCCGGAGGGCACCCTGGAATCAGGGCCGGACGACTCCATGCCCATCCGGTCACCCGGGACCATCGACCGGTTGCCCGGCGGCCCCTCACGGGAGCTGTCAAAGGTGCTGCCGGGACTTCGACACCGGGCCGGCGCCCGTCTCCGCGGGTCAACGCGGCCGAACGTCCGGATCCGGCAGCACGAGGTCGCGGATCGCGCCCTGGAGGTCGTGGTACGACTTGATGAAGGCCCGCAGCGTCCGAGCGCTGGCGCCGTAGCCCTCGAACTCCTCGGGGGAGAGCCCGTCGGGCTCGAAGGCCCGGCGGAAATCCGGGATCCGCTCGTACAGGTCCGCGACCAGGTCCGGATCCACCGGGATGTCCATCCGTGGCCCGGGCGCGATGCCGCTGGCGTTGAACCGGACCTGCCAGGCATGGGGCATGGTCATGCTGACCTCGCCACCCACGATCTCGGTCCAATGGAGTCGATGGCGGTAGGCCGCGGCCAGGAGCCGGGACCGGTAGCCCCGCTCGTGGAAGATCCCATAGGCCCGCTTGAACGCGGCCAGGCCGGCCCAGTTGGGCGCGTCCGGATGGACCGCCAGGTCGTCGCGCTCCACCACGACCTTCATCCAGTCGTCGAGCCGGCCGATCATGATCGTCACGATCGGCGACATGGTCGAGGTGTCCTCCCCGGCCGCGGTCCGTCGGGCCAGGCCGCGCTCCACGGCCTCGGCGGCCGCAAGGGCCTGGGGCACCGTGAAGCTCACCGTCGCGTTGATGCTCACCCCCAGGGCGGTCGCCTCCTCGATCGCGACCATGCCGGCGGCCGTGGCCGGGAACTTGACCTGCATGTTCGGGGCGAGATCGTGAAATCGCAGCGCCTGCTCCAGCATCCGGCCGGCGTTGCGGTGGTTGGCCGGGTTGGTCTGGAGCGACAGGCGGCCGGCGAGCCCGCGGGTCCGTTCCCAGGTCGGCTCCAGGACGGCGGCCCCGCGGGCCGCCATCTCCTCGACGATCGCCCAGGTCAGGTCGACCTCGGACCAGTCCGGGTTGGCCCGGGCCAGCTCGTGGACCCGCGGCACCCAGTGCGCCGCCTCCTTGCGGAGGACCTCGAGGACGATGCTGGGGTTCGAGGTCGCGCCGGTGGCGCCCCGATCGACGGCGTAGGCGAGCTCCTCCACGGCGCACGAATCGTTCCAGTACTGGGTTGGCGTCTCCCGGACCATCCGGAGGAGGGGGCTGTCGAGGGCCGCGGTCACCATGGGTGTGTACTCCGATCTTGTCGGGCTATCATCGATCATCGATTGTCCGGCCGCAAGTACCTCCCGTCCCTTGACTGCGCCGTGCCGCGCGCCTACTGTTATCGACAATCGATTATCGATGTAGAGGCAAGCCCGCGGGCAGCGACCCACCCACGAGGCGTCCCGGGAGACGTGCATGACCGACGTGGTCACGGTCGAGCGCATCGGACGCGGCGGCGTCCCGCGGCCCCTGGACGGAGCCTCGTCCGTTCCGGTCATGCCCATCGCCGAGGCGAGTGAGCAACGGGCGTCCGTCCATCCCGGCTCGTCCTCCCCGCGCTCGTCACGATGAGCCGGAGGTAGCCAAGTTCGTGGCCACCGTCGTCCTGCTCGGCACGCTCGACACCAAGGGCGAGGAGTACGCGTTCCTGCGCGACCGCATCCGCGCCGACGGCTGTGACGTCGTGATCGTGGATGCCGGTGTCAGGAGCACGTCGCCGCTGGCGGACATCAGCGCGGACGAGGTCGCCGCCGCCGGCGAGGCGAACCGGGCCGCGCTCGCCGCGGCCGGCGACCGGGGCCCGGCCATGGCCGCGATGACGCGCGGGGCGACAGCGATCGTCCGGCGGCTCCAGGCCGAAGGCCGCCTCGACGCGATCCTGGGGGTCGGGGGATCGGGCGGGTCGTCGCTCATCTCGACTGCGATGCAGGGCCTGCCGGTGGGCGTGCCAAAGCTGCTCGTGTCGACGATGGCGTCGGGCGACACGCGACCGTATGTCGGCTCGACTGACATCGCGCTCCTGAACCCGGTGGTGGACGCGGCCGGGATCAACGCCATCTCCGAGCGGGTCCTGGTCAACGCCGCCGCGGCCGCCGCCGGCATGGCCCGGGCAGGTGCCGGCTTCGTGTCGACCCGCGGGCCGCGGCCGGTCATCGGCGCGACGATGTTCGGCGTCACGACGCCGTGCGTGACGGCCGCCCGCGCGCTCCTCGAGGCCCGCGGCTACGAGGTCATGGTCTTCCACGCCAACGGCGCCGGCGGCCGGGCCATGGAGGCCCTGATGCGAACCGGCGTCATCACCGCCGCCCTGGACATCACGACGACCGAGCTGGCCGACGAGCTGATCGGCGGCGTGCTCTCGGCCGGGCCGGACCGGCTCGAGGTCGCCGGGGTCCTGGGCCTGCCGCAGGTCGTGTCGCTGGGTGCCCTCGACATGTGCAACTTCGGGCCGAAGGACACGGTCCCCGAGCGGTTCCGGGGCCGCACCCTCTATGTCCACAACGCCGCGGTCACCCTCATGCGGACGACCGAGACCGAATGCGCCGAGCTCGGACGGACCCTCGCCCGGAAGCTCAACCGGGCTGCCGGCCCGCTGACCGTCTTCATCCCGCTCGGCGGGGTGTCGTCGATCTCCACCCCGGGCGGCCCATTCCACGACCCGGCCGCGGACGCGGCCCTCATCCGGGAGCTGAAGGCCGCCCTGCGGCCGGACGTCGAGGTGGTCGAGATGGCCACCGACATCAACGATCCCGCCTTCGCCACGGCGATGGCGGAGCGGCTCGACGCGCAGATCCGTGCTCGGGCCGGTCAGGCATCGATCGCATCGAGCGGAGGAGGACGGCGGACCACCGAGAACCCGAAGCGCATCAAGCGAGGCCGCCGCGCCGCGGCCGCGGGCCAGGGGCTCCGGCCCGTCGAGCAGGTTTGAAGGAGGAACCAACAGTGCCCCTCAAGGAAGAAGTCCTGGGCCAGTTCCTCGGGGACGAGAAGTTCCCGATCAGCTGGACCTCGGAGACCGAGAAGCTGCTCTTCTGGGTCTATGACGACCTCCATTGCCCCCATCCGCTGAGCCCGATGTACGAGGACATCGGCGGCTGGTGGCTGTCGTGCGACCACATGTTCCGCCGGTTCGGCACGCCGTTCGCGAGCGACTGGATCTACAAGAACATCAACGGCTACCTGTACACGGCGGCGATCCCGGCCGAGGCCGGGCTCAAGGTCGATACCCAGGAGTACAACTACGCGACAAGCCCGGTCGTGCCCGAGGATCCCGAGTACGCCGCCAAGATCGGCACGTACCTCGGGGCCGTCCTGCCGACCTACGGCCTCCAGTTCGTGAACTGGTGGCGTGACCGCCTGGTCCCCGAGATGGACCGCAACTTCGGCTACCTCGAGGGGATGCTCGACAAGCAGGACTCGCTCAACCTCATGGAGCTGGCCTGCCTGTTCGAGGACGCGATCGACATCCACGATCGCCACTGGAAGATCCACTGGATGCTCAACTTCGCCCAGCTGTCCGCGACCCTGAACCTGCGGGCGGTCATGGAGAAGACCCACGGCAAGATCAACGAGCAGCTCCTGGGGCGCCTCCAGAACTCGGCCCGGGACCGCAACTGGGACTCGATCGAAGCGCTCTGGAAGATGAAGGAAGAGGCCAAGGCCGATCCCGAGCTGGCGGCGATCTTCAAGGCCGACACGGCCGGCGAGATCATCACCGCCCTCGAGGCCAGCGGGCGTGGCCGCCGCTTCATCGACGAGCGGGTCCATCCGTACCAGAAGGAATACGGCTGGCACGCCGTCTGGAGCCACGAGTTCATCTTCCCGAACGTGGTCGAGGTGATGGAGCCCGTCATCGAGCTCGTCCGCGGCTACATCGAGAACGACTACGACTATCCCAAGACGATCGGCGCGCTCGCCGCCGACATCGCCGCCGCCGCGGAGGAGATCCTCGAAGGTCTCCAGGGCGAGGCGCTCGAGGAGATGCGGGCCGCCAACGAGATCAACCTCCGGATGGCGCCGCTCACCCCGGATCACCACTTCTACATCGATCAGGGCGCCAACGCCCACGTCCGCCAGGTCCTCCTGGCCATCGGCCGCAAGCTCGTCGCCTCGGGCGACCTGGATGCCCCCGATGACGTCGTCTACTTCCGCTACAACGAGCTCCGGGTGTTCATGGGCAACCCGTCCGCGATGGACGGCCGGGCGATCGTGGCGAAGGCCAAGGCCGCCCGCGAGAAGGCCTACACCTTCCGGCCCAAGGAGTGGGTCGGGACAGTGACCGCGACCCAGCTCGCCTTCCCGTACCTCAACCTGTGGGGCTTCCCCGACAAGTTCTACCGGCAGGCATCCACCGTCGCCGGCCAGATCGCCGGCATCGGCGCCTCGCCGGGCGTCGTCGAAGGCGTCGCCCGGGTGGTCCTCCGCGAGGACCAGTTCGACGACGTCCGGGCCGGCGACATCCTCGTCTGCCAGATGACGAACCCGGCCTGGGTCGTCCTCTTCACCAAGATCGTCGGGCTCGTCACGGACGCCGGCGGCACGGTTTCGCACCCGGCCGTCCTGTCCCGCGAGTTCGGCATCCCGGCCGTCGTCGGGACATCCGTGGCGACCGAGCAGATCAAGAACGGCGACCGGATCCGGATCAACGGCACGACCGGCGAGGTCGAGATCCTCGTCAACGCGCCGGCCCTCACGGCCGTCGGGATGAAGGACTGACCGGACCGCCATGACCCGCAGTTCCGCGATCTCGCGCAGCGTCCTCAGCGCCCAGGTCAAGGAGCGCCTCCTCGAGGCGATCCTTGACGGGCGTTACCCGCCCGGGGCCCGGATCGTCGAGACCCGGGTCGCCCGGGAGCTCGGGACGAGCCAGGCCCCGGTCCGCGAGGCGCTGCGCGATCTCGAGGCGCTCGGAGTCGTGGAGACCACCGCCTTCCGTGGAGCTCGTGTCCGCCGCCCGTCGGCGGCCGAGCTCCTGGAGGCCTTCGAGATCCGGGCCGAGCTCGAATCCCTCGGCGCGCGGCTGGCGGTCACGCGCCTGTCAGACGCCGATCTCGACGAGCTCGCCCGGTACGTCGACGAGATGCAACAGGCCGCCCAGGCCGGCGATACCCGGGCCGAGGCGACCGCCGATGCGGCCTTCCACGGCCGAATCGTGGAGCTCGCCGGGAACGCCACCCTGGAACGGGTCTGGCGAACCCTCGAGCCCTTCTCCCGGACCTACATCACGATCGTCGCCCCCGGCGCCGACCGGCGCCGGATTGCCGACGAGCACCTGCCCGTCCTGGAGGCGCTCCGGGAACGAGACCCGGAGCTCGTCGGCCAGGTCCTCCACCGTCATTTCGCCAACGCGGCGGCGATGCTCGGCAGCCATTGGGCAAGCGCACCGCCGAAGGTCGCCGCTCCCAGCTCCGCGTCATCCCCCGCCACCGGACGGCTCACGCCGGCGACGGCCGCCGGAGAGTGACCACGTGACCGCTGTCGGCACCGACCCGCGAAAGGAACCCATGAACGACCAGCTCCAGCTGTCCGAGCAGATGTCGGCCGGCGCCGCCAGCCTCCGGGTGGACGTCCACGGCAGCCAGCCGCGCGAGCACGTCCTCGACGACCTCAGCTTCCTCAACTACCGCCTGGCCGACGTCCGCATCTCGCCCGAGGTGTCGCTGGTCGAGCCCGACATCATCTGGCACCAGGACGGTGACAAGGCCGTGTCCTACGACGGCCGGGCCATCCGGTTCGATGGGCCCTGGCCGGCTGGTCCGATCCAGAAGGTCATCGTCGCGATGCTGGCGCTCCGGATGGAAGCCGTCGGGCTGCATCCATCCCACAGCGCCGCGGTCCACTACCGCGGCCGGACGCTCCTGTTCCTCGGGGGCGAGTCGAATCACGGCAAGAGCATGGGCCTCATCGAGGCCGGCCTTCGGGGCGGCCTCCAGGTCGCGTCCGAGACGACGGTCATCGACGAGGCCGGACGGGCGGCGATGGGCTCCGTCGAGCCGTTCCTCGTGAAGCGGACCGAGGGGACCGAGCGATCGGACAAGGCCGCCCCGAACCGGGGCGTCGAGAAGTTCTGGGGCGAGATGCCGACCTGGGGCTTCCACGACGGGACGCCGGAGATCGACCTCGTCATCGTGCCGGCGATCGACGGCAACTTCGACCCGGCGACGAACCGGCTCATCCCCTTCGAGGCCCAGTTCCAGTTCCTCCACTCGCTCCAGAACTACTTCCTCACGAACGAGCTGCTGGCGCCCGGCCACGTGATGCCCCTCGTCGACACGGACGCGCTCCGGGAGCGGCGAGCGGCGTTCGTCGCGCGCTTCTGCGAGCGACCCTTCTACTTCATCCGGGCGGCAACGCCGCAGGTCCTGCTCGACGAGGTCGAGAAGGTCCTGTAGGACCGAGCCATGCGAGCATTCGCGTACACCCGCCCGACCTCGATCGCTGAGGCCGTCGCCCTCCTCGACCGGCACGGACCGGAGGCCCGGCTCCTGGCCGGCGGCACGGACCTCATCATCCGGCTGCGCGACGGCAGTCTCGTGCCCGAGGTCGTCATCGACCTCAAGCGCATCGCCGAGCTGCAGCCCGGGATCAGGGAGATCGATCGCCGGCTCGTGATCTCTGCCACCACCGTCATGACCGACATCGCCGCGGACCCGCGCGTCGCCATGCACTTCCGGGCCCTGGCCGAGGCGGCCGCGGTCGTCGGCTCGGTCCAGATCCGGAATCGGGCGACCCTCGGCGGCAACGTCTGCAACGCGTCGCCGGCGGCCGACACCGCGCCGGCCCTGCTCGTCCATGAGGCAATCGCCGTCACCGCCGGGCCGGCCGGCAGCCGGCGGATCCCGATCGACGAGCTGTTCGTCCGGTCCGGCGTGACGACCCTCGGCCGCGGCGAGCTGGTGACCGCCATCGAGCTGCCCATCCCCGCGGGCCGGGTCGGCTCGGTCCACCTCCGACGGACGCGCCGGCGCGGCCACGACCTCGCCTCGGTGACGCTCGCCTGCGCCATCGACACGGCCGGGGTGACCCGGCTGGCCTATGGCAGCGTGGGCCCGCGGCCGGTCGTCGCCGTCGACGCCACCGGGCTCCTGGCCGACAGGACCGCGACCCCCGAGGCGAAGGCCGAGCTCCTCGAGCGGATGTTCGCCGACGCCAGCCCGTCGCCGCGCTCCATGCGGGCCAGCCCGGAATATCGGCTGGCGATGCTCCGTGTCCTCGGCCTTCGCGGCCTTGACATCGCCATCGAGCGGCTCGCCGCCGCGGAGGGAGGCCGGTGAACGGCATGATCCCGATCCAGGTCATTGTCAACGGGCGAGCCCGGACCATCGAGGTCGCCGCCCATCACACCCTCCTCGAGGTCCTCCGCGACGACCTCCAGCTGACCGGCACGAAGGAATGCTGCCTGGTGGGGGAGTGCGGGGCGTGCACCGTCCGGCTCGACGGCCGGATCGTGGATTCGTGCCTCGTCCTTGCCGTCGAGGCCGACGGCGGCGAGGTCACGACCGTCGAGGGCCTGGCGCCGGACGGCGGGCTGACCCGGCTCCAGGGGTCGTTCCTGGACGAGGGCGGCGTCCAGTGCGGCTTCTGCATCCCGGGCCAGGTCATGGCCGCCGACGATCTCCTCCGGCGCGTTCCATCACCGTCGGTCGCGGAGATCCAGGACGGCCTGGCCGGCAATCTCTGCCGTTGCGGCTGCTACGGCCAGATCACGGCCGCGGTCCTGGCCGCGGCGAAGGCGGACCAGCGATGAGCGTCGTGAGCCTCGCCGGTCGGGTTGGCGATTCACCGCGTCGGGTCGGCGGACCCGATCGCGTCACCGGCCTCCAGCGCTACGTCGCCGACCTGCACCTGCCCGACGAGCTCCACGCGAAGCTCGTGACCCTGCCCGTGGCCCGGGCGCGGATCGTGGCCATCGACGTCAGCGCGGCTGAGCGCGTGCCGGGCGTCCGGGTGGTGGTGACCGCCGCCGACCTGCCCCAGCCGATGCCCCGGTTCGGACCGCAGTTCCGCGACCGGCCGGTCATCGCGATCGGCGAGACGAAGTACCACGGCGACCCCGTGGCCGCGGTCGCGGCCGACACGAAGGATGCCGCGGAGGCGGCCGCGGCCCTCGTCCGGGTGGACTACGAGGAGCTGCCGGCGGTCGTCAGCCTGGAGGCGGCCCTCGACCCGGCCGCGCCGCTCGTGCAGGATCCGGCCCTTCGGCCCAACGACCGGCTCGCCGCGACGAACGTCCTGCGGGAGCACCGGGTCGGCTGGGGCGACGTCGATGCCGCCGTGGCCGACCTGGTGGTGGAGCACCGCTACACGTTCCCGATCGTCACCCACTTCGCCATCGAGCCGCACGCCTTCATGGCCGCGCCTGACGGCGACGGGATCGCGATCTGGAGCTCGATCCAGCACCCCAACTGGCTCCAGAAGGTCCTGGCCGACCTGCTCGGGCTGCCACTCTCGAAGGTCCGTGTCCATGCGCCCGACCCGGGCGGCGGATTCGGCGGCAAGCAGCACACCAAGTACGAGCCGCTGGTGGCCTTCATGGCCCTCCGGACCGGACGCCCCGTCCGCCTGGTGCTGAGCCTCGAGGAGACCTTCCAGGCCGTCCGCCGGGCCGGCGCCGGAGTCAACGTCCGGACCGGCTTCCGGGCCGACGGCACGCTCGTCTTCCAGGACATCGCCGCCGACTACCTCATCGGCGCCTACGCCGACATCGCCGACCGGGTGGTCGGCAAGGGCAGCTATCCGGGCTGCGGCCCCTACCGCGTCCCGGCCGGCCGGATCCTGGCCAGAAGCGTCCTGTCCCACACCGTGCCGTCGACGGCGTTCCGGGGCTTCGGCAACCCCCAGGTCAACTGGGCCGTGGAATCGAACCTCGATGCGGGCGCCCGGGCCCTCGGCATCGACCGCCTCGAGATCCGGCTCCGGAACCTGGCCCGGAAGGGCGAGGCCTTCATCCCGTTCGACACGCCCTGCGACGGGCATTGGGACCAATCGGTCCGCCGGGCGGCCGAGCTCATCGACTGGGGCTCGCCGCTGCCGGCCGGTCACGGCCGAGGCATCGCCGTGGGGATCAAGTCCGGCCCGACCACGGGCCTGTCGTACGCCACCGTCCGCCTCCTCGTCGACGGCAGCGTCATCGTCTTCGCCGGGACCTCCGACATGGGCCAGGGCGCCCGGACGGTGTTCGCCCAGATCGCGGCCCAGGAACTCGGGGCGCCGCTCGAGGCGGTGACCGTGGTCATGGGCGACACCGCGATCGTCCCGTACGACCAGCAGACCTCGGCCAGCCGCTCGACGGTTCTCATGGGCAACGCGGTCCTGGCCGCCTGCCGCGAGATCCAAGCCAAGCTCCGGGGCATGGCGGCCAGGCTCCACGCCGTCGACGAGGCCGCGATCAGCGTGGATCGCGGCGTCGTCCGTCTTCCGGATCGCGAGCTGACGGTCCTCGAGGTCCTCGTGCCGGGCCTCGGCCGGCTGGGCGGCGAGCTCATCGGCAACGGCGAGATGCGCAAGGACGCCGAGCCGGACCACCCGCTCGGTGGCAGCGCGGCGTTCTTCGAGTTCAACTGCACCGCCGTCGAGGCGTCCGTCGACGAGGCCACAGGGGACGTGACCATCACCCGCTACGTGACGGTCTCCGACGTCGGCAAAGCGATCAACCCACTCCAGGTCCGGATGCAGGACGAGGGGGCCGCGATCCAGGGCCTCGGCCACTCGCTGATGGAGCACTACATCTTCGACGACGGTGGCCGGATCCGGAACCTCGGCGCGATCGACTACCGGATCCCGACCAGCCTGGACCTGCCGCTCGAGATCATCAGCGAGCACGTCGAGAACGAGGATGGCCCTGGGCCGTACGGATCGAAGGGCATGAGCGAGGGCGCCCTGCTGTGCGTCGCCTCCGCGGTCGGAGCAGCGGTCCGGGACGCGACCGGGGTCGCGATCCGTGACCTGCCCCTGACGCCGGAACGGGTCTGGCGGGCCCTGCAGGAGCGGCCGTGAGCAGGACCGGGAGGTCGTCACTATGAGCGCACCCGACATCGGCCCGATCGGCCGACAGACGGCGGAAGAGGTCGTCCGGGCGGCCGGGCTCGTCCGGCAGGGTCGCATGATCTCGCTCGCCGCCGTCCGCTACCCCGGCATGCCCCTGTTCCCGGGACACCCGCCGTTCCAGGTCCTCAACTACCGGACGCCCCGCGGGATCCGGGTGACCGGCGCCAAGCCGTGGGGTCCGATCAACGACGCCGGCCTCGGCTACATGGCCGAGTACGTCATGGCGACCTCCCACTCGGGCGCCCACATGGACGCCCTGGCCCACATGACCGTCGACGACGACATGCACTGGTACGGCGGCGGCAACGCCGACGAGCACCTGACCGACTTCGGGCCGACCCACCTCGATGCCTCGACCATGCCGCCGTTCTTCACCCGGGGCGTCCTGCTGGATGCCGCCGGCCACCGCGGCCTTGCCTGCCTGCCGAAGGGCTCGCCAATCGATGCCGCGGAGATGGACGCGATCTGCGCCGCGGAGGGGGTGGAGGTGCGGGCCGGCGACATCGTCGTGATCCGGACCGGCTACATGGGCCTGTGGCCCGACGCCGAGGCAATGGCCGCCCACAAGACGCCGGGGCCGGACATCTCGGCCGCCCGCTGGCTCCTGGAGCGGGGGGTCGTGGCGACGGGCACCGACACCGAGACCTACGAGGTCCAGCCCGCGCCCGACCCGGGACCGACCGGCAACCCCCAGCCGGTTCACACCCTGCTCCTCATCCAGAACGCGATCTACCTCATGGAGAGCCTCGATCTGGAGGCCCTCGCGCGCGAGCGCCTGTACGAGTTCCTGTTCGTCGCCCTGCCCGTGAAGATCCGCGGCGCCACCGGATCGATGGTCGATCCAGTGGCCGTCGTCTGAGGAGGCCAGCCCGTGCCTGTAGCCGAGCCCGCAGAGCCCGCAGTGTCCGCAGTGCCCGTAGTGCCCGAGACCATGGAGGCGCTCGTCGTCCTCGAGCCCAACCGCTACGAGGTCCGCGAGGTCCCGGTTCCGGTGCCCGGGCCCAACGAGGTCCTGGCCCGGGTCCGGGCGGTGTCGATCTGCGGCACCGACGCCCATCTCATCCGGGGCGACTACCCCGGCTTCTGGCCGCCGGCCTTCCCGTTCACCCCGGGCCACGAGTGGGCCGGTGAGCTCGTCGCCCTGGGGCCCGGCGCGGAGCGCTACGGCTGGGCCGTCGGCGCCCGGGTGGCGGGCACCAGCCACGACGCCTGCGGCGTCTGCCAGAAGTGCGTCGAGGGCCGCTACAACCTGTGCGAGAACTACGGCAAGCCGGGCCTCCACAAGCAGTACGGCCACAACGTCCAGGGGGCCGACGCGACGTACGTCGTCCAGGGCGTCAAGACGATCTTCCCCCTGCCCGACGGCCTCGGCTTCGACGAGGGTGCCGTCATCGATCCCGCCTCGATCGCCCTCCACGTCGCCAACCGCGGCGGCATCGCTCCCGGTGACACGGTGGCGATCACCGGGGCCGGGGCGATCGGCCTCCTGGGCGCCGACGCCGCCCGCATCCGCGGGGCGGGGCGAGTGATCCTCATCGAGCCCAACCCGGCCCGGCTGGCGAAGGCCGCGGCGATGGGCTTCGAGACGGTCGACGCCGCCACCGGCGACCCGGTCGCGACGGTCCGGGCGATGACCGGCGGCTTCGGGGCCGACGTGGTCCTCGAGTGCGCCGGCGTGCCGGTCACCGTCCAGTGGGCGTTGGCGATGCTCCGGCGGGGCGGCCGCTGCGCCGCCGTCGGGATCCCGACGGTCGGCGTCGAGATCGCCATGCAGCGCCTCGTCCTCGACGAGCTCGAGCTCGTCGGCTGCCGGGCGACCGCGGGCGAGATGCGCCGGGTCATGCCCCTGGTGGAGCAGGGCCGGATGCGCGTCCGCGACGTCATGACCCACCAGTTCAGCCTGCGCGAGTACGGGCAGGCGATGTCGACCTTCAACGACCCCGCCAGCGGGGCCATCAAGATCATCATCCAGCCCTAGCGACCGGCCGTGCGAGCCCACGGCACGGCCGGTCCACGGGCGCTCGAGGAGAGCGGTTCCGTGCCATACGTCTACGACTGCGACCACCTCCATGACCGCCCCTTCGCCGAGGTCACGGCGCTGGTCGGCGGCAAGGCCGCGAACCTGTCGGTCATGGCCGGCGAGCTGGGCCTGCCCGTGCCACCCGCCTTCACCGTCACGACGGAAGCCTGTCGCGAGTACCTCGCCCACGGTTGGCCGGCGGGGCTCGATGCCGAGCTGGCCGAGCACATGCACCGGATGGAGGAGCTCGTCGGCCACGGCTTCGGCGATGCCACCGATCCGCTCCTGGTGAGCGTCCGATCCGGCGCGCCGGTGTCGATGCCCGGGATGATGGACACGATCCTCAACCTGGGCCTCAACGAGGCGACGACGGCCGGGCTGGCGGCGGTCTCGGGCAGCCCGGCGTTCGCGGCCAACTGCCGGCGCCGTTTCGAAGCGATGTTCTGCGACATCGTCGGCGGCGAGACCGTGCCCCCGGATCCGTGGGCCCAGCTGCGTGGCGCGGTCGAGGCCGTCTTCCGATCCTGGAACAGCGATCGAGCCCGGACCTATCGCCGGCGGGAGGGGATTCCGGACGACCTCGGCACCGCCGTCACCGTCCAGGCCATGGTCTTCGGCAACCGTTCCGTTGACTCCGGGACGGGCGTGCTGTTCACCCGCAACCCGGCGACCGGCGAGCCGGTCCTGTACGGCGACGTCATGTTCAACGCCCAGGGCGAGGACGTCGTGGCCGGCACCCATCAGACCGAGCCGATTGCGATCCTCGACGACAAGCTCCCGGCCGTCGGTCGCCAGCTGCGCGAGTACGCGGCCCGCCTCGAGCGTCGCTACGGCGACCTGCTCGACATCGAGTTCACGATCGAGCATGGCCGGCTCTGGATGCTCCAGTGCCGGGTCGGCAAGCGCAGCCCCCAGGCCGCCCTGCGGATCGCGGTCGACCTGGCCGAGGACCCCGACTTCGATGTCACCCGCCATGACGCCGTCATGCGCGTGGCCGAGCTCCTGGCCGACCCGCCCCGGGTCGCCACCGAGCGCACCGACGCGGGACCGGCCCTGACGACCGGGCTGGGCGCCTCACCGGGCGTCGCGGCCGGGGCGATCGTCATGACGCCCGAGGCCGCCGTCGAGGCTGCCGAGGCCGGTCGGACCGTCATCCTCGTCCGGTCCGAGACCTCGCCGGACGACGTGCACGGCATGGCCGCCTCGGCCGGGATCCTGACGGCATCGGGGGGACTGGCCAGCCACGCCGCCGTGGTCGCCCGCGGCTGGGGCATCCCGGCCGTGGTCGGGGCGGCCGAGCTCGAGGTGTTGGGCGACGGCATCCGGATCGGGGATCGGGCGCTGGCCGTCGGCGAGACGATCACGATCGACGGCGGGACCGGCGAGGTTTTTGCCGGCGTCGTGGCCGGTGCGACGGAGGTGGTGCCGGAGGCGGCGACGCTCCTGGAGTGGGCGCACGCGCTTGGGATCAGGATCGGGGGCGAGCCGATCCCGGCGGCGCTTGCCACTCCCGTTGCGGCGCCGGCGTCGCCCGGTTCGGCCCCGGGCGTGCCCGTCCAGACTGGGCCCGACATGGCCGACCTGCCGGGCGTCCTCCTCGTCAAGGGCTACGCGACCCCGGAATCGATGGCGAGCGCCCTCCTCGTCTCCGCCGACCTCGCGGCCGAGGCCCTGGATCGCCTCGTCGCCGACGGCCTGGCCGAGATCGCCGCCGGGGCCTTCCGCCTGACCGAGGAGGGGAAGGCCGTGGCCCGGGAGCGGATCGCGGCGGCGACCGCCGCCTGGGGGCCGGACAACGCAGTCGCCGCGCTGGATGCGTTCCTGGCCCTCGATCGCCGGATGAAGGCCACGGTCACGGCCTGGCAGATGCGCGAGATCGAGGGCGAGCAGGTCATCAACGACCACGCCGATCCGGCCCACGACGCCCGCGTCATGGCCGACCTTGCGGCCCTCCACGTCGACGCCGACGCCTGGCTCGGGCCGCTTGTCGAGGGCCTGCCGCGGCTCGCGGCCTATCGCACGCGCCTGGCCGCAGCGAACGCGGCCGCCCAGGCCGGCGACGGCCGGTTCATCGCCTCGCCGCGGGTCGACAGCTACCACTCGGCCTGGTTCGAGCTCCACGAGGACCTCATCCTCCTGGCCGGCCGCAACCGGGCCGACGAGGTCGCCGCCGGCCGGGCCTGACCGGCCCGGCCGAGGGACAGTCTGCCCTTGACCAGAGTTCTCGATTATCTATAATCGATCATTAGTTGCAGACGGCAACGTTGGCGTCCCAGGGAGGAGCGGCACCGAGCACAGGCGTCATGTGTCGAGGCCAGAGCGTCGTCCCCAGTAGTTCTGCCGGCGCGTCGCGCAGCACTCGGTCCCCAATGCCGCGCACATGCGACTGGGACGTGCAATGCCCGAACCCTTTGCCCTCGACCTCGACGCGGTCCTGAACCGACGCTACCCGATCGTCGACCGCCTCGACCCGGCCCGGACGGCCCTGATCGTGGTCGACATGCAGCGCTTCTTCCTGGAACCCGACCAGCCCGCCTACCTGCCGGGCGGCGACGGGGCCCCCTCGGCCGAGGCCGTCGTCGAGAACACCGTCCGGGCGGTCGACCTGTGTCGCCGCCATGGCATCCCCGTGATCTGGTCACGTTGGGGCCTTCGCGGTGACGGCTGGGACGTCGGTCGCTGGGCTCCGAAATGGCCGACCTGGCACGCGGGCACCCCCCAGGGTCCGGCTTGGGAGAACCCAGCAACCGAGATCGTTCCGCAACTCAAACCCGCCCCGGGCGAGCCGGTCTTCGAGAAGAGTCGCTACTCGTCGTTCTGGGGCACGCCCCTGGATTCGTTCCTCCAGCATCTGCCGACGGTCGACTCCCTGATCATCCTGGGGGTCACGACCGGCTTCTGCGTCCGATACACCGTCGAGGACGCCTTCTCCCGCGACTACAAGGTCGTCGTGATCGCCGACTGCACCACCGCGATCAACGACCCGCTCAGCCCTGACAACCCCGGTTCCGGCCAGTACGTCGCGGCCCTCCGTGACTTCGCGATCGGGCTCGGCGACGTCTGGACCCTCGCCGAGCTCACCCATCAGCTCGAATAGTCAGGAGGACGCATGTCGGAACCGTTCGCCTTCGACCTCGATCAGATCCTCAACCGGGCCTACCCGGTCATCGACCGGATCGAACCTGCAAGCACCGCGCTGATCGTGGTCGATATGCAGCGTTACTTCCTCGACCCGGACCAGCCGGCCTACCTGCCCGGCGGGAATGGTGCCCCGTCGAGCGAGACCGTTTTGGAGAACGTCGCCCGGGCCGTCGATCTCTGTCGCGGCGCCGGAATCCAGGTCATCTGGTCCCGCTGGGGCCTGCGCGGTGACGGCTGGGACGTCGGCCGCTGGGCGCCGAAGTGGCCGACCTGGCATGCCGGTACCCCGGAGGGTCCCAGCTGGGAGAACCCGGCAATCGAGATTGCCCCGCCGCTCAAGCCCGCCCCCGACGAGCCCATCTTCGACAAGAGCCGCTACTCCTCGTTCTGGGGCACGCCGCTCGATTCCTTCCTCCGCCACATCCCCGGCGTCGACACCCTGGTGATGGTGGGGGTCACGACGAACTTCTGCGTCCGCTACACCGTCGAGGACGCCTTCTCCCGCGACTACCGCGTCCTGGTCCTCGCCGATTGCACCACCGCCACGAACGACCCGATCCAGGCCAAGGTGCCCGGAAGCGGTCAGTACGTCGCCGCCCTTCGCGACTTCGCGATCGGTCTGGGCGATGTCTGGACGCTCGGCGAATTCGATCGCGAGCTCAAAGCCGCATCCAGCCGGTAATCGGCTGCCACGTCAGGAGACAGAGAAGTCATGCCAGACAACAACCACGAGTCGCTCGACCAGGCGACGTCCGCGAGCCGGATGTTCGGACGCCGCACCTTCCTGCGAGGGTCTGCGGGGGTCGGGCTTGGCATCGCGGTCGGCGCACCGCTCCTGGCGGCCTGCGGCGGGGGAGCGTCGCCGAAGCCGAGCGGGTCGACCTCGCCAGGCGCGTCTGCGACCCCTGCGGGCGAGCCGATCAAGATCGGCGGCCTTTTCCACCTCACCGGCGTCGGCGCGATCTGGGGCCCTCTCCAGCAGCAGCCGGCGACCCTCGCGGTCGAGGAGATCAACGCCTCCGGCGGCGTCCTCGGCCGCCCGCTCACGCTGATCAGCGAAGACGACGAGACGGACCCCGATGTCTCCGTCCAGAAGGGCACCAAGCTGGCCCTCGAGGAGGAGGTCGAGGCGATCTTCGGCCTCGTCTATTCGAGCACCCGCTCGGCGGTCGCGGCCAACGTCGCCGACCGTTACAAGACGCCCTATTTCTACCCGACGTACAACGAGGGCGGCGTCTGCGGCCGCTACTTCGTCAACCTTGGCGCCCTGCCGAACCAGCAGCTCGACTTCTTCATTCCGTACCTCATGGAGCGCTTCGGCAAGAAGTTCTACTTCGTGGGCCAGGACTACGTCTGGCCGCGCGAATCGATCAAGTACTGCGAGAAGCTCATCACCGAGCAGGGCGGGACAATGGCCGGGTCCGAGTTCGTCGCCTTCGGGACGACGGACTGGGGCCCCATCCTCGGACGGATCAAGGCCGCGGCACCGGATGTCTACTTCCCGTTCATCGGCGGCGATGATCTGATCTCGAACCTTCGCCAGTTCTTCGATTTCGGGCTCAACAAGGACATCGGCCTCGCGAGCACGCTGCTCGACGAGTCCTTCATCCCGGTCCTGCCAGAGGACGTCCGCGGCGGGATCCCGTGCGCCGCGTCGTACTTCATGGCGATCGACTCGCCCGAGAACAAGGATTTCCTCGCCCGCTTCAAGGCTCGCTTCGGTGATGACGCGATCGTCACCAACATCGGCGAGGGGACATACGACAGCATCTACCTCTGGAAGGCGGCCATCGAGAAGGCCGGGAAGCTCGACAAGGAAGCCATGATCGACGCCCTCCCGGACGTCTCCTTCGTGGCTCCGCAGGGCGAGATCTCGATCGAGAAGGGCTCCAACCACGCCCGCCTGCACCAGCTCATCGCGGAGACCAAGGCGGACGGCTCGTTCACGGTCCTCGAGGATTTCGGCCTCGTCGACCCGATCTCGAACTGCGCCATCTGAGCTCACCTCGAACCGCCGGGGCCGGCAACCGCTCGCCGGCCCCGGCGTCGTCCTCGACCGCCCAGGGTGGGCGGCCAGAACGGACCTGATGGCGGCCCACCCGGCCGTCACGCGAAGGACCAACCGTCCGTGGATACGGCGATCTTCCAGATCCTCAACAGCCTCACGCTCATCTCGATCCTGTTCCTGGTCGCGATCGGCCTGACGATCACGTTCGGCCTTCTCGGGATCATCAACCTCGCCCACGGCGAGTTCTTCATGCTCGGCGCGTACACCGTCGTCGTGGGCAGCGAGATCGGACTGCCGCTGCCCCTGATCCTCGTCGCCACGCCGTTCGTCGTAGGCGCCTTCGGGGCGGCTGTCGAGCAGGCCGTGATCAAGCACCTCTACAGCCGACCACTTGACACGCTCCTGGCGACCTGGGGCCTCAGTCTGGTGATCCGGCAGGTGGTCCTCATCGTCTTCGGCGCCCGCCAGCGCGGCAGCGACGCCCTGTTCTCGGGGACGATCTCGATCGTCGGCGTCGACTACCC
>SCUO01000018.1 GCA_004297395.1 Chloroflexota bacterium | reverse complement strand
GACCAGTAGTTCGGGCCGCGCAGGATCCGGGTATCGAGGATCCGGAGGTCGGGGGTCGGGTGGCCGGCGCCGCCGGTCGAGGCAGCTGCGCGCTTGGTCCGGGCGGGGCGGGGCTTCTTCGGCGCGGCGGCCTCGGTCAAGGTTGACGCTCCCCTTCGTGTCGGCGCCGCCCTGCTGCCGGCGCCGCCGGCTGTCTGGTCGTTCGGCGACGGCTAGCTGGAGGCGGCGGCCTGCTCGCCGCCGGGCAGGGCCGTGAGGTTGGGCTGGGCGACCCGGTGGCGGCGCCGGAGGTCGAACCGGTACCCGGCCGGGAGCGAGTGGAGGACGACACCGCTGAGCATCACCGGCCGGTGGCCCTTCACCTCCCAGGCATCGGTCTCGGCCGCGGCGCCGTCGACGACGGTGACGCTACCCCGTCCGATGACCTCGAGGATCTGGTCCGGCCCGACCACCCCCGCGGTGTCCTCGTCGATGCCGAGGCCGAGGAGGCTCGGGTTCTGGGCAATGAGGCTGAGGAGTCGGCCGAGGCGGTTCCGCTGCTGGAAGTGCTGGTCGACGATGACCCCCGGCAGGACGCCGAGGCCGGCGGCGATCGCCGCCATGCGGTGCTTCGGGGTGGCCCCGCTCGCCCCGAACGCGATCATGTGGCTCGACATGGCCGAGGCGCCGGCCGACGTGCCGGCGATGACCGCGCCGTGCCGGAATCGCTCCAGGACCGCCTCGGCCAGGCGCGTCCCGCCGAGGGTGGAGCTGAGCCGGAGCTGGTTGCCGCCCGTCAGGAAGACGCCCGTCGCGTCGCGAACGGCCCGGGCGAACGTCTCGTCGTTGGCCTGGGCGCGGGTCATCGCGTGGAGCGGCCGCACCGTCCGCACGCCGAGCTCGGAGAAGACGGCCCGGTAGCGCTCGCCGGCCTCGTGGCCGAGCGACGAGGCGGTCGAGATGACGCACACGATCGCATCCTCGCCGCCGGCGAGGCTGACGAAGCGATTGAGGATGATCCGGTCCCGGATCTTGTCCTCCGCCCCGCCGATGACGATGACCGTGCCGTAACTCATGGTTGCGCGGGAGTATACCGGCGGCCAAGGGGCACCAGACTCGTGCCGGGCGGCTGAATCGAGCCGGGCCCCAAGTCGCGCCGGGCGCCGACTCGTGCCGGGGCGCGCTCAGGCCGGAGCCGGAACCGGACCCGCGGCTCGCGGCGGCTCCACGACGGGACGGAGCAGGAGCGCGCCGAGGACGTAGTAGACGACCGCCAGGCCCAGCGCGAACCGCGGCCCCGAGCCGTAGCCGATGGCCGCGTTCATCGCGTCCATGAGCAACCCGCCGGTCATGACCGCGAAGATCCCGGCCGTTGCCGTGGCGACGTTGCTGATGCCCATGTACCGGCCGGACGAGGCCTTCGGGATGATGTCGGTCATGAGGGCCCAGTCGACGGCCAGGAACATCCCCGAGCCCGCCCCGAAGAGCCCGGCCCCGGCGATCGCGACGGGGATCGCCGGCGCCGCCGCGACGATGGCCATGCCCAGGCCGCCGAGGGCGCAGGCCGCGTAGATGACCGGCTTGCGACCGATCCGATCCGACAGCTTTGCGGCCGGGATCACGGTCACGACGTTGCCGAGGATCGTGGCGCCGAGCAGGGCAATGTTCGGACCGCCGGTCTCCTCCTGCTTCAGGGAGAACGTCTGGGCCAGGTAGAACAGGGCGAAGTTGATGAGCATGTTGGCGCCCATCAGGACGAACCAGCGCGATCCGACGAGCCACAGGAACGAGCGCTGGGCCAGGATGTCGAGGCCCCAGGCTTCCCTCCCGATCGCGAACCACGACTTGCCCTCGCGGGGCCGGGCGGCCTTGCCCTCGTTGACCCGCCACACGACCGACAGCATGGTCACGACCTCGAGGGCACCAAGGGCCATCGTGCCGAGGAAGAAGTTGTCGGTCGCGACGGCGGCCGCGCCGATCCCGAACCCGGCCACGTTGCCGAGGACCTGGAACAGCCCGACGAGGGCCGACGCCAGCCCGACCTGCTTCGCCGGAACGAGGTCCGGCACGTAGCCCTGGAACGGGCCCTGGGCGAAGTTCGCGCTGACCTGGAGCAGGACCATGAACGCGGCCACGGCGAGGACGGTGTTCGACGACGCGATGCCGTACAGGAAGACGATGTCGAGCAGCGAGCCGATGAAGATGTAGGGCTTGCGACGACCCCAGCGGCTCATCGTGTAGTCGGAGATCGAGCCGACCGTCGGCTGGACGAGGGCCGCGATGGCCGCGCCCGCGACATTCAGGAGGAAGAGCGTCGTGCCTTCCGAGCCGGGCGAGAAGAGGCCGCCACCGGTCTCGTACTGGATGCGGCCCGACAGGATCTGGGTCAGGCCGATGAAGATCGACGACAGCCCAAGCCAGTAGAGGGACAGGCGGACCAGCTGCGTCTTCGGCAGGTCCGTCGTCGGGCGATCGCCCGGGTCTCCGCCGGCCGCCTCGGCCCCGTGCACGAGCTCCATCTCCCTGCTCCCTCCGCCCCCCGGGTCGATGCCTGGTTCTTCGATCTGACGCGCCTGCGCCGGGATTGTCACGAGGCGACGGCGCGGCCCTCCGGGTCGAGCGACGCCGTCGTCCGGATGGGCACGAGCCGGCGCTCCGTGGCGCCCGCCGCGGCGTACCGGAAGACCGATCGATCGAGCGAGTAGAGCGCGGTCGCCGCGACGCCGATCCCCCCGAGCCGGAACGTGAACACCGGGTTCTCGCGGTTGCCGGCGTAGTGGTGGGTGCCGCCCGCGGCGGTCAGGACGGCCAGGTTGGCCTGGCCGCCGAAGGTGTCGTGGAGCGCTCCCAGCAGGTGCGGCACCGATTCCCCGTCACGCCATTCATCCTCGAGCCATCGCGCGCCGACTTCCGTGTCCGCTCGACCCCTGATCCGGCCCTGGGCCCGATACCTGGACCGCCACTCGCGGTGGAGCAGCAGATCGCCGTTGTGGCTGAAGCTATAGCGGCCGGCGGGGTCGTCGAACGGCTGGGTGTCCGGCGGGCCGAGGGTCGAGAGCCGGGATGGCCGCCGGAGGTGCACGAGGGCAGACGTCGTCTCGTGGCGGCCGACGGCCTCGCGCTCCGGATCGTCGCGGAAGGCGGCCACGTCACGATGGCTGGAGATCCGGCCATCGTCGTCGATCCATGCCGCGCCCCAGCCGAAGCCGGCGATCCCGAACCGCTCCAGGCGCTCGGCCAGCTCCCACAGCGCATCGAGCCGGAACGGCTCCGCGGCGCGGGCGATGAACTGCTCGCACATCGCCGCCGATCATACGGGCCGGCCGAGCTGCCACAAGTGGCTCAGCCGCGGATCGTCGACTCGTATTCTGGGAAGTAGCGGCCGATCGCTGGCAGCTCGAACGTCCGGAGGATCGATTCCTTCGGCTCGCGGGCGAGCAGGAACTCGAAGGAGCGCCGGACCAGGTCGGTCGGGTCGGTCGCGCCGGGTGACAGCCGGGCGACGTCTTCGCGGCTGACGCTGACGTCGTGGCTCGTCCGCGAGCCGTCGTCATCCTCCAGCTCGACGGTGCAGGACCAGCGGTCGGGACGCGACCTGGGGGCGATGGTGATCGAGGTCATCGCCCCGAATCCTGGCACTGCGGGCACCAGTACGTGGTCCGCGGCAGGTCCGCGCCCTGCTGCGCGGCCCGGATGAGCGTGCCGCAGCGGCGACATGGCCGGCCGGCGCGGCGATAGACCCACAGCGGCTCGGGGGCGAGCGGCCGCCGGGTCGCCGGGTCGAGCGTCGTCACCCGTTCCGGGCCGCGTCTCAGGGCGGCGCTCTCCACGAGGATCCGGCGAGCGGTCGCGATGAGGCGGTCCAGCGCCGGGTCATCGATGACGGCGACCCGGGCGAACGGGTCGACCCGCTCGATGAACAGCGTCTCGCTCTTGACGACATTCCCGATCCCGGCGAGCGCCCGCTGGTCGAGCAGCGCGACGCCGATCTCCGTCCCTGCCCGGGCGGGGTCGCGAAGTCGACGCCGCGCTTCGTCGACATCGACGTCGACGGCCAGGAGGTCAGGCCCGAGCCGGCCGAGGGACGGGTGGATCGCCTCGGTCCGCGTCTCGAAGAGCTCGACGACCGGGGCATCGAAGCAGACGGCCACGGCGCCCGGGACCTCCAGGACGAGGACGGCCCGGCCCGGCGCTCGACGCCACGGCTCGCCCGGCCGGTAGCGATGCCAGGTCCCGCGCATCCGGAGGTGGGTCCGGAGCTCGAGGCCGTTGTCGAGGCGGATCAGGAGGTTCTTGCCGATGGCGACGACCTCGGTGATCGTCGCGCCGACGACCCGCTCGACCCGCGGTCCCGGGACCGGCGCCCTCGCGGCCGTGACCGTGCGGCCGGTGAGGTGCGGCCGGAGGCCCGCCGCGATCCGGGCCAGCGTGTCGCCCTCCGGCATCGATGTCGCCGTCCCCGGCTGGATTCAGCGGCCGCGCAGCACGAGGCCGCGGTAGCCGGCCACGAAGCCGCATCGGAGGAGGGCGTCGCGGTGCGGCGATTCGCCGACCGGCAGCCCATCGACCCGGGTGACCACGAGCTCCCGTTCGCGACCATCGCCGACCAGCCACCGGAGGGCCGGGACGGCGACCGCCGCCACTTCCGCGTCGTCGAACACCGGGAGCGCCTGGAGGGTCTTGCCGCCGCGCTCCACATACAGCGCGGCCACGCCGTCGACGAGGACCACGAACGCGCCGGCGGCCCGGGGCAGCGGCCGGCGATCGTCCTCGCCCCGACGCGGCCACGCGATTGCGGCCCCGTACGGGTTCGCCGGATCCGCAGCGGCGAGGACGTGGACCGTGGGCGACTCCCCCCGCCCGCCGCCGGCGTCGCGGACTGTCCGCAACCGATCGATCGCCCCGGCCAGGGCGAATTGGGCGGCACCGAGGCCCTCGACGAAATAGCCCCGCCGGATCCGACCGGCGTCCTCGAGGGCGCGGAGGACCGGGTAGATCCCGGCGAAGCCGCCGTCGACGCCCTCGGCCATCACCGCCTCGCGGACGAGCACGCCGTGCCGATCGAGGAGCGCCAGGGCCGTTGCATGGAGCCGCTCCGTCGGGCTGCCGGCGGCCCGCTCGACCTCGACGAGCGACCAGCGACCAGCGGCCTCGGGCGGCCCGAGCGCGGTGAGCCGGCCGGCCCGCGGCCGGGCCGTCGAGCGGGAGGGCCGCTTCCAGCGCAGGGCCCGGAGCGGGGCGAACGTGTCGTTCGTGACCTCGCCCGCCCAGACGAGGTCCCACAGCGCGTCGAGGACCTCGCGATCGAGCCCGCCGCCCGCGGCGGCGTGGAGATCGCGATAGAACGACGCGCCGCGCCGGGCGAGGTGCTCCCGGATGGCCTCGTGGCGGCGGTCCGACGGCCGTTCGACTCCGTCGGCCAGGCCGGCGGGCCTGAGCCCCTCGCGCCCGGGCCGGTACAGGACCACCCGGCCGTCGTCGCGGCCCAGGCTCCCCCGCCCCACCCAGGCTACCTCGCCGAGGGCGCCGAGCTCGTCGAGCAGGCGCGGCTGGTAGCCGGGGATCCGCGCCGGCAGGACGTCGCGCTCCAGCACGGACGCCGGGATCGCGACGCCCGAGAGCTGGTCGACGACCTCGGCCAGGCGCTCCAGAGCGGCCGCGCCGCGAAGCGGAGGTGGCGAATCCCCCACCCCCGCCACCCCCTGCCAGGCCGGCAGGAACCGCCCGAGCGCCGCCGGTTCCACCGGCTCCACCTCGTGCCGCAGCCGGGCCAGCGAACGGCGCCGCAGCAGCCGCAGGACCTCCGGGTCGCACCACTCCCGTTCCGTGCCGTCGGGCCGGAACTCGCCCCGGACGAGGGATCCGCGGTCGGCAAGCCGCTCCAGGGCATCTTCGACCACGCCCGCAGGCAGGTCCCAGCGCCGCGCCGGGTCGACGGCCAGGAATGGGCCGTGCGTCCGGGCCCAGCGAGCCAGCAACCCGTCCAGCGCCCCGGACACGGGCACGAGGAACGCCTCCGGGATCCCCACCGGCGGGGAGGCTCCCGCCCCGTCCCGATACCGCCCGGCGTCCTCGATCGCGATCCAGCGCTCCTCGCCCCCGATCCGGGCCACGACCGCCCGTCGCGCGGCGCGCAGCTCGGCGAGCCACGGGCCGGCGACCTCGGCCCCGCCGTCGACGCGGGCCCCGACCTCGTCCGCGGCGAGGTCCCCGAGCCGGCGCAGGACGTCGTGGAGCTGGTCCACTGTCGTCGCCTGGCGGTCCTCGGTCAGCGCCTGGAGCGACAGCTCGAGATCGGCCAGGGCCTCGGCATCGAGGAGCTCGCGGAGCTCCTCCTGGCCCAGCAGCTCCCGGAGGAGGTCGCGGTCGAGGGCCAGGGCCCCGGCCCGCCGCTCCGCCAGCGGCGCGTCGCCCTCGTACATGTAGGCCGCGACGTAGTCGAACAGCAGCGAGGCCGCGAAGGGCGAGGCCTTCACCGTCTCGATGGCATGGATCGCGATCTCGCGGCGCTCCACGGCCCCCAGGACGTCACGCAGGGCATCGAGGTCGAAGACGTCGGACAGGCACTCGCGGTAGGTCTCGACGAGGATCGGGAAGCTGCCGTAGCGCGAGGCCACCGCCAGGAGGTCGGCCGAGCGCTGGCGCTGCTGCCACAGCGGCGTCCGGGTCCCGGGCCGGCGTCGCGGCAGCAGGAGCGCCCGCCCGGCGTTCTCCCGGAAGCGCGAGGCGAACAATGCCGACCCGCCGACGTTCTCCACGACCAGGTCCTCGACCTCGTCGGGCGTCGGGAAGAGGAGCGCCTCGATCTCGGCCAGCCGCGCGGCCCCACCTTCGCCCTCGCCCTCGGGCAGCCGGATGGCGATCCCGTCGTCCGACCAGATCGTCTGGGCCTCGATCCCCAGTCGCTCCCGCAGGCGGTGCTCGATGGCGAGCGTCCAGGGCGCGTGGACCCGGCCACCGAACGGTGTCAGGACGACCAGCCGCCAGTCGCCGAGCTCGTCCCGGAAGCGCTCGATGACGATGCGGCGATCGGTCGGCAGCGCCCCGGCGACGTCGCGCTCCTCCTCCAGGTAGCCGAGCAGGTTCTCGGTCGCGAGCTCGTCGAGGTCGTGGCTGGCGCGGAGCCGCGCCGCCGCCGCCGCCCGTCCCTTCGGGCCACGGGCCAGGTCGGCCTCGGCTGCTCGGACAAACCCGCCGATCGCCCGGCCCAGCTCGACCGGCCGGCCGATCGAATCGCCCTTCCAGAACGGGATCTTGCCCGGCACGCCCGGGGCCGGCTCCACGACGACCCGCTCGGCTGTGATGTCGAGGATCCGCCACGAGCTGGCGCCCAGGACGATGACGTCGCCGTGCATCCCCGCCCGGAGCTCGTAGACCTGCTCCTCGTCGAGCTCGCCGACGCGGCGCCCGGGCGTCCCGGCCTCGCCCGCCAGGAACACGCCGAAGAGGCCACGATCCGGGATCGTGCCGCCCGAGGTCACCGCCACGACCCGGGCGTCCCGCCGGCCCTCGACGACGTCGGTGACCCGGTCCCAGACCACCCGGGCCTTCAGCTCGGCGAACTCGTCGCTGGGATACGCGCCGGCGAGCATCCCGAGGACGCCCTCGAGGGCCTCGCGCGACAGCGTCTCGAACGGCGCCGCCCGGGTCACGATCTCGAGGAGCTCGGCGACCGTCCAGCGATCCATCACCGTCATCGCGACGAGCTGCTGGGCCAGGACGTCCAGCGGGTTGCGGGGCATGACCGTCGTCTCGATCGCACCGTCGTGCATCCGGCCGACGACGACGGCGGCCTCGAGGAGATCGCCCCGGAACTTCGGGAACAGGACGCCTTTCGAGGGCTCGCCGACCTGGTGGCCGGCCCGGCCCACGCGCTGGAGGCCGGAGGCGACGCTCGTCGGCGATTCGACCAGGATCACGAGATCAACCGCGCCCATGTCGATCCCGAGCTCGAGGCTGCTCGTCGCGACGAGGGCCGGCAGGCGGCCGTCCTTGAGGGCCTCCTCGATCTCGAGTCGTTGCTCTCGCGCGATCGAGCCGTGGTGGGCCCGGACGAGCTCCTCGCCGGCAAGGTCGTTGAGCCGGTGCGCCAGCCGCTCGGCGAGGCGGCGGCTGTTGGTGAAGATGATCGTGCTCCGATGCGCCCGGATGAGCTCCAGGATCCGGGGGTGGATCGCCGGCCAGATGCTCGTCCGCATGTCGTCGCGCCAGGCCGGCCCGCCGGGCTGGTCCTCGAGCGGCAGCACCTCCCCGATCCGGCTCATGTCCTCGACCGGCACGACGACCTCGAGATCGAGGGCCTTGCGCGTGCCGGCGTCGACGATGCGCACCTCGCGGCCGGGGCCCGTCCCGCCGAGGAACCTCGCGATCGTGTCGAGCGGCCGCTGGGTCGCCGACAGGCCGATCCGCTGGAGGGGCGGCGCATCGGGCGGGCGGAGCCGCTCGAGCCGCTCGAGGCTCAGGGCGAGGTGGGCACCGCGCTTCGTGCCGGCGACCGCGTGGACCTCGTCGAGGATCACGGTCTCGACCCCTCTGAGCGTCTCGCGGGCGGCCGAGGTCAGGAGCAGGTACAGGCTCTCGGGCGTCGTGACGAGGATGTCGGGCGGCGTCTTCGCCAGCGCCCGGCGGGCCTCCTGGGGGGTGTCGCCGGTCCGCGACGCGATCGAGATCCGGGGCGGCTCCTCGCCCAGGCGCTGGGCCGCGAGCGAGATCCCGTGGAGCGGCGCCCGGAGGTTCCGCTCGACGTCGTAGGTCAGGGCCTTGAGCGGCGAGACATACAGGACCCGGACGCTGCCGGGGTTGCCCCGGGTCGGCGGCAGGGTCCGGTTCCGGGCCAGGCTGTCAAGGCACCACAGGAACGCGGCGAGGGTCTTGCCCGAGCCGGTCGGGGCGTGGATGAGGGTGTGGTGACCGGCCGAGATCGCCGCCCAGCCGCCGGCCTGGGCCGGAGTGGGGGCCTCGAACGCGCCCTCGAACCAGGCTCGCACCGGGGCCGAGAACGGCGCGAGCGGATCGGTGGCCGGCGCGGGCACTGACGCGGTCGTCACGGGCCGAGCAGTGTAGCGCGACCCGCCCAAATCGACCAGATGTTCGATCGGCCAGCGGGGGTGCGTCAGGGCCCCGGCGACGTGGGTCGTGCCGCTCGGCCCGTCCTCGGAGGGCCGAAGGTCCCGGGTGGTGCGGTCCGTCGGTCCCCGATGACGGGCCGTCGGGCAGTACGCGAGGATTGACAGGTTTGCGAAGGTTTGAGCGAAACGGAGCGGCCACTCCATGGCGCAGCCCAGCGAGTCGACGTCCTGGCCGGTCCGGTCACGAAGGGAATGGGAACATGTCGAGCCTCAGGAGATGGGCAGCGCCACTGGGCCTGCTCGCCGCGCTCCTCGTCCTGTGGATGGAGGTCCCGATCGAGGAGATCCGTCCGGAAACCCTCGGCGGAGACAGCCTCCGAAGCATCGTGACGGTCGCGTTCTGGATCCTTGCGATCGTCGTCGTGGCGCTGCTGTTCGGTGACCGCAAGACGGCCGATGCCGATGTCGTCGAAGTCGAGGGCCCGGCGTTCACCCGGTTCCTCTTCTCCAACACCCGGGCCGGCCTGTTCTGGCTGCCGATCCGGATCTTCCTCGGCTTCTCGTGGCTCGAGGCGGGCCTCCACAAGGCCTTCGATCCCGACAATGCCTGGCTCGGCGGCGGCGCCGCCCTGCGCGGCTACCTCGAGCGCGCGGCCTCGATCCCCGAGGAAGGCCGCCCGCCGATCTCGTTCGAGTGGTATCGCGACTTCGTCAACTTCCTCCTCAATGGCAACCATGAGACCTGGTTCGCGTGGGTGATCACCTTCGGCGAGATCGCCGTCGGGATCGGGCTCCTCGTCGGCATGCTGACCGGCGTGGCGGCCTTCTTCGGGGCCCTCATGAACATGTCGTTCCTGCTCGCCGGCTCGGCGTCCACGAACCCGGTCCTGTTCACGTTCGCGATCGGGCTCATCCTCGCCTGGCGAGTGGCCGGCTACTACGGCGTCGACCGGTACCTCCTGCCGATGCTCGGGACGCCCTGGCGGGCCAGGGTCTCGACGCACCCCCCGACCAGCTGACGATCCGCGCTCCGGCGGGCGCCCCCAGCCTCCCAACCGCCGCGAGCCCACCCCCAATGAACGGCCCGGGATCCCCCCACCCGGGCCGTTCATCTTGTCCCGGGCGGGATGGTTGGTCAGCGACGACGCGCGTCAGCCGCGAAGCGCGTCAGCCGCGATGGGCGACGAGGGCCCCGGGGTCGGCATCTCCCACCGGCCCGCCCGCCCGCCCGACCTCGAAGCCGGCGCCCTCGAGCAGCCGGCGGGCGATCGCGCCGCGGGTATCACGGGCGAGTGGCTCCACCGCATCGCGCTCGGCGAGCGTGACGGCGGCGTCCCACGGCTCGACCCCGTGCGGCCCGTCGACGTGGCGGCGAAGCAGCTCGCCGGCCAGGCCGCGGCGACGGCGATCCGGTGCCACCCCCAGGCCGAGCAGCAGCCGGCGGCCCCCGGGCGCCGCCGAGACCACGAGGCCCACGACGGTCCCGCCGGCCACGGCCGCGCTGACCCGGACGGCGTGCGGGCTCGTGAGCGCGGCGAGGACGAGCTGCTGCGCTCCGGCCGGCGACGCGGGGGCGATCACCTGGCTCGCCAGGTCCAGGCCGACCCATGTCGCCGCATCAACCGTGTCGAGCACCTCGATGACGCCGTCCGGTGCCGTGATTCCCGGGGCCGCGATTCCCGGGGCCGTATCTCCCGTGCCCGTGGCCACTCGACTGCCGTCGCCCACCGGCGCCCCGAGGCCTGACCATCCGCCGGCGTCCAGCTCGACCGAAGCCCGCCACCAGCCGAGATCGCCGGCCGCCCGCACGAGCGCCGGCACCGCGAGCTCGCGGACCAGGGCTGCGGTCTCAATCGCCCGGCGGTCGGCCGCGTCCTGGGATCCGTCCGGGCGCAGGCCGGCGTTCGCCTCGTCGTCGAGCCATTCCGGGAGCGGCGCCTGGCCGTACCGCTCGGCCTCGCCGGCCCAGCGCTCGCGCCACGCGGCGGGCAGCCTCGACGGCGGCTCGAGGTGGGCGGCCGCGAGCCAGGCGTGGGCCCACGCCCGGGGCACAACCCGGTAGGCGTCGTAGCCGCCGCCACCCGTGGCGAGCCAGCGGCCGCCGGCCCAGCGATGGGCGATCGCATGGACGAGTCGAGCGGCCGCGCCCATTGCCGTGGTGGTCACCCGGAGGTTGGCCAGGGGATCCCAGGCGTGGGCATCGGCGCCATGCTGCGAGACGACGACATCGGGACCGAACGTCGCGGCGACCTCGGGCAGCACGGTTCGAAGCGCCCCCAGCCAGCCGCGCTCGCCGGTCCCCGGCTCCATCGGCAGGTTGAAGACCGTGCCCGCCGCCGTCCCCGCCCCGAGCTCGCCCACGAACCCGGTCCCCGGGAAGAGCGTCCGGCCCGACTGGTGGATCGAAAGGGTCAGCACCCCCGGGTCGTCGAGGTGGATCGCCTGGACGCCATCCCCGTGATGGACGTCGAGGTCGACGTACAGGACCCGGAGCCCGGCAAGCCGGGCTTTGGCGATCGCCAGGGCCGGGTCGTCGTAGACGCAGAAGCCGGAGGCGCGCCCCGGCATCGCGTGATGGAGCCCGCCACCCGGATGGACGGCGTGGTCGGTGTCGCCGCGGAGGATCGCCGCCATCGCCCGGATCGAGCCGCCGGCAACCGCTGCCGATGCGTCGTGCATGCCCGGGAAGGCCGGCGTGTCGCCGGGCCCGATGCCGGCCTCCCAGCTCCCGAACGGCTGGTCCGAGAATCGGCGGACCACCTCGATGTAGCCCGCGTCGTGGACCCAGCGCAGCTCGGTGTCCGGTGCCGGCTCGGGTGGCAGCTCCCGGATCGGACCCCCGCCTGCGGCGGCCGTCACGGCCCGGATGAGGTCGATGCCGGGGCCGAAGCGGCGAGGCGTCAGCGGGTGGCCCGGCCCCAGGTCGTACCGCTCCGACCACGGGCCGAAGACGAGGATGGGTTCCACCCGCGGGACGATACCCGCCCGTGGCGATGGACACCGGGCAGGGCGGTAGCGACGCCCGAGGGCGAAGCCGGGGAGCCGAGGCGGGCTCCGAGGCGGGCTCCGACGAGCTCCCCGGGTCGAGTACCATCGCGGCGTGCCAGACCTCGTCCTCGTCCTGCTCGTCATCCTCATCGTGGTCGTGATCTGGCGCGGTCCCAAGACCCTCCCCCAGATCGGCGCGATGCTCGGCCGGGGCGTCAAGGCCGCCCGCGAGGAGGCGAACCAGATCCGGACCGACCGGACCGATCGGGACGATCGCGGCAGCGGGGACGACGCGGACAAGCCGCCAGCTCCCTGATGCGGTCGGGCGATCATCCGCCCCCGCCCCGTCCGGCGGCCATCGACCTCGCCGCCGCAGTACTGGTTTTCGGGGGGCTCCTCGGCTTCAGCCAGCTGGCCCTCGGCGAGTACGTGGTCACCGGCAGCCTGCCGGCCAAGGGCCCGATCATCGGGGTCGCCACGATCGCCTACGCCGCCTCGATCGCGCTCGGGGTTGTCGTCCGAGTGGGCCGGGCCTGGCTGCTCGCCGTCAACCTCGCGGTGCTCGTGGCGATCCTGTACCTCCCGGCGGCGGACCGGCCGCTGCCGCTCGTCCTGGCGCTGCTCCACGGCCTCGCCGGGGCCGTCCTGGTCGCCCAGCGACGATGGTTCGCCGACGTCGCCGCGTGGCGGAATGGGGCGCGCGACCTATCGGGCTGACTGCCGCGCAGGGCTGACGTACGCGCTCAGCCGAGCGACCGGAGGGCCTCGATCGTCAGGCCCGGATCGCCGAACGGCAGCGCGGCGCGGAGTCCCACCTCGACGACCGGGTACGGCGCCCAGGCCGCGGTCCCGGCGGCGGCTGCGACCGGCAGGCCCAGGCCGTGGGCCAGCATCTCGACGCCGGCATGACGCTCCGGCGCCAGGCTCGTGACGACCACACCGGCGAGCCGGGCACCGTCCGCGGCGACGGCCGCCTCGATGGCGTCGGAGGTGACCCCGGTCGGGTCGGCCGGGTCCACGACGACGACCTCCCGAGTCCCGACGAGCCAACCTCGTCCGCGCCGGCCCGGGATCCCGGCGGCCCACGCCGCATCCACCCGAGCGAACCCGGGGCGGAGTCGCTCGATCGTCGGGCCGCCTCGCGCCGGACCGGGGGCGAACGCCGCGCGGACGCCGACGGCATCGACCAGACCGGCCAGCTGCTGGAGCGTCACGAACGTCGGCTGCCAGATCTCGATGTCGCCCCGCTCGGCGGCCTCGAGTGCCGCTTCCGGACGCAGCCACGAGGCCTCGGCGACCTCGTCGGACCCGGCGCCGACCTCCGTTCCGGCGGCGACGAACACGGCGAAGAACCGGACGTCGAAGCGCCGCGACAGCGACGCCGGCGTCACCCAACGGGTCAGCGAGATCAGGTCCGCGGCCGCGATCGCGATCCCCGTCTCCTCGGACGTCTCGCGGACCGCGGCGACGTGATGGGCGAGCGCGTCGCGGGCGGTCATGCCCTCGTCCGGGGCGAGGCCGATTCCCAGGTTCGTCGCGGCGTCCGCCTCGGACAGCCCCGCCGCGGCGAGCGCCGTGGGGGCGGAATCTGCGACGTCGACGCGCCCGCCGGGGAACACGTGGATGTCCGGCCCGAACGCCATCGTCGGGGGTCGGCGGGTCAGGAGGACCTCGAGGCCGCCGTTCGCCGGCCGGAGGAGGACGACGGTCGCGGCCGGAATCGGGCGCGTCGTTGGGGCCGCCGTTCGGGCGGCACCCGGCGAGGATCCCGCCTCGGTCGAGCGGTCCGGGGCCGGCCGCGGGCTCACAAGGCTGCCGACCGCTCGCGCAGCTGCTCGGCGAAGGCGTCCGGGTCGGTCACCGGCACCTGGCAGGCGAAGCTCCGGCAGACGTACGCGGTGGGTCGGTCGCGGAGGCGGGTCCGGCCCAGGAGCAGCGGAACGACGCTTGACGCGGGATCCGCCGCCAGCGCCACGACGCGCCCCGGATCGAAGGCACCGGTGGCGACCGCGAGGAGCGCGCGGGTGCCGGGCTCGTCGGGCGCTCCGACGATCGCGATCTCGACGATGTCAGACATGGCCAGGCCGATCGCCGAGAGCCACTTCGCGAATGCGGTCGGGTAGCGGGCGGCCAGCGGCGCGACGGCCGCGATCGCGCGCTCGGCGGCCGTCCGGTAGCGGCCCTCGCCGGTGAGCGCGGCGAGGCGCAGGAGAACGTACGTCGCCATCGCCCCGCCCGACGGCGTCGCGTTGTCCTGGACGTCCCTGGGCCGGGTGATCAGGCGCTCGTGGTCGTCGGCCGTGTCGAAGAACCCGCCCGCGGGGTCGGCGAACCGTTCGAGGACGGTATCCATGAGCGTCCGGGCCGTCGTGAACCAGCGTTCCTCGAAGGTCGCCTCGTACAGGGCCAGGAGTCCGTCGGCGAGGCAGGCGTAGTCCTCGAGGACCCCGTCGCCGGTCGCCCGGCCGTCCTTCCACGAGCGCTGCAGGCGACCGTCCGAGAAGAGCCCACCCAGGATGGCCTCGGCGGTGCTGGTCGCGATTCGGGTGTACGCCTCGGCCATCCCGTCGTTGACCGGGCTCGGACGCGCCCGGAACCGCCTGATCGCCTCGGCGTACGCCCCGATCGCGAGCCCGTTCCAGGCCGCGAGCGCCTTGTCGTCCCGGGCCGGCTGGGGCCGGGTGGCCCGGTGCTCGGCGAGGGCCTCGAGGGCGCCGCCCAGCTGGGTACCGACCTCGTCGACGCCGAGCCCCAGGATCCTCGCGACCTCCACGTTCGTCCGGACCCGCTCCAGGATCGTCCGCCCCTCCCAGTTGCCCCGCTCGGTCACGCCGAACGCCGCCTCGACGAGCCGGAACCAGGGCTCGAAGTTGAGGACCTCCCGGATCTCGTCGGCCGTCCAGGTGAACGTCGCGCCCTCAACGCCGTCCGTGTCGGCGTCGAGGCTGGCGGCGAAGGCACAGTCCTGGGTCCGCAGGGACGACCGCATGAACCCGAGGACGCCCTCGGCCACCGAGCGGTATCGCTCGTCCCCGGTCTGGGCCCAGGCGAGCAGGTAGACCCGGGCCAGCTGGGCGTTGTCGTAGAGCATCTGCTCGAAGTGCGGCACCAGCCAGCGGGCGTCGGTCGCGTAGCGATGGAAGCCACCGCCGAGCTGGTCGTGGATCCCGCCGTCGGCCATCGCGTCGAGGGTCCGGCGGGCCATCGCCAGGGCCCGCCCGTCGCCGGTCGCGGCGGCCCGCCCCAGGAGGAACTCGATGGTCATCGGCTGCGGGAACTTGGGAGCGCCGCCCCAGCCCCCGGTCGTCGCGTCGAAGCCCCGCTCGATGAGCATGACCGCGGTGTCGAGGATCTCGGGTGTCGGTGCCAAAGCGCCGCCCGCCTCGGCGGCCGGGAGCCTGGCGCCCTCGGCGAGCGCGGCCGCGAGTCGGGAACCCGAGCCCTCCACCCCGTCGCGGTCCTCGAGCCAGGCCCGCGCGACACCCTCGAGGACCTGGCGGAAGCTCGGCATCCCGTGCCGCGGTTCATCGGGGAAGTACGTCCCGCCGTAGAACGGCCGGCCGTCGGGGGTCAGGAACACCGACATCGGCCAGCCCCCGCCGCCGGTCATCGCCTGGACCGCGGCCATGTAGACCTGGTCGAGGTCGGGCCGCTCTTCGCGGTCGACCTTGATCGGGATGAACTGGGCGTTCAGGTATTCGGCCGTCGCGTCGTCCTCGAACGATTCGCGCTCCATGACGTGGCACCAGTGGCAGGCGGCGTAGCCGATCGAGAGAAAGATCGGCCGGTCCAGGAGCTTCGCCCGGGCTAGGGCGTCCGGGCCCCACGGCCACCAGTCGACCGGGTTGTGGGCGTGCTGGAGGAGGTACGGGCTCGTCTCACCGGCGAGCCGGTTGGTGTGGCGGGGCTCGGGTGGGGACGCCGGCTCGGACATGCGGTGATCGTACGCGAGGCGCTTCTCCACATTGACACCACGCCGCGTGGTTTCTACCCTCCCACCCGATGGAAGGCAAGGCCCTGATCGACCGGCTCGTGCGCCTCGGTCTGACCACCTACGAAGCGAAGGCATACGCCGCGCTCGTCCGGCGGGACTCCTTCACCGCGGCCCAGGTGGCGCGCCAGGCGGGCCTGCCTCGCCAGCGGATCTACGACGTGCTTGCCAGCCTCGTCGAGAAGGGGCTGGCCTCGACCCGGCCCGGCGGCGTCGTGAAATACGCGGCGATCGCCCCAGAGGCCGCCGTCGACCGGCTCGTCGCCGCGCGCCGTCGCGAGATGGCCGACCTCGAGCGCGACGCGGTGGACGTCATCGCCGGGCTGACCCCGCAGTACGACGCCGGCCAGGCCCACAGCGACCCGCTCGAGTACATCGAGGTCCTCCGCGACCGCGGCGCGATCAACGAGCGCTTCGCCGAGCTCCAGGCCGCCGTCAAGCGGGAGATCCTCGTCTTCACCAAGCCGCCGTACGCGACGCCGCCGCAGGAGAACGTCGAGGGCATCGAGGTCACGAGGACCCACGAAGCCCGCTCGGTCTACGCGCTGTCGATCCTCGACGATCCGGCGACCCGGGAAGGCGTGCGACGATTCATCAAGGCCGGTGAGGACGCCCGCTTCGTCCCCGAGGTCCCGCTCAAGCTCGTCATCATCGACGAGGCGATCGTCATGTTCGGGATGCAGGACCCGGTCGGTGGCGGCCAGGAGCTGACGATCATGGTCGTCGAGCACCACGCCCTGGCCCAGACCCTCAAGCTCGCGTTCGATGCGGTCTGGTCGACCGGGCTCACGTTCGAGCAGGCCGACGACCTTCGAGTCAGACAGGCGGCCCAGCCCGCCTGAACCGCGGCGCCGGCCCCTGTGTCCGGCACCGGCTCGACCCGGCTCCCGGGTGCGCTTCGCCGGTTGATCGGCGTGGTCCCACGGGCGCGTGGCGCCCGGGATTGCAATGGAATTGTGACTTGACACCCCTACCAGTGGTGCCTAGCATGCCGTCCAAGTCGAAAGCGGCACCACCGTAAGTGGTGTCATAGGAGGAGGCCGCGTCCCATGTCGCACACTCGGTTCGGGCGGGCACGCCGCCTGGGCGCCTTGCTGGCTGGCCTGGCATTGGCCGGCTCGCTCGCCGTGGGCACTACCGCAAGCACGGCTTCGCCGCAGCGCTACCTGGTCGTCTTCTCGGGCACCTACGCCCTCGACGGCAGCTACGCCCTGGGCGGCGATTACGCCCTCAATCACGAATACGCACTGAGCATCGTCAGGGCCGCCGGCGGCACCGTCTCGACCGACCTCTCGAAGCAGATCGGGGTCATGGTCGTCGAATCCGCGAGCAGCCAGTTCCATGCGCTCCTGACGAGCTACGCGCTCGTGGAGGAGGTCGGGGCGGACTGGGCCTGGCTGGGGATCCCCTCGGGCGGCCCGGGCGCCGGGGCAGCACCGGAAACCCACGCCGACCCACTCGAGCCGATCCAGTGGGACATGGAGGCGATCCGGACCGGCCAGGCCCACGCCATCCAGGCGGGTCGGCCGGAGGTCCAGGTCGGCGTCCTCGACAGCGGCATCACCGGGAGCCACGTCGACTTCCAGAAGGACGGTGCCTCGAACGTCGACTGCGCGCTCGGCCATGACTCGCTCGCGGTCCTGCCCCCCGGCGTCGCCGTCGGGACGCCGGATCCATGCGTCGACAACCAGTTCCATGGGACGCACGTCGCCGGCACGATCGCGGCGCGGGCGAACGGCCACGGGATCGTCGGCGTGGCCCCGAACGTGACGCTCGTCCCGGTCAAGGTCTGCGACGCGACGGGCTACTGCTACGCCAGCGCGGTGGTCGATGGGATCACCTACGCGGCCGATCAGCGGCTCGAGGTCATCAACATGAGCTTCTTCGTCGACGACGACGCCTTCCAGGAGTCGACCGAGTTCAAGTGCTCCAGTGACCCGACCCAGCGGGCCTTCCGACGGGCCGTGGAGCGAGCGCTCCAGTACGCCCGCAGCCAGGGCGTCGTGGCGATCGCGGCGCTCGGCAACTCCGACCAGGACCTCGCCCACCCGGTCGACGCCGACGGCCAGCCGATCGACAACGAGTGCGAGGTCGTGCCTGCCGAGTCGAGCGGCGTCATCGGCACGGCGGCCCTCGGCAACGGCACCGGCAAGTCGAGCTACTCGAACTACGGGGCCGGCGCCACCGACGTGGTGGCTCCGGGCGGCGACGGCACCACTGGCGACTGCACGACGACGATCCTCTCGACGGTCCCCGGAAACGCCTACGCCTGCATCCAGGGGACGTCGATGGCCTCGCCCCACACGGCAGGCGTCGCGGCCCTCATCGTCAGCCAGTTCGGCTACCTCGGCGCCGACGGCGACTGGACGTTGGCCGTCACGAGGGTGGAGTCGCTCCTCCAGGCGACCGCCGTCGACCTGGGCCTGCCCGGCTACGACGAGTGCTTCGGGCACGGGCGCATCGACGCCCTGCGGGCCGTGCAGGGCACGACGCGGGCGGCCTCCGATCCGTCCGTCCCGGCCTGCCCGGAATACACGGAGTAGGCCACCACCAGAGCCGCCGTCGTGCGACCGGCGGACTCCTCCGGCGGTGCGCCGCGTCCGGCGGCGCACCGCCACCTCCCCGATCGACGTCCCCGCGGCCCCGGCCGCGTCACTTCAAGGAGGCAGCTCGTCATGTTCGGATCCCGCCATCGCCGGCCGGCACGGCCGGTCCGGACGACCCTCGCCGCGGTCCTCGCGGCCGTCGTCCTCGCGACCTCGGCCTTCGGGGCTGCCCCGGCGGTGACGATCACGAGCGTCGGCGGCCAGCCCGTCGTGGGCGGCGCCGTGAAGGAGCCTCTGTCCGGCTCGGTCACCGTCGCCGGGACGAGCGCCACCAGCGCGGGCGGTGGGACGGAGATGCGGCCGCTCGTCGCTGATGCCGGCGACAGCCCGTTCGTCGCCAGCGGCCAGAAGGCCACCTTCATCGGCGCCGCCTGGGGCGGCACCGCGCCGTACGACTTCAGCTGGACGTCCCCGGTTGGATCGCTCGCCGACGGTGGGACGGGCGCGACGGCCCTCCTCGACACGGCCGGCGTCGCATCCGGCACCTACACCCTGACCTTGACGGTCCGGGACGCCGCGGGTGCCACCGCGACCGATGGCGTCAAGGTCGTCGTCGCCGCCGCGGCCACGCAGACGCTGCTCGACGAGACGAAGTCCGATCCGGTGTTGGCCAACGTCGGTATCGGCAACCCGACGCTCACGAGCTACCTCGACTTCCCAGTGGTCGTGCCGGCCGGCCTCAGCTCGATGACCGTCACGGCCACCTGGACGAACATCGCCAATGACTACGACCTCCACGTCGTCGACCCGAACGGGACGGAGGCCCAAGGCGGCTATTCCGGCAACGGCGCCACGAACCTTACCTTCCAGCTCGAGGTCGCCGGTGCGGCCGCGCCCGTCGCCGGGACGTGGACGGTGCGCATGGAGCGCTACCTGACTGTCACCGACTCGGTCCACGTGGTCGTGACCGGCCGGGTCCTTTCGGCCGACCCCCGGCCGACCGTCGACGGCGGCGGGCCGTACCGCTTCGCCCTGGACGCGACGCAGGCCCTCGACGGCACGGTCGCCGGCGGCACCGCGCCGCTGATCGCGGCCTGGGACCTCACCGACGACGGTGTCTTCGAGACACCCGGGGTCGACGTCACCGCCCAGCTCGACGCCGGCCGCTGGCTGGGGACACTGAAGGTCACCGACGCGGACGGCCTCGAGCGGCGTCAGACGGTCTCGGTCCTCGTCGCCGACCCGGCTCGCCTGGCCCTCGATACGACCCCGATCACCGTCATCGGCGTCGCCGATTCCGGGATCAACCCCTACCACCTCGAGTTCAGCGCCCTCGCCTATCCCGACCCGGATGTCCTCCGGCTGACGGGCGGCTTCACTCGCCATCCCTCGGCCTATATCGCCGGCTACCCGGCGGAGTCCGAGGCCCTCCCGCTGACCCTCGGCCAGGGCTACTTCCCGGCCCAGGACGCGGCCGTCTTCGCCGGCGTCGAGCAGGGCAAGCTCTACTGGATCCCGGGCACCAAGATCATCGGCGCGGTCGACGCCGACAACAACGCCGCCTCCAACGCGGCCGCCGACGCCACGCCGATCCTCGATGACGACGGGCACGGCACCGGCTCGACCTCGGTGTCGACCGGCAATCGCTACGGCTACTGCCCAACCTGCCTGCTCTTCTTCGTCGAAGGCCTCGACGAGTCGATCGCGACGAGCTACCCGTTCGTTGACATCACGTCCCACTCCTTCGGCTACGTTGGCGGCGCCCCCATCGGGCCGGTGGTCGGCCCGAACGAGGCCACCCGCGAGGCCGCCGAGCGCGGCCAGACCGTCCTGTTCGCCGCCGGCAACGGCATCGGCAACGCCTTCGACGTGCCGATTGCCACATACGGCTCGGACCAGACCGGCGCGTCCTGGAACATCACCGTCGGCGCCATCCGGCGCGACAATCAGCGGGCGATCGTGGGCGACGGGATCCCGGTCGACATCAGCGCCTGGGGCGACGGCAACCTGCCCTCGGCCTGCCGGACCGGCACCGTCGGCCAATGCGCCTTCGGCGGCACGAGCGCCGCGACGCCGTACACCGCCGGCATCTTCGGCACCGTCCTGACCGAGGTCCGGCGGGCGATCGGCGACGGCATCGCCGGCCAGCGGCCGGGCCAGGTCGTGGCCGAGGGCGTGGCCATCCCGGGCAGCGTCTACCTCGATGACGGCCGTCTCACCCGGAGCGAGCTCCGCGACGCGGTCCTCAAGACGGCCTTCCCGCTCAACCAGGACAACCAGCCCTCGACCTATCCCTTCCCGATGACCGCGCCGTACCTGACGCCCGAGACGAACATGCTGTTCGAGGGCTACGGCGCGGCCACTCCGGAGGGCGCGAAGCGAGCTGTCGACGTCATCCTCGGCCGGGCCCTCGTCCCCGACCGCTCGTTCGAGGATCAGTTCAACGCCCTCGACCAGGCCGTCAAGGACACCCTGTACGGCGGGTACGATCGAGACGGCGACGGCGATGTCGACTTCCAGGGGTTTGTGGACCCGACGGTCACGCTCGAGTCGGTCGGCACGCTCGAGGGCTCGCTCGCCGCCCTCCGGGTCGCGGCCGAGAAGCTCGGCGTCGTCGAGGCCCTCTCGGTGCCGGCAGGCCAGACCGCCCAGACCTGGTACCTCCACCGACAGTTCAGCGCCGAGCCCGGCACCGCGGTGTCCTGCATCGCCGACGACAACGAATCGTTCATGGACACCTCGGACAGCGCCGGCGATCTCGAGTGCTTCGAGAACCGGGTGACGAGCGTCCCCGCGGCATTCCGGCCGCTCGGCATCTACCCGGCGTCGGTGACCCTCGACGCGCCGCTGCCGGCCGGCTCCGACGTCTACGCCACGCTGTACGTCACGTCGGCGACGCCAACCGTGGGCCGGGCATCCGGCACGCTCATGGCCACCGATCGCGAGATCGGGGCGGGCATGAGCCCCCTCCAGCCGATGCTCGGCTTCGGGACCGGCGATGGCTCGAACGTCCAGGGCCAGCCGCTGCCCGACGGGGGCGGTTGCGAGACGGTCGGCGAGCTGTGCTGGACCAAGTTCGACCTGGCGTTCGAGACGACGCGGCCGGCCTTCACCGGCGAACACCTGACGTTCCAGATCTCGCTCCTCGGCGTCCGCGAGTACGCCTTCGGACACGAGGGCCGGCACGCCTCGAAGGTCGCGATCGTCGCGGCCCCGATGCCGCCCTCAGGCCTCGACTTCGGGGTCACCGTCGACAGCCCGGCGGCGGGCTCCAGCTCACCGAGCGGCTCGACGATCGTCGCCGGCGGGCAGGTGGCGTTTCCGGATCTCGGCAGCGACCCGACGGGCGCCGGCGATCACCCGTCCCGGCGGGCGGTCGAGGTCTCGATCGACGACGCCTCGTTCGGGGCCCCGCAACAGGCGACCTGGGACGCCGATTCGGGGACGTGGAGCTTCACGCTCGGCACCCTCGCCGACGGCCAGCACACGGTCCACGTGCGCGCCCGGATCGACACGACGTACTCCGCGGTCGCGAGCTCGACCTTCCGGGTCGCGCCCGATGCCCGGGTCGAGTGGCAGATCGTCCGCAGGAACGGTGCTCCGCACGGGGATGACTGGCACACCGCCGACGGCCTGGCAAGCTGGAGCTTCGGCTTCGCGACGAGCGCCTACGGCAACGGCAACTGGACGATCGTCGTCCGGCTTGTCGAGGACAGCCTGGAGGTCGCCAGGAGCACGGCCAGCGCCAGGTTCCGGTAGCGGGGGGCGGGGCCCGGGCCGCAGGCCCGGGCCCCTCTCGCCAGAGGAATCGGTGGTTCCGGCGATTCGGGTCGTCGAGGCCGCCACGTGCGGATGATCCGCGCTACTGTCAGGACCATGCGAACGGGCGTGGTGGCCGGGTTCCTGCCCTCGACGAGCGGCTTCAGGTTCCCCAATCGCTGGCCGGCCGGGCCGGCCTTCGAGCTCCGGGCGCGGTACCTCCGGATCGGGATCGGCGAGGTCGCCGAGGGCCTCTGCGGCGGGATGTGCTTTGCCGCAGCCGATCGCTTCCTGCGGGGCGAGGCGCCGCCCCCGGATGCCGCGCCCCCGCCCGCCGGCACGGCGCTGTTCGAGGAGATCGCCCATCGCCAGCTCGATTCGCTCGAGCTCGGGGTCACGCCGCTGCGGTTCTGGTGGGCCGCGGCCCGCGTGCGACTCGGGCGCTGGACGGCCGCCGCCCAGGTACGCGAGTGGCGGTCGATCCGGGCCGGCATCGAGACCGGCCGGCCGGCATCGCTCGGCCTGGTCCGCTCGGCGGCCGTCAACCCGTTCTCGTTGACGACAAACCACCAGGTCCTCGGCTACGCCTACGCCGCGGGTCCGGCCCTCGCAACGATCCGGATCTACGACCCCAACCACCCCGGCCGGGATGACGTCGCCGTGACACTGCGGATCGGCGGCGTCGCGACCGGGAGCGGGGGCACCTCGGGCGAGGCCGACGAAGCAAACGAGGCCGAGATGGTCGAGATGGCCGGCGCGGCGCAGCGCTCCCCGGTCAGCCTCGGGCAGACCACCGGCGAGCCGCTTCTGGCACTCCTGCGGCTGCCATATCGACCGGCTCCGCAGCGATGACGATGTCCGAGGCCGCAGCCGGCGCCGTTGCCGTCGCCGCGGCCGGCCACCTGCGCCGGTACCAGGCGTACGCGGCAAGGCCGACGACGAGGCTCCCGGCGCCCCCCACCGCGATCGCCAGCGGCACGCCAAAGGCCGAGGCGAGGATCCCGGTCATGAGCCCGCCGATCGGCGTCGAGCCGGCAAAGACCGTGGTGTAGACGGACATGATCCGGCCCCGCAGGTGGTCAGGAACGGTCATCTGGATGGTGGTGTTGCAGGTCGCTGCCATGCCGATGCCGCCAAGCCCGACGACGAACATCGCGACGAGCGAGAGGCCGTAGGAGCCGGACGCGGCCACCACCAGCTCGGCCGCGCCGAGAGTCAAGGCCCCGAGCCCGATGAGCGCCGGGCGGCTCCGACGACCGAACGCGATCCCCATCGCGGCCACGAAGGAGCCGACGCCCGTCGCCGCCATCAGGAAGCCGAAGCCCTCGGCGCCGACGTGGAGGACGTCACGAGCGAGCGCCGGGACGACGACCGAGAAGTTCATCCCGAAGGTGGCGACGAGGCCGATGACGAGGATCGGCAGGAGCACCAGCGGCGTGGTCCGAACGTAGCGAAGGCCCTCGCCGAGGTCGGCCACGGCGCCGGCGACCGTCGTCGGCCGGGTCATGCGGGCGGACGAGGCCAGCGCCGGTAGCCGCATGGCCCGGTACGAAGCCAGGACCGCCAGGAAGCTGATGCCGTTGACGAGGAAGGCGACGGAGATGTCGGTCGCCGCGATCGTCAGCCCGGCGATCGCCGGCCCCACCACGCGAGCGCTGTTGAAGACGGCCGAGTTGAGGGCGACGGCGTTGCCCAGATCTTCCCGGCCGACCAGGTCGACGACGAAGGACTGGCGGGTCGGCATGTCGACCGCGTTGACGACGCCGAGGAGGAGGGCCAGGACGACGATGTGGCCGACCTCGACCACGTTGGTCACGGTCAGGCCGAAGAGGACGAAGGCCAGGATCATGGCGACCGTCTGGGCGACGAACAGCGTCCGGCGCTTCGGCAGGCTGTCAGCGATGAGGCCGCCGAAGAGCCCGAGCACGAGGACCGGCCCGAACTGGGCCGCGGCCACGACCCCAAGCCAGAACGGATCGCCGGTCAGGAGCAGGACCAGCCAGCCCTGGGCGACGGTCTGCATCCAGGTGCCGATGAGCGACACGAACTGGCCGGCGAAGAAGAGGCGGTAGTTGCGGTGGCGGAGCGCCCGCCAGCCGCGGAAGGCGAACACCGAGGCCAGGGATGGCCGGCCGAACGTCATGATCGGGACCGATCGCGCCGGCCCGAGGCCGCGACGGGCCCCGTGGACGGCGACGGGTCGGCCCGCTGGCCGGCCGGTGGGTGGGCCGGCTCGCGCCCGGCCTCGAGGTCGGCGAGGTGGCCACGGAGGTGGCGCCGGCGACCCTCGGCCTCGACGATCATCGCCCGGAGTCGAGCCTCCTTCTCGCGGAGGATCGCGATCTGATCGTCGATCCTCGCGAGCCCGTCGGTCACGATCGCCAGGCGCTCCGCGTGGTCGGTCGACTCCCGGAAGCGCGCCCGGTTTCGAGCCCGGGCGGCTTCGCCCTCGAGCAGCCGGCCGATCTCGGCGAGGCTGAACCCGGCGTCGTCGCGAAGGCCCCGGATGAACCGCAGCCGTTCGATGTCGTCGGTGTCGTAGAGGCGGTACGCACCCTCCGATCGCGCGGCCGGCTTCAGCAGCCCCAGCTCCTCGTAGTAGCGGATCGAGCGGGCGGTCAACCCGACATCCGCGGCAACCTCGTTGATCCGGAGGAGCCGAGGCGGCGCGGTCGGCTCGATGTCGGTGGTCACGGCGGCATCGTACCGCAACCTTGCCGTGCACGTGAATGTTCGGGGTGGGAAGTCGGGCGCCCGGCGCCGGTCCCGCCTCGCGTCGTACGATCGCTGTCATGGACTACGGCCTGATCCTCCCGTCGCTCGGCGACGACGCCACCCGCGAGGGCATCGATGCCGCCGGCGAGATCGCCGAGCGCCTCGGCTTCACCGACGTCTGGACGACCGACCACCTCCTCGTCGACGCCAGCGCGGCCGACGACTACGGCAGGATCTTCGAGGCGGTCACCACGCTCGCCTACCTCGCCGGCCGGACGACGACAGTCCGCCTGGGCGCCAGCGTGATCGTCGTGCCGATGCGCAACGCCGTCGTCCTGGCCAAGGAGCTGGCGACGATCGACAACCTGTCGCGCGGCCGGGTCATCGCCGGGGTCGGCGTGGGCTGGAGCCGGGCCGAGTTCGCGAACGTCGGGGTCGCCGACCGGTTCGCGGTCCGCGGCGCCTACACCGACGAGACCGTCCGGCTGTGGCGGCACCTCTGGTCGGGCGCCGACTGGCCGTTCCACGGCCGCTTCCACACCTTCGACGACTTCATCTTCGGGCCACTGCCGGATCGGGACGGGGCGATCCCGATCTGGATCGGTGGCCGCCAGGAGGCGGCGCTCCGACGGGTCGGCCGCCTCGCCGACACGTATCACGCGTCGGCCACCAGCCCGTCGGCCTACGAGCCCCGGCTGGCCGTCATCCGGGCCGCGGCCGATGAGGCCCGTCGTCCGATGCCGGCGCTTTCCGCGCGTGTCAGGGTCCGCCTCGATTCGAGCGAGCCGGTCGACGGCTACGCGATGCGGGGCACCCCCGAGGATGTCGCGGCCGAGATCCGGGCATTCGCCGCGATCGGCGTCGGGCACCTGGCCCTGGCCTTCCCGGCTCACGATCCGGGAGCGCTGGCCAGCCAGGCGGAGGCCTTCGTCCGCGAGGTCGTGCCCCTCGTCTGAGGCGCCTGCCGGAGGTCGTGCCGCGGCGGCGCGCCCCACTAGACCGGCGGCAGCTCCTGGAGGTCCGTCTGGGCGCCGGCGAAGAGATCGCCGACGGCGGCCACCCGATCAGGCATCGTCCGGATCGTCCAGCGGTTCGGGCGGAGGTCCGGATCGTCCAGCTCGTCCCAGCTGATCGGGGCCGAGACCGGCGCGCCCGCGGCCGGCCGGACCGCGTATGGCGCCACGAGCGTCTTGATCGGCTCGTTCTGGGTGTAGTCGAGGCGGGCCTTCCCGCCGCGTGACTTCTTGGCCCACTCCCACGACACGAGGTCCGGCACGACCGCGCCCACGGCCCGCGAGACCTTCTCGACCCAGTCAGTCGTCTGGCCGTGGTCGTACTTCGGGACGATCGGGATCCAGATCTGGATGCCGCGCTGGCCGGTGACCTTGGGATAGCCCCGCACCGCCAGGTGCTCGAGCGCGGTCCGGAAGAGCCGGCCCAGGACGAGCGTCTCGTCCCATGTCGTGCTCGTCCCGGGATCGATGTCGATCAGGGCGAACGTCGGCCGGTACGGCGCGTCGAGGCGCGAGGTCCAGGCGTGGACCTCGAAGGCCGCCTGGTTGCCGAGCCAGCAGAGGGTGGCCACGCGGTCGGCGATGACGTGCTCGTTGGCCTCGCGGGCCTCGACGCCGACCTCGCGCCAGCGTCGGAGCCAGGACGGGTCGGTGGGCTTCAGGTCCTTCTGCCAGAACCCGCCGCCGCTGGCCCCGTCGGGGAAGCGATGGAGGTTGAGGGGCCGGTCCTCCAGGTGCGGCAGCATGACCGGGGCGATCCGGGCGAAGTAGCCGACAACCTCGCGCTTCGTGATCGGGCCGCCGTCATCGCCATCCGCCGGCGGGAACAGCGGCTTGTCGAGATTGGTGAGCTTCAGGTCCACGCCGCCGACGTGCCACACGCCTTCCTTGCCGAGCTTCGCGAGGGCCTCGAGCTCGGCGTCGGTGGCGGACCAGGGGTGGAGGTGGCCGGACACGGCATCGATGGTCGCCGGTTTCGCCGCCGGCAGCACGGATTCGACCTCCCGGACCGTGGCCGTCGTGGCCACGGCGCGCTCTCGCACGACGTCGATCGGGTCCTTGCCGGGCTCGAGACCCTTGTAGGCCGCCTGGCGGACGATTCCCTCGCGGGTCCAGCCGCCGAGCTCGGCCCGGATCACGAGCTCGGGCCGGACCCAGGTGACGCCGGCCAGGTCGCCGCCCCAGCGGCCGCGATAGTCCTTCGGTGGCGGCGGGTCGAAGGGCAGGGTGGTCGTCTCGAGCTCGGCCAGGCGCCGGCGCAGCTCCGCTCGCGTCTTGGCGGTGAAGCCGGAGCCGACCTTGCCGGCGAAGTGGAGGCGCGGCCCGGCACCGGCACGGCGGTTGCCGCCAGACCCGTCGCCGTCAGCTCCATCGCCGTCGCGCTCGTAGTAGCCGACGACGAGGGCGCCAAGGTCCCTGGCATTCCCCTCCCCGGGCGTCCAGCCGCCGACGACGAGCTCCTGCTCGGGCCGGATCTTCAGCTTCAGCCAGGCCCGCGACCGCGTCCCGGGCTCGTACCTCGAGCGGCGGTGCTTGGCGATCGCACCCTCCAGGCCCTGGGCCTCGCAGGCCTGGAGGAAGGCCAGACCCTCGGTGTCGACGTGGCTGGCGTAACGGACCCGGGGATGGTCACGGATGACCGAGGCGAGGAGCCGCTTCCGATCCTCGAGCGGGACCTGGAGGAGTGAGCGGCCGTCGTGGTAGAGGAGGTCGAAGACGTGGTAGACGAGCCCGGGCGCGGCGCCGCCACCGCCGCCCCGGGCGCCGAGCTTCTCCTGGAGGAGCGAGAACTCCGGCATCCCGGCCTCGTTCACGGCGACGACCTCGCCGTCGACGATCGCCTCGTGCGCCTCGATCCATGTCGGTGGCGCGAGGAGCTTCGGGAAATAGGTCTCGCCGTCCTTGCCGTTGCGGGTGTACGTCCGGACCTTGCCGCCGCGGACCACCGCCTGGAGGCGGTAGCCGTCCCACTTGACCTCGAAGAGCCAGTCCTCGTCCCGGAAGGCGCGGTCCGCCAGGGTGGCCGCCATCGGCACGATGAAGCTCGGCATCGGGGTCTCGATCGCGTTCGCGAGGTCGATCCGGGCGGCCGCGGCGGGCGCCTCGCTGACCCAGACGGCGTCGCGATTGGCGAGGACCTCGTCGTTCGTCCGGCCGGTCTTCACGCTCTGGGGGTGGTCCTCGGCGTCCCAGCCCGCGACCGACGTCGGGCCGCGCTTGTGGATGAGCAGCCACTGCTCGGCCTCGTCGTCCTCGAACGGTCGGGCGGCCGGGTCGGCGGCGCGGCCCGGCTTGCCCCGGCCGCGGCCGCTGGTCCGGACGATCGTGAACCGACCCGTGACCTTCCCGCCCTCGAGGCTGAACTTCAGCTCGCCGTCGGCCACGCCGCGGCGGCCGTCGGGGGTTTCGGCGTCGGCCTGCCAGGTGCCCCAATCCCAGACGATGACGTCGCCGGCGCCGTACTGGCCGCGCGGGATGACGCCCTCGAAGTCGAGGTACTCGATCGGGTGGTCCTCGACGTGGACGGCCATCCGGCGCGCGGCCGGGTCGAGGGTCGGGCCGCGGGGCACGGCCCACGAGACGAGGACGCCGTCGATCTCGAGCCGGAAGTCGTAATGGAGGCGCGTCGCCCGGTGGCGCTGGATGACGAAGCGACCGTGCGAGGCAGGCTCACCGCCTCCACGGGCGTGGTCGCCGGCGGGCTCCGGGGTCCGCCCGAAGTTGCGCTTGCGCCGGTATTCCTCGAGCGGCATCCCGCGGGTCGAGCGGTCGGGTTGGGGCGTCAGGCGCTCTTCCGGCGCCGCGCCGGCTTGGCCTCGTCGGCCTCGTCGGCCTCGTCATCCGCGGCGCGCGCCCGGGCCTTGGCCGTCGTGGCCTTCTTGGCCTTGGCGTCGGCCACCGACGTGGGCGGCGGCGTGCCCGCCTCCCGGGCCGACTTCGCGGCCTTCACGCTCGCCTCGAGGGCGGCCATGAGGTCGACCAGGTTCGTCGGCTCCTCGGCCGCCGGGCCGGCGACGACCTCGCGGCCCTCGACCTTGGACTCGATGATCTGCATGAGCGCGGTCCGGTACTCGTCCTGGTAGCTGGACGGGTCGAACTCGCCGGTCATCGAGCCGACGAGGGCCTCGGCCATCTGCTTCTCGGCCGGCTTGATCTCGGGCTCCTCGTCCGGCAGGTCCAGCTCGCCGAGGGCCCTGATCTCGTCCGGCCAGTAGAGCGTCGAGAGGACCATCGTGTTGTCATACGGGTCGAGCGCCGCGAGGGCCTCGCGATCCTTGATGACGACCTTGCAGATCGCCGTGAGACCCTTGTCCTGGAGGACCGACTTCAGGAGCGCGAACGCCTTGCGGCCGATCTTGTCCGGCTCGATGTAGTAGGCCTGCTTCACGAACTTGGTGTGGGTGGCCGCAGCCTCGGATTCGACGAACTGCTCGATCTCGATCGAGCGGACCGTCTTGAGGGGCAGCGATTCGAGGTCCTCGTCGGTGATGACGACGTACTCGCCGGGCGCGTATTCGAAGCCCTTGACCGTGTCGGCCCGGGAGATGATCTCCTCCTCGACCGGGCAGAAGATCTTCATCTGGATCCGCGAGAGGTCCTCGGCGTGGAGCATGTTGAAGCTCACGCCGGCCCGTGATTCGGTGGCCACGTAGAGCTTGACCGGGATGGTGACCAGCCCGAACTGGATGGCCCCCTTCCACATCGATCGCGCCACGGCAGGTCCTCGTGCTCAACGGCTCCGATACCCGGCGGAGCCGGGACAGGACCATACCACCCGAGGGCAATCAGGCCGAGCGTGACGGAGCTCGGCGCCGCCGGGTCGGTTTCGTTGGTGCAGGGAGCGGACCCGGCCGGCCGAACAGGTACCCCTGCCCGTACGTCACCCCGATCTCTCGCAGGGCGTCCGCCTCTTCCTGGCGCTCGATCCCTTCGCCGATCAGCCAGAAGTCGGCCACCGCTGCGTAGTAGACCAGGCCGGCCACGAGGGCCCGGCGGACGGGGTCGCGGTCGATCTGCTGGACGAACGAGATATCGAGCTTCGTGAAGCTCGGCTTGAGCTCGACGACGTGGCGGAGGCTCGAGTATCCGGCGCCGGCATCGTCGATCGCGACCCGCACATCGGGGAGTGTCGCGATGACGCCGCGGAAGGCCTTGTAGTCCAGGATCGGCATGTTCTCGGTGATCTCGAGGACGATCGTGCGACCGGCGGCACGAAGCAGCTCGGCGATCTCCGGGCCCGCTTCGACGACCACCGACGGCGAGACGTTGATTGCCAGGAACAGCTCACGCGGAAGACCGGCCACCCCCTCGACCGCGGCGGCGACTGCGGCCAGCTCGTACTCGGGCCCGATGCCGGCCGAGGTGGCCTCCTCGAACCGCACGTCGGGCCGGGTGCCGTCGGCGAACCGGGCGAGCGCCTCGTAGCCGACGACCTGGCGCGACTCGAGCCCGACGATCGGCTGGTAGACCATGCTGAACTGCCGCTCGTCCAGGATCACCCGGAGGCGTCGGCGCTCAGCCTCGCGACGGCGGTGGTCGACCAGCTTCGGGCCCAGCTTGAGGCTGACGCTGGCCGCGTAATCGAGCACCGCGGCCAGCAACCGTGCTCGCTGCAGGTTGAAGCTCGTGCCCTTGAGGTCGGACTTGACGCCGACGGTCAGGATCGCGACGAGCTCCTCGCCCGCGTAGATCGGCCCGACGGCGACGAGGTCCTGGTCGACGGCCCAGAACCCCGACTTGGGCTCGCCGTCCCTGGGTGGCTCGAGGCGCTCGGCCCAGGCGCCGTCGCGCAGGCGACCCAGCAGGTAGTCGGCCCGCGATCGGACGATCCTCCGGCTGCTGCTCGAGAAGCCGTCCGTCGCGCTGTACGACGCGATCCGCCGCAGCTGTCCCTCGCCCATCACCTGCATGAACGCGATGAATTGGGGAGCCACCCGCTTGGCGATCTCCTCGACGATCAACCGGCCGGCTCGGTCCATCTCGGTCGGCATGTCCAGGTGGCCGAGGGCGTCGACCACGGAGGCCCGTTCGCGGAGCTCCAGCTCGACCATGTCCGACCACGCGCCCGTCATCCGGAGGCGCGCTCGAACCCGGGCTACGAGCTCATCCATCCGGATCGGCTTGGTGATGAAGTCGTCGGCCCCGGCGTCCAGGCCCGGCACGAGGCCGGTCTCGGGCTGGGAACCGGTCATCAGGACGAACGGCATCGTCGCCGTTCGCGGACGCTCGCGCAGGGTCCGGACGACGTCCAGGCCCGACAGGCCGGGCATCCCCAGGTCGCAGAGCACGAGGTCGAACGACAGCGTCTCGAGAATCGCCAGGCCTGCATCGCCGGATGGGGCGCACTCGACCTCGAAGCCAGCGTGTCTCAGGTAGGCGGCGACCGCCGCGAGGACATCCGGATCGTCGTCGATGACGAGGAGCCGCGGCCGGTCCGGCCCGGATTCCGGAGCAGGGGCAGTGCGTCCTGACGCGGTCACGAGATGACGACCCCGCCGCCGGCCCGTCGCGACAGCTCAAGCGCGCCTCGCGCCGCCGACAGTGTCGCTGTGGCGGAGGCGTCCGCCCCCAGGCGCTGGTCGACCAGGTATGCCGCGTGCCGGCCGGCAATCATCGTCGCCAAGCCCTCCCCGCTGTCGCCACGCCCTCGACGACGTATGGCTTGCCCGGGACTGCCGCCAGTGCTCATGCGACCGCGCGAGCCTGGTTCGGATCGTCGTCGATGACGAGGACGCGCTTCGCGACGCCTGGCTGACGGCCCGCGTTGACTCCGGAGACGTGACGCTCGTCCATGGATCAGCTCCCTCGCGGGCGGCCGATCCGCACCGGTGATGTGGCGAGAGCCGGTGTGGCGGCGATCGCAGCCACCCGGGCGACGAGCTCGTTGGCGGAGAACGGCTTTTCGATGACCTGGGCGTCGTCATCGAGCACCCCACGCCTGCCGAGCGCCGCCCAGGCATAGCCGGACATGAAGAGGACGCGGAGGTCGCGGATTCCCGTGAGCGCCTTCGCGAGCTCAGGGCCGGTCATCTCGGGCATGACCACGTCGGCCAGCAGGATGTCGATCGGGCCCGGCTGCGTTCGCGCGATCTCGAGGGCCGCCTCCGGCGTCTCCGCGGCGAGGACGTGGAAGCCCGCATGGCCCAGCATCCGGGCGATCACCCCGAGGACGGCCGGCTCGTCCTCGACCAGCAGGACGGTCCCGGACGCCTGCGGCGCGACCGCAGCAGGGGCCTCTGGCTCCAGCGTGGGGACCGCGGTGGCGCGCGGGAGGTAGAGCTTGAAGGTCGTGCCCTTGCCCAGCTCGGAGTAGACCCAGATGAACCCGCCGGACTGCTTCACGATCCCGTAGACCGACGACAGCCCGAGGCCGGTGCCGGCCTCCTTGGTCGTGAAGAACGGCTCGAAGATCCTGCTGCGCGTGGCCTGATCCATGCCGGCTCCGTCGTCGGCAACCGTCAGGATGACGTAGGTGCCGGCCGGCACGTCCGCGCCATGATCGGGCCCGTAGGACTCGTCGAGTTCAGCCGAGCTGATCCGGATCACGATATGGCCGGCGGCGGCGATGGCGTCCCGAGCGTTGACCACCAGGTTCACGAGGACCTGTTCCAGGCGACTGGCATCGAACAGGGCCGGCGGCGTGTCAGCGTCGAATTCGAAGGCAAAGACGATGTCCTCGCCGGCGAGGCGACGCAGCATCGGCTCCATGTCGCGGACGAGGCTTCCCAGGTCGACGGGTGCCGGGTTGAGGACCTGCCGCCGACCGAATGCCAGCAGCTGCCGGGTCAGGCCGGCAGCCCGTGACGTCGCCCGGCTGATTCCGTCCACGTACTCCCGTCGCGGATCACCCTCCGGGGTATCCATCGCGAGCAGCTCGGCGAACCCCGAGATTGCCGTGAGGAGGTTGTTGAAATCGTGGGCGACGCCGCCGGCGAGCATGCCGATCGACTCCATCTTCTGGGCCTGGACCATCTGGGCCTCGAAGCGCTTCCGGGCGCTGATGTCGACGATCGTCGCGAATGTCATCGACCCGCCGTCCGGGGAGGCGACCGGGGCGAGGCTGATCTCCACCGGGAACTCGCTACCGTCGCGCCGACGGGCGGCGAGCTCGAGACCGATCCCCAATGGCCTGGCGATCGGGCTATCGAGGAACGTTGCGACGTGGGCGGCATGGGACCCGATCCGATCCGGTACCAGCACCCCGACCGATTGTCCGACGAGCTCCTCCAGCGCGTACCCGAACGACGCGGCGACCTGGGGGTTCGCGAACGTGATCAGGCCGCCGCGATCAACCCCGATGATCGAGTTGGGCGATGAGTCGAGGACCCGGCGGAACTGGTCTTCGGAGCTGTCGAGTGCCCTGCGGCTTCGCTCCAGGTTCGCCACCGTGGCCCGCAGATCGACGAGCAGGCGGTGACTCTCGAAGGTCGATGCCAGCTGCGCTGCAAGGGCCACCGCGACCCTCTGGTCTCCCGCGCCGAAGGCGTCGCCGCCCAGCCGGTCGGCAAGATACAGGGCACCGCGCAGGGATCGGAACGGGACCGGGACGACGAGGAACGACGCCACCGGCGGATGGCCATCCGGCAGCTGGACAAGCCGGGCCTTGCCGCCGCGCCGACCCGCCGTCGACGCCCGGGCCGGATTCCCCGAGCGAATGACCTGGCCGACGATGCCATCAAGGGCAGGGTGCGCCGGCAGGATCGCGAGCTCGTCATCGGTCAGGCCGCTGGTGACGTACAGCTCGGCGTGGTCGTCGTCATTCGCGGCGATCACGATGCCGGCCCGGCGTGAAGGAATGATGTCGCGCGCCCCGGAGCACATCCGGCTGGCGACCGATTCCGGATCCGGCAGACCGGCCATCGCTGCCGACAGCGACAAAAGCGCGTCGAGCCGCCAGTCGACGACCTGGAGTTCCTGGACCTTTGACGCCAGCTTGGCGCCGACGTCGGCGAGGTTGCGAGCGTCGAGCGCGCCGGCGCGGGGGGCCGCCGGGCGGACGGTCCCTCGCAGGCGCGATGACCATCGAAGGACCCTCTCGACGGTGTTGAGGATCACCTGCGGCTCGCCCGGCTTGACCAGGACGTGGGCCCCGGGCTCGGCCGCGAGCTCGCGCCCTTCGCGCTCCTGGTAGGTCGCCGAGTAGAAGATGATCGGCAGCTGAGACATGGCGGGATCCTGGCGAATCTGGTGGGCCAGCTCGTAGCCATCCAGGCGCGGCATCAGGAGGTCGGTGAGGACCAGGTCGGGCCGTTCGTGCATGACGAGGTCCAGGCCCTCCTGGCCGTCGCTCGCCTCATGAACGACATGGCGGAACGATCGCAGGAGGTCCGAGACGTACCGACGACCCAGCGGGTCGTCGTCAACGACGACGATCTTGGCCATGACGAGCCTCGAGGGTGGCGTCGACGACCATCAGCGCCCGGGAGCGGGCACTCGCCACGTCCTCGGAAACGTGGGGAATGTCGGCGTTGGCGTCGCCGATGATCGAGTACTCGGTGGAGGCCTGGAGCACCCCGCCGACGAAGTCGAGGGCTGCCACCGGTTCGCCCAGGGACGCCGTGTCGAAGAGCCGCTCGCGCGCCGGTGTTGGGCGCGATCGGGGGGGACGCCGCGCTCGAACAGCCATGCGCGCTCGGTTCTTCCGTTCCCGGCACGGCCATGTCGGGCGTGTGGACGTGCCCGGGCCTCGCGGCGCGCCCCGCGGCGACTCTGGGATCGCCGTCGGACCTTAGGCCTCCGAGAGGGCATCCGATAGGAACTGGTTCCTATCGGACGTGAATAGAATTGCAGCGATTGCGTCCCCTTCTGGACCTCCACGCCCTCGCGAGCAACGATGGTGCCTGTGTTCCCGGGATCGTCCGCACTGCTTCAATCGCTCCGGTCCGCCTTTCCGGGCGCTCGTGAGGACTCGCTCGCCGCCCTCGTCGGTTCCGCCGCGGCGACGACCTACCACGCCGGTGAGGAGATCCGTGCCACCGACGACGTCGGCCCGCCCACCATCCTCGTGACGAGCGGGGCCGTTGCCAGGCTGGCCAAGGCGGCCGATGGTCGGGACATCGCCTACGGGATCCTTCGGGAGGGTGAGCTGGGCGGGATCTCCAATCTTGCGAATGAGCTGCTCGGGACCCTGAGCCTCGTGGCCTGGACCGAGGTGACGGCCATCCGCTGGGGCCGGGACACGGTCCGACGGCTCGCACGTGCCGACGGCGGTCTTGCCCTCGATCTCCTGGATCGTGCGGTAGGCCTGGTCGAGGCACTGGCGCTCGAGCTCGAGATCTTCGCCTCGGAGTCGGCCTGCCAACGGACGGCTCGCGTGCTCCTGCGCTATCCCGACCTCCTCTTCGATCCCGACCGTGCCGCCCTCACCCGGACCAACCTGACGACCCTCATGGGGGCGAGCCGGGAGATGATGGAGCGCTGCCTTCGGGACCTCGAAGCGCGACGGATCGTGGTGCGCACTGGTGCCGCGGGCCTCGTCCTGCTTGACGAGGAAGCACTCCGACTCGCCGCCACGGAAGGCCCGGCCGCCGCGAACCGTCGAGCCGACGACTGATCTCGCTGTCCTGGACGGCGCCCGGTGGTCAGACCCTGGCGGACGACCGAATTCCGGCCTCGGCTCGGGTGACCTGGTCCACGACACCACTGCGAAGGGCATCGAGCCCGTTCCAGACGGCCTTCGTCGCATTGCCGATCGAGGTCAGCTGGCTCTTGAGGTTGCGGATCTGGTCGAGCTGCTCGCGGATGCTGGCGAGGGCACCTGAGACCGCCGCCGTATCGATCTCCGCATCGTGGGCGGCCAGGCCGGCGAGAGCGAGATAGCGGGCGAGCCGGATCGCCACCTCGAAGCTCGACGGATCGAGGTCGTCGGGATCGACGACGCACCAGACGTCGTCGCCACGGACGTCGAACGGGGCCACGCCCGCCGGCGCGTGGGCCGGCGTGAACACGACGATCCCGACCGCCGCCCCGCGGTTGGCCTTGGCTTCCCGGAGCTCGGCCCGCATCGCCGGGACCGAGATCGACCGGTCCTTGGCTTCGATCACCACGCGGACGTCGGCACCTCGGGTCAGGCCCGGGTTGATGGTCAGGACGAAGTCCCCCTTCTTCGACTTGAGGGTGGAGCCCGCCTCGTTCGAGGTTCGCTCGAGGAGATCCCCACCGCCGCGGGCGATCGCGCCGAGCATGCTTTCGACGAGATCCTCGAAGTCGACGCCCTTGGCCGCTGACCGGGAACGCTCGTCCGAGCGGGCGGACTGGGCTGCCTGGAAGGCGACGAGACGCTCATCGATCGCCCGGAGGCCGGCGGCAACCTCGGCACGAAAGGCGTTGAACGGCGATCCCGGGCGCGTTGGGTCAAGGAGCGTTGCGAGCCGCGAGGCGTCGCCGTCGAAATAGGTCTCGAGCATCGTGGAGAGGCGTCCGAGCGCGGAATCCTTGCGCGCCGGATCGAACAGCTCGCGGACCGTCGCCTGGAGCTTGCCGCGGTCGCCGAGGAACGCCTCGAGCGTCCGCGGCAAGCGGCCATCGCCGTCGCCGAAGTTCGTCCGGAGCGTCTGCTCGAGGGCCTCGGCGGCACGCTCGGTCATGACCCGCTGGCCCTCGGCGAGACGGTCGAACTCGGCCCGGACGGCGTCCACGTTGAGCGTCACCCCGACGCTCTGGATCGCCATCAGCCCGATTCGCATCGCCCGCTCGGCGAGGATGCCGTGGTCGTCCATGGGCTGGTCGGCCAGCCACGCAGCGAGTCCCGCGTCGGCGACCACGAGGTGCTCGATCGTGATGCGATCCGGGGCCACCCGGACGGATGGGTCGAGTCGGGTCGGGAGGGCTACGAGTCGGGCTTCCATGCCCGCATCCTCGATGCCGCGCGTGCCACCTAGCGTGGCACGACGATGTCGAGGGCCGCGCGCTCAGCTGCCTCGGTACGTCGTGAGGGAGAACGGGGCGAGCAACAGCGGGACGTGGTACGAGCGCGCGACGTCGTCGATCCGCAGCTCGAGGGTCAGGCGCCGGAAGAATCGATCGTCGCCGGTGCCCGGGCCGCGGACGCCGGCCAGGTTGAACTCGAGCCGGTAGATGCCCGCCGACATCGGCCGCCCCAGCAGGTCGCGAATTCGCCCGTCGTCGTCGGTCAGGGCCTGGGTCAGCCGGATCGGCCGGTCGTCCTCGCCGAGCTTGTAGAGGATCACGTGGACGCCGCGAGCCGGGGTGCCCGCCTCGGTGTCGAGGACGTGGGTCGAGATCGTCGGCGCCGTCGGGATCGCGGACGACGCCGTCTGGGGCAGGTCGGGTGTTTCCGGGCCGGTGCTGGCCACGTATCCTCCGGGCATGGGAGAGCTGAAGATCACGGTCGGCGACGACCTCCACTTTACCGCCCGCTGGGAGGCGGCCGCGCCGGCCACGATCGAGGCCATCCGGCGGATGCTGCCGATCGAATCCCGGCTCATTCACTGCCGCTGGTCGGGCGAATCGACCTGGATCCCGTACGGCGAGTTCCGGCCGGGCATCGATTTCGAGAACCACACCTCGCACCCGGCGCCCGGGATGCTGGCGATGTACCCGGGCGGCATCAGCGAGTGCGAGATCTTCTTCCCCTACGGGGCCTGCACGACATCCTCGAAGGTGGGGCAGCTTGCCGCGAACCACTTCGCCACGATCCTCGCCGATGCGGGCTGGCAGGACCGGCTCCGTGAGGTCGGGCGGCGAGCGCTCTGGGAGGGTGCCCAGCGGGTACGGATCGAGGAGGTGGCCTGAATGGACTGGTTGCGGCGGATCCTGGGGGTCCTGTTCGGGAGTCGATACGACGGCAGGGACGACGATCGGCGTCCGGCAGGCGCTTCCATGGCCGATGGCTCGCGTGATGACGCGGTGCCGATGAACGGGTCCGGTTCGCCGGATGATCGTGACGAGGCCGACAGCAACGACGACGGTGGCGGGGGCGACGACGGTGGCGGTGACGGCGATGGCGACGGGGGCGGCGACGACGGTGGCGGCGACGACTAGGTGACCAGGCTCCTCGTCCGCGGCGGCACGGTCGTCACGGCGAGCGGATCGAGACGCGCGGACATCGCCATCGATGGCGACCGGATCGAGGCGATCGAGCCCGACCTGTCGGGCCTGGCGGGCTCGGCCGAGGTCGTTGACGCCGCGGGCCTGCTGGTGCTACCCGGGGTGGTCGATGTCCACACCCATACGCGCGTGGCGACCGACGCGGAACCGGATCGGTTCTTCCAGGATTCTGTGGCCGCCGCGTTCGGCGGGACGACGACGTTCCTGGCCTTCAACAACCCGGGCACGGGCTCGTCCCCGGCGGCCGAGCGCTCGCTCCTCGCGGGGCTACGCGAGTGGCGCGCGGCGACCGAGCGCGACAGCGCCATCGATTACGCCGTCTCGCTGGCGATCTCTGGCCGGATGGACGACCCGGTCGCCGAGCTGCCGGCGATGGTCGACGCCGGCGTGTCGACGGCCAAGGCGTTCATGGTCTTCGACTTCCGGCTGGACGATGTCCGGCTGTTCGAGGCGATGGGGGTGCTCGGCCGGCGGGGCGGGATGCTCCAGGTCCACTGCGAGGACGCGATCCTCATCGATGCCGCCGTCGCTGCAGCGTTGCACCGTGGTAACACGGCAGCGCGCTACCACGCTGAAACGCGGCCGGCGTACGCCGAGGGCGTCGCGACCGCCCGGGCGATGGCGTTCGCGCGGGCGACCGGCGCGCCCGTCCACGTGGTCCACCTCTCATCCGCCGATGCGCTCCGGCACGTCCGCGAGGCGAAGGGCCTGGGGCTTCGCGTGTCTGCCGAAACGTGCCCGCACTACCTGGCCCTGACCGACGAGCGATACGCGGCGGCCGACGAGCTCGAGGTCGCGAAGGTCGTCATCTCGCCGCCGCTGCGAACCGCCGCCGACCGCGACGCGATGTGGACCGGGCTTGCCGGCGGCGACCTCGATCTGATCGCGACCGACCACGTCCCGGACCGCGCGTCGACCGACAAGGCCGACGCCCTTCGCGGCGTGCCGTTCGACCGGATCAGCAACGGGGCGCCCGGGATCGAGACGCTGCTCGCGATCGCCTACGGCGAGGGCGTCGCCCGCGGCCGGCTGACAATCGAGCGGCTTGTCGACGTCCTCGCGGCGACGCCGGCCCGCCGGTTCGGGCTCACTCGCAAGGGGTCGATCGAGGTCGGCAAGGACGCCGACGTCGTGCTCTTCGATCCCGCCGCGCGGCGGGTCCTGCGGGCCGCCGACCTCCACCACACGAGCGACTACACGCCCTACGAGGGCCTCGAGGTCGATGGCGCGGTGCGGTCCGTCTTCGTCCGCGGTCGGGTGGTCATCCGCGACGGGGCCTTCGTCGGCGACAGAGGCTATGGTCGGTTCGTCGAGCGCGAGGGCGCCGGCGCCTGAAGGAGGCTTCGATGAACGACACCACCGACCCAGTCACGATCGCCTACTTCTACCGGACGAAATGGGGCGCCCACGACGAGTTCGTCGGCCTGTTCGATCGGAACCACTGGCCGATCCTCCGCGAGCAGCTCGCCGTCGGCCGGTTCCTCGATGTGACCGCGTCCAAGCCCCGCTTCCACGGCGACGGCCGGGCCGACTGGGACTTCATGGTCACGATCACGTATCGGGACTGGGCCGCGGTCGAGGAGCACTCCGACGCCGAGATCGCCCGGCGCCTCTTCCCGGACCGCGACCGCTATCGCGACGAGGAGCGCCACCGCTTCTCGCTGCTCGAGGCCCACTGGGACGTCGTCCTCGAAGACCATCGGCTGCCTGCGGAGTGATCGCCGAATAAGCGCCCGTCGCCATCCTGTGATGGATGGATGACGTCGCGTTCGGGCTGGCCCTGCGCCGGGTCAGGCTTCGCCGAAACGAGCGACGGATCGATGTAGCCAAGCGAGCTGGAATCTCGCAATCTGAGTACTCGCTCATCGAGCGTGGCCACCTTGACGGCATCCCACTTCGCACGATCCGAGCCGCGGCGGCTGCCCTCGAGGTGCGCGTCAACCTCATTGCCAGGTGGCGAGGCGGCGACCTCGATCGCCTGGTCCACGGACGCCACGCAGCAATGGGCGAGGCCGTCACCGCTCGACTGCTCAAGGCGGGCTGGGAGGTTCTCCCGGAGGTCTCGTTCAACCACTATGGTGAACGCGGGGTAATCGATCTCGTCGGCTGGCACCGCCGCCACGCAACCCTGCTGATCATCGAGCTGAAGACCGAGGTCGTCGACCCCAACGAGCTGCTCGGCGTCATGGACCGCCGCCGCCGGCTCTCGTTCCGGGTCGGCCGTGACCACGGCTGGGACCCGGCCCACGTCGGCGCATGGATCGTCGTCGCCGAGTCGCGCGCGAACCGGCGCCGGGTAGCCGAGTTCCGCGAGCTCCTGCGCGCCGCCTTCCCGGAAGATGGCCGAAGCGTCAATGGGTGGGCGCGGGACCCGGCCCGAGGCCAGTCCGCGCTCTGGTTCCTGCCCGATGCCAGCCCACGTGGCCTTGGGCGGACTCTTGCGCCGCGGAAGCGCGTCTATCGGCCGCGGCCACGCTCGGTTCCGGCGCTCGCTTCCTGACCAGCGCCTCGTAGGCTGCTGTCCGACCACTTGCGAGCGGCCGCGTCGAGCCCAAGGCCACGGGCACTGCTGTCCGACCAGTTGGCCTCCATGGCGGCGGCGGGCGGGGCGCTTGCAGCATGGCGGCGGCGGGCGGGGCGCTTGCAGCATGGCGGCGGCGGGCGGGGCGCTTGCCGCAGGGGGGCGGCGGGCGGCGGGCGGGGCGCTTGCCGCAGGGGGGCGGCGGGCGGCGACCGGGCACCGAGACCGGGCACGGAGACCAGGCACGGCGACCGGGCACGGCGAGGCGGATGCGGGCGGGGTGCGCCGAGGTCAGTCGAGGAGGCGGTACGCGCGCGGCGTGAGGAACGGCTCGAAGTCGTCGGCGAGGACGAGCGCATCGAGGATGTCCGCCGCGTCACCGAGGTGCCGCGTGCGTCGGCCGCCGAGCGCGACGAGCTCCTCGTCCCGGATCGCGCGGTAGCGATCCGCACCGAGCGGCCGGCCGTCGTCGAGGGGGGCGCCGGTGACGCGCCACTGCCACAGCTGCGAGCGGGAAATCTCGGCAGTGGCGGCGTCCTCCATGAGGTTGTTGATCGCCGCCGCGCCGTTGCCGTCGAGCCAGGCGTCGAGATACTGGAGCGCGACGGACACGTTGAGCCGAGCGCCGGCCTCGGTGACCCGCCCGCCGTCGACGCGGACGTCCCGCAGCGCGGCCGCCGTCACCGCGACGTCGTCCCGCAGCCGACCCTTCTGGTGGGGCGCCGCGCCCAGGACGCCGCCGAAGACCTCGGTCGCGAGCGGTACGAGGTCCGGGTGCGCCACCCACGTCCCATCGAAGCCGTCGCCCGACTCGCGGACCTTGTCGTCCCGGACCCGGGCCATCGCCACGGCGTTGACGTCGGCATCCCGGCGCGACGGGATGAACGCCGCCATGCCGCCGATCGCGTGGGCCCCGCGGCGATGGCACGTCGCGACCAGCAGCTCGGTGTAGGCCCGCATGAACGGCACGGTCATCGTCAGTTGGGCCCGGTCGGGCAGCACCGCCGGCGGCGAAGCGCCGAACGTCTTGATGCACGAGAACAGGTAATCCCAGCGGCCCGCGTTGAGGCCAGCGGCGTGCTCGCGCAGCTCCCACAGGATCTCGTCCATCTCGAACGCGGCATGAATCGTCTCGATCAATACGGTCGCGCGCACGGATCCGCGCGGGACCCCGAGCGCGTCCTGGGCCCACACGAAGACCTCGTTCCAGAGCCGCGCTTCCAGGTGCGACTGGAGCTTCGGCAGGTAGAGGTACGGGCCGGTCCCGCGCGCCAACCGCTCGGCGGCGTTGTGGAACAGGTACAGCCCGGCATCGAACAGCGATGCGGACATCGGAGACCCGTCCACGAGGAGGTGCCGCTCGTCCAGGTGCCAGCCCCGTGGCCGGACGAGGAGCACGGCCGGCCGCTCCCCCACGCGGTAGGCGCGGCCATCCGGCGCGTCGTACGCGAGCCCACCCCGGACCGCCGCGGCGATCGCGGCCTGCCCGCCGACGACGTTGGCCCACGTCGGCGAGAGCGCGTCCTCGAGGTCGGCCATGAAGACCCGAGCCCCGGAGTTGAGGGCGTTGATCATCATCTTCGGCTCGGCCGGGCCGGTGATCTCGACCCGCCGGTCGAGGAGGTCGGGCGGCGTCTCGGCCACGAGCCACGACGAATCGGCCCGAACCGCCGCCGTCGAACCCGGGAAGTCGAGGACGGCCCCCGCGGCGATCTCGGCGGCCCGTGCCACCCGACAGGCCAGCAGCGCCGCCCGCTCGCCCCGGAACCGCCGCTCCAGCTCACCGAGGAAGTCCAGCGCAGCCGGCGTCAGGACCTCGTCCCGACCCGGAACCGCCGCTCCACGAACCTCGACGCTCAATGCGCTCACGGCAGGTTGGGCCCGTCGGTCGAGAAGACCGAGATCCGGTAGCCGGTCGGGTCGCGCAGCCACAGATGCCGGGCGCCCCAGACCTGGTCCGCCGGCGGCCCGTCCATGGCCACGCCGGCCTCGAGCAGCCGCCGATAGACGGCGTCGACGTCATCGACCCGGACCCGGATCTGGATGCCATCGGTCGGCACGGCGTCCCCGGCGACGACCTCGAACCCGATGTGGAACCCGCCACCGCCGCCGAGCCGCATGTACGTCCGCTCGGGTCCGCCGACGAGCACCTCGAGCCCCAGGAGCTGGACGTAGAAGCGGTGTGTCGCGTGGAGATCGAGGACGGCGACGAAGAGGTGGCTGAACTGCGGGTTCATCGGCGGCTCGTCGGCTCGGACCCGGTCAGCGGCTGCGCCGGACGGTGGCGTCGATGAGGCCGTGCGGCTCGGTCGTCGAGACGAACACCGTCCCCGGGTTGTCGAGCCCGAACGGCTCCAGGTTGACCGTCCAGTGATGGAGGTTCGGCAGGACCATCCGGACCCAGTCGATCGAGGGTTCGGCCTCCAGCATCGCCGTGGCCATGAGCCACACGGACGTCTGGACGGACGGGCTGAAGTGCTCGGCGAGAACCGTCAGGAGCGTGGCGCGCGCCCGCGAGAACGCCCCGTCGAAGTCGAAGCCGGCCTCGGCGGCCGTCTCGCCGTAGCCCCACAGGGCCGTGATCTTCGTGGCCATCAGCCGGTCGTCGGCCTCGGCCAGGGTCGTGTAGCGGTCGCGCTCGAAGCCGGTGAACGCCGACTTCGTCGTCTTCATGACCGTCAGGTCCTCGATCCCGGCCTCGACCGTGGCCCCGACCTTCGTCGCGCTCGCGACGGCGACGCGGGTCAGGTCACCGGTCCGGGTGAAGGCGTCGGGCGCCGGCCCGCCGGCCAGCGGGATCCGGGCCCAGCCGTGCTCCCGGAGCGTCACCGACGCGCGATCGACCTGCGGATAGCCGGCGAAGTGCCGGGCGATGTCGAGCCCGAACGCCTCGGGCGCGCCGGTCAGCCGGTCCCGGGCGAAGGCATAGACGGTGTTCTTCATCGTGTCGGTGGCGATGACGTTGGTGTTGTCACCATCCACGTGCGCGGCCGTGAAATCGCCCTCGAGAGCGACGTCGACCGTGAGGTCGCGGAGGACGTGGCGTTCCGGCTCGCGCGTTACCGTGACCAGCCGGATCCGGGACTTGCCGTAGCGGTTCGCGCCGAGCTCGAACACCGTTTCCTCCCGGTTCAGCCAGCTCTCCCGATCGGTTCGAGACGGGCCTCGGCGATGTCCACGACGGCGTCGAGGGCCCGGTGGAGCTCCGCCGACCGGTCGTTGGCGAGGGCCGCCGCCATCCCGGGCAGCAGCGCCGCGCGTGATCGGCCGGCGACGAGGACACAGTAGCGGAACCCGAAGCGAGCCTCGTAGTCGGCGTTGCGGCGCTCCAGCTCGGCGCCGACATCGATGTCGCCGGCCGCGGCGGCCGCCGCCCCGGCTCGGTCGTAGCCCTGCTCGCGGAACGAGAGCGGCGAGACCGAGCCCGGTGGCGCCCCGAGCCTCGGGTGGGCATCGATGAGCTCGACCTGCTCGGCCTCCGGCATGTCGTGGGCGATCCGCCGTGCGACATCGAAGAGTGAGGCCCAGTCGTCGAACGGCCGCGCCGCCACGAGGCGGCCCAGGAACCGCGGTGCTCCCTCGAACAGCGGGGCAAGGATTGCGGATGCTGCCGCCGGGGCCGCGGCGTTGAGCTCGTCGAGGTCGGGGCCGCTCACCAGCCGCCCGCGTCGCGGACGATCCGATGAAGGATCCGGGCGGCGACCATCCGCCGGTAGTCGCCGGTCGAACGGACGTCGTCGATGGGTGTCAGCTCGTCGGCCAGGGCCTCGGCGGCCGCGTCCGCGGTCTCGGGGCTCGGGCGGGCACCCTCGAGGGCGGCCTCCGCGGCGGCGGCCCGGATCGGGGTGGCCGCCACGGAGCCCAGCGCGACCCGGACGTCGGACCAGCCGGCCGACGGCCCGTGGGCTCGCCACGAGACCGCCATCACGACCTTCGAGATCGCCTGGGCCCGGCGCGTTCCGACCTTCCGGAAGCGGGTCACTCGACCGGCGGCGAGCGGGATCCGGATGCGGAGGATCAGCTCGTCGGGGGCGAGCGCGGTCTGGCGGTAGCCGGGGAAGAAGCCCGCGGCCGGCACGCGTCGCTCGCCTCGGTGGCCCCCGACCTCGATGTCCGCGTCCATCGCCAGCAGCACGGGCAGCGTGTCGCCGGCCGGCGAGGCGTTGGCGATGTTGCCGCCGAGCGTGCCCCGATTCTGGATCTGGGCGGCCCCGATCGTGGCCGCCGCCTCGACGAGGGCCGGCGCGTGCTCGCGACAGAGCGTGGAGCGGCGGAGCTCCGTGTAGGTCGTCCGGGCGCCGAGGGCGAGCGAGCCGTCCTCGAGGCTGATCCCCTCGAGCTCGTCCAGGCGCGACAGGTCGAGCATCCGCTCGGGCACGGGCCCGAGCTCGCCGGTGATCCGGACCATGATGTCGGTGCCGCCGGCGATCGGGACGAGCGGCCCGCCGGCCAGCAGCGAATACGCCTCGGACAGGCGCACCGGGACCTCGATCGGCGGCTCGGCGGGCACGCTTCAGCCCTTCCCGCGACCGCGGCGGCGGAGCCAGATGATGAGCCCGGCGAGGAGGGCAAAACCGCCGATGATCTGGCGCGGCGACAGGCCCGTCACGAGCTCGCCGGGCTCGCGGCCCGCCCGATCCTCCAGCCGCCCAGGGTCCTCGGGACGCTCAGGCTCGTCGGGCTCCCTTGGGGCGTGCGTCGGCGTCTCGTCGGTCATGCCACGTCTCCCGCCGCGACCGCGGCGATCGCTTCGACGATCTTCTGGTAGCCGGTGCAGCGGCAGAGGTTGCCGGCGATGCCCTCCCGGATCGCGTCGTGATCCGGGCCGCCACCGGCATCCAGGTACGCCCGGGCGGCCATGAGCATCCCCGGCGTGCAGATCCCGCACTGGGCGGCGCCGAGCTCGAGGAACGCCTCCTGGAGCGTGTCGAGGGTGCCCCGCTCGCGGGCGGCGAGGGCCAGGCCCTCGACCGTCCGGACGATCCGGCCATCGACCTGGGACATCGGCACCAGGCACGAATCGACGACCTGGCCGTCGAGGAGCACAGAGCAGGCCCCGCACTCCCCTTCCCCGCAGCCCTCCTTCGTGCCGGTCAGCCCAAGGTCCTCGCGCAGGACGTCCAGGAGCCGGCGCATACCGGGGACGTCGACCTCGACGGGCGAGCCGTTGACGAGGAAGCGGATCGCGGTCACGCCGCGGGCTCCTGCGTCCCGCGCGGCCCCTCGAGCGCGGCGAGGATCCGCTCCGGGGTCGCCGGCAGCTCGGTGATCCAGACGCCGACCGCATCGTGGATCGCGGCCACGACCGCCGGCGCTCCGACGTCCATCGGCAGCTCGCCGACCCCCTTGGCGCCGTGGGGCGCGCCGCTGAACGGCGCCTCGACGAGGATCGTCCGGAGGCGCGGTGCGTCGAGCGCGGTCGGGATCAGGTACGTGGCCAAGCGGTCGTTGAGGTAGCGGCCATCCTGGAGCTTGATCTCCTCGATCGTGGCGTAGCCGACCGCCTGGAGCGTGCCGCCCTCGACCTGGCCCTCGCACAGGATCGGGTGGATGACCCGCCCCACGTCATCGACCGCGACGACGTCCCGGACCGCCACCTCGCCGGTGTCGAGGTCGACGTCGACGGTCGCGACACAGGCCGCCCAGCCGAAGGCCGGGTAGGCATCGCCCTGGTAGGTCGTGTCGTCGAAGTCGATGTCCGGGTAGGGCTCGAAGCGCTGGTCGATCCGGGTCGGGCCGTGGGCGGCGGCATCGGCCAGGTAGACCTCGGCGAACGGCCGGCCGTCGTTCCGGGCCTCGACCTCGGCTCGCAGCCGGCGCGCCGCCTCGATGCACAGGCCGCCGACCACCATCGCCGTCCGGCTCGCCACCGTGGGGCCGCTGTCGGGCACGATCGCCGTGTCGACCGGGGCCATCTCTACGGCCTGGGCCGGCAGTCCGAGCTCGCCCGAGACCATGAGCGGGAAGATCGTGGTCGTGCCCTGGCCCATCTCGGTCGAGGCGATGAGGACCCGGACCCGGCCGTCCGCCGTGAGCTCGACGGAGGCGACCGAGCCGATGTGGACCTCGCCCGAGCCGGTGAACCCCGCTCCGTGCCAGCCCATTGCCAGGCCGATCCCGGGCGCCGTCCGGGCGCCACCGGACCGGAACGGCCCGCCCGGGACCTCGCCTGAACCCAGCCGCTCGGCGGCGGCGCGGGCGGTCGCCGACCGCAGGAGCTCGAAGTCGCCGGCCTCGACCGCCAGCCGGAGGACCTCCTGGGCGGCGACGCTCTCGCGCAGGACCTGGCCGGTGGGGGTCGTGTCGCCGAGCTCGTAGGCGTTGCGACGCCGGAGCTCGGCCGGGCTGAGCCCCAACCGCTCGGCGATCCGGTTGAGGTGGGTCTCCACGGCGAACTCGACCTGGGGCGCCCCGAAGCCCCGGAAGGCGCCATTGGGCGGAGTGTTGGTGCGGGTCGCGCGGGCCCGGATTCGGACGTTCGGGCAGCGGTACGGGCCGCCGGAATGGAGCGCGCCGCGGGACAGGACGACCGGCGTCAGGGTGCAGTAGGCGCCGCCGTCCATGACGATCTCGATGTCCTGGGCCAGGAGCGTCCCGTCCGCGGCCACCGCCGTCCGGTGGCGGATGATCGCGGGATGGCGCTTCGTCGTCGCCGCGATGTCCTCGTGACGGTCGTAGATCATCCGGACCGGCCGGCCGGCCTTGCGGGCCAGGAGCGCGGCGTGGAGGGCGATGATCGAGGGGTACTCCTCCTTGCCGCCGAAGCCGCCGCCGGTCTCGGCCTGGACGACGCGGGCCTGGCCGGCCGTCAGGCCGAGGGTCTTGCGGAGCGCCCGGTGGACGTAGTACGGGCACTGCAGCGAGCCGTGGACCGCCATCCCGCCGTCCTCGCCGGGGACGGCGATCATGGCGTTGTTCTCGATGTACAGCTGCTCCTGGTGGCCGACCCGATACTCGCCCTCGACCACGTGGGCCGCGGCGCCGAACCCGACCTCGAGGTCGCCGTTCTGGACCTCGTACTCGGCGAAGACGTGGTCCGACCGCTCGGGGTCGAAGACCGGCGGCAGGGCCTCGGTGACGAGGCGGATCCCCGCCCGAAGGCGGCGGATCGTCTCCCGGTCCGGCGCCGCGATGAGGGCCACCGGCTCGGCGTGGTGGCGGATCTCGCCGCCGACCGGGACGAGGACCGGCTGGTCCTCCTTGATCGCGGCCACGAGGTTCTCGCCGGGGATGTCGGCCGCGGTGACGACGACGACCTTCGACCAGTCGAGGTCGGGGTCCAGCTCGATCGCCACGAGCTTCGCCCGGGCCTGCGTGGAGCGGATCGTGGCGCCGTACCAGGCGCCCGGGAAGACGAGATCGTCGGCGTACTTCGCGGCGCCGGTGAGCTTGGCCGGGCCCTCGCGGCGAAGGGGATAGCCACGGGCGCGGCCGCGGGTGGTGCCGCCGGGGGCGACTACGAGGGCGTCGGCCGCGGAGCGCTCCGGAGCGGTGATGGGGCGCGGCAACGTGCGGGTCGTCATCGGACGACGGGCTCCTCCGGCGTCGGGCTGCTCTCGTTGGCCCGAGAGCGTATCACCCGCTCACTCGACGCCGAGTCCCTCGCTCGAGGCCTGCCCCTTCACAGCAGCCGGCGCCGTCGAGCGATCGCCACGGCCTCGCCCCTGGTGTGCGCGCCAAGCTTCTCGAGGATCCGCGACACGTGGATTCCGACCGTCTTCGGGCTGAGGAACAGCTGGGCCGCGATCTGCGGGTTGGTGAGCCCCTCCGCGAGATGGGCGAGGACCTCGAGCTCCCGGCGTGTCGGCTCACTGGGGTCGGGCCGGCCCCGGCGCATGACCGTGACGCCGATCCGGGATCGCCGGGCCAGGTCGGTCGCGGCGTCGACGAGCGGTCGGCAGGCGAGCCCATCGGCGACCTCAGTCGCCGCTCGCAGTGCGATTCGGGCGTCGGCCCGATGGCCGAGGGTCAGGAGCGCCCGGACCTCGCCGAGGCGGGCGCGACAGGCCTCGTACGGCCGACGCGCATCGTGCCAGGCGCCAACGGCCTCGCGCCACAGGGCCACGGACTCCGGCGCGATCTGTTCGCGCCCATCGTTCTCGAGCCCGGCGAGTGCCGCCAGCTCGGAACGGATCGCGCGGGCAAGGGCCGCGTCGGGGTGCGATCCAAGCAGGCTTTGGTCAAGATCGGCCGACGTCGGGCGGGCAGGCGCCCTCCGCTGCTCCGCGGCGACGCGCGCCGTCCAGAGCATCGTCCAGGCGCCCGCGTCGATGCGCCAGATCCCGGGTGACAGCACCACCCGCTCGAGCGATTCGGCCGCGGAAGGCAGGTCGCCCCGCATCATCGCCAACTCGGCCTCTGTCAACTCGGGCCAGCCGCCGCGGATCCCTGGACCGCCGATCCCGCCCGCCGTCGGCACCCGGTCGAGCGCCGCCCGCGCAAGCTCGAATGCTCCGCGTCGCACCGCGAGCCTGGCCCGGGCGAACTCGGACAGCGCCCTCGGATCGGCGTCGGCCAGGACGGCAGCGGCCTCGGCCGGCCTGCCGAGCTCGAGCAGCCAGAAGCCGGCGTTGCCGCGAAGGTCGGCGCCGTGCGACCGTGCCAGCCCGAGCCGCTCGCACAGCTCGATGCCGCTCAGGGCGACCTCCAGGGCACGGTCGAGGTCGCCGTGGAGCCAGCGCATGTCGGCCACGAACTGGTGCGCGTGACCGATCGTGTCGGGACTGCCCGATGCCAGCGCGACCTCGAGGCCCCGCTCGAGGATGTCCACGTTGCTCTCCGCCCCGGCCCAGGCGACGGCCATCCCGGACAGGAGCAATCCTTCGGCCTCGTGGGTCAGCTCCCCGGCCTCGCGTGCAACCGCGGCCGCCTCGAGGCCGTGGCGGCGGGCATCGACGAGCCTGCGCTGGCTGATCTCGGCCCGTCCCCGACCCCACAGGGCTCGTGATCGCAGCACCGCCGGGGTGTCCGGACCGATGAGCGCATGGACGCGATCGAAGGCCGAATCCGCGCCCGATCGATCACCGGCGTCCCAGGCGTAGGCACCAAGCGCCAGGAGGACCTCGATCTCCGTCACACCCGGGTCCGGGAGCGCGGCCTCGGCCATGCGGGCGTGCTCGAGGGCGCCCGCCGGGTCGCCCAGATTCCATGCCGCCTTCCCGGCGCGCAGCGCGGCGGCGGCCCGGCCCGGCGTGTCGGCTGGCCAGAGCCGCAATGCCCGCTCCAGGTGGAGCCGGACACCGTCCAGGGCGAACCGGCCGGCCAGCGCATCGGCGGCCGCCAGGGCGGCGGACCACGCCGGCCCGGGATCACCCGCTTGCCAGCGGTGCTCGGCAATGGTCGCCGCATCGCCGCCCTCGACCTCCAGGGCATCAGCCGCTCGCCGATGGAGCTCGGCGCGCTCGGGCCCCGGCAGGTGCGCCCGCAGCACCTCGCCGAAGACGGGGTGGCGCAGCCGGACGCCGTCGTCGCCCGACTCGGCGACACGGGCCCTGACCGCCGCCTCGACGCCCGACCTGGCGACTTCGATCCCCAGGCCTGTCGCCGCTGCCACCAGCCGCGTTGAGACGGGCCGGTCGAGGACCGCCATGCCATCGAGGACGGCCCGGGAGCCCGGCGGCAGCCGCCCGATCCTTCGCAGGACGAGCATCTCCAGGGAGCCCGGCGTCGAGCCCCAGACGCTGCCCGACTCGACCGCCGCGGCGTGGACCTGCTCGACGAAGAACGGGTTGCCGGCGGTGCGCGCATAGATCGCGTCGACGTCATCGGTCGAGCCCGTTCCGCCCAGCGACTCGAGCTGGAGCGCTACCGCATCGCGCCGCAGCGGGCCAACCGGCACGTGGACGAAGCGGCGGGCGTCGGCGATCGCAATCCGCTCGAGCCGGTCCGGGTCGTCGTCGCGGGCGGCCGCCACGATCCCGAGCGGGACGTTGATGGCGCGGTGCGAGATGTAGTCGAGGATGGCGAGTGTCGCGGGGTCGGCCCACTGGATGTCGTCGACCGCCAGCAGGGTCGGGCGGGCGCTGATGAGCCTGTACACCGCTTCGACGAGCCGGGCTGCGCGTGCGTCGGCGCTCGCGGCGTAACGCCCATCGTCCCGATCCGGGTCCTCCGACGCGACCTCGCCCAGGAGCTCGGCTCTGACGAGGCCCGAGCTCGGGTGGTCCGGGTCATCGGCGACGCATTCGGCAAGCGGCGCGAGCAGCGGCAGGTACGGCAGGCTCGAGCCGGACTCCATGGCCACGCCGCGGAGCGAACGGAGGCCCCGTCGCTCCGCCATCGCGAGCGCAGCGGTGATCAGGGTGGTCTTGCCGATGCCCGCCTCGCCGAGGAGCAGGAGGAACGATGGCTGGCCGGCGAGGGTCGCGTCGACTGTCAGGCCGAGCCTCGCCAGCTCCTGATCCCTGCCCACGATGGCGAGGGGTGCTCCGATCATGCCCTCACCTTACGAGGCGAGTGCAGACGCGAATAGGGTGTTTCACTGATGTAGCGCGGATGGTCCGGTGGCACGGTGTGAGACGTCAGCGAACCGCACCAAGGAGTCCCAGCCATGCGTCGCGTCCTCCCGCTCGTTGCCCTCGCCGGAGTTGCCCTCATGGCCGCCAGCGGCGCCCTTGCCGGCGACGGTCGGCTGTCCCCGGAGCTGCAGGCAGTCCGAGCCGACGTCGCCAGGTTCCACTCGGTCGACCAGGCCCTCGCTGCCGGGTACGTCCCCGGCAGCCCTTGCGAGGAGTCGCCAGCCGGTGCGATGGGCTTCCACTACGTCAAGCCCGCGCTGTTCGGCCCGGGCCTGGATTCGAGCAACCCCGAGGTCCTGCTGTACATCCCCGGTGCCGATGGCTCCCTGAAGCTCGCCGGCGTCGAGTACTTCCAGGCCGATGCCGACCAGGATCTCGCCACCGATGTCGACCGGCCGTCGCTGTTCGGCCAGCCGTTCGATGGTCCGATGCTCGGCCACGGCCCGGGCATGCCGATCCACTACGACCTCCACGTGTGGGTCGCCGAGGCGAACCCGGCTGGAGTCTTCGCCCAGTGGAACCCGGCCATCTCCTGCCCCTGACGTGAGGGGTCCGGCGGGCGACCGTCGGACGCTGACCGGGGCGCCGTCCACCAGGGCGGCGCCCCGAGCAGTCCGGCCGAGGGCATCGCCCGGTCCGCGGGCATCACTCGGTCCGCGCGTCGTGGCGTCAGTCAATCGTCCGCGGCGGACTCGCGGCACGCGCCGCCCTCACCTCGTCACGACACCGGCGGGCCCGGCCGCCTCGAAGGCAGCGCGCAGCCAGCCCAGGACCTCGTCGTCGAGCTCGGCAAGGTCGCGGACCTCGAGGTGGTGCATCCAGGTCGTCGGCGCGGGCCGGACCACCTCCTTCCAGCGCGGCGAATCGAGCCGCGCCGGCAACGCGATCGACAGGACGACCTCGGCGCCGGGACGGGCCAGGTACTGCCCCGGGATCCAGAGGTAGGCGAAGCCCCGCCGTCGCCGGAACGCGACCTGGCTCTTCGTGATCCGGATCTCGGTCGGCCCCAGGGACTCGATCATCGCCGCCACGGCGTCATGGACCCGCCGGGCGAACGGATGGCCGTCGAAGAACGCGTCGAGGTCCACGCCCCGTCAGTCGCGGCCCCGGCGGAGGGCCCGGCCCGGCGTGGCCCCGGTGTGCTTGCCCTTGGTCACGACGGGCACGCCGGCGACGAGGACGTGGTCAATGCCCTCGGAGAACTTCCGCGGCTCCTCGTACGTGGCGAGGGCCCTGACCTTCGCCGGGTCGAAGACCACGACGTCGGCGACGAAGCCATCGACCAGCCGGCCCCGATCGCGGAGCCCGAGCCGCGCCGCCGGCATCGAGGTCATCTTCCTGATCGCCTCCTCGATGCCCAGGATTCGCTCGTCGCGCACGAACTGGCCCAGGATCCGGGGGAACGAGCCGTACGTCCGGGGGCTCGGCTTGGCCCCGATGAAGGTCGAATCCGTGCCGACCATCGCGACCGGGTGGCGGTAGAACCTTCGGATACCGTCGATGTGCGGGCCGGGCGTCACCTGGTTCAGCCGGAGCCCCTCGGACAGGAGGAGATCGCAGACCAGGTTGACGAGGTCCTCGCCGGTCTCGCGGCCGAGCTCGCCGAGCGTCTTCCCCTCCCAGCGGGCGTGCTCGGGCCGGCCGAAGTAGCCGAGCCGGATGTCGGCCATCCCGCCGGCGCCGGCGTACAGCATCCCGCGCTCCTGGAGCTCCCGCCGGATCCTGGCCCGGACGAGCGGATCGGCCAGACGCTCCTTGGTGGGGCCGGGGCCGCCGGCCTGGACCCAGGCCGGGATCGTGATGAGCAGGCGGGTCGAGGCCCACTCGTAGGGGTATGCGTCGAAGGTCACGTCGAGCCCCTCGTCCCGGGCCTCGTCGATGAGGCCGAGCATCAGCTCGGGGCTGCCGCCGAACGTCGCCCGGTGGTAGAAGTGGGTGATGTGGACCGGCGCCTCGCCCCGCCGGCCGATCTCGATCGCCTCGCGGAACGGATCGAGGAACCGGTCGCCCAGGGTGTAGCGGACATGGGTATGGTAGAACCCGCCGCCGCGGGCGGCCTCGTTGGCGAGGGCCGCCAGCTCATCGGTCGAGGCGAACGACCCGGGCGGATAGTCCAGGCCGGATGACAGCCCCCAGGCGCCGCCGGCCATGCCCTCGCGCAGGATCGCCATCATCTTGCCGACCGCGGTGGCATCGGCCGGGACGTCGTCCCAGCCGACCGCCCCGATCCGGAGGGCCGAGTTGCCGACCAGGACGGCGAGGTTGACGCTGACCCGACCGTCGAACCGCTCGAGATAGCTCGGAACCGTGTCCCAGTCGGCCACGCCGCCCGGTGGGTGGCCGTCGAGGCCGGCGTTCAGCTCGACGAATGCGGCGAGATCGGCCGGGTCGGTGAACGGGGCGTAGCCGTTGCCGTCGACCCCGATGACCTCGGTGGTCACGCCCTGGCGGACCTTCGGCTCGTGGCGAGGCTCGGCCAGGATCGTCAGGCCGGAGTGACTGTGGAGGTCGATGAAGCCCGGCGCGACGACCTTGTTCCGGGCATCGATGACGGTCCGGGCGGCCTTCGCCGCGGCCCGGATCTCGGCTGGCTCCCAGAGCAGGCCCAGCCGGTCGGCCGCGATCACGACCGCACCGGGGCGACCGGGTGACCCGGTCCCGTCGACGAGCGTGCCCCCCGCGATCACGGTGTCGAACGCCTGCACGAGCGCATCTTGGCAGGACAGGCCGCGGCTCGCCTGCGGCGGCCGGTGGACGGCGGATGGGCGCCGGAGGCACGCCCAGCCCGTGCTAGCATCGCCGACCGTGAGCGCGTCCCACGGCCGGACCGACCACCCGGCGCTGAGCAACCACCCGGCGCTGCCCGATCGCCCGCCCTTCGTGCTGCGGGGCCGGGTCCTGACCCCGACGCACGCGGGCGCCACGGCCTACCACCGGGACGGCATCGTCGAGGTCGATGCGCGCGGCAGGATCGCCTGGGTCGGGCCGGCCGCCGACCGCACGGCGGTCAGATCCGGGGCCGGGGCCATCGGTGCGGTCCCCGAGATCGACCTCCGACCACTCGTGCTCCTGCCCGGGCTGGTCGATCTCCACGCCCACCTGCCCCAGCTCCCGAACGCCGGCCTCGGCGCGGGCCTGGACCTCCTGACCTGGCTCGAGCGCTACGTCTTCCCGCTCGAGCGGCGCTTCGACGACGCGGCCGCGGCCGCCGAGCTGGCACCGGCGGCGTTCCGGACCTTCGCCTCGGTCGGGACGACGACGGTCCTGGCCTACGGGGCGGTCTTCAAGGCGTCCATGGAGGGTGCCTTCAAGGCCGCCGAGGCGCACGGCATCCGGGCCATCCTCGGCAAGGTGATGATGGATCGGATCACCTACGACGAGAAGATCGATCGCTCGACGATCCTCGACCGCTCGGTCCGGGAATCGGAGGAGCTGTGCGGCCGCTGGCACGGCGCCGACGACGGTCGCCTCGGCTACGCGGTCACGCCGCGGTTCGCCGTCTCGTGCTCGGCCGAGCTGCTAGCGGCCTCGGCGGCCTTGGCCGCACGGACGGGGGCCTGGTGGCAGACCCACGTCTCGGAGGACCCCGGCGAGATCGCCGAGGTCGGCCGGCTGTTCCCCGAGGCCCTCGACTACGTCGACGTCTACGACCGGGCCGGCGGGCTCGGGGAGCGGACGATCCTGGCCCACGCCGTCCACCTCTCCGACCGCGAGCTGCGGCGGCTCGTGGAGACCGGCACGCGCGTCGCCCATTGCCCCGCCTCCAACCTGTTCCTGGCCTCGGGTGTGATGCCGCTCAGCCGCTACCTGGAGGCCGGACTCCAGGTGGGCCTCGGCTCGGACGTGGCCGGTGGCCCGGACCCTTCGATCTTCTCGGTCATGCGAGTCGGGGCCTACGCCCAGAACGCCCGACGGACCCTCGGCGGCGACCGCCATCCCGTCCTCGCGCCGCTCGACTGGATCCGGCTCGGGACGCTCGATGGCGCCCGGGCGCTCGGGCTGGGTGATCGGATCGGGTCGCTCGAGGCGGGCAAGGAGGCGGACATCATCGCCGTGGATGCGGGGCTCACCGCGCCGGTCCGGCACGTCGACCTGGAGCTCCAGGGAGCGTCCCGCCACGCCCCCGGGCACGCCCACGCGGGCGGCGTCTACGGCAGCGCTGATGACCCGACGGAACTCGCGAGCCGGCTCGTCTTCCGGCCCCATCCGGACATGGTCCGCGGGGCCTGGGTCAGGGGCCGGCGCCTGGACGGCCCGGGCTACGCGGGCTGAGTCCCGCCGGCTGTTACTGGTAAATGCCGGCTCAGCCGGCTGCAGCGCAAGGCGGCGGCGAGCAGGCGAGGCGAGCGCACCCCGCGGTGCGTGAGCCGAGGCGCGCAGCCGCCAACGCGGCGATGCGGCCGGATCAGCCGGCTCTACTTTCTCTTGGTGCGGAACTGATTCAGGTGGGTCGTCCAGTCGGAGCCGCCGGTCGCGTTCGTCGCACAGCTCCCATGCCAGCCGCAGACGCAGGTGATGAGCTGGTCCTTGTGCCGATACGTCTCGATGACGTGGCGGAGCGGCTCGGGCTCACCGTTGCGCAGGGATGGGCGGGTCAGGGAGAGGGGGCGTCCGTTCACTGGAGCTCCTGGGCACGGGAGGGACCACGCTGACGCGGGGGACCCCTATTGTGCCCGAAATCGCCCTCCCCCGCTCGGCCGCCGGGGCGCCTCAGCCGGCCGCCGGCTGCCGCCGATCCGCCTCGACCACCGCCTCCGCGGTCGCGACATCGGACACCAGGACCTTGATCAGGCCGGTCCGGAGGGCACCGAGCATCGGGACGACCTTCGACCCGCCGGCAGCGACGGCGATCGTCGTCGGGACCCTGGCGAGGCTGGTCGCGTCGACGGCGATGACCCGATCCCGCAGATGCTCGCCAACCAGCCGACCTTCCACGTCGAACGGCAGGACGACGATCTCGCCGACCGCGCCGGCCGCATCGAGGTCGGCCTTCGCCTCGTCGCCGAAGGTCTCCGAGGTCCAGACGCGGTGGCCGACCCCGAAGACGGCCACGTCCAGGCGGGCCCAGAGGGCGCGGACGTTGCTGATCGTGGGGTGCGCGTCGAGGCCCGCCCGGGTGGCGGCGTTCGGCACGATGGCCGGCGCGTACAGGCTCACGGCCGTCGCCCCGAAGACCTGGGCGACCCGCCGGAACGGCTCCTCGCGACCGCCGCCGAACCACCAGCCGCCCCCAAGCGGCACGACGATCGCGGCGACCGGCTGGGGCGACTCGGGCAGCGCATCCGCAAGGGCCGACATGTGGGCCCCGTCCGACACGCCCAGCACGGCCCCGTCCCGGACGTGGGTCCGAAGCACCCGCGCGGCAAGGCGGCCAACGCTCCGCCGAAGGATGTCCTCCGGGCCTGAGACCCTCGGCGCCAGGTGGACCTCTCGAAGCCCGAACCGCTCCTGGAGGATCGGGGCGATCGACGGGGTCCCCGTGCCGTCGTGGACGCGAATGTCGACGATCCCGCGCTCGCGAGCCCGCTTCAGGAGCCGCGACACCTGTGGGCGGGTGATGCCGACGAGTTCCGCGATTCGCTCCTGGGTCTCACCCAGCTCGTAGTAGAGCCGGCTGATCCGGATGAGAGTGTCGGTGTCGCTCATCTGCCCTCTTTAGTCCGCCAGGGCGCATGCTGATGAGCCGGACGCGCGCTCGGCGAGCCATCATCCGGGCGGCATCGAGATGCTGTCAACCCGGGCAAGGACCGTACCGGCCTCGGCTCGCTCCACGGGATCCAGCGCCGGACCCAGGGCCAGCGCCCGGGGCAGGAGGTCGCGGGCGGCCACATCGTCGCCGAGCGCTGCCGCGATCGATCCCGCGTGGAAGAGCGTCCGGGCGTCGGCGGCACCGGCGGCCCGGGCCGCCAGGCTCTGGGCCCATGCCTCGTCGTCTCGGCCCAGCCGGTGGAGGGCCCAGGCCACGATGTCATGGCCGGCCGCATCGGGCCTCGCCTCGAGGGCCGCCCGCGCGGCCGCAAGGGTCGCCTCCGTCGCGAACGGCGCATGGTCGAGCTCGAAGAGGAGGAGCTGCCGGTCGTAGACGGACCCGGCGAGGGCCGAGAGCTCGCGCGTCAGGCGGACCGTGCCGAACGCGGTCTCGGCCGCCAGCCTGTCGGCGGCGCGATCGGCGGGGTCGCGGGAAGCGTCGGCCGCGCGGATCGACAGCAGGTCGCCCAGGAGCGCCTCGGCCTCCGGTGTCGGCGCGATCGCGACAGCGGCCAGGAGGCTCTCGACGGCGGCATCGATGTCGCCCTCGAACGCCTGGACCCGGGCCAACCCAACCAGCGCGCCGAGGTCCGTCGGACGCGCTTTCAGGGCGGCCTCGAACCCCGTCTGTGCCGTGACCGCGTCGCCGGCGAGCCGGGCGTACTCGGCCAGCGCGTAGTCGTAGAACGCCACGTCCGTGCCGTCGGCGAAGGTCGTGTCCCTGGCAAGACGGGCCAGGTCCAGGGCACCTTCTAGATCGCCGGTCAAGGCCGCCAGCCGGGCCCGGCGGACATCGACCGCCGGCCCAGCGGCGCTGGCGGCGAGCGTCTCGAGGTCCCGCGTAGCCGCCGCGAGATCTCCGAGCTCGAGCTCGGCGTCGGCCCGGGTCGCGAGCGCACCGATCTGGGAGGGGTCCTCGCGGTACAGGGCATCGGCGGCGGCGAGGGCCGCCCGGAAGTCGTGGAGCGAGAAGAGGATCGACGCCTCGAGCAGGCGGGCACCGGGCTGTGTCGGGGCGATCGAGATCGCCGTCCGGGCGGCCGCGAGGGCCCGCTCGTGGTCGGCGAGATCGGCGGTCAGCCGGGCTCGAGCGTGGTAGAGCGAAGCGAGGTTCGTGGCCGAGATGAAGTCGAGCGGGTTGGCCTCGAGGTTCTTCGTCCAGGCCGCGATGTTGTGGTCGAGCCCGGCGACCGACCCGCCCGGGAGCGAGGCGGCGCCGGCGCCCGGGATGGGCACCTGCACCCCGGCTGGAGGCTGGGCCCCACCGAGCGCCGGGCTCGGCAGCGAGGCTGCGTCGCCCGGCGTCGGGTGGGCCGTCCGGTCCCCGAGGCCGGACCAGCCGGCAAGGACGGTGCCGACTGTGAGGAAGAGGGCGGAGACGAGGATGCCGACGGGCCGGAGCCGTGGCCGGGGCGAGGTCCGGGGCGAAGACCTGGGCGATCGAAGCGGGACGGCGGTCACTGCAGGGCTCCGGGTGTCGGTCGGGTCGGTGGTTCGACGAAGGAGGGGAAGCAGGGCTGGAGCGCGGCCCCCCACGAGCACGCTCCAGCCCTGCGGGTCAATGCGGGACGCCGAGGTACGGGAAGGAGGCGAGGTAGTCCGTGTGCGGACCCACCCCGTCGCCGTTCACGGCGCCGGATCCATCGCGATCGGGGCCGAGACCGGTCAGGCCGTCGGCGCCGAAGAGGTTGAGCGGATCGCCACCGGTGGTGACGATGAGCTCGACGTCGATGACGTCGTCGGCCAGGGCCCGACCGTTGAGCGGCGCGGGCAGGCCGAGGGCGTTCGTCCGGCTGTAGACGAGGACGTCGGGGATGAGGACCGAGGCCAGGAAGCCGGCCTGGTCGGCCGAGTACGAGCCCTCGCTGTCGAGGCTCGAGAAGAACGTCAGGCCGTTGATGACGTTGGTCCGGAACACCCCACCCATCGCCGTGGCCTGGGCCGAGGGCGCCGCCGCGTTGAAGGCGTTCTTGTCGGCCGACGGGTTGAAGACGGTGTTGATCGCCGGGCGGCCCATCTGGTCCGCCTTGTTCCAGCTCGTCCCGTCGTACCAGCTCGTGGTCGCCCAGACGCCGATCGTGTCGGGCAGCTGGCTGTTCGGGATCGAGAGGACGATCGCGTTCGTGTTCAGATTGGTGAAGAAGTCGGTCGGGTCGCTGCCGAGCGCGTCGCCACCAACGGCCGTGCCGGTGGTGAGGAACGTCGTCGTGCCGATGAACCCGGTGAGGTCGAAGAAGAACGGGTCGGAGCGGACGCCCGCCCAGGCCCAGACATCGTTCTGGCCGACGGCCTTGACGCCGTCGTTGGTGTGGCCCTGGGCCACCGTTCGGCCGCCGTTGAGCGAGCGGGCCCTGGCCCCCTCGTAGAGCGACAGCTTGTACTTGAGGTCGCCGCTGCCGTCGTCGGCGAAGGTCGAGACATAGGCGAGGTCCTGGACGTTGTCGCCGTTCGTGTCGATGTTGATCACGTACCGGACGTTCGTCCCGAAGTCGCCACCAAAGAGGTTGATGGCGGGGTTGACCGTCATCGCGATCGCCGTCCGACCGGGGTCGGCGGCGGCCTCGAAGACGTAGACGTCGTTGATGTCGCGGTCGCCGTGCTCCGAGTGCGGCGCGATCTCCCCCGCCGCGGTGGCCCCGCCGAGGGCGGGCGCGTCGAGGTGGTCGGCCGCGGCGGTAAGGAGCGGCGCCGCGCCGATCGTCAGGACCGTCATCGCGGCCCCGAGCGTGGCGAGCTTGCTGAGCGTGCGCATGGTCGAGCTTCTGATCCTTCCGTTGTCCGATCGGTCTGGGGACTGCCCGGCTCGCGGTGTCGCGACTCCCCCACGGGCCGTTCGGGTGGTCATGCGCGGACGCGGCCGGATCGGATGAATCGGCCAGGGACCCGCCGAAGCGCCGAGGGGCTAGAGCACTCGCCCCGGGTTCAGGATCCCCTGGGGATCGAGGGCCGCCTTGATCGCGCGCATCACCGCGACCGCGCCCTCGCCCCGCTGGATCGGCAGCCACTCGCGCCGGGCCGCCCCGATGCCGTGCTCCGCGGTGACCGTACCGCCCATCGCCAGGGCCGCCCGGAAGATCTCGTCGCGGACGGTGTGGGTGAGCTCGGCGGCAGCCGGGTCGTCGCGGTCGAAGATGAGGTTCGGGTGGAGGTTGCCGTCGCCGGCGTGGCCGAATGTCGCGCAGCGGACGCCGTGGGCAGCGGCGATCCGCTCGATCGCCCGGAGCAGCTGGGGCACCCGGGCTCGCGGGACGCCGACGTCCTCCATCCGGACGGTGCCCTGGCGCTCGAGGGCATGCAGGGCCTCGCGCCGGGCGTGGCGCAGCCAGTCGGCCTCCTTGGCATCGGCGGCCCGGACGATCTCGCGACCGCCCGCGGTGGCGCAGGCTGCCTCGGCCCGGTCCAGCTCCGCGGCCGCACCCACGCCCGGCGCGTCGGATTCGACCATCAGCATCGCGGCGGCGGTCGTGTCGAGCCCGAGGTGATGCCAGTCCTCGACGGCCCGGATCGTCTCGCCGTCCATGAGCTCGAGCGTCACCGGCTGGAGGCCGGCCTGGGTCATCGCCGCGACCGCGTCGCCGGCCGCCTCGAGGCTGTCGAAGAAGGCCAGCAGCGTCTGGCGCGGCGCCGGCGCCGGCCGCAGCCGGAGGGTCGCCTCGGTGATGATCCCGAGCGTTCCCTGTGAGCCGACGAAGAGGTGGGTCAGGCTATAGCCCGCCACGTCCTTGACGTTCTTGCCGCCGGTACGGATGACGGAGCCGTCGGCGAGGACGACCTCAAGTCCGAGCACAGAATCGCGGGTCTGGCCGTATTTGACGCAGCACAGGCCGCCGGCGTTCGTGCCCAGGTTGCCGCCGATGGAGCAGGTCTCGTAGCTCGCCGGATCGGGGGGGTAGAACAGGCCCTCGGCGGCGACCGCGGCCTTCAGCTGGGCGTTGATGACGCCCGGCTGGGTGACGACGCAGAGGTTGCCTCGATCGATCTCGACGATCCGGTCCATCCGGGTCAGGGCGATCGTCAGGGCGCCCTCGATGCCGGCGGCACCGCCCGAGAGACCCGTCCCGGCGCCGCGCGGGACGACGGCGACGCCGAAGCGCGAGGCGAGGCGCATGAGCCCGGCGACCTCGCCGGTCGTCGACGGGAGCGCCACGGCACCGGGCAGCCCGGCGGCGAGGTAGGCGGTCTCGTCGAGCCGGTAGGACTCGCGGTCGATGGCCTCGGTCAGGAGCCGAACGTCGGGCAGCTCGGCCCGCGCCGCGGCCAAGAGCGCGGCGAGGCTCGCCGGATCGGTGATCGGTGCCGGGGGCGCCGGTGTGGCCACCAGCGGATCGTAGCGGGCCGCCCGGGCGAGGTCACGGGCGAGCGCCCATCGACGTCTACGATCCCGACATGCGCGTCACCCGGGCCGGCGCCGGCCATCTGATCCTCGCCCGCGGGCGCGCCGCGATCGTCGCGGGCACGCTCACCGTCGCCCTCGGGTCCCTCGTGGTGGGCTGCGCGCCGTCCCCGGACCTGGCCTCGAGTACGCCGACGTCTCCGCCACCGACCGCGACGCCGGCTCCGACGCCTCGCCCCACGCCGGCCGCCACGCCATCACCCACCCCGGAGCCGACGCCGGCGACGGCGATCCTGCCCGGCGCCGCCGACCGCGCCAGCCTCGAGATCGAGGCGACCTACGACGTGACGCTCGACGTGACCGTCGCCACCGGCGCGATCCACGTCGGGGCCGTCATCGAGGCACGCAACGACTCGGGCGAGCCGATCGACCGCCTCGAGCTGAATACGATCGCCGCCCGCCTCGGCGGGCTCGACGTCAGGTCGGCCGAGGTCGACGATCGGCCCGTTGACGTCGAGGTCGAAGACCAGACGCTCGTCGTGCCCCTCGATGGCGTCCTGCCGGCCGGTGCCTCGGTGACCGTCGAGCTCAGCTACACGGCCACCCTCCGGCCCGACCTCGACGGCTCGGACTGGCTGTTCTCGCGGGCCGGTGGAACGCTCGCGCTGTACCGCTGGATCCCGTGGGTCAGCCGGGCCGCGCCGTTCGACCGGCCCAACCACGGCGACCCGTTCGTGACACCGTCGAGCGGGCGGGTCCATGTCGTCGTCACGGCCGACACCCAGATGGACATCGCCGTCCCCGCGCTCGAGGTCGCCCCGGAGCCCCAACCGGAGGGTATGGCCTGGACATTCGAGGTCAGCGACGTCCGGGACGTCGCCGTCGTCCTCGCGCCGGAGCTGGAGGTCGCGACCGGCGAGGTCGACGGGATCCCGATCCGGGCCTTCACCCGGCCCGGCGGCCTCGATGGCGAGCGTCTCGTGGCCCTGGCCGAGCGCGCCCTCCACGACGAGGCCACGCGCCTCCGGGTGGCGTATCCGTGGCCGGTGTTCGCGGTCGTCGAGACGGCCGGTGGCTACGGCATGGAATCGCCGGGCCTGATCTGGATCCCGACGTCGACCCCGCCCGCCAACCTGACCTACCTCGTCCACCACGAGACCGCCCACCAGTGGTTCTACGGGCTCGTCGGCAATGACCAGCAGGCCCAGCCGTTCGCCGACGAAGCAGCTGCCGACCTCCTCGCCCGGACCGTCCTCGGCAGCCTCCGGGGCAGCCGCTGCGACCGAACACCGCTCGACCGCTCGATCCTCCGCTACTCGCAGGCCTGCTACTACGAGGTCATCTACATCCAGGGTGGCAATGTCCTCGACGACCTCCGCAAGGCCATGGGCACGGAGCGGTTCTGGGCCGCGATGGGCGACTACGTCGAGGCGCACCGGAACGGGTTTGGCGGGACGCTGGAGCTGCTCGAGGCGCTCCGGGAGGCCAGTCCGGTCGATCTCACCCCGACGCTGCGGGCCCGCTTCCCGGACCTGTACTGAGCGGCTCGGCTCAGAAGCAGGCCGTGCCCGGCGGGGCCTCGGCGAGTGAGAGCGGCACGTCGAGGGCGAAGACGACCCGGCCGTTCCGGCCGAGGGCGGACGCGAGCAGCCTGATGCACCGCTCCGCCCGCTCGACCGGCAGGGCCAGCGTCATCTCGAATCGGTCCCACGGGGCCGGCGCGGCATCGGCAGACCCGGAGGCGCCGAGCGGCGCCTCGAGCGCGGCGACGATCGTCCCCTCTCGGAGGGCCAGCTCCATCCGGACGCTGGCGGCGGGGGGCCGCGCGAGCCCGAGGACCGTGAGCGTGTCGCCCTCGACGATCGTGCGGGACTGCGGCGACCAGAGCACGAGCTGCAGGGCCGGCTCGAGGGTGATTCTGACGCGCACCTCCGGTTCACCCGTGTCCGCCCGGCGCACCTCGACCAGGGCCGGGCCGCCTCCACCGGCGGCGCGATCCGGACGGTCGCGGCGAAGTCCCCGTGCTCGTCTGGCACGGCCTCCATCGAGCCGATGACCTGCTCTCCGACGAGGACGCTGATCTCGACCCGGCCCTCGCTCGGGACGAGCCGCCCGGAGACGGGAAGCAGGCCGGTTCCGAGGTAGTGGGCCTCGAACGCCGGCTGGGCCACGATGATGGCCGGCGTCGGCGTTACCGGCGGTGGATCCGGCGGGTCGAGCCAGCGCCCGGCGAGCGCGACGGCCACGACCAGGCCGAGGGCGCCGAACCAGACGAGGACGCCACGGCGGCCGCCATCCCGCGTACGAAGGCCACGTCGCGCCGCAGCCGGCCCCGCCGCCTCGTCGGGCGCCTGACGGCCTTGCCGGGACGGGTCGGTCAGCGGTCTCCGGGTCGGCGGCCGACCAGCCACCAGGCGGCCGGGAAGGCCGCCGCGGCAAGAGCCAGCTTGAGGGCCTCGGCGCCGAGGAACGGCGTCAGGCCATTGGCCACGGCCCAGTCCAGCGGCTGGCCGGTCGTGGCCGCGAGCCACGGCACGCCGATGGCGAAGATGACGGCGTCGCCGATCATCATCGCCCCGATCGAGCCGACGATCCGGCGATCCCAGCCGAGCTCTGCCAGCCGGCCGACGAGCCCCGCCGCCACGACGAACCCGACGAGGTAGCCGCCCGTCGCCCCGGTGACGATCTCCCAGCCATGGGTGGAATTCGCGTAGACCGGCAGGCCAACGATCCCCAGGAGCAGGTACAGCCCCGAGGCCGCGATGCCGCGCCGGAAGCCGAGAGCGCCGCCGGCCAGGAGGACCGCGAACGTCTGGCCGGTGTACGGGACGGGGTCTCCGGGCAGGAAGAAGTAGACGCGCGCGGCGAGGGCGATGAGGAGGGTCCCGGCAAGGATGAGCGCGAGGTGCCGCACCCGGACACCGATCCCTTCCGAGACCCGGATGGGGACGAGGAAGTCGGCGATGGTGATGCCGCGCTCCTGCGCCGGCAGGCGATTCAGCCTGGGCACCGTGATCGTCATCCCTCTCCTCCGCGATCGAGACACCGGAGGCTGCCGGTCGACGCGCCAATCGAGTCTAGCAGACGGTCACGAGGCGCCAACCCGCCCATGATGGCTCCTACTCGAACTTCAGGGCCTGCACGATCGAGATCCGGGACGCCATCCGCGACGGGTACCAGGCCGCGATCGCAGGGCCGGCCAGGCCCAGCACCGCGGCGATGGCGATCGAGGCCCACGGCAGTCCCGCGGAGGCGACGAGCCCGCCCGACAGGAAGAGCAGGACCGCGCCGACGCCCAGGCCCACGACGGCCCCGAGGACGGCCCCCACCAGGCCAAGGATCGTCGCCTCTACGACGACCATCCGGGACGCCTGGCGGCGGGTCATCCCGATGGCCCGCAGGACGCCGATCTCGCGCACCCGCTCGACCACGCTCATCGCCAGGGTATTGACGATCCCGAGGGCGGCCACCAGGACGGCGATGAGGGCCAGCGCGTCGAACAGCCCGAAGACCCGGCCGAGCGCATCCGTGACGGCGCCCTGGACCCGCGACAGCGGGTTTGCCTCGAGGGCCAGGCCCCGCGCGGCGGCCTCGAGAGCGCCGCGGGCACCCACCCCGGCGCCGTCCTCGAACCGGACCGCGAAGACGTCGGCGCCGGGCACGCCGATCGGGCCGGACGCGTCGCCCCAGCCCACCAGGATGGCCTCGCCGCCGCCGCCGGGGATCGAGCGCTCGACGACGCCCACGACCCGCAGGTCGAGGGTCGCGCCGCCGCCGAGGGCGAGGGTGATCGTGTCGCCGACGCCCAGCCCCAGGCGCGCCGCCGCCGGCGCCGGCATGATCGCCGCGCCCCCGGCATCGAGCGCGGGCAGGGCGCTCGCCCGGTCGCCGTCGACGAAGGACAGCCGGCCGTCGGCCAGGAAGTCCGCCCCGACGATCGCCGCGGCATCGAAGCGCAGGCCGCGGATCGCGAGATCGAAGGTCGCGATCGGGGTCACCGAGCGAACGCCATCGACCGCCTCGAGCGCGCCGCGATACGTCTCGTCGTCGGGCGGAACCGGCAGGATCGAGGTCACGACCTCGTCGCCGGGCACGACGTCGGCGAGCCAGGCGGTGGCGGCGTTCCGTGCGGCCTGGGCCGTCCAGCCGAGGGCCACGATCATCGCCAGGCCTACGACGAGGGCCCCAAGGGTCAGCGCCGTCCGGCTCCGGTCGCGGGCCAGCGAGCCACGGGCAAGGCGCTCCTCGAGGCGCACCACGGCCGCCAGCGGGCTGCCAAGGATCCGGGCCAGTGGTGGCAGGAGGAAGGGGGTCGCCAGCGTCGCGGCGAGGAGGACGGCGTAGACGGCGAGGGCCTTGTCGGCCCCGGTCACGCCGGCGGCCGGCGGCCAGGCGAGCAGCGCCAGGACCGCGACCGCGACGAAGACGAGGGCCAGCCAGCCCAGCCGGGCGCGACGCGTGGCGGGCAGGTCCAGGCGGGCCCGGAGGGCCTCGACCGGCGAGATCCGGGCGGCCTGGATGGCCGGCTCCACGGCCCCCGCGATCGTGATCGCAAGGCCGACGAAGAAGGCGATGGCGAGGCTCCCCGCGTCGAGGCCGCCGACCTCGGCCGGGAAGCCCGTGAGCGCCCGGACGGAGCCGGCCATGAGCGAGCCGAGGAGCAGGCCGACGACGAGGCCGAGGGCCGAGCCGGCGATGCCGATGACGAACGCCCCGACGAGCACGAAGCGGACGACCTGGGCCCGGGTCGCGCCGGCCGCCCGGAGCAGCCCGACCTCGCGCGCCCGTTCGCCGACGGTCATCGACAGGGTGTTGACGATGAGGAACGAGCCGACGAACAGGACGATCGCGGCGACGAGCGCGGTCGTCGCCTGGAACTCGGCGGTCGAGGCCCGCAGGCCCTCGGCCAGGTCGGCCGGCGAGGACAGGACGTAAGGCTCGAGCGTCAGGCGCTGGGCCAGGCGCTCGCCGACGTCGCGAGCATCGACGCCGTCGGCCAGGCCGATGTCGACCCGGGTGACCCCCTCGAGCCCGAAGGCCGAGCGGGCGACGTCGACCGGCACGATGACCGTCCGGCCGGCCGCGCCGGCCACCGGACCCGGCCCGGCGATGATGCCGATGACCCGCAGGGCCGCGGGCTGGCCGAGGCCCTGGATCCGGAGCTCGCTGCCGAGGACGTAGCCGTCGGATTCGGCCAGCGATTCGGTGATCAGGGCGGACGTCTCATCGGTCCGGGCCAGGCGGGCACCGGCGACCAGCTCCAGCTCGTGAAGGCGGGACCAGCTCACGGGCTCGATGCCGAGGACCGTCACCGCGTCGCGGGCCTCCGCCCCGGCCGCCGTCACCGGGGCGCCAAGGAACGTCCGGCGCTCGATCGTCGGGGCCGCGACCGTCACCCCGTCCGTCGTCCGGATGGCCTCGACGGTTGGGTCGGACAGGCCGCTGTCGAGGAACGCCGCGACCCGCAGGTCGGCGCTGCCGACGACGTCGCGAACGGTCCGGTCGACCGCCGCCTCGATGCCCGCGTTCATCGACAGGGACGCGGACAGGACGGCCACGCCGAGGGCCACGCCGAGGATCGTCAGGAGGGTCCGGAGCGGACGCGCCGCGAGGGTCCGCCAGGCCAGGCGATCCAGGCCCACGCCGGTTACAGGCCCACCTGGGCGAGCCGGGCGATGAGCGGCGCGGCAGAGTGGTCGGGCCGCCGTCCGAGCTCGATCTCGTCGCGGATCCGTCCGTCGCCGATGACGAAGACCCGGTCGGCGTAGGCGGCCGCGCGGGCGTCGTGGGTCACGAGGACGATCGTCTGGCCGGCGCCGTCGCACGACTTCCAGAGGGCGTCGAGGAGCTCGCCGCCGGTCGTGTAGTCGAGGTTGCCGGTCGGCTCGTCGGCAAGCAGGACCGACGGCCGGGTCACGAGCGCCCGGGCAACCGCGACCCGCTGCTGTTCGCCGGCCGAGAGCTGGTCGGGCCGATGGCGTTCCTTGCCCTCCAGCTCGACCAGGGCGATGACGTCCCGGATCCGGTCGCGGGGCTCGCCCCGCGAGGTGTCCTGGCCGGCGATCGTGAAAGGCAGGGCGATGTTCTCGCGGACGTTGAGCAGCGGGATGAGGTTGAAGGCCTGGAAGACGAAGCCGGTCCGCTCGCGACGAAGCCGGGTCGCGGCATCGTCGGACAGGCGGCTGATGTCGTCGCCCTCGAAGACGACGGAGCCGGTGGTGGGCTGGTCCAGCCCGCCGAGGAGCTGGAGAAGGGTGCTCTTGCCCGAGCCCGACGGGCCCATGAGGGCCACGAACTCACCGGGCTGGACGGCCAGCGACACGCCCTTGAGGGCTTCGACGGTCGATTCGCCGAGCTCGAAGCGCTTCGTCAGGTCATGTGCCTCGAGGATCGGGGGCATCGCTCCTCC
>SCUO01000017.1 GCA_004297395.1 Chloroflexota bacterium | reverse complement strand
GCAGCGCCTCGGGCTCACCGCCGCCATCCGGGCGGACCCGCATGAGCGTGGGCGTCGACAGTCGGAAGCGGCGGGCGGCACCGTTGATCCGCCAGCTGCCGGCCTCCGGGGTCGTCCGGACGAAGTAGACCCAGGCACCATCGGGCGAGAAGGCGGCCATGGCGTCGTGCCCGCTGGTCGTCAGCTGGGTGGCGCGGTTCCCGCGCTGTAGCCAGACGTTGCCGGCCTTGACGTAGGCGATCGTGCCGGGAATGTCTGCCCGCGGGTCCACGATGACGACGTTGCTCGGCGTCGCGGTCCGGATCGGGCCACCGTCGCCGGAGCTCCCCGGCCCCACCCCGATCGACGGCAGGTTGCCGGTGAGCAACCCGACGCTGACGATCGCGACGACGATCAGGCCGACGACCGACAGGGCCGGCGCGAGGACGCTGGAATCCATGCTGGAGCGCCGGCCTCGCCCATCGGTCGACCTTCGCACCGTCATGGCCGGCGGCCCGCCTCGGAGCCCGCGCCTGCCGCGACCCCGACCCCGACGCCTGCCCCGACCCCGACGCCTGGCCCCACCGGGACGAGCCCGGTCGCGAGGATGGCCGCCGCCTCCGGGTGCTGGCCCGACGGCGCGGCATCCCGGATCTCGAGCTGGAGCGATTCAAGGCCGCCGAAGCGGCGGCTCGCCAGCCGGGCGATGACGTCGATGCGGTCACCCTCCGCCACCTGGCTGGCGAGCTCCGGCCAGCCGAAGGCGATCCCGTCGAGGACGTCGAGCCGCCGCTTCAGGACCAGCTGGCTGTGGCCGCCGCTCGCCTCGCGGGCCCGGGTCACGGTCAGCCCAAGGACGGCCACGACGGGCTCGGGATTGCCGACGCCGCACGGCGCAAGGCGAGCCAGCTCCGCGAACAGGCGGTAATCGACCTCCGCCGCCGGCAGGGCGAGGTCGAGCTCCACGGACGGCCGCAGGTCGCGCGGCTCCGCCGCTGCCGCGAGGACCAGGAATCGCTCGCGGAAGCTCCCCCAGCTCGCCGCGTCGATCTCGAAGCCGGCCGCGCCGGCATGGCCACCATGCCGGACCAGGAGGTCGCCGCAGGCAGCGATGGCGTCGGCGAGGTGGAGCTTCCCGTCGCCGCGCGCCGACACCCGGATGACCGAGCCAAGATCGGCGCCGACGAGGGCAGGCCGCCCTCGCTCCTCGGCCAGGCGGCCCGCGACGAGGCCCACGATCCCCACCGGCCAGGGCCCGTGGACGAGCGTCGCCGCGGCATCGTCGACGGCGTCGGGCGACGTCCGGGCCTCGGCCAGGGCCGTCTTCATGAGGTCTCGGCGGGTGGCGTTGGCCGCCTCGAGGGTGGCCGCCAGACCTTCCGCCTCGTCCGCATCCCGGGCCAGCAGGAGGCGGGCCGCATCGAACGCCTCCCCCACCCTGCCGGCGGCGTTCAGGCGAGGCGCCAGGGCGAAGGCGATCGTCTCGACATTGACCGCCTCGGGCGCGACCCCGGCCCGGGTCAGCAGGGCGGCGATGCCCGGCCGCGCACCGGCCCTGATCCGCTCGAGCCCCAGGCGGACGATCGCCCGGTTCTCGCCGAGGATGGGCGCCACGTCGGCGACCGTCCCGATCGTCGCGAGGTCCGCCAGGGCAAGTGCGGCGGGCCCATCGGCATCGCGCCGGTCGCCGAGCAGGAGCCGCGCGAGGGCGAAGGCGATACCGGCCCCGGACAGGCGCGAATCCGGGTAGGCGCTGTCCGGCCGGTGGGCGTTGACGAGGGCGAGGGCGTCGGGCAGCTCGGCCGGGACCCGGTGGTGATCCGTGACCAGGACGTCGATTCCGCGCGAGCGAGCAACCGAGATCTCCGCGACGCTCGTCGTCCCGGTATCCACCGTCACGATGACCCGGGCGCCCTCGCGCCCGGCGGTCTCGACCGCGGCGAGCGACAGGCCGTGGCCCTCGTCGAGGCGCGACGGCACGTACGGGATGACGTCGATGTCGATGGCCCGCAGGGCGATCGACAGGATGGCGAGGCCGGTGATCCCGTCGGCATCGAAGTCACCGAAGACGAGGACCCGTTCGCCGGCGGCCCTGGCCGCCTCGATCCGGGCCTGGAAGCGGTCGGCATCGGGCAGGAGGGAGGGGTCGTTCAGGCCGGCCTCGGCCGGGCCGAGGTGACGCTCGAGCTCGCCTGCCGTGGCGATCCCCCGCCGTTCCAGGAGGCCGACGACCCGGGCTGTCAGGCCCAGCCTGGCGCCCGCCGCCACGAGAAGCGGGTCCGGCGACGAAGCTGTCGGGAAGACCCACCGGGCCCGCGGCTGGAGCACTCGCTCAGGATGCCACGGGCGGCTGCACCGGCGCTTTGCCGCCGCTTATGCGGACGCTCGCCGGGGCGCGCGTGGCGCGGCCAGCCGGCCCCGGCGCCGGTCCTCCCACTCCTGCCACACGACCAGGAGCGGGCTGGCGTTGAAGATCGAGGAATAGGTCCCGGACACGATCCCGATGAGCAGCGCCAGGACGAACTCCTCCGTGGCCGAGCCGCCGAACAGGAGCAGGGCGGTCAGGGTCAGCACGACCGTGAAGCTCGTGGTGATCGACCGGCCGAAGGTCTGGAGGAGCGAGTGGTTGACGATCTCGGCGAACGGCTCGCCGGCATGCCGGACCTTGTTCTCGCGGACCCGGTCGAAGACGACGATCGTGTCGTGGACGCTGAAGCCGATGACGGTGAGCATCGCGGTCACGAACAGGCCATCGATCTCGACGTTGAAGAGCGTGCCCAGGATGGCGAAGAAGCCGAGCACCACGATGACGTCATGGAGCAGGGCGACGAGGGCCGTGACCCCCATCTTCACGTCCCGGAAGCGGAGCGTGATCCAGCCCAGGATGCCGAGGCTGCCGACGAGGATGAGGATGACCGCCTGGTTGATCAGGTCGCTGCTGACGACCGCACCGATCGAGCTCAGTGAGGCCTGCTCGGAAATCGGCCCGAGGGCCTCCTGGAGGGCAGTCGCGATCCGCCCGATCTCGCCGGTCGTCGGGACCTGGGTGTTCGAGCCGGGGATGGCGGTGGGCTCGGGCGAGCCGGTGGGTGCGGCGGACCCGCTCGGCGTCGGCGAGGCGCTGGCCTCGGGTGAGCCGCTGGGCGCAGTGGTGGCGCTTGGCGCGGGCGTGGTAGTTGGGGCCGCGGTCGCGCTCGGAGCGGGCGTGATCGAGGCCGCCGGCGAAGCCGAAGAGCTGGGCGCCGCGCTGGGCGTCGGCACGACCGTTGGCACCGGAGTCGGCGTCGGCTCGACGCCCCGGAGGTCGAGCTTTGACAGGCGGATGTCGAAGAACCCCTTGCCGGTCTTCGTCACGACCGCGTCCGGCTGGCCCAGGGTCGCGAGCTCGGCCCGGACGTCCTCGGCCGTCACGGTCGCGTCGGCGAACTTGATCGACCAGGTCGTCCCGCCGGTGTAGTCGATCGAGAACTTCAGGCCCGCCTCACCGCCGCTGATCGGGGTGAGCAGGATGAAGATCAGGCCCGGGATCGTGATGAGGAGCGAGAAGGCGAAGAACCAGCGCTTCTTGCCGATGACGTCAAACACCGGGCGTCGCCCCTCGCCGGATGGCGGCCCGGCCGGTCGGCCGGTAGACGAACTCGGCCTCGGAGATGCCGTAGAGGCGGGCTTTCCGGGCCCAGTCCTGGGCCACGACCACCCGCAGGATCGTCCGGGTCACCGTGATCGCGGTGAACATCGAGACGAGGACGCCGAGGATCAGGACGAGGGCGAAGCCCTGGATCACCGACGAGCCGAAGAAGTACAGGATCGAGGCGGTGATGAGGCTCGATACGTTCGAATCGAGGATCGAGTTCCAGGCCCGGGCGAAGCCGGCCTCGATGGCCTGGGGCAGCGACTTGCCGAGGCGCAGCTCTTCCTTGGACCGTTCGAAGATCAGGATGTTGGCATCGACCGCCATGCCCACCGAGAGGACGAAGCCGGCGATGCCGGCCAGGGTCAGGGTCACCGGGATCAGCCGGAAGACGGCGAACAGGACGAGCGCGTAGTACAGCAGGGCGACGCCGGCCACGACGCCGGGCAGGCGGTAGTGGGTGAGCATGAACAGCAGGACGAGGCCGACCGCGATCGCCCCGGCCAAGATGCTCTTGTCCAGGAACTCCTTGCCCAGGGTCGGGTCGATCGTGTCGCTCGACAGCTCCTCGACCGGGAACGGCAGCGAGCCGAAGCGGAGGACGTTGACGAGGTTGGTGGCTTCCTGCTGGGGCATGCCGCCGATCGTGCCCTCGTTCGTGATCTGGACGGTGCCGCCGGTGATCGCCTGGGTGATGCTCGGGGCGGAGATGATCACCGAGTCGAGGACGATCGCGAACTGCTCGTTGACGTGCGCGGCGGTGAAGGCGGCGAACAGCTGCTCGCCACGATCCTTCAGGTTGAAGTTGACCGCTCGGCCGCCGTTCTTGTCCTGCCCGAGGGTTGCCGAATCGAGCTGGTCGCCCGAGAACAGGATGCACAGCGTGGTCACCGTGCCGGTGCCGGCGCATTCGGTGACCGCGGTCAGGTCCAGCGCCTGGCCCGCGTTGACCGTGGTCCCGACCGGGATCGGGACGAAGTCGAGGCGGCCGGTCTGGCCGACCAGCTGGCGGACCGTGCCTGTGTCGGTGACACCCGGCAGCTCCACGACGACACGGTCCGTGCCGCTCGTGACGACAACCGGCTCGGCCACGCCCGTCGAGTTGACCCGGGCCTCGATGATCCCGCGGACGATCTCGAGGTCGGCCAGGCCCGGCGTCCGGTCGCCGACCGGATTGACCCGATACTCGACCTTGAGGCCGCCCTGCAGGTCGAGGCCCAACTTCGTCTCGATCAGGCGGCTTCCGGCATCGGGATCGAGCCCGGGCAGCCGGAGGCGGGGCCAGAAGTCGACGATGAGGGCGAGCACGCCGATGACGGCGATGAAGATGACGGTGGTCCTGCGCATCGCCGGCGGATGATACAGGTGCGGGGGTCCGAACGCCGGAGGCCCCGCGGGACTACTCCCCCAGGCCGGCCTTGATCCTAGCCGCGAGGGCCGCGCCGATCCCTGGAAGGGCCGCGATCTGCTCGACCGGCGCCTCGCGAATCCGCTTCACCGACCCGAACGTCCGGAGCAGGACTGCCCGGCGGCGCGGTCCGATGCCGGGGACGTCGTCGAAGGCCGAGCGGACCGAGGCCCGGGCGCGAAGCTTGCGGTGATAGGTGATCGCGAAGCGGTGGGCCTCGTCCCGGATCCGCTGGACGAGGTAGAGGGCCTGCGACGTCGTCGGCAGGAGGACCGGCTCCGGGCGATCCGGCAGGACCAGCTCCTCGCGCTCCTTGGCCAGCCCGGCCAATGGCAGGTCGTGGAGGCCCAGCTCGGCCAGCACAGCCGCGGCGGCGTTCACCTGCGACCGTCCGCCATCGATGATGACGAGATCGGGCATCGCCCAGCGACGCTCCTCGGCGCTGCCCTCGTCGCCGGACTTGGCGTTCCGGAAGCGACGCCGGAGGACCTCCTGGTGGCTGGCCACGTCGCTCTGGCCGGCCACGGTCCTGATCTCGAAGCGGCGGTACTCGCCGGTCCGGGGCCGGCCGTCCTCGAACACGACCATGCTGCCGACGCTGTTCGTACCCTGGAACGTCGAGATGTCGTAGCACTCGATCCGGGCCGGCAGTACCGGCAGCTCGAGGGCGCTCGCCAGCTCCTCCAGGGCGCCGAGGGTCCGGCCCTGGTCGGCCAGCCAGCGGGCCTGCTCGCGGGCCAGCATCTCCGAGGCATTCCGGGTGGCGAGCTGCATCAGGCGCCGTCGTTCGCCGCGGCGCGGGACCACGATCCGGACGGACCCGATCGGGCCATGGCGACCGGCGCTCGCGGTGTCCAGGGTTCGGACCCACAGGGCGGTCTCGGACACCCGCGGCGCGGCCTCGCCCCGGGCGGCCGCGGTCAGGGTCGCCCGGCGGTCGCCGAGGAAGGCCTCGAGCTCGGTCGCGTCGGGCAGCTCCATGGGCACGGCGATCTCACGCGGCACGCTCGACGACCGGGCGTAGTACTGGACGAGGAAGCCGGAGATGACCTCGGCGTCGGTCGCCTCGCGCGGCGCCTCGAGCAGGAACACGTCCCGGCCGATGGCCTTGCCGTTGCGGATGGCGAAGAGCTGCACGGCCGCCTGGCTGTCCTTGCGGGCCAGCCCCACCAGGTCGAGGTCGGTCCGGGCGAAGGCCGCCATCTTCTGGCTCTCCATCGTCCGCTCGATCGAGCGGACCTTGTCCCGGAGGGTCGCCGCGCGCTCGAACTCGAGCCGGTCGGATGCGCCCTGCATCTCCGTCCGGAGGGCCCTCGCGACATTCTCCTGGCGGCCCTCCAGGAAGAGCTCTACCTGGGCGATGTCGGCCCGGTAGGCGTCCTTCGAGACCGCCCCGATGCAGGGGCCCTGGCAGCGCTTGATGTGATACAGAAGGCAGGGCCGCTGGAGTGCCCGCTCACCGTCCCGGATCTCGATCGTGCAGGTCCGGAACGGGAAGATCCGGCGCACCAGGTTCATCGCCTCATCGACGCTCGAGGCGCTGGCGTACGGCCCGAAGTAGCGGCTGCCGTCCTGGGGCAGCTTCCGGGTCCGCTCGATCCGGGGGAAGTCGTCGGCCAGGGTGATCTTGATGAACGGGTATGACTTGTCGTCCTTGAGCCGGACGTTGTAGGGCGGGGCGAAGCGCTTGATCAGGCTGTTCTCGAGGAGCAGCGCCTCCGACACCGAATCGGTCAGCGTGTACTCGACGTCGGCGATCTTGTCGACGACCGAGCGGACGACCTGCATGGACGGCCGCGCGTCCGATTCCTTCTGCCAGTAGCTCCGGACGCGGCTTCGCAGGCTCTGGGCCTTGCCGACGTAGATGACGTTCCCGCGCGCGTCCTTCATGAGGTACACGCCGGGCCGGTCGGGCAGGTTCCTGAGCGTCGCCGCGAGCTGGGTCGAGGGGGGCGCGGTCACGCCCCCGATGGTAGGCGAGGATCAGTCGCCGCGGCTCGAGCCCCGTCCCGGCGTCGCGCCCGCGGCCGGTGGATCCACGATCTCGAGGACGAACGATCCCAGGGATGTCCCGTCGCGCACGAGGGCGACGGTGTGGCAGCCGGCGGCCAGCCCCGACGTGTCGAGGACGGCCATCCAGCGGGCCGCGTCGGCGTTCCACCCGGCGGCGGCCGTCTGCAGCGAGCCGGTCGATCTCGCCGTGCAGCTCCAGACCTCGAACGCGGCCGGTCCGGCCTGGGGCAGCCCGTCCAGCCAGGCCCGGACCTTGAGCGGGATCGAACGGCCCAGCGAGACGCGGAGCTCGGCGGCGGCGCCCACCGGATCGCCCCATTCGACCGACCCCAGATGGAGGACGACGTCGAACGTCGCGACGGTCGAGTTGCCGCTGGCGTCCGACGCGGCGCAGGTCATGGTCGTCACGCCGGTGGGGATGTGCGTGCCGGGCGCCGGATCGCAGGCCACGGTGGGCGCAGGGTCCTGGTCGTCCGTGGCCGTGGGCAGGGCGTAGTCGAGGGTCGTGCCGGTGGGATCGTCGGTGACGAGGTCCATGGCCGCGGGCATGCCGAAGAGGGTCGGAGGCGTCGAGTCGAGGTCCTCGACATCCAGGCGGAAGGTGATCACGGTCAGGCCGCCCATGCTCGCGGCGTCGGCCACGCCGGCGGGGCTGAGCGTCCGCCCATACGTCACCGTGAGCTCGTAGTCGAGGCCCGGGACGGTCGGGGCGACGATCGTCACGTGGCTCGGCTCGGCCGACGTCACCTGGAGCGGCGAAGCGCAGCCGACGATGCCCGCGGCGTCGTTGGCCCAGCCCGTCGGTACCGGCCCCACGCTCGTGGCCGTCGCGTTGATCGAGCCGCCGAGAGCGGGCCCGGTGACCTCGGATTGCCACAGGTTCACGACCTGGCCCGGATCCACGTGGCGCAGGCCGGTGCAGGTCAGGACCATGTCGACGTCCCGGGTGATCGTGGCCCCCGGCGCCACGGTGCCGAGGTCGACGAAGCTCTGGACGCCCGCCACATCGTCGCCGTCGGCGCCGACGACGTCGGCCATCGCGACGCCCGAGGCGATGAGCGCCGCCATAGCGGCCAGCGTGGCCGAACGGCGAACGACGCGACGGAACATCGAGCTGGACCTCCCGGTAGCGACCCCGTGACGACCCGGCGGTGTCTGGTCACCGGACTGTCCGCCATCGGAGCGCGCTCGCCCATGGGAGACAGGTCCCGGTTGGTGCGTCGGCGCGCCCCGCTTGGGTACCGGTCGCTCGGTGCCCGCGGACACCGCCCGCAGACACGGTCCGACGATCGAGCCCGGCGTCCGTCCGCCAGGCTCGGCGATGTCAGCCGGGGACGGCGAGGTCCACCCAGACGAGCCGATGGTCCGAGCTCGGGACCGGGAACCCGGTGCCGGTCAGGTAGACGAGCGGATCGTCGGCAGTTGGCCAGAACACCGCGGCGTCGCGGATCCCGATATTGATCCGCGGCAGGACGTAGTCCGCCCGCAGGTTGCCCGGACCGCTGCACGGCGGGAAGGCCGGGGTGTCGCAGAAGTCGGCCGTGTCGTGCCTGGGATCGCTCTCGTGCCCGTCGTTGAGGGCGCCCTGGACATCGGCCCAGTACGGCCCGCCCTCGCTGGAGGGGGTCACCCGGGTGTTGACGAGGGGGTGGTCCAGGAACTGCTGGATCGAACCGGGGATGCTGTCGCCGTCGAGCGGATCGCTGTTCTGGTCGCCCGCGATCACGAACAGCTCGCCGGGCTTGAGGCCCCCCTGGCCCCCGGCGTCATCGTAGATGTAGGCCGAGGTCGGCCCGGGGGTCACGTAATCGGCCCAGAACCGGATCTCGTCGTTGTTGCGGGTCCCGTTCCGATCCTCCAGACCGTCGAAGACCGGCGGGGTGGGATGACTCACGAGGAAGTGGACGGTCCGCGGGCCCAGCCGGATCGGCACGTCCCAGTGGCTCTTCGACGAGAGCCGGAAGACGGCCAGCTCCTCGGCCGAATACCAGTCAGCCGGAGCGGCCGTCGCCGGATCGTCCGGCAGGAGCGCGCCCGGCATGTCCTGCCACAGGAAGAACTGGAATGTCCGGACCGCGTCGAGGTCGATGGGGAAACGCGAGAAGACGGCCATCCCGAACTGCCCCGGGAAGAAGCCGAAGCCGAACGCGTCGTCGCCGCCGGCGACGACGCCGTTGTTGTTGAGGTCGAAGCCCGACGGGATCCCGGTGTTCGACGGGGCGACGAAGACGTACGGGTAGTCGATCGGCGCCGCGCCGTGCTGCGAGATCGACAGGTAGTTGTCCTGGAAGGCCGTCGCCAGGGCGTTGTCGGGGTAGTAGTCGAACTCGTTGATCAGGAGGACGTCCGGCTGGGCCCGCTGGATGATCTCGGCCACCGCGCTGGCCTGGGGGTTCCCGGGTGCTGACAGGTCGGCCAGGGCCTGGCCCGCATTGTTGCGGTTCAGCGACGCGTTGAACGTCGCGAAGCGGACCGTCTCGGACCGCGCCGAGACCGCCACGGGGCCGGCGAGGAGCGCGGCCAGCAGGCCGACGAGGGCGAGGGTGATGAATGGCCGAATGCGGGCGTGGTTCACGGGGACCTCCTCCACGTCTTCAGGGGTGGTGAACGTGGTGGTGAACGTGTGGCGAATCGACGCCTATCCGCAGCGGACAGCACTGGACGACCCTGGAACGCACACGATAGCGCGGTTTGGCCACTCGTTGACGCTGCATTGCCGGCATCCAGCCGGCGGCGGTGCACCCGCGCACCACTTCCGTCAATCGCCGGATGAGTGCCCACCGCCATGCTCCGGTCCATGGCCAGTCACCCGGCCGTCGTCGAACGCCTCGCGCGGCTTGCACCGGACCAGCGAGCGGCGGCCACCGCGCCACCCGGCCCGATCCTGTGCGTCGCGCCCGCCGGCAGCGGCAAGACGACGACCCTGGTCGCCCGGATCGCCTGGCTCGTCGACGAGGGCGTGGATCCGGGGCAGATCGCGGCGATCAGCTTCAACCGGAAGGCCGCCGTGGAGCTGGCGGAGCGCCTCGAGGTGGCGCTTGAACCGCTCGGCCGGCCCACCGGCGCCGTCCGGGTCCGGACGTTCCACGCCCTCGGCCTCGAGATCCTCCGGGAGGCCGGGGAGCCGACCGCTCCCCTCCTCGATCGTGAGGCGGTCCTTCGAACGGCGCTCCCCGACACGACCCCGGCCGAGCGCCGCCGGCTCGACACGATCATCTCGCGCCTGAAGCTCGATCTCGGGGTCGAGGCGACGGCGGTCGCCGCAGATCCGGAGGCAGGCCCGCTGGCGCGGGCATTCGTGGCCTACGAGCAGGCCATCGCCGAGGCCGGCGGCCTCGACTTTGACGACCTCGTCGTCCGCTCGACCCGCCTGCTGGAGACCGAGCCGCCCGTCCTGGCCTCGTGGCGGGCCCGCTGCGCGCACCTCCTCGTCGACGAGGCCCAGGACCTCGACCGGAGCCAGCTCCGGATGGCGCTCCTCCTGGCCGCACCGGCCAACCGCATCTTCCTGGTCGGTGACGACGACCAGTCGATCTACGGCTGGCGGCTCGCGGACGTCCGCCGCCTGCTCGCCCTGGCCGAGACGTCCCTGCCCGGTCTCCGGCGGGTGGACCTGGTGACCAACTACCGCTGCCCGGCGGCGGTGATCTCGCGCGCGGTCCGTTTGATCGAGGGCAACCGCGAGCGGTTCGACAAGCGGATCGCGGCCCGTCCCGACGCGCCCGGCGCGGTGATCCTCGCGCCCCTGACCGCCGACGATGCCGATCGCTGCCACGCGGTGCTGCGATCGTGGGTGGCGGCGCCCGGCGGACCCGGCGGACCCCGAGGCGGCGGCGATGACACGTTCGGGATCCTCACCCGGACGAATCGCGAGCTCCTGCCCGCGGTGGTGGCCGCCCTGGCCCGGGACGTCCCGTTTCGCGCCACCGGGTTGGAGCTGCCCGTGGAGTCACCGCTCGTCGACGGCCTGCTCCATGCGGCGGCCGGCGGTTCCGGGTGGGCGCGATCGCCGCTCGTCGCCCTGACCGCCCTCCGGCCCGACGCGGGCGAGGAGGCTCGCCCCATCCTGGCCGCACTCCTGGCCTGGGCTCCGGCCTATCCGGACCTCGCGGCGCTGGCCGCGGCGATCGCCGACGTCCGGGCCCGACTCGCCCGACTCCGTCGCGACGACGCTGCCCTCACCCTGGCCACCGCCCACGCCACCAAGGGCCTCGAGTTCGACCACGTCGCTGTCGTCGACATGGACGACGGTCGCTTCCCGAGCGCCCGTTCAATCGCCGATGCGGAGGACCCGAGACGGGCCCTCGAGGAGGAACGACGACTGGCCTACGTGGCCTGGACGCGGGCCCGCCGCTCGCTGACCCTCGTCTACGATCCGGATGCGCCGTCGGTCTTCCTGCGGGAGGCATTCGAGCCCTGGGAGCTCGAGCCGGCGGCGTAGGATCGGCCCATGTCCAGGCTGCCGTCGCTGGGTCCCCGGGGCGAGGGCTGGGTCCTCGTCCAGGGCGTGCTGTTCGTCCTCGTCGCGGCTGCCGGCGTGGGCGTGCGCGCGGCTGTGGCGTCGCCCATGGCCGAGCTCCTGGGCCTCGCCGGCGCGACGCTCGTCATCCTCGGGCTGGGGCTGGCACTGGCTGCCTCCGGCTCGCTCGGCCGTGGGGGTGCCTTCTCCGCCCTGCCCCGGCCCCGGGCCGGGGCCGCTCTCGTCGCCAGCGGGCCGTACCGGCTCGTTCGGCACCCGATCTACGGTGGCATCGTCATCGCGGCGGTCGGCTGGGCGATCGCCCGCCACTCGCTCGTCGCCGGTGCGATGGCCGCGCTGCTGCTCGCCTTCTTCGACCTCAAGCGCCGGCGCGAGGAGGCCTGGCTCGAGGCACGATTCCCGGCCTACGCCGGGTACGCCGCGAGGACGCGGCGGATGATTCCGTGGCTGTACTGAGCCTCAGTCCTCGCGCCTCGCCTCCCATCGGGCGATGAGCTTGAGGAGTCGATCCACCGTGGCGAGGAACGGCTCCGCAACGGCCTCCGGCACGGCGTCACGGATCGAATCCTTCGATCCGTAGGCAGCTCGCGCCGTCCGGGCGGCCGCCCGCAGGCCGGCCAGGGGCTCATCGCGAAGGCGATCCGGCAACGGCGCGAAGTAGCGAACCCAGCGCTCCGAACCACGCTCACGGGCCGCGGCAAGGACGAGGTCGCCGGCCCGGGCGGCCTCCAGCGCGGCGGCATCGATCTCCGGCAGCTCGTGGCGGGCGCGAACGCGGGCGTGACCGTCGGGCACGCGATCCTCCTTCGGCGGGGCCGCCTCGTGGCCGGCCGGGCCGGATGGTACGTCGCCGATCTGACCCGTATGCCCGGAAACGGGGAGGCCGGCCCTGGCGAGCCGGCCTTCCCTCGAATCCGTTTCGGCTGATTCAGCCGCCGGCTAGTTCAGCCGCGTGATCCGGTTCTGGGGACCCGGCGCGACGGGCGAGTTGGCCCCGAAGTACGTCACCAGGACGTCGAGGTCGATCTCTCCGCCGAGCGGGTCGGTGCACTGGGTGAAGACGCTGAACCCGTCCCCGCCGGTGGCGAGGAAGTTGTTCATCGCGACGCGGTAGTCCGCGCCGGCGGCGATGGCGACGCCGCCGATCGTGATCGACCCGATGTCGACCCGCGAGCCGAGCGGAGCCGCGGCATCCCAGGTGTAGGCGAAGCCCGCAGGCACCTGAAGGATGGTGTTGCCGGTCGCCCGGAACTGCTGCTCCAGGAGGGCATCGATCTGGGCGCCCGTGCAGGTCATGACGGTCATGACGTTGCTGAATGGCTGGACGCTGAAGAGCTCCCCGTACGTGACCTCCCCGACCGCCTCGCCACCCGGTGTCTGGCTGGCGATGATGTCGCCCCGGATGCCGCCGGGGTTCATGAAGGCCACGACGGCGCCGCCGAAGAGGGCGCCAGATGTCGCGGCGAGCTGGGCGTCGGCGATCACGTCCCCGAGGGCCGACTCGCCGGCAGCGTTGTTCGCCCGGAGAATGTCGCCCGTCGACGAGCCGACGACCTCGTTCGCGAGGGGCGCGACGAGGGTCGAGTACTTTGCGATGAGCCCGGTGAGATCCGCCGCCTTGGCGACCGTCCGGGTCACGATGACGTTGTTGACGCTTGCCGCCACGACGTCCTTCGTCGCTCGGCTGATCGTCAGGTCGATGTCGGTCACGAGCCGGCCCTGGTGGGCGGCGCCTGTGACGATCTTGCCGTCGATGACGCAGTTGACCGCCCAGTTGGTGTGGCCGGTGATGACCACATCGATCTCGTCGCTCATGGCGTCGACGATCGGCGGGATCGGACCGGTCGGGTTGTTGCAGCTGTTGATGGCCGCGACGGACCCGGCGCCATTGCCCGGCGCCCCGATCGAGCCGCCCTCGTGGAGCAGGACGATGATCGTCTCGATGCCCTGGGCCTTGAGCACCGGGACGAGGGCGTTGACGCTCTCCGCCTCGTCGAGGAAGTCGACCGTCTGGATGCCGGCCGGGGTCACGATGTCGGGCGTGCCCTCGAGCGTCATGCCGACGATCGCGACGTCGACGCCCGGAAACTCGCGGATCGCATAGGGCGGGAAGATCGTGTCGCCGCCGTCCCGGTAGACGACGTTCGCGGCCAGGAAGCCGAAGTCGGCCCCGGCGAAGCCGTCGCCGTCGGCGCAGCCATCGATCGGATGGCACCCGCCGTTCTGCATCCGGAGGAGCTCGTCGACGCCCTCGTCGAACTCGTGGTTGCCCACGCCGTTGAAGTCGAGGTCCATGAGATTGAAGGCCTCGATCGTCGGCTCGTCGTGGAACAGCGCCGAGATCAGCGGCGTCGCCCCGATCAGGTCACCGGCCGACAGGAACAGCGTGTTCGGGTTCGTGGCCCGCAGGCCTCGGACGTGGGTCGCCAGGTACTCCACACCGCCCGCCAGGTAGCAGTCCGGTGCGACGCATTGGCCGGCGCCGTTGAGTGCGCCGATTCGGCCGCCGGACCCGCCCGGTGGCTCGAGGTTGCCGTGGAAGTCGTTGAGCGACAGGAGCTGGATCTCCGTCGTCTGGGCGTGGGTCTCGGCGGGAGAGCCCGGCTTCGGCTTGGCCGTCGCCGTCGGCGCGGAGACCGCGAGGAGCAGCCCGAGGGCCGCGAGTGCTGCCAGTCTCGATCGCTTCATTCCATCCTCTCGACTGTGCGGTGCGTGGCGCGGTCCGATGGCCCGAGTGGCGCGTCGCGGGCGTCAGGGAAACAGCAAGCCCGCCACACGAGCTCCCGGCAAATGTGGCGGCCACGAGTTCAGCTGGACCGCGCGACGGTCTGGGACCTCGAGTCAACCGGACCCGACCAGACCACTCTTCACCGCCAACGATAGCGGGCGGCGCCGCGGTTGGTAACTCGACGTGCGCGGTTCCCGGCCTAACGTGGTGCCTCGCCGCACCACCTTCGGGCGCCGTCAGCCCACCACGACCCCGGGCTGGGCCGGCCGGGCCCGCCGAGCGACCCGCTCCAGGGCCTCCTCGATCGCCCAGATCGCGAGCGGCCGGAGGTAGATCGAGGCCCGGAAGTTGCCATCCTCGTCGAACGCCTCGGGCGTCCGGAACCAGAACCCGCGCTGGTAGGTCATGCGGGCCGCGCCACGGGCCGTCTGCCAGCCCTCCTCGACGAGGCCGCGGCCGATCATGAACGCCGCGAGGGCGTAGGTCGTCCCGATCCAGACCTCCTGCGATTGCTCGCTCGAGCGATCGACGCCCCCGTCCGGGCGCGTGCCATTGACGGCCCCCATCTCGCCGTCGCCGAAGCCGCGGACATTGCGCTCGAAGATCTCGCGGAGGGCCGATTCGACGCGCCACGGCGGCACGAGGTCGCCGAGCCCTAGGACGTCGATGTACCACTGGCCGGCAAGCTGATCGGCCATGAGGCTGTCGGACGTCGGGCTGTCGCCATCGTCGTAGCGATAGGCGCGGCCGTTCCAGAGGCGCCGCTCGTAGCTCGCCGCGGCGGTCTCGAAGGTGTCGCCCCAGGCGACCTCGCGAGCCGCGTCGCCGACCCCGGCGGCCATCGCGCCGGCGGCCCGCAGGGCGGCCAGCCATAACCCGCCGCCGTAGGCCGACGGCCCGCTCATCGGCCAGGTGTCGTACGTCTGGTCGGGCCGGCCGTCGTGCTCGGGCAGGCCGTCGCCGTCCGTGTCGAACGAGGCCAGGCGGTCCATCGCCCGGACGACGGCCGGCCAGGCCTCCGGGAGCAGGGACCGGGCGGCCGCCCCGCCGAGGGCCAGGTCCCGCGCCAGCTGGAGGACGAACTTGGGGTTCAGGTCCTTCCAGATGTTCGGATCGCGGAAGCGGTAGCGATTGGCCCGGGCGAGCGGGTCCTCGGCCGGGCCGCCGAGATCGTGGGGCAGGGCTCCGGCGACCTTCCGCTGGACCTCCAGGCCCGTCGTCTCGATCGTCATCGATGACGGGTCGTCGAGCTCGACGGTGCGGGCGAACGCCCGGCTGATCTCGACCTCGAGCTCGGGCCACAGGCGGCTCAGGGCGAACGAGGCGTAGAAGTGGACGTCGAGGGTGTTGTAGAAGGGGTAGTCGAAGCACTCGATCAGGGCCAGCGCCGGTTCCGGCGACGAGGGGTGGAGGTCGCTCGGGAGCGCCCGATCGGGCCACAGGGTCCCGCCGTCGACGAGGAAGTACAGCTCGTTGAACAGCGCCGCGACATACCAGTCCGGCCGGCCCGGATCGTCGAGGAACGGCGCCTGCCAGGCCTCGATGGCCGTGCGCCACGCGTCGAGGTGGTCGAGCGCCAGCTCACCGATCCGCCAGGCGCCGTCGCCGGAGGTGCCCTGCTCCCGGGTGTAGCGACGGAGCCAGCGGCGCCCCGATCCGAACTCGGCGATCGGGATGTCCCAGGCGATGGCGAATCGGAGCGTGCGCGTCTCGCCGGGGGCGAGGCTGACCCGGGCGGCGATCGCTCCGGCCGACCCGAGGCCCTCGCCGGGCGCCGCGGTCAGGCGACCGTCGGCGGCGAAGTCCGCCCAGACGTCCGCCGCGTCGTCAGGGTCGAAGCCGGCCACGGTCGTGACCTCGATGCCGTCCCCGCCCTCGACCAGGAGGGCCATCGAGGCCGGCGTGCCACGGGCCGCCGCAGCGTCATCCGGGCGCAGGACCAGACCGACACGGCCCTCCGCCGCCCGGACCTCGATCCGGCCGCCAGCCGCGCTCGCCAACCCGACATCGCGACCGAGGTCGTTCCGCCAGCTGAGCAGCAGGGCGGCCGAGATCGCCGCGGCGGTCGGGTTCGTGATCTCCCAGCTGAACGTGCCCACCGGCAGGCTCGCCGCCGCGTCGTCGCCGGGGACGACCGGGCTGAGCTGCTCCTCGGTGAGGCGGAGGCGGCAGTCCGGGACGTCGTGCTCGAACCAGGCCCGCGGAAAGAGGGCCCGGTACGTGCCCGCTCCGACCGGCAGGGCCGGCCCCCAGCCCGGCGGCGGCGGCGTGGTCCGGAGGACCGTGGCCTGGGTCCGGCCGCCGTCCTCGACCCACAACGCGAAGCCGTCGACCGCGACCGGCTCGAAGTGATGGGCGCCGACCCGCAGGTGCCACCGGGCGAAGTCGCCGCGCTGGGTCCGACCGATGCTGCCCGCCCCGATCCCCCCGACCGGGACGCCGGCCCACGGCCCGTCATCGATCATCGGCTGGTCGATCCGCGCCCGCGGCACGGGGTCACAGCCCACGCCGATCGGATGCGACCACGCCTGGCGCGGGATCCGGATCGGCACCGCTACTTCTCCACGCCGCCGAAGACGACGCCGCGCATGAACGCGCGCTGGGCGAGGAAGAACAGCACCACCGGCAGGGCCATCGCCATGATCGCGGCGGCCTGGATCAGCGTCGGCTGCTGCTCGTACAGGGCGTTGAAGCGAGCGAGGCCGACCGCCAGCGGCTGCAGGTCGGGCTTGCCCTGCAGGTAGACGAGCGGCAGGAAGTACTCGTTCCAGGCCCAGAAGAAGTGGAAGAGCGTCACCGCGATGATCGCCGGAACGGCCTGCGGGACGATCACCGATCTGAGGATCCGGAACGGCCCGGCCCCATCGATCATGGCCGCCTCGTCGAGCTCGCGGGGAATCGTGAGGAAGTACTGCCGGAGCAGGAAGACGTTGTAGGCGTTGGCGAAGAAGTGGGGAATGATGAGCGGCCACCACGTCCCCACCCAGCCGAGGGCCAGGTAGACGGCGTAGCTCGGGATGAGCGTCACCTGGAAGGGCAGGATGATCGTCGCGAGCATCAGGATGAACAGCCCGTTGCGGCCGGGGAACCGGAAGCGACTGAAGCCGTAGGCGACGCAGATCCCGGACAGGACCGCGCCCAGCGTCGACAGGCCGGCGATGCCGAACGTGTTCAGGAAGAGACGGGGGAAGTCGATCGTCTCCCAGGCCGTCGTGAAGTTGTCGACCTTGAGCGAGAAGCCCCAGTGCTGGGTCAGCGTCCGGGGTCGCCCGATCCAGGTGATCTCGCCCGCCTCGGGGTTCGCCGGGTCGATGAAGATGGCGTCCTCGCGATGGGGCTGGAGCAGGGCCCAGGCCTTGATCGAGCCATCGGGCTGCGGGACGTCGTAGACCTTGAGCTCCTTGCCCTGGTACTCGAAGACCTCCGGTGCCGCCGGGTACAGCGGCGCGTCGATGGCCGTCAGCTGGCTCGGGTCCTTGAACGCCGTGGCGACCATGTAGCCGAGCGGCATGAGAAAGGCCGACACGATGGTCGCCGCCACCAGGGTCACGGCCGACATGACCGCGAACCGCCGCATCCGGCGGTGCAGCGGGCCGGCGGCCGCCGGCGGCCGGCCGATCGGGCGGGCCACCGCCGTCATCGCTCGCCCCCGGCAAAGACCCACGAGCCCGCCGTCTTGAAGAGCACGACCGTTAGTCCCAGGACGATGACGAAGAGGAGCCAGGCCAGGGCCGAGGCGTAGCCCATGTGGAAGAAGCCGAACGCCTCGCGATACAGGTTGAGGTTGAAGAACAGGGTCGCCCGGTCGGGGTCGCCGCGACCGTTGCTGACGACGTAGGCCTGGGTGAAGTACTGGAATGCGGCGATGAGGGCGATGACCAGGTTGTAGAAGAGGACCGGCGAGATCATCGGCAGGGTCACGTGCCGGAAGCTTGCCCAGGGCCCCGCACCGTCGACCTTGGCCGCGTCATACAGCTCGGTCGGGACGCTCTGGAGGCCGGCCAGGAAGATCAGCATCATGTTGCCGATCCCCCACAGGCCCATGAGCCCGAGGGCGGGGCCAACCCAGAACGTGCTCTGAAGCCAGTTGGGGCCCGGCAGGCCGACACCCTCGAGGGCGTAGTTGAGCCAGCCGGTCGTGGCGTGGAGGACGCCGATCCAGACGATCGTGCTGGCCACGAGCGGGATCTGCATCGGCATGTAGAACAGCGTCCGGAAGACGTGCCGGCCGGCGAGCAGCCGGCTGTTGACGAGCATGGCCACGCCGAGGGCGGCGGCCAGGGTCAGGGGCACGACGAGCAAGGCGAACCGCAGCGTCACTCCGAGGGATTCGTGGAGGACCGGGTCGCTCAGCATCTGCTGGTAGTTGGTGAGCCCGATGAAGTGGATCTCGTCCGGCTCACGGGGATCGAAGTCGGTCAGCGACAGGACCAGCGAGGCGAGCATCGGGATCGCCGAGAACAGGATGAAGCCGACGATGAACGGCGAGACGAAGAGCAGTCCCGTGACCGATTCGCGCTCGCGGAACGCGCGCCAGCGGCCGGTGGGTCGGGGTTCGGCGGCGATGGGGACGGCTGCGCTGGTTGTCGTCATCCGCCTGGTCCTCGAGATCGGATCCGGGTCTGGATAGTCTGCGCCGGGGGCCGGTGTGGGCCGGGCCCCCGGCGCAGCATGCAGGAGGAGGACGCGGTCAGTTCGCCGAGTCGAAGATCTCCTGGAGCAGCTCGATGTGCGCATCGATCGCCGCGTCCAGATCGAGATCCGGCGTGTTCCAGATCTTGGAGCCGAGGTCCTTGTTGGCGGAGTCCGCCTCCTGGAAGTTCGGCATGTATGCCTCGTGGCTGGGGTTGTCCGGGTAGGCCAGCATCAGCGTCGAGACGTTCCAATCGATGTCGAGCGGTGCGAACCGCTCGTCGAGCGCGGCGAAGAAGGCGTCCCGTTGACTCTCGATGGCCGGCATGGCGCCCCACGTCGTGACGAGCTCCGGCGACTGGCTGAGGAAGCTCAGGGCCTCGAAGGCCTGGTCCGGGAACTCGGTGGAGTCGAGGATGCCGATGGTGTCGGCATGGAGCTTCGAGGTGATGGTGCCATCCGGCCCGACGGGCAGGACCGCGATGTCCCAATCGGTGACGGCGGGGTCGCCCTCACCCGGGTAGACGCAGCACGTGTACCACTGGTGGACGACGTCCATCGCGATCCGGCCGGACTGGAAGGTGTTGCCGGCGGCGAGGGCGTCGACGGCCGTCTCGTCCGGGATGATGTGGTCGGTCCAGATGCCGTCGTACATGAACTGGAGGCCTTCGCGCCAGTTGTCCGGCCACTGGGCGGTCGTGCCGTCGTCGGCGACGGCTGAGCCGGAGCCGCCGAAGATGGTTGCCCAGGCCCGGGCGTCGTGCTCGGTGAACTGGGCATCGAGCCCGTAGACGTCGATGTTGGCGGGGTCGAAGTCGGCGCTGGTGGCGTCGTTGCCGTTGGTGTCGACGGTGAGCTTCAGGGCCAGCTCGCGGACGGCCGCCCAGGTCCAGTCCTCGCCCTCGTACTGCTCGCCCACCTCGTGCGGCGGCTCGGCCACGCCGGCCTCCGCGAAGAGGCTCTTGTTGTAGTAGATGAACGATGGGTAGACGGCCATCGGGATGCCGATCTGCTTGCCGTTGACGTTGTAGGCCTCGACCAGGCCGGGCTCGATCTGCGACAGGTCGATGCCCGAGCTCTCGATGTACGGCCCGAGGTCGAGCAGTTGATCGCCGAACGACTGGAGGGCGCGGATGCCGATCGGACCGATGATGTCCGGGGCGTCGTCGGCCGCGATCCTGGTCGCCAGGGTGTCGGCCGCCTCGGTGTTGTCGACGACCGTCAGGAGGAGGTCGATGCAGTCCTGCGAATCATTGAAGGCCTCGACGACGGCCTCTTCCTGCGGGATCTGCTCCTCGTTCTCGCCGGTGCCGAGGCCAACGAACCACTCGATCTCGACCGGCGTGCAGGGGGTTGCGCTGGCGGCCTCGGTCGGCGACGGCGTCGCCGTCGCGCTGGGCGCCGCGGTCCCGCCACCGCCGCAGGCCGCGCCGATGAGGGCCACGGCGGCCAGCAGGATCGGGACCCTCATCCCGGGCCGCTGGCCCAATCTCTGCGTGTCGTTCATTCGATCGTCTCCTCCATCAACGAACCAACCCTCGTCCAGTGGGTGCGCTGTTCGATCGGCTCCTATCGTTTCGGCCCCCCCTCGCTCGACCGGCGGCGCACCAGCTGGGTGGCGAGAATCACCTTGCGGGGCACCGATCCGGGACGGGACGCCTGCTCGAGCAGGAGGCGGACCATCTCGCGGCCCATCTCCTCGATGGGTTGCCGGATGCTGGTGAGCGGCGGCTCGGCGGTGGCCGCGATGGACGAGTCGTCGAAGCCGACGATGGACACGTCCTCGGGCACCCGGCGACCGGCCGCGCGCAGGACCTGGAGGGCGCCGGCGGCCATGAGGTCCGACGCCGCGAACACGCCGTCGACGTCGGGGCGGGCGGCGAGGATCCGGCGCATCGCCTCGGCCCCGCCTTCCTGGGTGAAGTCGGCGGCCGCCTCGAGGGCCGCGTCGAGCGCGAGGCCACCGGCGGCTAGCCCCTGGCGATAGCCCTCCAGCCGATCCGTGCCGGCCGACATGTCCGGCGGGCCGCCGATCGTGGCGATCGTCCGACGACCGGCCCGGATGAGGTGGGCGACGGCGGCCTTCGCGCCGCCGACGTTGTCGACGTCGACGTAGCTGACGCCCTCGCCGCCGGGCGGCCGGCCGCCGACGACGACCGGGATGCCGCGGGCGGCCAGGGCAGCCGGCATGGCGTCCTCGCCGTGGAGCGAGACCAGGAGGGCCCCGTCAACGTGGCCGGCGGCGAGGTAGCGCTCGACTCGCGGCTCCTCCTCCGGCGACTGCGGCATGAGGAGCACGAGCTGGTAGTTGCGGGCCGCGAGCTCCGTGCTGATGCCGCGCAGCAGCCTCGGAAAGAAGGGATCGCCGAAGAGCATGCCCGGTGGCTCCGGGATGACGACGCCGATCGAGTCGCTCCGGCGGGTCACGAGCGAACGGGCCGCCGGGTTCGGGATGTAGCCGAGGCGCTCGATCGCCCGTTCGACCTGGCGCTTGGCCTCCTCGCCGACCTTGGGGTTGCCGTTCACGACACGCGAGACGGTGGCCCTGGAGACGCCCGCGACGCGTGCGACCGCATCGAGCGTGACGCCCCTGCCGTTCCCCGCTTCGCTGACCGCCATGTGGGCTGCATCCCGTTGGCGTGAGAGCGCTCTCACGATCTGTCGGACACCATATCATGCCATGTCAAGAGAGCGCTTTCACGGCGCGAGACGGATAACCGTGGCACAGGGGCAGGGCTTCCGCGGCGGCCGTCAGCGAGCGGCGGCGGCTCGCTTCCGGCTCGGCGGGCGGGATGGAACGGCCGGGGTCCGGCCATTGGAGCCCGGGCGCGGGGCTCGGCCGGCCTCCTCGGCGAAGGTCACGTCCGAGAGCGGGATGAGGGGCTCGCCGCGCAGGACCCGGGCCAGGTACTCCCCGGTCGCGGAGCCCGGGCTCACGGCGACATCCTCGGGCGTTCCCTCGGCGATCACCTCCCCGCCCCTGGCGCCGCCTTCCGGCCCGAGGTCGACGATCCAGTCGGCGGTCTTGATGACGTCGAGGTTGTGCTCGATGACGAGGACGGTGTTGCCGGCATCGACGAGCCGATGGAGGACCTGGAGGAGCTTCTCGACGTCGGCGAAGTGGAGGCCGGTCGTCGGCTCGTCGAGGACGTACAGGGTCTTGCCCGTCGCCCGCTTCGAGAGCTCCGTGGAGAGCTTCACCCGCTGGGCCTCACCGCCGGACAGGGTCGTCGCCGGCTGGCCGAGGTGGATGTAGCCGAGGCCGACATCGTTGAGCGTTCGAAGCTTCGTCGCGACCGTCGGGACCGCGGCGAAGAAGTCGACCGCCTCGGCGACGGTCATCTCCAGGACCTCGGCGATCGAGCGGCCCTTGTAGTGGATCTCGAGGGCCTCGCGGTTGTAGCGGGCGCCCTTGCAGACCTCGCACGGGACGTAGACGTCCGGCAGGAACTGCATTTCGATCTTGATGATCCCGTCGCCCTTGCAGTTCTCGCAGCGGCCGCCCTTGACGTTGAACGAGAAGCGCCCCGGGGAGTAGCCCCGGACGCGGGCCTCGGGCGTGGCCGCGAAGAGCTCGCGAATCGTCCCGAACAGGCCGGTGTAGGTGGCGGGGTTGGAGCGCGGCGTCCGCCCGATCGGGCTCTGGTCGATCTCGATGATCTTGTCGACGTGCTCCGCGCCCTCGAGCCGGTCGTGGGCACCCGGCGTCTCGCGCGAGCCGTGGAGCTCGCGGGCGAGGGCCCGGTAGAGGACCTCGGTCACGAGCGTGGACTTGCCGCTGCCCGACACGCCGGTGACGGCCGTGAACGTCCCGAGCCGGACGGCGACGTCGATCCGCCGGAGGTTGTGGGCCCGGGCGCCCCGGATCGCCAGGCGCTTGCCGTTGCCGGCGCGCCGGTTGGCCGGGATCGGGACCGCGCGCTCGCCGCGCAGGAAGGCACCCGTGACGGAGCGAGGCTCGGCCAGGACGGCCTCCAGCGGACCATTGGCGATGATCTCGCCGCCGTGCTCCCCTGCCCCGGGGCCGATGTCGATGACCCAGTCGGCTGTCCGGATTGTCTCCTCATCGTGCTCGACGACGAGGACGGTGTTGCCGAGGTCGCGGAGCCGGGTGAGCGTGGCGATGAGCTTGGCGTTGTCCCGCTGGTGGAGCCCGATCGAGGGCTCGTCGAGGATGTACAGGACGCCCATGAGCGTCGTCCCGATCTGGGTCGCCAGGCGGATCCGCTGGGCCTCGCCGCCCGACAGGGTCTGGCTGGTCCGGTTGATCGTCAGGTAGTCGAGGCCGACATCGACGAGGAAGCCGAGCCGAGCCCGGATCTCCTTCAGCACCTGGTAGGCGATGGTGCGCTCGCGGTCCGTCACCTTCGCCGGCAGGCCGTTGGCCCACTCGAGGGCGTCCGTGATCGAGAGGTCGGAGACGTCGGAGATGTCCCGCCCGTCAACGGTCACCGCGAGCGCTTCGGGCCGGAGGCGCTTTCCATGGCAGGCCGGGCACGGCCGCTCGACCATGTACTTCTCGAGCTCGGTCTTGATGTACTCCGAGTCTGTCTCGCGGTAGCGGCGCTCGAGGTTCGTGACGACACCCTCGAAGGTCGCCACATAGGAGTTCTCGCCGCGCTCGTGCTTGTAGCGGATGACGACCTTCTCGTCCTTGCCCTTCTCCGAGTACAGGAGGTGCTCGATCGCCTCGGGCGGGAGGTCGCGCAGCGGCGTCTTGGGGTCCCAGCCGTGGGCCTCGAAGACGGCCTCGGTGATCTTCATTCGCCACGAGGCGTCGGTCGGCATCCGCGACCACGGGACGACGGCGCCCTTCAGGACGCTCTTCGAGCGGTCTGGGATCACCAGCTCCGGGTCGATCTCGAGGCGGGTGCCGAGACCGGTGCAGGTGGGGCAGGCCCCGTGGGGCGAGTTGAACGAGAAGCTCCGGGGCTCGAGCTCGTCGATCGTCGTCCCGTCATAGGGGCACGAGTAGCGCTCCGAGAAGCGGCGCTCGTCGAAGGCCGGCGAGCCACCCTCTCGGCCGGCTGGGGCGATCAGGACGACGCCCTCGCCGAGGCGGAGGGCGGTCTCGATGGAATCAGCCAGTCGCGGCGCATCGGGGTCGGCCACGGCCTTGCCGGTCTCGGGGTCGATCGGGTGGCCGGCGGCGTCCCGTGCCCACTCCTCTGGCGCCTCGGCCCGGCGGACGACGTAGCGATCGACGACGACCTCGATCGAGTGGCGCTTGTACTTGTCCAGGGTCGGCGCCTCGGCCAGGTCGTACGTCTCCCCGTCTACCCTGATCCGGACGAAGCCCTGCTTCCGGGCCGCCTCGAAGACCCGGTCGCCCTCGGTCTTGCGGTCCTTGATGAGCGGCCCCAGGACGAGGAGCCGGGTGCCCTCGGGCATCGCCAGGATCTGGTCGACGATCTGCTGGACGGTCTGGCGCTCGATCTCGCGACCGCACTGGGGGCAGTGCGGGTGGCCAATCCGGGCGAACAGCAGTCGGAGATGGTCGTAGATCTCGGTGACCGTGCCGACGGTGCTCCGCGGGTTCCGGCTGGAGCCCTTCTGGTCGATCGAGATCGCCGGGGAGAGGCCGTCGATCTGGTCGACGTCCGGCTTCTCCATCTGGCCCAGGAACTGGCGGGCGTAGGCCGACAGGCTCTCGACATAGCGGCGCTGGCCCTCGGCGTAGATGGTGTCGAAGGCGAGGCTGGACTTGCCGCTGCCGGACAGACCCGTGATCACGACGAGACGGTCCCGCGGGAAGTCGAGGGTGACGTTCTTCAGGTTGTGCTCGCGGGCTCCGCGAACGACGATCCGATCCTGGGGCACCCGCCCAGTGTACCGGAACCGCGCCAAACAGAACAAGTGTTCGCAGGCGGCGTGCGTAGTGCTCGGCGCGGGCCGGCGGCCGCCCGGGTCAGCGACGGCGCCTCGGCGGCCGGGTCCCGGTCCGGCGTCTGATGTTCGGGGTGACCGTCCGGTCCCAGGTAGGGCGATCGAGCCAGCGGGCCTGCCAGCCGGCGTCGTCCTCGTGCTCGTCGCGGATCCCTGGCAGCCAGTCGGACGCGGTCCCGGCACCATCGCCGGAATCCCCTGCCCCATCGGCGCCCGGGGTGACACCGACCGGTTCGTCGCCGGTGGCCACGACCGAGACCGATGACACCTCGAGGGCCGGCCCCACAGGCGCGGCCGGTGCACCGGGGCTGTGCGAGGCCGGCCGTGCCTTGGCCGCCACCTCCGCGGCCCGGGCCACGACCACCGACTGGTCCTCCGACAGGACCCGCAGGCGGATCGACTGGATCTCGTCCCGGAGGGCGGCGGCGCGCTCGAACTCGAGCTCCTTGGCCGCGGCCCGCATCTCGGCCTCCATCCGCTTGATGAGCTCCTCGACCTTCTTCGTGTCGAGCTCGACCAGGCGAGCGTCGCGGGCCTCCCGCTCGGAGGTGTAGACGATCGTCCCCTCGGCCACGGAGCGGAGCTGGTCGTTGAGGTCGCGGATGCCCTTGACGATCGTCCGCGGCTCGATCCCGTGTTCCTTGTTGTAGGCCTCCTGGACGGCGCGGCGGCGGTTCGTCTCGCCGATGGCGGCCTTCATCGAGTCGGTCATGGTGTCGGCGTACATGACGACCTCGCCGCCGATGTTGCGCGCTGCCCGGCCGGTCATCTGGATGAGGGACCAGGCAGACCGCAGGAAGCCCTCCTTGTCGGCGTCGAGGATCGCGACCAGGGTGACCTCGGGGAGATCGATGCCCTCGCGCAGCAGGTTGATGCCGACGATGACGTCGTAGACGCCGAGGCGGAGGTCGCGCAGGATCGCGACCCGCTCCAGGGTGTCGACCTCGGCGTGGAGGTACTGGACCTTGACCCCGAGCTCGCGCAGGTAGTCGGTGAGGTCCTCCGCCATCCGCTTCGTCAGGGTCGTGACGATGGCCCGCTCGCCGCGCTCGACCCGGACCCGGATCTCCTCCATGAGATCGTCGATCTGGCCCTCGGTCGGGCGGACGTGGATGACCGGGTCGACGATGCCGGTCGGGCGGATGAGCTGCTCGACGACCTGCTGGCTTCGCTCCAGCTCGTACGGACCGGGCGTCGCCGAGAGGTAGATCGCCTGGTGGACGGTCGCCTCGAACTCCTCGAACGTCAGCGGCCGGTTGTCGAGGGCCGATGGCAGCCGGAAGCCGAAGTCGACGAGGATCTCCTTGCGGGTCCGGTCGTTCTTGTACATGCCGACGACCTGGGGAATCGTCATGTGCGATTCGTCGGCGACCAGCAGCCAGTCGGGCGGGAAGTAGTCGAGCAGCGTCCAGGGCCGGCTCCCGGCGTCGCGGCGTGACAGGTGGCGGGAGTAGTTCTCCACGCCGGAGCAGTAGCCGAGCTCGCGGAGCATCTCCAGGTCGAAGGTCGTGCGCTGGCGAAGCCGGGCGCCCTCGAGCGCCCGGCCCTCGGCCTCGAGCTGGCCGACACGCTCCTCCATCTCGGCCTCGATGTCGACGATCGCGGCCTGGAGCTTGTCGGCCGGGGTCACGTAGTGGGTCGCCGGATAGACGTTGACATCCTTGCGCTCGGCGAGGAGCTCGCCGGTCAGCGGGTCCAGCTCGGTGATCCGCTCGACCTCGTCGCCGAAGAACTCGACCCGGACGAGCCGCTCCTCGGACGCCGGCTGGAACTCGAGGGTGTCGCCGCGGACGCGGAACCGGGCCCGGGTGAGGGCCTGGTCGTTGCGCTGGTACTGGAGGTCGACTAGGTGGCGGAGGACGGCGTCGCGGCGGTACTGGCCGCCGACCCGAAGCCGCAGCACGGTCGCGCCGTAGTCGACCGGGGCGCCGATGCCGTAGATGCAGCTGACCGAGGCGACGACGATGACGTCGCGTCGCTCGAACAGGGCGTGCGTCGCGGCGTGGCGGAGGCGGTCGATCTCGTCGTTGCGGCTGGAGTCCTTCTCGATGTACGTGTCCGACCGGGGCAGGTAGGCCTCGGGCTGGTAGTAGTCGAAGTAGCTGACGAAGTACTCGACCGCGTTGTCGGGAAAGAACTCGCGGAGCTCGGCGTAGAGCTGCGCGGCGAGGGTCTTGTTGTGGGCGAGGACCAGCGTCGGCCGGTTGGCGGCCTGGATGGTCCAGGCGATGCTCGCGGTCTTGCCCGTGCCGGTGGCTCCGAGCAGGGTCTGGTGACGGTACCCCCGGGCCAACCCGTCGGTCAGACGCGCGATCGCCTGGGGCTGGTCACCGGTCGGCTCGAACGGAGCCACGAGGCGGAAGTCGGGCACGCGACCAGTCTACCAGAGGTTCCGCGTCATATCGAACACCCGTTCTCTCCGCTGGAACCGTGGTGCGCTCCGACCGCAGGCCAAGGCGGCGCCGCGGCAGGTGCCCGCCGGCCAAGGCGCCGAGGGGACTGGCAGGGGCGCTTCAGCCGCGGTCAGGCGGAGGCGGAGCCGAGCACCGGAGCGAGCGCACGCCCACGCGCGTGAGCGAAGGAGCGGAGGCGACAACGCACGCCTGGCCCGGATCAAGCGCCCCGGGGGACCGTTGGCCGGTGCTTCCGGTACTCGTCACCCATACCGCGACACGAGATCGCAGCGGATGCTGGCCATGCACGCGCCGCACCGAGGACGCCATCACCGCATGCGCATCACGCCCCGATCGAACAGGGTTGGCCGCCGCTCCCGCGCCGAGGGCCAGAGTCTCGTCGAGTTCGCGCTCGTCCTGACCCCGCTGTTCCTGATCCTCCTTGCGATCGTGCAGTTCGGATTCATCTTCAACGCCTACATCACGATCACGAACGCGACCCGCGAAGCGGCCCGCGAAGCCTCGATCTACGTCTACGACCGGACGCTCAGCGAGGGCGCGAACGACGCCGCCCGCAATGCCGAGATCCGGACGACGTTCCAGGAATCGCTCAATCTCCTGTCCCCGAGCACGCCGTACTTCACCACGACGGGGACCTGGGCCCAGTCCGGCGACACCTTCACGAACGGTGATCTGGTGGTCACCTACGTCCTGCCCGGCGACATCGCCGACAGTAATCCCCGGACCGGCCAGACGGTGACCGTCCGGGCCCAGTACCACCAGGACCTGCTGATCCCGTTCATCTCCGCCTTCCTGCCGCAGGACGGCAACGGCCGTTTGGTCCTGACCGGCGAAGTCACGATGGTCATCAACTGATGGGCCGGGTCCCGGGCGTCGCCGTGTCCGGCCCGGCCCGGGGCGCGCGCGGCCGCGGCGCGCCCGACCGAGCCGTGGCCCTCCGGCAGCGCGGTCAGGTCCTGGTCGTGTTCGCCCTCGGCGTCGCCGGGCTCCTCGCTGCGGCCGGCGTGGCCATCGATGTCGGACGGTTCTACAGCGAGCGTCGCTTCCTCCAGAACGCCGCCGACGCCGCCGCGCTCGCGGCCGCGAACGCCCTGATCCGGGGCGAGTCGTACGCCGATGCCGAGGTCGAGGCCCAGACCAGCCTGGCGCGGAACTTCCTCGGCGACCCCAACGGCGTGATCGCGTCCCTGCCGCCGTCCACCCCGGTCTACGAGAGCGGGCACGCGGGCGATCCGGCCTATCTCAAGCACGGCATCCTCATCTCCGGCGGCGACATCCGGGTCGCGGTGATGAACACCATCAGCTACACCTTCGGCCGGGCGGTCGGCCTGGGCAACCAGCCGATCGGGGCACGCGCCCGCGTCCGGCTCGAGGGCCAGCTGCTGCCGATCGCCGTCCGCAACTTCGTGAACTCCCCCGGCGCCGGAACCGGGACGTACCCCTGCGTCGACGACGAGCGAGCGTTCATGGACTTCTTCGCGACGGCGGAGACCGCCTGCCTCGGCACGGACACCGACAGCTCGCTCCGGGTCGATCCAAATCCGGGGTCGGCGTTCGATCCCACGCTGCCCGACAACGACCGGGTCAACCACGGCCCGATCGTGGCGATCCTGGGTGACGGTGCGACCCCGGACAACGGAGCCGATTTCCGTGGCTACATCGCCCTCGACATCCGGAACTTCGCCAACACCACGTCGCAGCTCTACTACAACGGGGTCGACCCTTCGACGACCTCGAGCACGCTCAAGGACCTCGAGGCCCAGTGGCTGGCGAGGGGCGGCTATCCCGGTCCGCTGTTCCCGCCGATCATCAGCCCGCCCGACCCGAACGATCAGGTCGCGACGATGAGCGGAAACTCCACCGGCGTCGGGATCAGTGCCTTCAACACTCGCTTCGGGCCCGGCGACACCATCCTCGTCGCGGTGTACTCCGGCGTGACCCTGGAGATCCCCGACTTCTCGATGGCCGCCCCGAGCACGATCGCGCTCCCGACCACGGGAACGCTGGCCACTGCCGGCTCGTTCAAGGTCGGCCGCAACCAGTCGTTCAGCGGGACCGTCACGCTCACCACCGTCGCCGACACCGGCGACCCTGCCAACCCGATGGTCACGGGCACGCTCCTCGGCGGGTCCACGCCGATCACGTACTCGCCCAACGCGGTCACGCCGTCGCTGGGCTCGGGCGAGACCGTGTCGATGCTGAACGTCTCGACCAGCGGCGCCGGCAACGGCATCTACACGCTGTGGCTCCGTGGCGAGGCCGGCTCGCCGTACCTGAGCATCAAGTACCAGCCGTTCGCGGTGAACGTCGGCAGCGTCAGCCGGGACTTCACCGTGTCGCTCGACGCGTCCGAGAAGTTCGTCGCGTCCGGGGACAACGTCAGCTTCTCGCTCAATGTGAAGCGTAGCGGCCCGGCGTTCGGGGGGGCCGGCGTGTCGCTGTCGCTCGAGGCCCTGCCGGGCGAGACCCTGCCGACGGGCTTAGGCGCCGTGACCTTCTCGCCGGCCAACGTCAACCCCAGCTCGAGCGGCACGGCCTCGACGCTCACGATCAACTCCGGGACCACCGCCCCGGGCCAGTACGACCTCGTGATCCGGGCGACCGGCATGAACGGCGATTCCCCCGGCCGCCAGGTGACCCACCTCCTTCCGATCCGCCTCGACGTGGCGACGGCCTCGGCCGGCGGCAACCAGCAGTACGTCGACATCAGCGGTTTTGCGGTCATGCGCGTCGTCGCGGGCGACAGCAACACCGTGCAGGCCTACGCGATCACGCCGGTGATCGCCGATCTGAACGATCCACAGCTGCGCCGCGGTCAGGTGGCCCGGCTGGTGCCCTGGGACTAGCCGGGCGGGCACGGCACACACGCGCCGCCGCGAGGCGACGCGCCAGCACTGGGAGGCATCGATCCTGCGATGGAGATGGAATACAAGGACACGAGCGGACGCCGGGGCAAGGCGATCATCGTCCTCGGCCTCGTTCTCGCCGTGGCCGCGGGTGGGGCTGCATTCTTCCTCATCAACCAGGCCCAGCAGCAGGCCGGGCAGGGTGAGCTCCAGAAGGTGTCGGTCGTGGTCGCCGCCCGCGACATCCCGGCCCGGAAGCCGATCGAGCCCGACGACCTCATCGTCCGCGAGGTGCCGATCGACGCAACGAACGGCAAGGGCATCGTGGCGAACCCCTCCGACCTCGTCGGGCGCGTCCTCGCCGTCACCGTCCTGAAGGATCAGCTCGTCCTCACCAACCTCATCGCCTCGGCGGCGGGCGGCGGCGGATTCGCGATCCTGGGCCCCGACGAGACCGTCGGCCCCGATTCCCCGGCCTGGCGGGCCGTCTCGCTGACGATCCCCGAGGCCCAGGCTGTCGGCGGCCTGCTCCAGGCCGGCAACACCATCGACGTGTTCGTCACGGCGACGGTCAACGTCCCCCAGGATCTCCTCGTGGAGGGCGTCTACTACACCGACCGCTCGACCAAGATCACCTATCAGGACCTCGTGATCCTGGCCCGCTCGGGCCAGTTCTACGTCGTCCGGGCCCCGATCGACGTCGCCGAGGAGATCGCCCACCTCCAGGCGGCGGGCAACGTCGTCTTCAGCGCCGCGCTCCGGCCGGAGCAGGACGTCCGGACGGTCGACGCGTCGCGCCTCGGCGCAACGACGAACCTCATCATCACGAAGTACGGCCTGCCGATTCCGGAGACGTATCCAGCCGGAGGCGGCGCGGTCGCCACCCTTTCGCCCATCGAGCCGAGCCCGTCACCCTCGGCTCAGCCGTCCGCGACGCCGACGCCCTGACGTCGGTGCGGGCGAGCGTCCCGCGGGACGCCGGACGTCCTGCGGGCGCCCAGTCGACTCCGCGCCGCTGACCCGGCGCGCCTCCCGGCCGCCCGGCCCGCCACGCGGGCCGGGCGGCCTTCCGTGTCTCGGCCGTTCGCCGGGCGATGCGGGCCTACCTGCGCTGTTCGTCCCCAGGCGCCGGCATGCGCCGAAGGTCGCGGCGCCCGGCGAGGGCGGTCAGGGCCGCGGCGTACGCGACCGCCACGGCGGCCCGGGTCTCGGCCGGCGAGGAAGAGGTGTCGATGCGCCGATCAGCCGACGGGCCGACGCGATCGACGAAATCGCCCTGGGCCCGGATCCGGCTGTCGGCCTCGCGCGGATCGGAGCCGCGGGCGATCACCCGGGCCCGCTGGCTGGCCGGGTCGCAGGTCACGAGCCAGACCTCGTCGCACAGGGCCGCCAGACCACCCTCGACGAGCTTGATCGCCTCGATCACGATCGCCGGCACGCCTGCCGCCTCGGCATCCGCGATCGCGGCGAGGATCCTGGGCCGGACGGCCGGATGGACGATCGCCTCGAGTCGAAGCAGGGCCTCCGGGTCGGCGAACACGATCCGCCCGAGCGCAGCCCTGTCCAGCGCCCCGTCGGCCCGGCGGACGCCCGGCCCGAACGCCTGAACGACGGCCGCCAGGGCCGGCTCGCCGGGCTCGACCACGGCCCGGGCGACCTCGTCGGCATCGACGACCCGCGCGCCGAGCTCGGCGAGCCACCCGGCGACGGTCGACTTGCCACAGCCGATCGGGCCCGTGATCCCGATGCGGACAGGCCGCGCCGGGATCCGCCGGGTCGATGCCGTCACGGTGCGCGCTCCTCGATGGCCAGCCAGGCATCCTCGGCGATGATCAGGGCCGATTCGACGTCGGCCAGCTCGCTCGTGATCCGGCGGAGCTCCACGAAGTTCGATCGGACGCCCGGATCGCCGATGGCCAGCTCGAGGTGGTTCTTGCGGAGCCCGAGGCGGGTCAGCTCGGCGTCGATCGCCTCGCGCTGCCGGCGATAGGCGTCCTTCGAGAGCTTCGGGCCACGGGCCGCGCCCGTCGCCGACGGTCGAGCACGCGTAGCGAGGCCGGCGGCGCCGCCGGTCGGAGCGTCATCGCCGATCCCGGCCACGCCCGGGACGCCGCCCGCCTTGACCGACCGTGGCGGTGCGGGATCCCGCAGTCGTGCTTCCCGACTGCCAGCCGACGGGTGCAGTCGAGCCCGCTCCAGCTCGACGGCCGCGGCGACGGTCCAGCCACTCGCGACGGCCTCGCGCCAGGCCCGGTAGCCGCCGTCGAAGGCGACGATCAGGCCCCCGTCCACGACCCACAGCCGCTCGCAGATCGTGTCGAGAAAGCGCCGGTCATGGCTGACGACGATGATCGTCGCCGGGCTCTCGGCCAGGAAGCCCTCGATCGCTTCGCGGGCGTCGACGTCCAGGTGGTTCGTCGGCTCGTCGAGGAGCAGGAGGTTCGAGGGCGTGATCCCGAGGAGCGCGAGCTCCAGGCGGCTCCGTTCACCACCGGACAGGAGCCGCACCTCCTTGAAGACGTCATCGCCCCGGAACAGGAAGCGGGCGAGGTAGGCGCGGCCTTCACCAGGAGTCACGGGGATCTGCTCCAGCAGCGCGTCGAGGACGGTGGCGCCGGGAATCGCCGCCGCTCGGAGCTGGGCTAGATAACCGAGCTGGACGCCGCTGCCGAAGGTCACCGAGCCATCGAGCGGTGGCAGCTCGCCGGCGATCGTCCGGAGGAGGGTCGTCTTGCCGGCCCCGTTCGGGCCGACGATCCCGATCCGCTCGCCGCGCCGGGCCGCCAGGAACGGCGCCCGGGCAACCGCGACGTCCGTGGTCACGCCGGCCGCCGCGGCCAGGTAGCCGACGACGAGCTCGTCGGCCCGGGCGACGATCTCGCCCGAGCGCGATGGGCCGCCGCCGACGAGCCCGGCACCGGGGAGCCGGAGCCGGCGACGGGACCGCGGGACTTCGATCGCCTCGGCCTGGAGGCGCTCGAGCCGGGCCTCGTGCTCGTGCATCTTCGACATCTTCCGATGGCTGCGGTACGTCTGGACGAGCTCTCGCTCGCGGGCTACCTGCTGGTCGTGCGTCTCGGCCGACTTGGCGGCCAGGACATCGCGCTCCTCGCGCTGGCGGTGATAGGCGCTGTAGTCGCCGCGGAATGTAGTCAGGCGCCGGTCCCGGAGCTCCCAGACCCGGGTGACCGTGGCGTCCAGGAAGGCCCGGTCGTGGGAGGCCACGACGAGCGAGCCGGCCCGTCGCCGGAGGTGCTCCTCGAGCCACTCCAGGGCGCCGAGGTCGAGGTGGTTGGTCGGCTCGTCGAGGAGGAGCAGGTCCGGGTCGGCGATGACGAGCCGGGCCAGCGCGGCCCGGGTCTGCTCCCCGCCCGACAGGGACGCCGGCGCGCGGACGACATCCTGGGCGCTGAACCCGAGCCCGGACAGGGCGGCATCCACACGCTGATCGAGCGTGTATCCGCCGTGGATCTCGAAGCGGTGCTGGAGCTCGGCGTAGTGGGGCTCGACGACGCGCCCGGCGGACTCGAGCTCCGCCAGCTCCTCGGCCATCCGCTCGAGGTGGGCGGCGCCGTGGCGGACCGCGGTCCGGAGGTCCGGCGCGGCCATGAACCGCTCGTCGAGGTGGGCCTCCTGGGCGAGCATCCCGAGCGTCAGCCCGCGCTTCCGCGAGACGTGGCCGCGGTCGGGCTCGTCCAGGCCGGCGGCGATTCGGAGGAGGGTCGTCTTGCCGGCACCGTTGGGGCCCACCAGGCCAACCCGGTCGCCGAGGGCGATCGCGACATCAATGCTGTCGAGGATCACGAAGGTGCCGACCTCGCGGGTGACCGCCGCGAGCCGCAGGATCGACATCAGGTCGCTTCCGATCTGCCGCGCGCCGCGGCCCGTCGGATGGCGGCCGCGTGGCGGCTCCGCTCCACGCGGAGGCGCGCCCGCTCGCCAGCCGCGTGCGCCTCGTCGCGCGTCCGGCCCAGCGCGCCGTCGCCCTCGAGCTCCGTCCAGCGCGGGCCCCGTCGCGCCGTCGCCCCACCGTGCGCGCCACCCGGCCGCGGCGTCATCGCCCGGAGGATGGCCGCGGCAGCGGCCCGATCTGCGGCCGGCAGGCGCTGGCACCACGAGCAGAAGTGGGTGGCCCGGCCGCCGACGACGATCCGGCGAATCGGGCACCCGCAGCGGGGGCACGGCTGGCCGGCTCGCTGGTAGACGAGAAGGCGCTCCTGCATCGAGCCATCGCCTTCGGGCGCGGTGTAGTCGTCGACCGAGCTGCCGCGCCGCTCCACCGCCTCGGCCAGGATCCCCCGGACCGCGCGGAACAGCCGGCCCGCGTCACCCGGTCGAAGCGTCCCGGCGGTCCGCAACGGATGGAGCCTCGCCGTCCACAGCGCCTCGTCGGCATAGATGTTGCCGACGCCGGCGAGGAAGCCCTGGTCCATGAGCGTCGGCTTGAGCCGGCCGCGCCGGGCAAGGAGCCGGGCCCGGAAGGCTCGCGGTCCGAACGACCCGTCGAGCGGCTCCGGCCCGAAACCGCGAAACGTCCGCGGCCCGCCGAGCTCGCCTCGCAGCTCACCGCCCGGGCCGTCGCGCCGGGCCAGCCCGACACGGCCGAACTTCCGGATGTCGCGGAACCGCAGCTCGCGGCCGTCGTCGAAGGCGATCGCCAGCCGGACGTATGGATCGTCGGGGTCGGCGGCGGGCACCACGAACAGCTGGCCGGTCATCTTCAGGTGGATCGTGATCGCACCGCCGTCGTCGAGGTCGAGGACGACGAGCTTCGCCCGCCGCGACGTGCCCCGGATCGTCCGGCCCACGACGCCGGCCGTGAAGGCGTCCAGGTCGCCCGACCGAAGGGTCCGCAGCCAGCTGCACCGGACGCCGGCGATCGTCGCGCCACTGACGAGTGGACGCAGGTCACGGGCGACGGTTTCGACCTCGGGCAGCTCCGGCATGGCGTCGAGACGATAGGGCACCCGGGCCGCGTTCGCCGGGCTCGGTCGGCGTCCGCGCCGTCAGGGCCGTCAGACGCCGGCCGGTGCCTCGGCCGCCTCGGCCAGGATCGCGTCGCGGCGCGAGACCGGGGACATCGATTCCCAGTCCTCGCCGACCTTGACATCGACCGTCAGCGGGACGTCGAGGGGCAGGGCGCCTTCCATGACCTCGCGCAGGACCGGCACCAGCCGGTCGACCTCGTCGCGCGGGACCTCGAGCAGCAGCTCATCGTGAACCTGGAGGAGCGGCCGCGCCCGGAAGCCCTCGGCGGCCAACCGGGCATCGAGCCGGATCATCGCGATCTTGACGATGTCGGCCGCCGTGCCCTGGATCGGCATGTTGAT
>SCUO01000016.1 GCA_004297395.1 Chloroflexota bacterium | reverse complement strand
GCCGGCACGGCCGGGGCCGGCGCGGCCACCGCCGCCGGTGCCGGGCGACCGGCCGCTGGAGCCGTGCCCCGCCCACGCCCGCCGGCCGACGACGACAGCCCGACCTTGGCCATGCCGGTCATCACGCCCCCGGCCGACCACCGCCAGCCGGTCCCGATGGTCGGGCGCCGGCCGCCGCCCCGTCGCGGCCCGATCGTCGCCGCGGTCGCCCTCATCGTCGGCCTCGTGGTGGTCATCGGCAGCGCCGGGTTCCTGCTCCTGCCGAGCGCCGAGATCATCGTGATCCCGGGGTCGGCGAGCGTCGGGCCGCTCGAGCTCAACGTCACGGCCCAGTCCGGGGTGACCGAGCCGGACCCGGTCAACCTCCTCGTGCCCGCGACCCGGTTCACCTTCGACGTCGCGGCGGACGCCTCCTTCCCGACGACCGGGATCAGGGTCGACGAGACCGCCGCGACCGGCGAGGTGACGTTCTCCAGCCTCAACACCGGTTCGTCGAACACGATCGCCGGGGGCGCCATCGTCGAGACCCAGTCCGGGACCCAGTTCCGGACCCTGGCCGAGATCACCCTGCCGCCGGCCGAGATCGGGATCGTCAATGGCGAGTTCGTCGTCATCCCGTCGACCGAGAAGGTGGCGGTCGAGGCCGTCGCCCCCGGCGTCGCCGGCAACGTCGCGCCGAACACGATCGTGGTCGTTCCCAGGGAAGAGAACTCGAAGCGGACCACGGTCACGAACGAGTCGGCCACCGGCGGCGGGAGCCACACCGAGACGAAGCAGGTCCAGCAGGCCGATATCGATGCCGCTCTCGCCGCGCTGGGCCAGACACTGGCCGAGGAGTTCGATCGCCAGATCGCCGCGGCGACCGGCGTTCCCGAGGGGACCACGCTCTTCGCCGAGACGAAGGTCCTCGGCGAGGCGACCCCGACCGTCGACCCGGCCACGCTCGTGGGTACGGATGCCGAGCAGTTCCAGCTCGGCCTCACGGCCCAGGGCACGGTGGTCGGCGCCGACGCCGGTCCCGTGGAGACGCTTGCCCGCAACCGGATCCGGAGCGCCGTCGACGACGGCTTCCGGCTCGTCGAGGACTCGATCGAGTTCTCGCCCGGGACGCCGATCGTGGCCGGCTCGATCATCACCTTCCCGGTGACCGTCGAGGCGCTCGAGATCCGGATCGTGGATGGGGCCGCCCTCCTGGCCCGTGTCCGGGGCCTCGGGCTGCCCCAGGCCCGGACCGTCCTCCAGGCGTACGGCCAGGTGACGATCAGCGTCTGGCCGGACTGGGTCACCACGATCCCGACGCTCGAAGGCCGGGCAACGCTCACGATCGGCGAGCCGGCGTCGCCGTCGCCGAGCACGGGCGCGGCCGACGCCCGAGTCATCCCGTGACCCGCCTCCTGGGCATCGACCTCGGCGAGCGCCGGATCGGGCTGGCCGTGGCCGAGATCGACCGCGAGCCGGCTCTGCCCCTGGCCACGATCGGCCGCCAGCGCACCGTGGAGGCCGACGCCGCCCGCCTCGCGACGGTGATCCGCGAGCAGCGGATCGACGAGCTCGTCATCGGCCTGCCGCTCGAAGCCAGTGGCGCCGAGGGGACCATGGCCGCGGCCGCGCGCCGCTGGGCCGCTTCGATCGAGGCCGCCCTCGCAGTCCCGGTGGCGCTCCGCGACGAGCGGCTCAGCAGCCACCTCGCCGAGATGCGCCTCGGCCCGATGCCCCGTGGTCGCTCGGGCGGCCCGCCGACCCCTAGCCAGCGCGAGGCGTATCGTGCCCGCGTGGATCGTGAGGCGGCCGCGATCATCCTGGCCGACGAGCTCGCGGCTCGAGCGACACCCGGTGACCGCCCGGTGACCGCCCGATGAGCCCAGTGAGCCCGATGGCCCCCCGATGACCATCCGCAGCGGAGGCAAGCCCCGCGACCAGGCCCGCCGGATGAAGCCCGGCACCTACGACGGCGCGGACCTGCCGACCTGGCGAGCGACCGACGGACGGGGGGGCCCCGGTCCCGGGCAGCCGCTTCGCGACCCGCGGCGCGGCCGGGGCCTGCCCGGCGTCCTCAAGTTCATCGCCTTCGCCGGGATCCTCGCCGTGGTGGTCGTGGTCGCGGCCCTCACCGCACTCCGGCCGGTGGTGCGGGCTGCGGTCGTCGGCTGGGCATGGGACAACCCGAGCTCGTTCAACCTGCCGTTCGTCGCCGATTTCATCCGCGAGGATCTCAAGAACCAGGGAGTCCTCGATGCCCCGGCTGGCACGGACGCGACCGAAGTCGTCTTCGGGGTCGCGGTGGGGGAGACGCCGGCGACGCTCGCCCCGCGGCTCCAGGACGAAGGTTTCGTCCTGTCCGAGCGGGCGTTCCTGTTCACGGCCATCGAAGAGGACCTCGAGGACAACCTCCAGGCCGGCGAGTTCATCCTTCGCCGCGATATGACCCCGGCCGAGGTCGTGACCGCCCTGGTCGACGCGCGCGTCATCGTCACCAAGGTCGAGGTCACGTTCCGGGAGGGCCTCCGCCTCGAGCAGATGACCGCCAAGCTCCAGACGGTCGCCTCGGGTGTCGATGCCCAGGCCTTCTACGACCTCGTCAAGTCGCCGACCCCCGAGCTCCTGGCCGAGCACCCCTGGCTCGCAACCGCCGGCCTGCCCCCGGGCGCCAGCCTGGAGGGCTTCCTGTACCCGGCCAGGTACACCCTCGTGACCTCCGCCACCGGCGGCCCCGTCGAGGTCACCACGGCCGAAGCGCTCGTCCGGATGATGCTGAAGAAGTTCCACGACGCGGTCGGCGATGCCCGTCTGGCCGTGCCCCCGGAGCGTGGCCTTACCTTCTACCAGGTGCTGGCGCTGGCCTCGATCGTCGAGCGCGAGGCGATCCTCGACGACGAGCGGCCGATCATCGCCGGCGTCTACCAGAACCGGCTGGTGGGGCTCGGCGAGGCGAACGAGATCCTCAACGCCGACCCCACCGTCCTCTACGCGGTCGACACGATGAAGCTCCGCGAGCTGCCGTTCGAGGAGTGGCAGAACTACTTCTTCTGGAGCGTCCCGGAGGGCAGCCTCAAGGACATCGCCGTGAGCGAGGACCTCATCGGCTACCAGACCTACCAGGTCCGGGGCCTGATCCCCGGACCCATCTGCACCCCGACCGTGACCTCGATCGATGCCGCCCTGGCACCCGCCACGGAGGATGGCTACCTGTACTTCCTGGCGATCCCCGACGGCGACGGCGCCCACGTCTTCACGAAGACGCTCGAGGAGCACAACGCCAAGCGGCGTGAGTACGGCTACGACTGACGGATCGAAGTGAGAGGCACCGAATGAGCGGCACCGAATGAGCGGCTACGCATGAGCGGCGCGCGCGATGCGGCAGGCGCGGCAACGCCTGGGGGCGCGGTGACGCGGCCCGGGGCCGGGCACAACGCCCAGGGCTGGCCGCACCCGGCCGACTTCGCCGCCCCACCCACCGAATCCGATCTGGAGCGCTGGGCCGAGGCCGATCGGGCAGCCCGCCCGATGCGCCTGGCCCGGCTGCGGGCGCGGATGGCCGCGGCCGGTGTGGACGGCTACTTCGGCGTCCGCCGCGAGCACATGCGCTACCTGACCGGGTTCGCGATCGCCGAGAACGAGGTTGCCTCGGCCGGCGATTCCGGCAAGTTCCTCGTGACCGCGGACGACTCGGTCTGCCTGGCCGACAGCCGCTACACGATCCAGGCGACCCGCGAGGCCCCCGACGCCCGCATCTTCGACTGCTACCGGGCCCTGGCCGATCGCTGGCCGGATCTCGTCGCGGAAACGGGCGTGCACCGGGTCGCGGTCGAGGGCGGGTTCGTGCCCCACGCCACCTGGGAACGGCTGGCAGCCGCCGCCCCGGGCGTGGAGCTCGTCCCGGTCGAGGACTGGGTGGAGGCCGACCGCCAGACGAAGGAGCCCGCGGAGCTCGAACGGGTCGCGGCAGCCTGCGCCGTTGCCGACCGGGCCCTGGCCTCGCTCCTGCCGTCGATTCGGCCGGGCGTCACGGAGGCGGAGCTGGCGCTCGATCTCGAATGGCGGATGCGGACCGGCGGGGCCGAGGCGCTGGCCTTCGATGTCGCCTGCCTTGCCGGTGCCGAGGCGGCCCTGCCCCACGGCTCGCCGGCCGGACATCCCGTCCGTAGAGGCGCGGTCCTGCTGTTCGATTTCGGCGCCCAGGTGGCGGGCTACCGGAGCGACATGACGCGGACGCTGTTCGTGGGCGATCCGACCGAGCGCGACCTCGGGGTCTACGAGGTCGTCGCGGCGTCCCAGGGAGCGGCGATCGCGGCGCTCGAAGCGGCGGTCGCGGCGAGCCGACACGGTGTCCCGCTGCCCGACGGGCGGTCCATCGATGCCATCTCTCGGAGCGTCATCGAGGCCGACGGGCGCTGGCCCGTGTTCGGCCATGGGCTGGGCCACGGGATCGGGTTGGCGACCCACGAGCTGCCCAGCCTGGCGCCCCGCGCGGCCGAGACGCCGCTGCCGTCGCCGACCGTGTTCTCGGTCGAGCCCGGGATCTACCTCGAGGGCGAGACCGGCGTCCGGATCGAGGACCTCGTGATCCTCGACGCGGCTGCGGGTCGGCTCGAGCAGATCACCCGCTTCCCGTCCGGGGTGCTGATCGTCGGGACCTGATCGTTCGGGCGTTCCCCGGCCGGCGCCGTCGATTCGCGGGCCGTGATCTTCGGCGGATTCCGCCACTTTCGGACGCGGGACGTGCGCCGGCGGCCGCTGGCGTCGCGCCACCAGGGCCGCTACATTGCGGCCATGACTCCTGACATCGGCGGCATGTTCGACTTCATCTTCGGGATCACGATCATCGGCGTCCTCGTCAGCCTGATCGTCCCGATTGCGATCATCGTGCTCGTCGTCTGGGCCATTCGGCGTTCGATGCCCCACCCAGATCCGGCTGAGCAGGCCCTCCGCGAACGCCTGGCCCGCGGCGAGATCGACATGGCCGAGTACCAGGTTCGGCTCCGCGCCCTCAGGGGCGGCGAGGACTGAGAGGCCGGCGCCCGGGCCTGGTGAACCGGCCGGGGCTGGCCCCTCGGCTACAATCCCGGCACCACACCGTGACATCGGCCGGCGCGCACACGCGCTGCCGACGACCCCAGCCCAGGAGCCTCCGAATCCCATGATCAGCACCGGCGAGCTGCGCAAGGGCGTGGCCATCGAGCTCGATGGCGACCTCTGGCAGATCCTCGACTACCACCACATCAAGATGGGCCGCGGCTCGGCCCAGGTCCGGATCACCCTCCGCAACATCAAGCGCGGCCAGACGATCGAGCGGTCGTTCCAGGCCGGGACGAAGTGGCCGCGCGCGTCCATGGAGCGTCGGCCCGTCCAGTTCCTGTACCGCGACGGCGACGACTTCCACTTCATGGACACCGACACGTACGACCAGTTCATGCTTCGCGACGACCAGCTCGGCGAGATGACCCAGTACCTCAAGGACGGGATGACCGTCGACCGGACCACGTATCAGGGCGAGACGATCGGCGTCGAGCTGCCGGTGACGGTCGATCTCCTGGTCACCCAGACGGAGCCTGGCTTCGCCGGCGACACCGCCCAGGGCGCCCGCAAGGGCGCGACCCTGGAGACCGGCCTCGTCGTCCAGGTCCCGCTCTTCGTCAACGAGGGCGACACCGTCCGCGTCGACACCCGCACCGGCGAGTACCAGACCCGGCTCTGAGCGAGGGCCGGTCAGAAGGGCGTCGGGCCGATCAGGAGCAGCAGCAGCCCGAAGACGAACGCGAGGGCGGTGAACCCCGGGATCAGCCGCTTCCGGAGGGCCCGGCCGACCTGGCCGTCCGCCCGGGCGCCAAGGCTCGCCCGGACGTCGACCAGCGGCTGGTTCGCATCGCCGGGTGTCGTGCGGCCGTCGGCCATGCGCCGACGAACTTCTCCGGCGGCGACCATGACGTCGGCGCGGAGGCGGTCGTCGCCGTCGGGGTCGAGTGCCTCCCGGGCCGCCAGGAGCTCGTCGACGCCGCCGTCCTCGCCGCGAATCCAGCGGACCAGGCCGAGGGTGGCAAGACGCTCCACCGCCTCGAATGGCGTCGAGGTCGGGATGCCCTCCGCCGCGACGAGCGCCTCGTCCGTTCGATCGACCATAAGGAGGATGTCGGCCCGCATCCAGCGATTGGCTGGACGATCGGGGTGGTCCTCGAGCCAGCGCAGCGCCGCCGGAACCGTCATCGGGACGTCCGTGCCCGACTGCTCGCGAAACCGGGCGATCTCCTGCTCGGCGAGCCAGCTGAAGGCTTCGAACGCCAGTCGATTCCGGGTCGGCATCGTCCGGACGAACGTCTCCGTCGCCGCGACGGCACCCAGGACCGCGAGGCCGGCGACCTGGAGGACGGGATGGATGCCCAGTGCCTGCATCGCCGTGCCGGCAATGAGCTGGACGGCGACGAGGGCAGCGACCGTGGCGACGAGCTGGCCGGGGACCGGCGAGCGGCCCTCCGGCGCCTGGATCGCGGCCGCGACCGCGCCGATCGAGCGGACGCCCGGCTTCCATTGCCACGAAGGCGGCGCCGCAGCGCCCGTTCGTTGGTCGGCGACGATCGTCATCCAGGTGCCGAAGAACATGACGATGAAGCCCGCCGCGAGGCCGCGCAGGACATCGCCGAGATCGACGACGGGGCGACCGGTGAACTGCACGCTGAGGTAGTACGACCAGAGCGCGAGCCACGGGATCGCCGCCCCCGACACGAGCCACCCGGCGAAGCCGCCAGCGCCACTCCGCCATAGGACGAACGTGAGTGCGGCGATCAGGACGCCGACGCCGACGAGCTCCCGGGGGTCATCGAAGACCACGAAGGTGAACCCGAGCCCGATGCCGGTGAGGAACGCGATCGCGATTCCGAGACGTCGCGGCATGGACCGACCGGCAACTCGCAGGGCCCCGGCCAGCACCAGCGCGAGCACGAGCAGCGCCAGCGTGGCGAAGAAGAACGCCGCGACGACGGTCGAGAGCTGGACCTCTGTCAGCACGGCGCGACGATAGCGGATCACCAGGTCGATGCGACCCGTACGATGGTCGTCGCATGGACCTCCCGACAGAGCCCCGTCGTGTCGCGACCGCCCCGGGGACATTCGGTGTTCGGATCCTGTCCGTCGGCGAGGCGACCCGGGTCGTGGCCTCGCTCGTCCGGGCAGACGAGCGCCTCCGGGACCTGTGGGTCGAGGGCGAGGTCGGGCGGGTCACGATCTCGACCGCCGGCCACGCCTACTTCGCCCTGAAGGACGAGAAGTCGCAGCTCCAGTGCGTGTGGTTCCGCGACGAGCGGGTCCGGTCGGCGTTCCAGCCCCAGACCGGGCTGCGGGTCGTGGCCCACGGGCGGGTGGATCTGTACGAGCCGCAGGGCGCGTTGCAGCTGTACGTGGAGTCGCTCCAGCCGTCCGGGGTGGGGGACCTGGCGATCCGGTTCGAGCAGCTCAAGGCCCGGCTGGCGGCGGAGGGGCTGTTCGACAGCGGGCGGAAGCGGGGGTTGCCGGTGCGGCCCTCTTCGATCGCGGTCATCACCTCGCCGACCGGGGCGGTCTGGAAGGACATCTGTCACGTCCTCGCCCGGCGCTGGCCGCTGGCGCGGGTGGTGCTGGTCGCGTGCCAGGTTCAGGGGGACGGGAGCCCCCAGTCGATCGTCGGCGCCTTCCGGCGCCTGGAGCGGCACGTTGCCGAGCTGCGGGGCGCGGGGCTCGCCGCCGAGGCGCCCGCGGTGACGATCCTTGCGCGGGGCGGCGGCTCGACCGAGGACCTCTGGTCGTTCAACGACGAGCGCGTGGTCCGGGCGATCGTTGCCCATCCGTTGCCCGTGGTCTGCGGCGTGGGCCATGAGGTCGACGTCACGCTGGCTGACTTCGCGGCCGATGTCCGGGCGCCGACGCCGTCCGCGGCCGCCGAGCTCGTGGTGCCGGATCGTTCGGAGTTCGCGGCCGCGCTGGCACGGGGCGCGGAGCGGATGCACGCCGCGGCCGGCCGGGTCGTCTCCGCCGCCGGGCGCGAGGTGGTGGGGGAGCGGCGGCTCCTGGAGCGGCTCCACCCGGCGGCTCGGCTGGCCGCCTCGCGGGAACGGGCCGGGGAGCTGCTCGATCGCGCGACGCGGGCAGCGCGGGAGCAGATCGCGGACCGCCGCCGCCGCGACGAGCGGCTCGCGGAGCGGTTGCCTGTTCTCATGGCCCGACGAACCGCTCTCGCCGCCGCCCAACTGGCCGCGGCCGGGGCGACGCTGGGCGCCCTGGGACCGGGTGCCACCCTGGAGCGCGGCTACGCGATCGTGCGCCGGACGGTGGACGGGGCGATCGTCCGCGATCCCGCCGCGGCGGCCGCGGGGACCGCGCTCCGGGTCATGGTCGCGCGGGGCGAGTTCCCGGCGACCTCGGGCGAGGAGCGCTGACCTCGATGCCCGACCTCCTCGTATTCCTCGCCATCGCCGCGGCCGCCGGCATCGGCGGGATCGTCATCGGTATGCTCTTCCTCGCCCCGCGGATCTCGCGGGCGTTGGACCGCCACGACGAGGAGCCCGGTGCCGGAGACGACTGACACGCCCGCGACCCCCACCGAGACCCCGATCGCGGCCCTGACGTTCGACGACGCCCTGGCCGAGCTCCAGCGGACCGTCGCCGAGCTCGAGACCGGCGGCCAGCCCCTCGAGCGCTCGATCGCCCTGTATGAGCGCGGGGTGGCGCTGCACGAGCGATGCGCCGCCCTGCTCGCCGACGCCGAGCTCAAGGTCCAGCAGCTCGTCACCCGCGCCGGCGGCGCCCTCTCCGCCATCGACGTCCGCCCCGAGGACGCCCGCGAGGCGGAGTGACATCGAGGCGGAGACATCACGGCACGCGATGCCCGCGGGCACGTAGACGTCTGGACGGAGGAGAAGGACAGCGATGGAACACCCAAACGCCCAATTGCTGCGCCGTGCCTGGGCGGCGTACGACCATGGCGACGAGGCGGGCTTCGCCGCCTGTCTCACCGACGACTGGCGCGAATACGGTCCTGATGGCACCGACTTCGCCACGCTCGCCGACGAGCGTCCGACGATGGAGTTGCATCGATCGGCGTTCCCGGACAAGCACACCGAGATCCACCAGATCGTCGCCGACGACGAGATCGTCGCCTGCCATTGCACCGTCGCGGCGACCCACACCGGGAAGTACTTGGACGCCGACGCCACCGGCAAACGCGTGGTCGTCCACGAGATGATGTTCAACCGTGTCCGCGACGGACGGCTCGCCGTGACGTGGGCCATGACTGCCGGCCCCGGGTTCTACGAGCAGATCACCGGCCGCGCAGCGCCCGAGACCGTCGACAACCTCGGGTGACATTGACGCACGCTGAGCGTGAGCCCAAAGCGGCGCGAGTATCGAGCGCATGACACGCCCATCGACGGGCTGCACCGGGGCGAGTTCCGCTGGGTCGAGGAGAAGATGACGGCGCTGCTCGACGCCGATCACCGCTTCCTCGTCGTCGGAGGCGGTGCGAGTCGATGCCGCGACGCTCCAACGCGCCCCACGCCATGACGGCCCATTGGCTCGACCTCTCGCGGGCGCAGATCCTCGCGTATCGCCGGGCGGTCCAGGCGCTTGACCGACGGCTGCTGGCCGGACCCGAATCGCTGCGCCGTGCCGCGTGGGCCGGCCTGCAGGACAGCATGCCGCGGGCGGCGCTCCTGTCGATCCACGCCCGGGTCGAAGGCACCGCGCCGACCTCGTGGGAGGACCCGTCGCTCGTCCAGCTCTGGGGGCCGCGCTTCAGCGCCTATGTCGTCGCCCGGCCCGACGTCGCGGTCTTCTCGCTGGGCAGGCTCCCGGACGATGCGAAGGGTCGGCGGCGCGCCGAGACGACCGCCGCCAGGCTGCGCGCCTTCCTCGACGGCCGAACGATGACGTACGCCGAAGTCGGCCACGCCCTCGGCATCAACCCGAATGCGCTCCGATACGCCGCGCCCACGGGCACGGTTCTCATCCGCTGGGACGGGGCGCGGCTGCCGACAATCTGGACGATCCCACCACCCGAGATCAGCCCGGGCGAGGCCCGCCTCGAGCTGGCGCGCCGCTACCTCAACGTCTTCGGACCTGCAACGCCCGACGGGTTCGCGAGGTGGGCCGGAATCGGGGCGCGGGGCGGACGTGCGGCGTTCGAGGCCCTCGGTCGGGCCCTGGCGCCGGTTCGCACGCCGATCGGTGACTCCTGGATCCTCGCCGGCGACGAGCCGACCATTCGCGGCCTGGCCGGGCAGGCAGGGCCCGACGCACCCGTCGCGGATGCCCGCCTCCTCCCGAGCGGCGACACGTATTTCCTGCTCCACGGCGCCGATCGCGAGCTCCTCGTCCCGGAGGCCGATCGTCGGGGCGCGCTCTGGACCCCGCGGGTCTGGCCCGGCGCGGTCCTGGTTCGCGGCGAGATCGTCGGGACGTGGCGCCGTGCCGGCGTCGACGTGATGATCCAGCCCTGGCGCAGGCTTGACCCGGAGGAACGGACCGCCATCGAGCGGGAAGCGGCGTCCCTGCCGCTGCCCGACCTTCGGGGGCCCATTCGCGTCCGCTGGGAGGCGTGAGGGGGGCCGAGCGGGCTCGCTTGCGAAACCTGCGCCTTCGTGGTATCACGTTACCCGGCAGTCGGACGGCGAGCGGGCACACCCGCGCCACGCGCCGGGCCGGCGGGACGTCATTCCGGGGTAGACTCCCGCCACCCAATCGCTCCAGGAGCGCAACAACCCGTGTCTTCCATCCTCGAGCGCCTCACCGGGCCGGGCGATCTGCGCGGCCTCGACGAGGGCCAGCTCGCGATCCTCGCCGCAGAGCTCCGCGAGACGATCATCAAGACCGTCGCCACGACGGGCGGCCACCTCGGGTCGTCGCTCGGCGTCGTCGAGCTGACGATCGCCCTCCACCGGCTCCTCGAATCGCCGCGCGACCGGATCGTCTGGGACACCGGCCACCAGGCCTATGCCCACAAGCTCCTGACCGGGCGCCTGGATCGATTCGGGACGCTCCGCCAGATCGATGGCATCGGCGGCTTCCCGCGCCGCTCGGAGAGCGAGCACGACGTCTTCGACGGCGGCCACGCCGGGACCGGCCTGTCGATCGCCCAGGGCCTCGCCACGGCCCGGGACCTCCGCCATGGCCTCGAGCGGATCGCGGTCGTCGTCGGCGACGCGGCCCTCATGAGCGGCCTCTCGCTCGAGGCGCTCAACGACATCGGCCACAAGCGGACCCAGCTCCTGATCGTCCTCAACGACAACGAGATGTCGATCAGCCCGACCGTCGGCGCCTTCTCGACCTATCTCTCGAAGCTCAAGCTGAGCACCCCGTGGCAGCAGACGAAGACGGCCTACGACCAGCTCGTCGAGAAGATCCCGGTCGTCGGCGGCGCCGCCCTCGAGTGGAGCCAGCGGCTCCGCCGATCGGTCGTCAACCTCGCCGCGCCGGGACAGCTGTTCGAGGATCTCGGGATCACGTACGTGGGCGTCTTCCCGGGTCACGACCTCCACGCGCTCCACGAGGCGTTCGGGCGGGTGCTCGAGCTGAAGGGCCCCGTCCTGGTGCACGTGCGAACCCAGAAGGGCCGCGGCTACCGGCCCGCCGAGGCCGACCAGGTGTCCTTCCACGGGGCCGCGCTGCCACCGATGGACCTTGCTCCCGGGGCCGACGCTCACGACCCGGGGCGGGGACACGGGCACGCGACGGGGACATCGATGCCGCCGGTGGCTGGCCTCAACGGCGATGCCGTGCCCCCGGCAGCGGCCCCCGACGCACCGAAGAAGCACCCCAACTACACCGCGGTCCTGGCCGAGGAGCTCGTCGCGCTCGCCGAGACTGATCGGCGAATCGTGGGCATCACCGCCGGGATGCCCACCGGGACCGGCATGGCCAGGCTCGCGGCCGCGTACCCGGACCGGGTGATCGATGTCGGCATCGCCGAGCAGCACGCCATGACCCTGGCGGCGGGCCTGGCCCTCGGCGGGATGCGCCCGGTCGTGGCGCTCTACTCGACGTTCCTCCAGCGGGCCTTCGACCAGACCGTCCACGACGTCTGCCAGAACGACCTGCCGGTGCTCATTGCCGTGGACCGGGCGGGCCTCGTCGGCGAGGACGGGACGTCGCACCAGGGGATGTTCACGATCCCGGCCCAGCGCCAGCTGCCGTACCTCGTGATTGCCTCGCCCAAGGACGAGCAGGAGCTGCGGTCGCTGGTGCGGGCCGGGCTTGCCCAGGACCATCCGTTCGCCCTGCACTACCCGCGCGATCCGGGGTTTGGGTTGGCTCCCGTGGAACCCGCGGTGATCCCGGTGGGGCGTGGCGAGATCCTCCGCGAAGGGCGGGACGTCCTGTTCGTCGGCTTCGGACCGATCGTCATGCGGGCCGTGGCGGCGGCCGATGCGCTGGCCCGCGACGGCTGGTCGGTGGGGGTGATCAACGCCCGCTTTGCGAAGCCGCTCGATCGGCAGCTGATCCTCGATGCGGCGCGCGGGGCCCGGCTCGTCGTCACCTTCGAGGAGAGTGTCGTCACCGGCGGCTTCGGCAGCGCGGTCCTCGAGGCGATGGAGGAGGCCCGCGCCACGGATCCCGCCTACCGCGACGTCGCCGTCCGGATGGTGGGCATCCCCGGCGACCGTTTCGTCGATCACGGTTCCGTGTCCGACCTGCGCCGGATGCTCCGCCTGGACGTGGTCGGCCTCGAGGCCCAGGTCCGCGAGGCCCTTGCCACGCTCGGCGTCAGCCCCGGCCGCCCCGAGGCCACACCGGCGGGCTGATCTGCCACCGCCTCGAGGTCCGGGACCGGACTCGGATTGACGGACGGTCACAGGAACCTGCGCGGGCGACGGGCAGGCGCCCGTTCGATGGGTCCTCGACCCGAACCAGTGACCAAGGGACACAAGTCCTTCTGGACTGGCCGCTGAAGCCGGACCGCGTTCTCCGCCACGCAGGTTCCCATGACTCGTGGTCAAGGCTGGCTCATCGAGGGATCGCCGGGCGTCATCGTCCCAGGTGGACGCCCCGCGGAGGATGCCGCATCAGGGTCGCCGTGGAGCCGTGGAGGTGGACCCACGCGAGGCTGGGCCCCGGCCACGGCGCGGCCCCGGTGGTCAAGGCCTTGACGGCGTCCTCGCAGCGGGCGGGGTAGGCGATCCGGAGGAGCCCTTCGTAGTGACGGGCGAGCTCCCGCGTCCGGACGGTCGATCGCAGGATCAGGAGCCGCGAGACCGGCCGATCCAGCAGGGTGGCAAGGCCATCGGCCTTCTCGTTCGCCCATCGGAGCTGCTGCTCGATGCGGCGCAGATCGGACTGGAGCTCCGACGCGACGACGGTCTCGGTGACGGTGTCGTGGAGCACGAGATCGATGACCCCGCGAGCGGGCCGCGTGACGACCGCTTCGAGCTGAGGGCGCCACCGCGCGTGCAGCTCGCTGACGACCTTCTCCAACATCGGTGCCTGGAACCGGTCGTGGATCCGTGGGCCGACTCCGGCGAAGTACCGGACTCCGAGATCGGCACCGAGGGCAACGCCAATCGCGACGAGTACCTCGAGGCTTGGGTGGGCCAGGCCGGCCTCGATCCGCCAGAGGTGGGCGGGATCGATCCCGACGGCCCGGCTCAGCTCGGGCCCGGACACGTTGGCATCGAGCCGAAGGCGCCGGACGTCTTCGCCCACGTGCGTCCAGATGCGTCGCGCCTGCCGCGCGGCCTCGCGGTGGATCGAGGTGGGCGTGAGGTCCATCGCACGATGCAAGCACCGAGCGCTTATCGCTCAGTCATCGCCGGATTGACTGTGGGTCACCGGAACCTGCGTGGCGAGACGCGGGCCGACGTCTGAGGCGTCTTCCTCGCGATTCGGTGACCGAGGAGCAAAGCCTTCGATGCACCAGCGACCGATCCCGCGCTGCACGCTTCACCAAGCAGGTTCCTGTGACCGCTGGTCAATGGCCGCGTGCGGCCGACCGGCCCGTGAGCGAGGCGCGTGGCTGCCGCGGAGCGAGGGCCGGGGGCGGCGACCGCGAGGGGGCCGCCACGAGCGAGCGGCCGCGCCGCCGCCGGCCACTTCCGGTGAGTCGTGGTGAAGCCGGCTGTGCCACGATACCGGGCGTGAACAGGACGGCGGTTCGGGCGTCGCGGCGGCGGCTCGATCAGCTCGTGGTTGACCGCGGGCTCGCGGAATCGCGCGCCCGCGCCCAGGCGCTGATCCTCGGCGGCAAGGTCCGGACGGGGCTCGGCGACGCGGCCCGGCTGGACCGCAAGGTCGGCGACCTCGTCGACGAGAACCTCGATGTCGAGCTCGTCGAGCGCGAGCCCTGGGTGAGCCGCGGCGGCCACAAGCTCGCCGCCGCGCTCGATGCCTTCGGGATCGATCCTGCCGCCCGGACCTGCCTGGATGTTGGCGCCTCGACCGGCGGCTTCACCGACGTCCTGCTGCAGCGCGGCGCTCGCCGCGTGTACGCCCTGGACGTCGGCCGTGGCCAGCTGGCGGAGCAGCTCCGAAACGACCCCCGGGTGGTGTCGATGGAGCGGACGAACGCTCGGACGATCACCGCCAACGCCCTCCCGGAGCCGGTCTCGGTGGCGACGATCGATGTCTCGTTCATCTCGCTCCGCCTGGTCCTCGGGCCCGTGGCGAGCGCCTTCGGGCCGAGCGGCGCTGGCGACATCGTGGCCCTGGTGAAGCCCCAGTTCGAGGCCGGCCGGGCCCAGGTCAAGGGTGGCGTCGTGCGCGACCCGGCGGTCCATCGATCGACGATCGATGCGGTGGTCGCCGCGGCCAGGGACCTCGGCCTTGCGCAGGTGGACGTCATCGCGTCGCCGATCCTCGGCCCCGAGGGTAACCGCGAGTTCCTGCTCCACCTGCGGGTCGGTAGCGCGCCCGTCGCCTGCGCAGACCTGGACGCCCACATTGGGGCGGCGGTGGGCGGCGAGACGCATGCGCAGACGGACGCGGACGGTGGGGGTGCGGCCGGGGCGGGCGCGGCCAAGGGCGAGAGCGAGCCCGGCGCGCCCACCACGTGGCACCCGCCGACGGCGGCACGAGCATGACCAACGGCGTCCGCCGAATCGGGTTCGCCTACAACCCCACGATCGAGGCCGCCCTCGAGCTCCGCGAGCGGGCCACCGGCTGGGCGGCGATGCGCGGCCTCGACCACTGGGCCACGACCGCCGCCGACTACGACACCCTGGGCCGCGAGCTGCCGGGAACCGATGTCCTGGTGGTCCTGGGCGGCGACGGCACGTTCCTGCGGGCCGCCCGGGCCGTCGCCGACGTCGACGTCCCGCTCCTCGGCATCAACGTCGGCAAGGTCGGATTCCTCTCGAAGGTCGAGGCCGGTGATCTCGTCCGGACGCTCGACCGCCTGAGCGCCGGCCAGTACGCACTGGAGCACCGGATGGCCCTCGAGGGCCGCATCCTGCGGGGCGCCGCCGGCGGCGACCCGGCGACCACGCCGCCCGTGCATGTCGCCCTCAACGACATCGTCGTCGCCCGCGGCTCGCTGGCCCGGGTCGTCCGCCTCGATGTCTCGATCGACGAGAGTCACCTGGCGAATTTCGTGGCCGACGGCCTCGTCGTCGCCAGCCCGACTGGCTCGACCGGCTACAGCTTCTCGGCCGGCGGCCCGATCCTCGACCCGACGGCCCGCAACCTCATCGTGACCCCGATCGCGGGCTACCTGACGACGATCCGGAGCGTCGTCGTCGGCGGCTCGGTCGTCGTCCGGATTCGCGTCATCGATGCCCACGAGGCGCTCGTCTCGATCGACGGCCGGGAGGACGTCCCGATCGCGGTCGGCGATACGGTCGAGGTCCGGGCCCTCGAGCGGCCGATCCGCCTCGTCCAGCCCGACGGCTCGATGCCCTTCTGGGACCTCGTCCGCAAGAAGGTGGAGCTGCTGCCGTCGTGAGCGGCTGGGTCCCGGTGATGGCCGGCGGACGCGACCGGGAGCCCGGTCGCGAGGGGGTCGCGGAGGGTACCCCAGGGGATGCCCCGGAGCGTGCCCCGGAGCGTCCCGGCCGGCTGCTCGAGCTGTCGGTCGTGGACCTTGCCCTCATCGACCGGCTGCGACTGACCCTGGCGCCGGGCCTGAACGTCCTGACCGGCGAGACCGGGGCCGGCAAGAGCCTGCTCATCGATGCCCTGGGGCTCGCGCTCGGCGCGCGCGCGGACACGTCCCTCGTCCGCCACGGATCTGACGCCGCGCGTGTGGAGGCCCTCTTCGACCGGGTTCCGGAACCGCTCATCGCCGTCCGGGAGGTGGCCGCGAGCGGTCGCTCCACGGCCCGCCTGGACGACGCCGCGGTCACGGCCGCCCGGCTCGCCGAGACGACCGGGCCGCTCGTCGAGATCCACGGCCAGCACGAGCAGTCACGCCTCCTCGACGAGCGCTGGCAGCGCGACCTGCTCGACGCCTTCGGCGGGCACGGGCCGGCCCGCGAGCGCATGGCCGGGGCGGTGGGCCGCTGGCGCGAGAACCGGACAGAGCTGGCCGCCCTGGCCATCGATCCCCGAGAGATCGCGCGACGCCTCGAGGTCGTCGAGCACGAATCGGCCGAGATCGCCGCCGCGCGCCTCCGGGTGGGCGAGGCCGACGAGCTCAGAGCCCGCCTCGCCGCCGCGCGCGAGGGCGCGGCGATCGCCCGGGGCGGGACGGCCATCCGCGAGGCCCTCGACGGTGATGCCGGGGCGAGGACCGCTGCCGGCCAGGCCCTCCGAGAGGCCCGCGCGCTGGCCCGCCTGGACCCCCGGTTCGAGGCCGTCGAGGCCCGGCTCATCGGCATCGATGCCGACGTCGGCGACATCGCCTCCGAGGTCCGCGGGCTGCTCGATGCCGTCGACACCGACGCCGCGGCCGTCGCCGCGCTCGAGGAGCGGCTGTCGACGATCTACGCCCTCGAGCGCCGCTACGGCGACGATGAGGCGGCGATCATCGCCCACGGCGAGCGAGCGATCGCGGAGGGCGAGCGCCTGCGCGGACTCGAGACCGAACGGGCCGCCAGGGCGGCCGAGGACGCCGCCCTCCTGGCTGAGGTCGCGGCGGCCGCGGCCGAGCTCGGGACGCTGCGCCGCGCCGCCGCCGAGCGCCTGGCCGCCGAGGTCGATGTGGTCCTCCAGGGTCTCGGTTTCCCGCCGGGCGCATTCGAGGTCGCTGTCGGGCGGCGTGCAGCCGGCCCGGACGAGCCGGCGGTCGAGCTCGACGGCGATGCCGTGGTCTTCGATGCCTCCGGCGCCGACGAGGTCGTCTTCCGGTTCGCCCCGAACCCGGGCGAGCCCGCCCGGCCGCTGGCGAAGATCGCTTCGGGCGGCGAGCTGTCGCGGGTGGCCCTCGCCGTGAAGCAGGTCCTGGCCACCGCCGACGACACCCCGACCCTCGTCTTCGACGAGGTCGACGCCGGCATCGGGGGCCGATCCGCGGACCCGCTCGGCAGGAGCCTGTGGGCCCTCGCCCGCGCCCACCAGGTCCTCGTCGTCACCCACCTGCCCCAGATCGCTGCCCATGCCGATGCCCACTTCCGGATCGCCAAGCGCGAGCGCGACGGTCGCACGGTCACCGAGGTCGCCCGGCTCGACCGGGAAGGGCGGATCGTGGAGCTGGCGGCGATGCTCGGCAGCCCCGGCAGCCCCGGCAGCCCCGGCAGCCCCGCGGCGACGGGCGACGCCGGTGACGGGCCGGGCGGCGGCGGCCCCTCGAGCGGTCCGAGCCCCGCGGCCCTCGCCTCGGCCCGTGAGCTGCTCGATGCCGCCGAGGCCTGGCGCGGCATGCCCGTGGTCCCGGGCTGACGTCGGGCCCGCCGACAGGCGCGGACGGCAGGGCGAGGGCGCAGGCGTGGGCGTGGGCACGAATCTCGACCGCGCGATCGAGGACTACCTGACGTTCCTGCGGGTGGAGCGCGGCCTCGCCCCGGCCACGCTGCGGGCCTATCGCGCGGACCTCGATGACTTTGCCGCCGCCCGCGGCACGAACCGCGACTGGGCCGCCGGGCCGGACGCGGCGATCCGGTACCTCGCCGCCCGGACGAAGCGAGGCCGCCCGCGCGATCCCGGCCTGGCGCCAACCAGCCTGCGGCGCCGCGCCGCCGCCATCCGGGGCTTCTACAAATTTGCCTTCGGTGACGGCCTCATCCCGGTCGATGTCGCCGCCCACCTCGACCTGCCGCGGATGCCCCGGCTCCTGCCCGAGACGCTCACTGTCGAGGAGGTCGAGCGGCTGCTCGAGGCCGCCGGTGCCGAGGATGACCCGGATCCCGGCCGCCTCCGCGACCGGGCGCTCCTCGAGTTGCTCTACGCGGCCGGCCTGCGCATCTCCGAGGCCATCGGCCTCGATCGCGAGGACCTGTCCCTCGACGGGGCCTTCGTCCGGGTCATCGGCAAGGGCGACAAGGAGCGACTCGTGCCGGTAGGGGACGTGGCCCTCGCCATCCTGGCAACCTGGATCGGCGGCCCGCGGGCGCCGCTCCTGGACCTCGGCCACGTGGCCCCGGCCCGTGGCGGCCCGCTGTTCCTGGGTGACCGAGGCCGGCGGCTGGCCCGCCAGCAGGCCTGGCTGGCCGTACGCCGGGCGGCCGCGACCGCCGGCCTGACGGATCGGGTCAGTCCCCACACCCTTCGCCACTCGTTCGCGACCCATCTGCTGGAGGGCGGGGCCGACCTGCGGATCGTCCAGGAGTTGCTCGGACATGCGAGTATCAGCACCACGCAGCTCTACACGCATCTGACGGGGGAGCGCATCCGCGAGGTCTACGCCCGCGCTCACCCACGAGCCTGAGGAGGGATGCCCACCGTGGCGCGATATGCCGACACCCTGCTCGCCGAGGGGGAACGCATCGTCCTGCGAACCCGCCAGCACTGGTTCGCCACGATCGTCGACGGCCGCGTCCCGTGGGCCATCTTCCTCGCCAGCCTGATCCTGCTCGTGCTGACCCTGAGCCTCGCCGCCGACGGCGTCCGGACCGTGCTCGGCTACGTCGTCGCGGTCGGCCTTGTGATCTCACTGGCCTGGCTCGGCAAGCACTACTGGAGCTGGGCGGCCCAGGACTACATCGTCACCAACCGCCGGGTCCTGAAGGTCGAGGGCATCATCAACAAGCGCTCGGCCGACAGCTCACTCGAGAAGATCAACGACGCCGTCCTGGAGCAGAACCTGTTCGGCCGGATCTTCGGCTACGGCGACCTCGACATCCTGACCGCGGCCGACGTCGCCATCGACCGGTACCGGATGCT
>SCUO01000108.1 GCA_004297395.1 Chloroflexota bacterium | reverse complement strand
GGTCTGGAAGACGGGGTAGCCCAGGTTGCCGGGCCGGAAGTAGAACTTCTCCCAGAACCCCTTGACGTGCGGGATGTGGGTCTTGCGGTACTTGCCGAGGTACTTGCCGTCGGCATCGATGACCGCGGCGGTGTTGTAGTAGATCCCCGAGGCCTGCGAATCCTCCTCGTACATCGGCACGACGAGGACCATCCCGGTCTGCTTCGCGAGGTCTTCCATCCGCCTGGTCGTGGGGCCGTCGGGGATCAGCTCCGTGTAGGCGTAGTACTGCGGGTCCTGGACCTGGCAGAAGTACGGCCCGTAGAAGAGCTCCTGGAAGAGCATCACCTGGGCGCCCTGCTTCGTCGCCTCGTGGGCCGCGGCTTCGTGCTTCTGGATCATCGATTCCTTGTCGCCGGTCCAGCTGGCCTGGAGGAGCGCCCCTCGAACGATGCGCGGCATCTCGACTCTCTTTCGTGGGATGGCTCGAGCGATCTGGAAGGCTCGAAGGCGAGAGGGTACACCCGCCCGACCTCGATCAGTCAGGCCCCCTCGCGTCAGCCCCGTGGGACCGCCCTGCGGGTCAACCCCTGTCGCTCAGCCCTCAGAGGCGACGTAATCGGTCGCCTCCCGAATGCGAGGCACCGGCGACAGGACGAGGAACAGGATCGAGAGCGCCATCCCCGCCCAGCCGAGGGCGATCCCACCGCGGACGCCGATCCACTCCGCGACGCCGGCGGCCGCGAGCGCGCCGATCGGGTAGGCGATGCCGTGCGAGATGACCTCGAGGGTCGCGTTGACGCGGCCCAGGATCCGGTCCGGGCTGAGGCCCTGGACGAGCGAGATCTCGGCCACGCCCTCGATCGTCCCGAGGCCGTCGCCGATGAGCTGCGGGATGAAGACCATGGCCGTCGCCAGGAGCAGGGGGCCCTGGGCCAGCGGTGTCAGGACCCCCAGGACCGCGGCTCCGATCGCGGTCCAGATCAGGGCCGGTCCGAGCCCCAGCCGGGCGATCACACGGGCGGCGAAGAGCGAGCCGACGAGCGAGCCGACCCCGCCCGCCGAGACGACGAGCCCGAACAGGAACGGGTCGAGGTGCAGCTCCTGCAGCAGGAAGATCGTGTACAGGACGCCATAGAACGAGCCCGCGGCATGGGCAAGGATCGAGCGCATCGCGATCGGGAACAGGACCCCGTGCCGGCGTACCAGCCGGAGGCCCTCGAGGATCTCGTGCCGGATCGGCGTCGCCGCTTCGCGCGGCGGCCGCTCCGGTTCCGGCGAGCGGATCAGGATGAGCGAGATGGCGGACACGGCGAACGACACCGCATCGACGAGGATCGCGAACGGCGCGCTCACGAGCGAGACCAGGCCCCCGGCCAGGCCCGGCCCGCCGATCTCGGCGATCGATGAGCTCGTCGCGAGCTTGCTGTTGCCCTCCACGACGCGATCGACCCCGATGAGCGACGGGACATAGGCCGGGTACGCCGCGCTGAACAGCGAGCCGAGGCAGGCCTCGAAGAACATCACCAGGTAGAGCTGCTCCATCCGCAGGAACCCGCCGACGTGGGCGACCGGGATCGAGAACAGGAGCACTGCCCGGATGGCATCGGTCCAGATGAGGAGCGGCCGCCGCTGCAGGCGGTCCACCCACGCCCCGGCGACAAGGCCGACGAGGAGCACGGCCACGCTCGCCGAGACGACGAGGTAGGCCATCTCCCGGGGTCCCGCGCCGAGGACGAGGAGGGCGACGAGGGGCACGGCCGTACGGGTCACCACGGAGCCCATCTCGGACACCGTCTGGCCGGCCCAGAGCTTCAGGAAGTCGGCGTGGCGCCAGAGCGATTCGGTGGTCACAGCCGGAGCACTCTAGCGGCTCGGCAGTCGGGTCATCCCGCCGAAACGGGCCGGCCGGCACGAGAGCCTCCTTGCCTGGTCTGCCACAATCGATCGACACGTCCTGCCGAATTCGCCGAACGGAGCCCATCCATGGCCGTCGAGTCACCCGCCACGATGTCGAGCGCGGAGATCGTCGCGCTCAACCGTGCCCACACCTTCTTCAGCTGGTCCGTCCAGGGCGCCCTGGACCCGATCGCGATCGATCATGCCGAAGGCGTCTATCTCTACACGCCCGAGGGTCGCCGGATCCTCGACTTCAACAGCCAGCTGATGTCGGTGAACATCGGCCACGGCGATCGTCGGGTCATCGACGCCATCACCGAGCAGGCGATGAAGCTCCAGTACGTCCAGCCGGCCTTCGCGACCGAGATCCGCGGCCGCCTCGGGGCGAAGCTCGCCGAGATCATGCCGGGCGACCTCGACAAGGTCTTCTTCACCCTCGGCGGGGCCGAGGCCGTCGAGAATGCGATCAAGCTGGCCCGTCACCACACCGGGCGCCACAAGCTGCTCGCTCGCTACCGCGCCTACCACGGCGCGACCCACGGCGCCATGACCCTGACCGGCGACTACCGCCGCTGGGCCAACGAGCCGGGGATCGTGGGGGTCGTGCGGTACCCGGACACCCATCGCTGGGGCGAGGCCGAGCCTCGACCCGTGGGCGAATCCCTCCAGGGCCTCGAGGACGTGATCCGCTACGAGGGCCCGCACACGATCGCCGCGATCTTCCTCGAGACGATCGTCGGGACGAACGGGATCCTCATCCCGCCCGACGGCTACCTCCAGGGCGTCCGCGAGATCTGCGACCGGTACGGCATCCTGATGGTTGCCGACGAGGTCATGGCCGGCTTCGGCCGGACCGGCAAGTGGTTCGCCGTGGACCACTGGAACGTCGTGCCCGACCTGATGACCATGGCCAAGGGCCTGACGAGCTCGTACCTGCCGCTCGGGGCGGTGGCGATGCGCCACGAGATCGCCGAGGCCTTCGAATCGAAGATGTTCTACGGCGGCCTGACCTACTCGTCGCACCCCGTGTCGCTCGCGGCTGCGCTGGCCACGATCCGGGTCTACGAGGAGGACGACCTCGTGGGCAACGCGGCTCGGCTCGGGCCGGTCATGCGGGCCCACCACGAGCGGCTGGCCGCGAAGCACCCGTCCGTGGGCGCCCACCGGAGCATTGGCCTGTTCGGGATCCTCGACCTCGTCCGGTCGCGCGATCCATGGACCCCGCTGACCCCGTTCAACGGCACGAGCGACGAGATGAAGGCGATCGGGAAGTACCTGCGGGAGCATGGTGTCTACGCCATGCTGGCCAACAACTCGATCCACACCAACCCGCCGCTGTGCATCACCGAGGCCCAGCTGGCCGAGGGCTTCGAGGTCATCGACGCCGCCCTCGACCTCGCCGACCAGGCCGTTACAAGCTGACGGCGCGCCCGGTCCTGTCAGGAATCGCTCTCGGGCATGCAAGGCGGGCGCGTGCGCCCGAATCGGTCGGGTCGAGGCCGGCCGTGAGCACGAGTGGAGCGCATGGAGTGGCGTCGATCGACGTCCGAGTGTGCGCCAGGCCAGCGGGCATGCCTGCCGTCGATTCCTGACAGGTTGACGGGCACCTTCGGCCGATTGGATGCGTGCCAGCGATTCGCGGCGGCCGAACGACCGAAGGCGGCAGCCGACGTGGTGCTGTCGGCGGCCCGACCCGGTACGACCGCTCAGCCCTCGGCCAGGAACAGCGACAGGATCGCCAGCACCGCGCCGAGGATGCCGACGGCATCGGCAAGGGCCATCAGGAGGATGGTCCGCGAACGGGCGCGGACCTCGTCGTCGTGGGGCCCGTGTGTGGCGTGGCCGCGGTAGACGAGGGCCACGCCGAACGAGCCGAGCCCGAGCATTCCGGCGCTGGCGAACTCGACGAGGAGTGGGATCGTCCCGCCGCCGATGGCCGCCGAGAGCATCGCGACGACGAGCCCCAGGACGGCCTGACCGGCGACGAAGGCCGCGGCGATGACCCGGAGGGATCGTGTCGACGGCGTGGCCGGGCGCTCGAGGCCGGTGAGCACCAGGACCTCCGCCACCGCCGCGAACGCCGCTCCCAGCAGCCCGCCGATCACGCCTGCCGGCACCACAATCCTCCCGTCGTCGTCATCCAGTCCGCGACCCGACCGCAGGCGCCATCGATGTCGCCGTCCGAAACGTCCAGATCGAGGACCGGGAGGCGGCTCGCCGCGGCGAGCTCGCGCAGGACGTCCTGCTCCCGGATGAAGAGGTCGAGGTCGTCGTACTGCGACGGCTTTCCTGAAACCGTCAGCCGCTCGGCCCGGGCGGCCGCGAACGTCTCCGGCCGGCGGGTGCACAGGACGAGGTGGAAGCCGAGCGGTTGCAGCCGCTCCTCCAGCCAGCCGAAGTCGTAGTCACGACCCACGCTGCGCTGGTACGCGATCGTCGAGAGATGGAACCGGTCCACGATCCAGGAGTAGTGGCATTGGAGCTCGAACAGTCGGACCCAGGTCGCGTACGTCTCGAGGGCGAGCGCCTCCTCCTCGGGCTCGAAGTTGATGAGGCCGCGACCCCAGGGCCAGGGCGTGAAGGCGCACCACTCGGCCGAGACGAGCGGGGAGTGATAGCGGTACTTCCGCGGCCCCACGATCCGGGGGTGGTCGTTGAGGGCGAACGCCAGGTCCGTCTTGTGGGTGAGGCGCGTGCCCTCGAGGATGATCTTCGGGCAGAGCTTGTCCATCGGAGCCCCGAGTCGCGCCGGCGCGGTGAAGAACGCCGGCCTAGTCCGACTTGCCGGTCCCGAACTGGCGATCGCCGGCGTCACCTAGGCCGGGCATGATGTAGCCGACGCCGTTGAGCTGGCGGTCGAGGGCCGCGCAATAGATCTCGACGTCGGGATGGGCCTTCGAGACGGCCTCGACGCCCTCGGGTGCGGCGATGAGGTTGACGAGCTTGATCCGGACCGGGTGCACCGCGCCCCAGCGCTTGAGGACCTCGATCGCGGCCGTGGCCGAGCCGCCGGTGGCGAGCATCGGGTCGAGGATCAGGCAGAGGTCCACCGAGGCCGAGGTCGGGAGCTTGTTGTAGTACTCGACCGGCCGGAGGGTCCGCTCGTCCCGGAACAGGCCGAGGTGCCAGACCTGGGCGGTGGGCATCAGCTCGAGCATCGCGTCGACCATGCCCAGGCCGGCCCGGAGGATCGGCACGAGCCCGATCCGGTCGGCCAGCTCGGCGCCTTCCATCGTCTCGAGTGGCGTCGCCACCTGCATGGGCCGGACGCGGGCGTCGGCCAGGGCCTCGTAGCCCAGGAGCCAGGACAGCTCCCGGACGACCTCCCGGAACTTCTTTGGCTCGGTCGTCTGGTCCCGGAGGATCGCGAGCTTGTGGAGCACCGCCGGGTGCTGCGAGACGTGGAGCGTCGGCGTCGACATCGACGAGGGCCTCCGGCAAGGGAGCTTGGCGCCGCCGATCCGGCGGGCGTGGTGCGGGGCGTCATCGGCCATGCTACATCGACGGGGCCCTCGAATTGACGCCCCCTGCGGGCGTGACTACCGTTGGCAGGGTGCGGCCGGTTGAGACCGGACGAACGGCGTCCCGAGTGCCCGCGGCATGTCGTTCGGCCATCGATCCGATCGCACCGCCCGGGCGCTGGTCGGGGGGCAACGGCGCCGGGGTTGTCCCGGAAACTCGGAGGAGGTTGGCGAATCGTGCCCGCAGCCGGATCTCCCACCCGGAATCGGAGCCGGCGCGCGGCGCCGCCCGTGCTCGTCCGCCAGGTCCGCAACGGGATCGAGGAGAGCGTCCACCGGGGCGACATCGTCGAGGTCGATGTCAACGGCCGGATGCTCCGTGGTCTGGGCGATCCGGACCACGTTGCGAACCTCCGCTCGTGCGTCAAGCCGTTCGGGCTGGTGGCCCTCATCGAGGCCGGCGGGATCGAGGCCTTCGAACTGGAGCCGCCGGAGCTGGCGATCATGGCCAGCAGCCACTCAGGCGAGGATCTCCACGTCCGGACACTGCAGGGCGTCTATCGCCGGGTGGGAGTGAGCCAGTCCCTGCTCGCCTGTGGCGCCGAGAAGATGCCGCTCGATGAGCTCACGGCGGCCCGCCTGGCACGCGACGGCGAGAAGGCCAGCCCGGTCCGGCACATGTGCTCGGGTCAGCACTCGGTGTTCCTCCTGCTGTGCAAGCTCCGAGGCTGGGACCCGATGGGCTACTGGCTCGAGGAACACCCAGCCCAGGTCGCCTACCGCACGGTCGTGGCCCAAGCGTTCGGGACGACGGTCTCGAAGCTGAAGCTCGGCATCGACGGCTGCGGCATCCCGACCTACGCCTTCTCCCTGCGCGAGATCGCCAGGGCCTACGCGTTCCTGGCCGACCCCGCGGCGGTCGCCGGCGCCGACTCGCGTTCGTCGATGGCGGCGGGCCTGACGATCGTGCGGGACGCGATGCTCGCCAATCCCGAGATGGTCGGCGGGACGCGCGACCGGATCGACACCTCGGTCATGAAGGCGCTCCCGGGCCGGGTCGTCGCCAAGGGCGGGATGGAAGCGCTGCGTGGTCTTGCAATCCTCGCCGGTCCGCGCGGCAACGGCGCCAAGGCTCCGGCCTCGGGGATGGCGATCAAGATCGAGGACGGCGACGGCTTCGACCGCGGCACCTGGGCGGCGACGGTCGAGGCGCTCAGCCAGGCCGGCGTCCTCTCCGGCCAGGCGCTGCGGGTCCTGGGTCGCTACCACCGGCCGGCCGAGACGGATCCCCACGGCCGCGTCACCGCCGAGGCGATGCCGGCCTTCGAGCTGGCGCCGCTGGCAGAGCTGATTCGCTAGGGCGCGTCCACGACGCGATTCGGCCTCCCGGTCCGGATTCTCGCGGCGCAGGGCCGGGATCCGGGCTCCCAGTCCGATTTCCGACCGGATCTGGGCTCGTCTTGCCCGAATCGGGTCGCGATCCGGCCTCCCGGTCCGGATTCTCGCGGCGCAGGGCCGGGTTCCGGGCACCCAGTCCGATTTCCGACCGGATCTGGGCTCGTCTTGCCCGAATCGGGTCGCGATCCGGCCTCCCGGTCCGGATTCTCGCGGCGCAGGGCCGGGTTCCGGGCTCCCAGTCCGATTTCCGACCGGATCTGGGCTCGTCTTGCCCGAATCGGGTCGCGATCCGGCCTCCCGGTCCGATTCCGTGCAGAGATCCCCAAGAACTCGGCGTGGCAGGCCGAACGTGGCCCCGGCCGATGCCCGCCCGGTCCCGCCCTGCGCTGACGCGCCGGCCCGGGACGTGGACACTGTGCGTTGATGGCGATCGATCCCTATCGCGTCCTCGGTCTTCCCACCGGCGCCCCGGCGGCCGAGGTGAAGCGTGCCTATCGGCGCCTCGCGAAGGCGAACCACCCCGACTCGGCGGGCCCGGCCGCGCTGCCCCGATTCCTGGAGATCCAGCGGGCGTACGAGGCGCTGACGTCCGGCACGTGGCGGCCGGGGATGCGCCGGCCGTCGTCGGGAGCGTCGGGCTCGGCCGGCGAGCCGTGGCGGGCCGATCCCAGGCGGGCCGGGTCCACGCCGGGCGCGCAGCGGCCACCCGGGGCGAGGCAGCAACCCGGCGGCGCCGGGACGGGTGCGGCTTCGGGCGACGCCCGCACGAGCCGCGGCGCCGGGAGCGGTGCGGCTTCGGGCGACGCGGGCACGAGGGGCGGCGCGAGCGGCGCGGCCTCGGGCGGTTCCCGGGCCACCGGAAGCGGCTCATCGACCGGCTCGACGACCGGGGCGGGCAGGGCGTCGGGCGGCCCGCGATCGGAAGCGGGGAGCGGGTCGCGGACGGCGGGTGCGACCGGCGGGGCGACCGGTCGGCGGCGGCCGTCGAAGACGGCCACGTTCGGTTCGACCACGTACGACGACGCGAGGGATTCGTCCGATACCAGCTGGTCCGGCGCGTCCTGGTACGGCCCGTCGTCGGGCGAGTATTGGCGGGTCAACCCGCGCGAGTACGCCGACCCGCGCAAGCACGGGCCGGAGTACCTGGCCCGCGCCGCGGCTAGGGCGGCGGCCGCGGCGGAGCGGCGTGCGAAGCAGGCGGCGGCCGGGGAGACGGTCCAGGACGGCGATGCCCCGGGCGACGGTTCCTGGCGCGACGATGATCTACAACCGGCAGCCGGAGATGCCGGCCCGTCGCCCCAAGGCCGCCGTGGGGCAACCAGCCCGATGGCAAATGCCCGGCCCGGCGAACGGTCGCCGCGGCACGATCCGGAACGCTCCAGCACGTCGCCGCCGTCGCACGCCGCGTGGGCGGCAGCTGGTCCTGCCCGGGCCGACACGGGTCCTGCCCGGGCCGGGGCCGGCATCTCCGGGCCGCCGGCCGCCGATGGGCCGACGGCCCCATGGCCGTCGCTCAACATCAACCTGTCGCCTGGGATGCGCCGACTGCTGCGGGCCGTCATCGCCTGGCCGCCGCTCGGAATCGCGGCCGCGGCGGTGATCGGCGAGGCCACCGGCTGCGCTGCGTTCGAGGCCACCTGCACTGCGCCTGCCGACCTCTACCCATGGTTCGCCCAGGCGGCGATCCTCCTGGCCCTTTTCGTCCTGCCGGCCATCGCCCGCGTTCTTGCCGGCGGCACCGTCGCGGTAGCCCTCCTCGCCTTCCCGGTCGCCGCCGCACTTTCGGCCAGCGGCGCAAGCTACGATCGGACGTACGGACCAGCCGCGCTCATCGCCGTCCTGGCCGTCGTCTGGGCGCTGGGTGTGGGCGCGGTCGTTCTGCGGCGGGCCATGACGCGGAGCCTGCCCTGAGCCGTATCCTCGGTCCATGAGCAGCCCCTCGCACGGTGCCCGTCGTCACGCCTCGAGCGACCTCTCGGGTGCCGCCCAAGAGTACCTCCTGACGCTCCGGGTCATGACCGGCGATGGGGCTCACGTCACCGCGTCGCAGGTCGGGCGGCGGCTCGGCGTCAGCACCCAGGCCGCGAGCGAGATGTTCCGGCGCCTCGTCGCCGACGGCCTCGTGACCCAGGCCAACGGCCGCGAGCTCGTCCTCACCGATGCCGGCCGGACCGCCGCGGATGGGATCTTCCGGCGCCACGCCCTGTGCGAGTGGCTGCTGACCGAGATCGTGGGCCTCGGCTGGGCCGAATCGGACCAGGAGGCCGAGCGCCTCCAGGCCGCCGTCTCGCCGCGCGTCGAGGCCCGCCTCGACGAGCTCCTGGGCCACCCCGAGACCTGCCCCCACGGCAATCCCATCGACATCGAGGCTACCCGCCGTCGCCCGGCCGGGGTCCGCCTGTCGGACGTCAACGCCGGCGAGAAGGCGACGATCTACCGGATCACCGAGGAGGCCGAGGAGGACGCCGGCCTGCTCAGCTACCTCGAGGCCCGCGGCCTCCGCCCGGGTGTGCCGATCAGCATCCTGTCGCGCTCGGAATCCCTCGATTCGATGACCCTCGACGGGCCCATCGGCCGGGCGACCCTCGGCCTTCGGCCGGCTGCCCTCGTCCGGGTCCTGCCGGGCACGGCGGATCCCGACCTGTTCCACAGGGTCCCGAGCCGGGGCTGACACCCCCTGACCGGGAACCTGCCTAGAATCGCGCGATGTCCGACATCCGCGTCCGCATCGCACCGAGCCCCACCGGTCCGCTCCACATCGGGACGGCCAGGACGGCGCTCTTCAACGCCCTGTACGCCCGGCACCACGGCGGCACGTTCATCCTCCGGCTCGAGGACACGGATGTCGCCCGGAGCACGCTGGCCTTCGAGGGCGACATCCTCGACGGCCTCCACTGGCTGGGGCTTGCCTGGGACGAGGGACCGGACAGCGCCGGCGGCGACGATCGCGGGCCGTATGGGCCGTACCGCCAGATGCAGCGCCTGGAGCGCTATGCCGCCGCGGCCACGGACCTCCTTGCCCGGGACCTCGCGTACCCGTGCTATTGCACGCCCGAGGAGCTCGACGCCGACCGGACGGCCCAGGAGGCCGCCCACCAGCCGCCCCGCTACGTCGGTCGCTGCGCTGTCCTGTCCGCCGGGGAGCGAGCCGCGCGCGAGGCCGATGGCCGGCGTGGCGCCCTCCGTTTCCGGGTGCGGGCCGGGGTCATCGGCTTCGAGGATGCCGTCCGGGGCAGGGTCGAGATCGACACCGCCAACCTCGGTGGCGACTTCGTCATCGTCCGAGCCGACGGGACGCCGCTCTACCACTTCACGGTCGTCGTCGACGATGCCGCTATGCGCATCAGCCACGTCATCCGGGGCGAGGACCACCTGTCCAACACCCCCAAGCACATCCTCCTCTTCCGGGCCCTCGGCTACCCCGAGCCGGTCTTCGCCCACC
>SCUO01000015.1 GCA_004297395.1 Chloroflexota bacterium | reverse complement strand
GTACTGGCCGGACAGGCCGATGGCGTGGCGGATCTCCTCGCCCTGGGTGGCGATGTCGAAGCCGGCGACCGTGGCCCGGCCGGCGTCCGGCTTCAGGAGCGTGGCCAGGATCCGGACCGCGGTCGTCTTGCCGGCGCCGTTGGGGCCGAGCAGGCCCAGGACGGTGCCTTGGTCGACCTCGAGGTCGACGCCGTCGAGGGCTCGAACCTCGTGCTTCCGGGTCCGGTAGACCTTGACCAGGCCTTCAGCCGTGATCGCGCGCATGGAACCTCCGGGACGTCGAGGAAGGGGAGGGGACGATGCGGGATGGGCGGGGTCCCGGAGTATACCGACGAAGCGCGATTCGCTCCCCGGGCGGGCCGCCTGGGGAGCCTACTCCCAACGGAAGGTCCGGGCGGCGAGGCCGGCGGCGCCGAGCCCCCAGGTGGCGAGCACGACGATCGGCAGGACGACGTCGGCGCTGCCCCCGAGCGCGGCCCGGAAGAGCTCCGACAGGGCGCTCGCGGGCAGGAGCCGGGCGACGGCCTCGATCGGCGCCGGGAGGCGGTCGACCGGCAGGACGATGCCCCCGACGACGAGGCAGGCGAAGAACAGCCCGTTGGTGATGGCCAGGGTCGCCTCGGCCCGGAGCGTGCCGGCGAGCAGCAGTCCGAGGCCGGCGAAGACGATCGTGCCGCCCGCCAGGGCCAGGCCGAACAGCGGGATCGAGGTGGCTGCCGCCGGGCGCCAGTCGAGGACGCTCGCGGCGACGAGGAGGATCACGGCGACCTGGAGGAGCTCGAGGGCGAGCACGGCTGCGATCTTGGCGACGACGAGGCCCCAGCCCGGCAGCGGGGCGCCGCCGAGGCGCTTGAGGACGCCGTAGCTCCGTTCGAAGGCGGTGACGATCCCGAGGCTGACGAGGCCGCTGGCGATGACCGCTAGGGCGAGCGAGCCAGGAACCAGGAAGTCGACCGGCCGGCCCTCGATGCCCGGCACCGCGCCGACGGTCGCGAAGAACACCAGGATCCCGGCCGGGATGACGATCGTGACGAGGATGTTCTCGCCGCGCCGGGCGGTCAGCCGGAGCTCGTGGGCAGCGAGGGACGCCGTGGCCCGGACCGGCGACGCGGGGCGGCTCATGCCACGGCCTCCACGTCCTGGTCGCCGGTCAGCTCGAGGTAGCGCTCCTCGAGCGTCGCGGCAGCGGCCCGCAGCTCCACGATCTGGACCCCGGCCGCCGCGCACCAGGCCGCCAGGGCGGCGACGAGGCCCGGCTCCGGGGTCGTTCCGTCGACGCGATACGCGGCCGCGCCGTCGCCGGCTTCGCGGACCGGGATTGCCGGCGCCGCGGCCGCGGCCAGGGCGATGCCGAGCGCCTCCGACTCGCGGGTCTCGAGCTGGCGAGCCAGGCGGAATCGGAGGCGCGGCTCGGCGCCCGCGGCCACCTCGCCGGGCGTGCCCTGCTCGACGATCCGGCCGCCGTCGAGGATCGCGACCCGGTCGGCGAGGCGCTCGACGTCGGCCAGGTCGTGGGTCGTCAGCAGGATCGCCCGGCCGCTCGCCCGGAGATCGGCGATGAGCGCCCGGGTCGACCGGCGGGCCTCGGGGTCCATGCCCGCCGTCGGCTCGTCGAGGAGGAGCACCTCGGGATCCCCGACGAGAGCGAGGGCGAGGGCCAGCCGCTGCCGCTCGCCGCCCGACAGGCGCCTGATGCGCGTTTGGACCGCGCCGGCCAGGCCGACCGTCGCCAGCAGCTCGGCAGGGTCGCGCCCGCCGTGATGCATGGCGGCGTACAGACGCACTGCGTCGACCGGCGTGGACCGCGGGTCCAGGCCGCCGCCTTGGAGCATCAGCCCGACCCGTGCCTTCAGGGCCGGCCCACCCCGGCGCGGATCCTGGCCGAGGACGCGGACCTCGCCTCCGTCCGCGACGCGGTAGCCCTCGAGGATCTCCACCGCGGTCGTCTTGCCGGCGCCGTTCGGGCCGAGGAGGGCAACGATCTCGCCGGGGTGGACCTCGAGCGACACGCCGGCGAGGACCGTCCGTGGCCCGTAGCGCTTGACGACGTCGACGAGGGCGAACGCGGCGCCTCCGGTCACCGGACGGAGGTCGTCCCGGCGTCGGAGATCGAGGCGTAGAAGCGCTCGAAGTCGGCCTCCGACAGCTGCCCGACCTGGATCCCGCGGAGGATCCCGTCGCGGTCGATGAAGTAGGTCTGGGGGCGGGCGACAACGCGGTAGGCGTCCCGGATCGTGCCGTCAGGGTCGTCGACCGTCGGCCAGGTCGCGCCGAGGTCCGCGATGAAGTCGCGGGCCGGCCCGGGCGGATCGAACATCAGGATGCCGACGATCTCGAGGTCGTCGCCGGCGTGCTCAGCGAGCTTCGCCGCGAACAGCGGGAACTCGTCCCGGCAGGGGACGCACGAGGGTCCCCAGAAGTTGACGATGACCGGCCTGCCCCTGACGTCCGCCAGGCTGAGCCCCTCGCCGTCGAGCGTGGTCCCGGCGAAGTCCGGCGCCGGGCGCCCCACCTGGACTGGGCTGCCCGCTCCGGGGCGGCCGGACCCGAGCAGCGCGATCGCGACGATCACCGCCGTCGCGGTGACGGCCAGGACGAGGGCGACGAGGATCGGCCGGCGCCGAGGATCGATCTGGAGTGCCGTGAGCGGCCCCTTACCGGACGGTGATGGTTCCGGTCATGTTCGGGACGGGATGGATGGAGCAGATGAAGACGTAGCTGCCGGCCGCCAGTCCGTCGTACGAGTATGTCACCGACGCTCCGCCGTTCACGACCGCCTGGTCCTGGACGACGGTCGTCTTGTCGGATTGCCGGATGTCGGCGTCGTGGACGACGCCGGCCGGGTCCTGGTTGTCGAGCGTGATCGTGAACGGCGTGTCGGCCGGGACGGCGATGGCGAGGACGTCGAAGGCGATGTCCTTGGCCACGATCGTCCAGGCGGTGGCGGGCTCGAGGGCCGGCTCGGTCGGCGCGGGCGAGCCGTCGGCCCCGTCGCCGCTCGGTGCTCCCTGGGGCGGGATGATCCCTGCCTGGGCGAGGACCGCCAGGACGAAGATGATCGCCCCGCCCTGGAGGAGGCCCTTGGGCCAATGGGGCGCCGGGATATTCTCGAGATGCCCGGTCCGGTCTGCCTGCTCGACCTTGGCGTACTCGGCCCGGGCATCGACGAGCCAGCCGACCAGCGTGGCGACGAGGATGACGACGCCGGCGGCCAGGACCCAACCGCCGAAGACCAGCCCGGCCATGAGCGCCCCCGTGCCGAGGGCGCCGAGGACCGGCCGGAACGACGGCCCCGGCATGTGGACGCCGGGTGGCGGGCCCGGGTGGACGACCGCGGGCAGGTCCCGGCCGTGGGCGTCGCCCGCACCGAGGGCGTCCTGGGCACCGTGGGCGCGCGTCGCTTGGTCGTAGTCGCGGATCGCCTCGCGGCCCCAGTAGAGCAGGGTCAGGACCAGCACCGTCGCCCCGATGAGGATCGCGACGCCGCCGATGACCAGGCCGGCGAAGAGGGCGGCCGCCCCGAGCGCGGCCACGAACGGGGCGGCCGAGCCGCCCGGCATGTGGATGTCCGGCGGCGCGATCGGCGTCACCCGGGCCGGCGCCCGGCGGGTGGGTCCGGCCGTGGCGAATCGCCGGAGCGTCCAGGCGAACCACAGCGCGGCGAGGCCGGCGAGCCCGATCGGCAGGATCGCGATCAGCTGGCCCCAGTCCGGGATGACGACCTGCGACAGCAGGTCGAGGATCGAATCGTAGAGGGCTTCCATTTCGCCCGGTTCGGCCTCAGTCCTTCGAGGAGCCGGCGATCAGCACGTAGAACATGATCGCCATGGCCACGCCGAGCGCGGCGAGCATCGTCACCCCGGCCCACTCGATGTGGTAGCCCAGCGGCACCGCCCCGAGGGCGTAGATGGCGGCCACGAGCACGAACGCGAGGCCGATGATGATCGTATTCCGGGGATGCTGCATCGGGTGCATCGGAGGCCGCTCCCGCTACAGGAAGTAAAGAATCGAGAAGAGCAGGATCCAGACCACGTCGACGAAGTGCCAGTACAGCGAGGCCGCCTCGACGGCGTCGTGGTGGCGCGACGAGAACTGGCCGCTCAGGCCCCGGTACAGGACGACCCCGAGCATGATCACGCCACCGAAGACGTGGGCGCCGTGGAAGCCGGTGAGGGTGAAGTAGGTCGTCCCGAACGGCCCCGAGCCGAGGGTCATCCCCTCGTCGAACAGGAGGCTGTAGTCGTACGCCTGGAGGAGCAGGAAGATCACCCCCAGGATGAAGGTCACGGCGATGTTCCGGAGGAAGCCGGTCCGGTCGTTGCGCCGGATCGCCCAGACCGCGAACTGGCAGGTGAACGAGCTGGCGATGAGGATGGCCGTCGCCAGGAGGATGAGCGAGAACGGGTTGAGGATCTCCGAGAACGGCACGCAGCCTGGCTCGGGGTGGCCGCAGACCTCCGGCGGCCAGGGCGTGTTCGAGGCCCGGGTGTTGAAGTAGGCCGCGAAGAGGCCGGCGAAGAACATCACCTCGGAGGTGATGAACAGCAGCATCCCGAGGACGACGTTGCTGATCCCGCCCCGGCTGTCGTGGGCGAGCCCGGCGACCGGGGTGTGCTCCCCGGTCGGCGCGAGGGCGTGGCTGTCGGCAGTCACGGTCGGCGTCTCCCTCAGTGCCCGGCCTGCCCGGCGTGGCCGTGGCGGGCGTCGAAGAGCGGCCGCTCGGACCGGATCTCCGGCAGGTGGTCGAAGTTGTACGGCGGCGGCGGCGACGAGGTCGCCCACTCGAGGGTGTTCGCCTCCCACGG
>SCUO01000107.1 GCA_004297395.1 Chloroflexota bacterium | reverse complement strand
GTCCCGTTCCGGAACCGGCCGATCGTGACATTCGAGTTCCCGATGTCGATCGCGAGGAGCATGGCCGGATCATACGCGGGCCTCGGCGGCCACCCGAGAAGGGCGCGAATCGGGTCCTGCGGGAGCCCCCGCGCCCGACCGATTGGGGTAGCATCGGCAGCGTCCGCGCGACCCCAGATCTGCCCCGGAGGAAACGCCCGTGTCCAGCGAGCCGCCGGCGAAGTTCTTCGTCAATCAGGGCGTCGTGTCGAGCCGCGAGGACATGCTCAACCTCCTCCGGCCGCTCCTGAAGCAGACGGTCACGTATCGCTATTTCCGCGAGCGGGAGCTCGTCTCGCACGGCACCGGCTGGGTCGAGCGGATCGTCACCGAGCAGCCCGAGATCTCGACCTACTTCACCCCGATCGCGGTGACACTCAACGTCGATTCGTTCGAGCACCTCGAGTTCACCACCCGGCCCGACCAGCTCCTCGTCTACACCCTCGTCCAGGGCGACGAGCGAGTCGTGGTCGAGTTCGCGCCGGTCGGCGAGAGCGCCGCCCGCTCGCCGTTCGAGCCCGAGCAGCTGGCCTTCGATACCTCGGGCTACGTCCAGATGGAGCTCCTCGGCACGGAGCCCGCGACCGAGGACTGACCGCCGGCCCGCGGGGTTGATCGCCGGCCTCCGAGTCGCCCCCGAGTCGCGCCCGTACCCCCCAGCCCGCGAACCCCGGCCGCTCCTCTGCGTTCGAGAATCCCTGCGATTCCGGGCGTTCGCGGGCCGCCCGCCGCGCTACCATCGGGCCATCGCTCGCGAGGCGGATGCCCAGGCGCGACGGCGGTCGATCAGCTGGCCAATCGGCTGATCGGCGAGGCCCCGGAGGAAGGGCCGACGCCCGTCAGCATGGAGCCCGCCGACCGGCGAGAACGGGGTCCGGAACGCCCCGTGGAGCGCACGCCGACCCGCTCGGGCCGGGTGCCGGAGGGACTGGAGGGTCGTCAGCGCGTGGACGCGATTGCTGCGTATTTCAAGTTCGCCGAACGCAAGACCGACATCCTCACCGAGACGAGGGCCGGCCTGACCACGTTCATGGTCATGGTCTACATCGTGTTCGTGAACGCGAGCATCCTGGGCGCCGGATTCCAGCTCGATCCCGCCGGGATGGCGGCGGTTTCGGCCGGCACAGCCCTCATCGCCGGGATCATGACGATCGCCATGGGCGTCGTCGGCAACTACCCCTTCGCCCTTGCCGCCGGCCTCGGCATCAACGCCATCGTTGCCTTCAGCCTGACCGGCCGCGGGCTCAGCCCGGCGGGGGCGATGGGCATCATCGTCCTCGAGGGCCTGGCCGTCGTGGTGCTTGTCCTGGTCGGCTTCCGCGAGGCCGTGATGAACGCTGTGCCGCTCAGCCTCAAGCGGGCGATCGGGACCGGCATCGGCCTGTTCATCCTGTTCATCGGGTTCGCCAACGGGGGACTGATCAAGACAGGCGGCGGGACCCTTGTCACGCCCGCGTTCCCAACCGAGACCGGCCAGTTCGTGTTCTTGTTCGGGCTGGCGCTGACCTTCGTCCTGTACGCCCTCAAGGTCCGGGCTGCGCTCGTGATCTCGATCATCGGGACGACGATCATCGCGCTGGCCCTCCAGGTCGCGAGCGTGCCCGCGAACCTGACCCTGACGCCGGACTTCTCGACGCTCGGCAAGTTCGACCTCGGCAACGGCTTCAGCGTCCTCGGCCCGTTGACCGCGATCCTCGTGATCTTCGCGATCATGCTGACCGACTTCTTCGACACCATGGGCACCGTCACCGGCGTCGCCGCCGAGGCCGGCCTGGCCGAGGAAGATGGCTCCGTGCCGGGCGTCGGACGGGTCCTCCTCGTGGACAGCGTGGCCGCGGCCGTTGGCGGCCTGGCCGGGGTGTCGTCGAACACGACGTACATCGAGAGCGCGGCAGGCGTCGCCGAGGGCGGCAAGACCGGCTTCACCTCGGTCGTGACCGGCGTCCTGTTCCTGGCCGCGATCCTCCTGGCCCCGTTGGCCGGGATCATTCCGACCCAGGCGACGGCTCCGGCGCTCGTCCTGGTGGGCTACCTGATGTTCGTCCAGGTCCGCGACATCAAGGTCGACGACCTCGAGGATGGCCTGCCGGCCCTCCTCACGATGATCCTCATGCCCCTGACCTACGACATCACCGTCGGCATCGGGGCCGGCTTCATGAGCTGGGTCCTGATCAAGGTCGCCCGGGGCAAGGTCGGCGAGATCCCGTTGCTCATGTGGGTCGTCTCGATCGCCTTCCTGATCTTCTTCCTCCAGGAGTGGATCCCGCAGTACCTGCCGAGCTGATCGATCCGGATCGCGCAGCCTGGCGACGGCCGGCGCCCCTCGGGCGCCGGCCGTCTCGATTCAAGGCACGAGCAGGTACCATCGGGCCGATGTTCGAACGCACGGAGCTGCCCGATGGGCCGCGGGTCATCAGCGCCCAGCTCCGTGATTCCCGGTCCGTGTCCGTGGCCGCGTACGTCCTTGCCGGCTCGCGCGTCGAGGCGGAGGGCCAGGCCGGGGTGGCCCACTTCCTCGAGCACCTGACGTTCAAGGGCACCGCCGCCTACCCGTCGACCAGGGCGCTCAGCGAGGCCATCGAAGGCGTCGGCGGCTCATTCAATGCCGCCACCGACCGCGAATCGACGGTCTATTGGGCGCGGGTGCCGCGGCGCGAGGCGACAAGGGCGATCGACGTCCTGGGCGAGCTCATCTGCCGGCCGGCCCTCGACGAAGGCGAGATCGACCGCGAGCGGAGCGTCATCGTCGAGGAGATCCGGGGCTACCTCGACGATCCCGCCGAGTACTGCCAGATCCTGTTCCAGCGGGCGATGTTCGGGCGAGGGCCGCTCGGGCGCGAGATCTGCGGCGAGGAGTCCGACATCCGGGGCCTGGTACCCGGCCGGATCCGCGAGTTCTGGGCGACCCGCTATCGGCCCGCGAACACCGTGGTCGCCGTCGCCGGCGACATCGCCCACGACGAGGCGCTGGGGCTCGTGGACCGGGCGTTCGGGCGGGGCAACGGGATCCCCGGCGGGTTCGATGGCGCACCGCCGCTGCCGGCCGGCGAGCGGGTCCTCCTCGGCCGGCGCACCACGACCCAGGCCCAGCTGTGCGTCGGCGTCCCGGCGCTGCGCCGCGATCATCCCGAGGCCTGGGCCCTGGCGGTCCTGAACGCGGTCCTGGGCGATGGCATGAGCAGCCGCCTGTTCCTGTCGCTCGTCGACCGCGACGCCCTGGCCTACGACGTCAGCTCGGGGCTCGTCGAGTACGCCGATGCCGGCTCCCTCGAGATCAGCGCCGGCGTCGACCCCGCCCGCCTGCGCGACGCCCTGGACGCGATCCTCGTCGAGCTGGCGCGACTTCGCGACGGGCCGATTCCCGAGGCTGAGCTGGTGAAGTCGAAGGCCTACCTGTCGGGCGGCCTCGAGCTCCGGATGGACGAATCGCGGCACCTGGCATCGTGGGTCGGCGGCCAGGAGGCGCTCCATGATCGGGTGCTCACCCTGGACGAGGCGCTTGCGGCTGTCGAGGAGGTCACCGCCGACGACGTCCATCGCCTCGCGACGGGCCTGATCCGCGACGACGTCCTGCGGATGGCCGTGGTCGCCCCGGCCCGCTATCTCAGGGGCCTCGACGCCCGACTTCGGCTGCCGGCGTGAGGGCGGTCGAGTGAGCGAGCCACGCAGGCGGCCGATCCCGGCGCGCCGGCCCGGGACGTCCGTTCCGGGAGCGGGGCGCAACGTCCAGGACGGCGACGGGGCCACGGCCATTGCCCGGCGCGGCACCCCCGGTGGCGCCGGTAGCCGGGACCCGCGCAGCGCGACGGTGCCCACGGTCGGCCCGGCGGTTCGAGGGCCGCGAAGCCCGGCCAATCCCGCCGAGGACCGCCGCCTGGCCACGCTCCACCTCCGGCTGGGCGGGCTGGCGCTGGCCCTCGCCGAGCTCGAGGACCTGCTGCGGCGCGGCGAGCTGGATGCCCCGGGCCTGGCCGACCTCGCCGAGGCACGCTGGCGGACCGGGGCGCTGGATCGCGCCGCCGTTGCCGCGCTCGAGCACATCGCGGCAGGCGGCTCGCGCCCGATTGCCCGGGTCATCGCCGCCGAGGCCGCCGCGGCGACCGGTCGGCCCGTCGAGGCCCGCTCGCACGTCGAGGCGCTCGGGACGGTCGATTCAGAGGCCCTCGAGCACCTCTTCGCGGGCATGCCCCGGCGGGCATTCTGGCCGTCGGCCCCGAGCGCTCTCATCGGCCCGGCGGCAACCATGTTCGACCCCGAGCGGGCCGGCCCCGCCGGCCGACGCGCCGCGATGGTCCGGCACGAGGCTGCCCAGGCGGACGTCGATCCAGCCGCCGTGCCAACCCGCGCGGGGGGCTCACAGCCCGAGATGGCAGGCCTCTGGGGCGACGACGAGAGCGGCCTCGGCCTGCGGCCAGCCATCGCCGCCCGCCGCCCCGAGGGCCCGGCGGAGGGGCTGGCCCGCGCCCGGCACGAGCTGGCGACCGGCGACCCCGCCGAGCACGAGCGCGGCCTTGCCCGCCTCGCCCTCGTGCTTCGCCAGGACCCGGCGACCGCGGCGGATGTGCTCGCGGTGGTTGGTCCGCACCGCGAGGCGACGGCCCAGCTGGTCCGCGGCGACGCCTGCCGGCTCCTCGGCCGCCATCTCGAGGCCGAGGCCGCCTTCGCCGCCGCCGTCCAGGCGCTGGACGACTCGCGCCATCGGCCCCGATCTCGACCGTCGTGAACGTTCCGCCCGGATGCCGCACCATGCGTCCGCACCGCTGAGTCGTCCCGTCGTGGAGGAATCGTGACAGAGCGCACCCTTGTCCTGATCAAGCCCGATGGCGTCCAGCGCCTGCTGGCCGGCCGGATCCTGGCTCGCTACGAGGAGCGCGGCCTGCGGCTCGTGGCGCTCAAGCTGATGACCGTCAGCCGCGACCTGGCCGAGCGCCACTACGCCGTCCACCGGGCCAAGCCGTTCTTCGGCGGGCTCGTCGAGTTCATCACCAGCGGCCCGCTCGTGGCTGCCGTCCTCGAGGGCCCCAACGCGATCATCGTCGTCCGGGCGATGAACGGCGCGACACGGCCCCACGAGGCGGCGCCGGGCACGATCCGCGGCGATTTCGCCCTGGAGACGGCCCAGAACCTGGTCCACGCTTCCGACAGCGCCGAGACGGCCGCCGCCGAGATCGACCTGTGGTTCCCGCGTGACGAGCTCCTGGAGTACGGACGAGAGATCGATCGCTGGGTCCTCGCCCCCGCCGACTGATCGCCCGCCGACTGAGCGCCGGCAAGGGCGCCCGGCGGCTCAGCGTCCGGCTTCGAACCGGCTCGCCGCCCCAGTCGCCCCGGTCGCGCCGCCTGCCCCGCCCAGGGTCTCGTCCGCGGCGTCCCCGGCGATGCCTGCGGTGGCGACACCCAGGCCGATGACCGCCACCAGGAGCGCGGTCGCGGCGGCGATGACGAACCGGTTGGCCCGGATCGCGGCCGGGACGGCGCGAGCGACGACCGCGACCGAGGCCGCCGACCAGCCGGCCGGCCTGATGCCCCGCAGCCTTGGGCGGGTGCCCTCGGCTGCCAGGACCGCGTCGGACATCCGGTCCAGCCCGGCGACGGCGATCCGTCCGAGATAGACGATCGGCGCGAACGCGGCGGCCAGGACGAAGAGGTCGAACGGCGAGGCGACGGCCGACTCCGTGAGGAGGCCTCGGGCCCCGAACGTGGCCATCCCCGGCAGCCCCACCACCCCGAGCGCGACGACGGCGAAGGTAAGCCCCAGCACCGGCGACGAGCGCGCCCAGCCGCGGAGCTCCGACAGGCGCCGTGCCCCGAAGGTCGAGCGGGTGACGAGGACCCATGCGGCGAGGCCGCTCTTGACGGCGACCATCCCGATCAGCCAGTCCCGTCCGGCCAGGGCAAGGTCCGGGCGGATCTCCGAGAAGGCAAGCAGGGCGATGCCGGCATCCTGCACGATCGAGTAGCCGAGGATGTGCTCGAGGTCGTCATGGAGGATCGCGGCGAGGCCACCGAGGAGGACGCTCGTGGCGGCGACGAGGGCGATGAGCCCCCGCTCCGCGAAGAGTGGGGCCGCGGCCGGAGCGATCGTCACGTCCACCCAGGCGAGGGCCACGAGGGCGAATCCCGCGGCGCCCCAGCCGAGGGTGGCCGGGACCGCCGCGACCGGCATGGCCTCGGCCAGACGGGAGGCCCAGACGTGGGCGGGGATGGCGCCCATCCGGATGACGACGGCGGTGACGACGACGAGCAGCCCCAGCCCGGTCGCGATCTCGAGGGCCGGGTCCGAGCCGCCGAGCGGATCGCCGGCGACGAACGGTCCAAGGGCCGACGCTCCCCAGGCCACCGCCGCGAGACCCAGGAACCCGGCCACGGCGAGCGGGCGGAGGAGCCGGAGGCCGAGGAGCGCCACGTCCGGCGCGGCGCCGTGGAGCCAGGCCAGCGGACCAAGGGCCGTCGCCATGCCGCCCGCCGTCAGGAGCGCGAAGCCGATCCCCGCGTCCGCGACGGACAGCGCCAGGACGCCGGTCCCCAGGCCCATCAATGACGGCCCGAGCGTCGCTCCACCGCTCCCGACGAGGACGTCCGCCAACCCGAGCAGCGCGATCCCCGCCGCCCAGGTCAGGGCCACGGTTCGCAGCCCGTCGGAGCCCGACACGACGGTCCCAACGAGCGGGGCCGCGTCGTGCGGCCCGATTGATGCCGCGACGACGATGGCCAGGATCGAGGTCAGGCCGCCGATGGCCAGCCCGACCCGGGGTCGACCGAAGGTCAGGAACGCGGCGAGGCCGCCGGGGATGGTCAGCGCGGCGAGCAGCAGGACGCTCATCGCCCGTGCGGCGCCGGCAGGCGTGTCATCGTCGGTTGGGCGTCGGCAGGACGCTCATCTCGCGCTCGGCATCGCGGCGTCGCGGTCCGTGGTTCCGATCGTCGCCCGAGCGGGCCGACCATCGTCGCCGCGCCGGCTGTCGCCCGGCTCCGCATCGCCGGCCGACCGTCGTTCGATGATGGCGATCAGCGCAGCCGATGTCCCGAGGGTCAGCAGGAGCCCGTCGATCCCGAGCTGCTCCAGTGCTCCGGGTGGTCCCGCCAGGCCGGTCCGGGCCAGGACGAGGCCCTGGACGACGAGCAGCAGCCCGACGGCCGTCCGCAGCGCCCCGCGCCCGAAGAACGCCGGAGCGAGGCCGACGACGAGCGAGGCCAGGCCGGCGCCGAGCGCCAGCGCAGCCGGGGTGAGCGCGTCCAGGGGGTCGGGCGCTTCCGCCGGCGGCGGGAGGCTCGGGTCGAGGGACGCGAGCCCCGAGGCCATGGCCACCCCCGCGATCGCCACGCCGAGGGCGATGGCCGTCTCGGCCGGCCAGCCGATCCGCGAGCCCAGACCGGGTGACTCGTTCGAGGCAGTGACGGCCCACAGCAGGTAGACGACCAGGACACCGGTCACGACCCGGGCGCCCAGGATGGCCGCTCCGGGCAGGGGTTCGGCCAGGAACGGTCCGAAGCCGAGCACGAGCGCCAGCCCGACGAGGGCCGCGCGGGCCTCGCGGGACGACGCTGCGATCACGGCGCCAGCCGTCACCGCGAGGGCCACCCCCGCGAGGGCCGGGTTCACCGGACCGGGCTCACAGAGCCGGCGTCACGGGGCCGGGCTCGCCAGCTCCGGATACGTCGGGACGGGCAGGATCGTGAACGTGTTGAACGGCCAGTAGCGGAGCCAGGCCCGCCCGACGACGTGCGACACCTCGATCGGGCCGAAGTTGCGCGAATCGGCCGAATCCTGGCGGTGGTCGCCCATCACGAACAGCTCACCGGCCGGGACCACCCAGTGGGTCGCTCCGCCGGGTGCGGGCAGCGTCTCCTGGGGAACCCCGTCCTCCTCGAAGATGTACGGCTCGTCGATCTCGATGCCGTTCACGTAGACCAGGCCGTCGCGCAGCTCGACCTCGTCGTTGGCGACGCCGATGACGCGCTTGATGAACGGGACGTTGGATGCCTGGTTCCACGCATCCGGCGGGTTGAAGACGATGATGTCACCGATGGCGTAGGCGTCCCAGCGCGGCGACAGCTTGTCGACGAGGACGTACTGATCCTCGAGGAGGGTGGTCTGCATGGACCCCTGCTGGACCTTGAACGGCTGGGCGACGAAGGACTGGATGCCGAAGAAGATGAGAACGGTGAGGACGAGGGTTTCAAGGACCTCGAAGGCACACCCGAGCGCTGGTCGGTTGCTCACAGGCAGCGGAGTATAGGGGCTGTGCTATCGTCCCGCCCCGTGACCGGCTCTCCCCTGCGGTGGTGCGGATGCGCCGGCTGATCTCCCTCGTCAGCATCCTCGTCGCGCTCGTCGCGCTGGCGCTCGTCCTCTACAACGCGACGCTCGTCGACCGCAGGGCGCCGAGCGTGGTCCAGGTCTCGCTCAGCGCCCCTGCCGGGGACGACCGGATCGCCCAGACGATCACGGCCATCGACATCGAGTTCAGCGAACCCGTGGACCCGGCCACCGTCGAGGCCCGCTTCTCCATCGAGCCATATGTCGCCGGCTCGTTCGCCTGGGACGGCACGACCGCGATCTTCACGCCCTCGGCCAAGCTGCCCGGTGACACCGAGTTTTCGGTCCAGATCGAGGCCGGCTATGCCGACCTCGTCGGCAACATCGCCGACCTGCCGCTCGAGCCGTGGATCTTCCGGACCGTCGGGCCGCCGGCCGTCGTGGCCGTGGTGCCCGGGGACGGCGTCACCGGCGTCGCCGTCGACAGCGTCGTCGACATCGAGTTCGACCGCCTCATGGACACCGCCTCGGTCGAGGCGGCGATCCGGCTGGATCCGCCGGTCCCGTTCCGGGCCTCGTGGAGCGGCGAATCCGTCCGGCTGCTCTTCGACACGCCGTTCCGCTTCGGGACGACGTACACCCTCACGCTCGGTGCCGGCGCCGCCGATACCGGTGGCAATCGCCTGCGCGAGCCCCTCGTCGTCCACTTCTCGACCGTCGCGGCGGCCCTCTCGGCGACGGAGATCGTCCCGGCCGACCGGTCCTCGGGCGTGGGGGTCCGGACGCCGGTTGCGATCCGGTTCGACGCCCCGATCGACCCGGACACGGCCAGAGCGGCCTTCCGCATCACCCCGAGCGTCGGCGGCGACGTCCGGATCGTCAGCATCGCCGATGACCTTGCGCCCTCGGGCGGCTCGCCGTCGGAGGGCGAGGCGGACACCATCCTGTTCGTGCCCGACGCGCCCCTCGCGCCGCACACCACCTACGCGGTCACGCTCGAGCCGATCGTCGCCCGGCGCGACGACCCGGCGGCCGTCGCGGCCGGCCGCAGCTGGACGTTCACGACCGGATCGCCCACCAGCTCGGGCCAGAACCACGTGGCCTTCCTCAGCGCCCGATCGGGGGTCCGGAACGTGTGGCTGATGAACCCCGACGGGACGAGCCCGCACCAGCTGACGACGGAGCTCGTCCCGGTCTCCGGCTTCGACGCGACCGGGGACGGTTCGCTGGTCGCCTATTCCGCGGGCGGGATCGTGAGCCTCATCGGGATCGACGGCGAGGGGGTGGTGCGCCTCACCGACGACGGCCTGTTCGAGTACGCGCCGGTGTTCACGCCCGACGATGGCAGCCTGATCGTGGGTCGTCGAGACGCGGCAGACAGCGATCTCGGCTACTGGCTCGTGCCCCTGCCGGACACCCCCGGCGAGGCCCGCCAGCTCGTCGAGCGCGGCGCCCCGCCCGTCGGCTCGGCGGCGCTCGGCGGCGATGGCATCGGCACCACCGACGGCCTGCCCGCCTGGATGCCGCGCTCGGCGATCGACCCGACCGGGGCCACGGCGCTCATCGTGACCGCGTCCGGCGAACCGATCCTCGTGAACCTGTCCCTGGACACAGCGGGCACGCCGCCCATCGCCGTCGAGCTGCTGGCCGACGCCGCGGCCGCCTGGTCGCCGCGCCATGGGGCGTTCGTCGTCGCCGCGGCCCCGACACGGGCCGGCGCCGTGACCGCCGGAACATCCCTGTGGACCATCGAGGCAAGCGGGGCCGCCGCCGAGATTCCGGGGACCGGTGGCGCGGTCGGGCCGGTCGGTGTCGGCCCCGACGGCGGGATCGCCGTCACGGTTCGCGGCGCGGCCGGCCGGGCGGCGGGTATCGGCGTCCTGCCGTTCGATTCGACGGCCCTCACCCGGTACGACGCGGCGAACGGCTTCGACGATCGATGGCCGGCCTTCTCCCCCGACAGCGCGACGCTGCTCATCGGGCGGACGTCTTTCATGCGACCCGAGGACGCCGACGAGCGGCCTCCGGCGGCCAACGGGATCTGGGCCCTCGATCGTGGCTCGGGGATCGCGCGCCAGCTCTCGACCGACGGCGTCTACGCCCGCTGGCTGCCCTGACCTGGTGGGCGGCCCTCGGCGCGGCCGCCGGGCCCGACCGGGATGCATGGTCCGGGGATGCGCCCGGATTTGACCCGCTCGAAGGCCAGTTGATACACTCCGCCGCGGCCTGAACGGGCCGTTCCGGCGATGCGCCCCGCGTTCCCGCACCCGGATCGGCGCCGCCGGCTCGATCTCCCCGAGTCCGCCCCGGACAGGCGGTCTGCGCCCGGCGCGCCCGCTACGACGCTCTCGACCAACCTGGAGGAACCGACCCCCCGATGGACGCCAGTGCGCTCCAGCTGATCATCCCCGTGGCGGGCATCGCCGCGGTGCTCTTCGCCCTGTACCTCGCACGGGACGTGCTGTCCCGCGACAAGGGCCCCCAGGCGATGCAGGACGTGGGAGACACCATCCGCGAGGGCGCCGATGCGTTCGTCAAGCGGCAGTACTCGACGATCGGCCTGCTCGCCCTCGCGGGGGCGGTCGTCATCGGCATCGTGATCACGCTCGTCGAGACCAAGGACGTCGCCGACGTCCCGTCGCTGGCCGGGGGCCCGATCGGGTTCATGACCGCGATCGCCTTCCTGGTCGGCGCCGGTTGCTCGATGCTCTCGGGCATCATCGGCATGACGATCAGCGTCCGCTCGAACGTCCGGACGGCGGCCGCGGCGCGGCGCAGTCTCGTCGAGGCGGTCCAGGTCGCGATGCGCGGCGGCGCCGTCTCCGGCTTCCTCGTCGTGGCCCTCTCGCTCCTCGGGGTGTGGGGCATCTTCATGGCCTACGAGACCTTCATCGCCGATGTCACGGTCGCCCAGGCACCGTTCCTCATCGTCGGCTTCGGCTTCGGGGCCTCGTTCGTGGCCCTCTTCGCCCAGCTCGGCGGCGGTATCTACACGAAGGCCGCCGACGTCGGCTCCGACCTCGTCGGCAAGGTCGAGCAGGGCATCCCCGAGGACGATCCCCGGAACGCCGCGGTGATCGCGGACCTCGTCGGCGACAACGTCGGCGACTGCGCGGGCCGCGGTGCCGACCTGTTCGAGTCCACGGCGGCCGAGAACATCGGGGCGATGATCCTGGGCGTCGCGGCGTTCTCGATCGCCACGACCGCCGGCTGGCCGAACCCCGAGGCCTGGATCTTCTTCCCGCTCGTCGTCCGGGCCTTCGGCCTCCTCGCCACGATCGTCGCGATGTTCTTCATCCGCGGCTCCGAGACCGAGAACCCGATGAACATCCTGAACCGCGGCTACTGGGTCACGACGGCCCTCTCGGTCGTGGGGCTGGCGATCACGACGAACATCATGATGAACACCGGCGGCACGAGCGCCAACGGGCTGCCGGTGTGGGTCTGGTTCTTCGGCGCCGGCATCGTCGGCCTGGCCACGAGCGTGGCCTTCGTGTACATCACCCAGTACTACACGGCCGGCACGTTCCGACCGGTGCGTGAGATCGCCGAGGCCTCCAAGACCGGCCCCGCCACGAACATCATCAGCGGCACCGCGGTCGGGTTCGAGACGACCTTCGTGACCGCGGTCACGATCGGCATCGCCCTCATCGCCTCGCACTGGCTCGGCCAGCAGGCCGGCCTCACGAACGCCGAGGGCAAGGATGTTGGCGGGATCTTCGGGACGGCCGTGGCAACCATGGGCATGCTCATGACCACGGCCTACATCCTGGCCATGGACACGTTCGGCCCGATCACCGACAACGCCGGCGGCGTGGCCGAGTTCAGCCGCTCCGAGGCCGGCGCCCGCGAGATCACCGACCGCCTGGATGCCGTCGGCAACACGACGAAGGCGCTCACCAAGGGCTACGCGATCGCATCCGCCTCACTGGCCGCGTTCCTGCTCTTCAACGCCTACATCGACAAGGTCAACCTGATCCAGACGAACCGCGGCGGGCCCCTCCTCGAGGGCGTCAACCTGGCCAACGTGAGCGTCTTCGTGGCCGCGCTCCTCGGCGCGATGCTGGCCTACTTCTTCAGCTCGCTGGCCATCCGCGCCGTGGGCACCACCGCCCAGGCGATCATCGTCGAGGTCCGCCGCCAGTTCCGGGAGATGCCCGGGATCATGGACTACACGCAGCGCCCCGACTACGCCCGGGTGGTCGACATCACGACGAAGGCGGCCCTCCGGCAGATGGTGGCGCCGGGCCTCGTCGCCGTAGCGACACCGATCGTCGTCGGCCTCCTCCTCGGCTACGAGGCGGTCGCCGGGTTGCTCATGGTCGGCACGATCGCCGGCGTCCTCCTCGCCACGACCCTGAACAACGGCGGCGGCGCCTGGGACAACGCCAAGAAGTACATCGAATCGGGCCACCTGCTCGACGACGATGGCAACGTCCTGGGCAAGAAGACTGCGGCCCACGCGGCGGCCGTGGTCGGCGACACGGTGGGCGATCCGTTCAAGGACACCGCCGGCCCGTCGCTGCACGTCCTCGTAAAGCTCCTCGCGACGATCACGCTGGTCCTCGCGCCGCTCTTCATCCGGTAGCCGGCCACGACGAATCAGTCCCGCCCGCATGGCGTGCCGAGCGCAAGGTGCGACCGAGGACGCGAGCGAACGCACTTGAACGTGCGTGAGCGATCGCCCGCAGGGCGCCACGCGGCGATCGGCCGTCAGGTGGGCGGCCGACGTTGATGGATACGCTCATCCAGGCCATCGTCATGGGGATCGTGCAGGGGCTCACCGAGTTCCTGCCGGTCTCCAGCTCGGGGCACCTGATCGTCGTCCCCGCCCTGCTGGGCTGGGACGACCCGTTCATCGAGAGCCTGGCGTTCAGCGTCATGCTCCACCTCGGGACGCTCGTCGCGCTCCTCGTCTTCTTCCGGGCCGACTGGCTGCGGCTGGTCCCAGCCTTTCTTGCCTCGCTCCGGGAGCGGTCCGTCGGTGATGACCCGGACCGGCGCCTGGCCTGGCTCCTGGCCCTCTCGACGATCCCGGCGGTCATCGTCGGCCTGCTCCTCAACGACCTCATCGAGGGCGCCTTCCGGGAGGCCCGCCTCGTCGCCGTGACCCTGGTCATCGGGGCCGCGATCCTGTGGCTGGCAGAACGCGTCGGGACCCGTACTCGTGGTGTCGGCGACCTCTCGGCCCGGGGGGCGATCGGGATCGGCATCGCCCAGTCGTTGGCCCTGGTGCCGGGCATCAGCCGGTCGGGGATCTCGATCTCGGCGGGCCTGTTCGCGGGCCTCGACCGGGAGGCCGCGGCGCGCTTCAGCTTCCTCATGGCAACCCCGATCACGGCCGGCGCCGGCGCCTACGAGACGCTCAAGCTCATTCGGGGTGACGTCGCCGTCGACGTCCAGGTCGCCCCGCTGGTGGTGGGGATGGTCGCCTCGCTCGTCGCCGGCCTCGTGGCGATCGCCTTCCTGCTGCGCTTCCTGCGGACCCACCCGACGACGATCTTCATCGCCTACCGCCTCGTCCTGTCGGCCGTCGTCGTCGTCGCCTGGCTCGGGCTCTGGGATCGGCCAGGCTAGGGGCTGCCATGGAGGTCATGAAGCAGCTCCGACAGCGGGCGATCCGGGACCTCGTCGACCAGCGCCCGATCCGGACCCAGCAGGAGCTGGCGGCCGCCCTCAGGGAGCGTGGCTTCCGGACCACCCAGGCCACGATCTCCCGGGACGTGGCCGAGCTGGGCCTGATCAAGACCGTCCGCGACGGGGCCCACGTCTACGCCCTCCCGCCGCGGCTCGTCGAGGCCGAGGTCTCGGGCGAGGATCGGCTCCGGCGGCTGCTCCACGACCTGCCGGCGGAGATCCGCGAGGCGGGCCTCCTCGTCGTCATCAAGACGCTTCCGGGCTCTGCCCACCCGATCGCCGCGGCCCTGGACCGAGCTCGCTGGCCCGAGGTGGCTGGCTCGATCGCCGGCGACGACACGGTCTTCGTGGCGGTCACCGACCGGGCTGCCCTCCAGCGGGTCAAGCGCCGCCTCCTCCACCTCGCCGGCGAGGGATGACCGAACGGGCGGCCTGGCCCGAAGGGCGGCCACCCTCCGAGCTGGCCCGGGGCGGGCGCGCACCACGGTTCGAAGCCCGAGGCTTTGACACCCCGCGGAGGGGGCGCTAGGCTACGCGCCCGGCTCGAACTCCAGCCCGCGGGGGACCCGTGGACCGCTGGGGTTCTCTTGTATCCACGAACTTCATCGTTCCGTCGAACCGCTCCACGCGGCGACCCGGAGCACACCCACCGGGGGCCGAATCCGAGTGAACAACAAGCCCACCTACATCTCCCGCGACGGTCTCGAGAAGCTCCGCAAGGAGCTCGAGGAGATGGTGTCCGTGCGCCGTCCGGAGATCGCCCAGCGGATCCACGACGCCAAGGAGCACGGCGACCTCAGCGAGAACGCCGAGTACGAGGACGCCAAGAACGAGCAGGCCTTCGTCGAGGGCCGGATCCAGACCCTCGAGGCGCTCATCAAGAACGCCACGATCATCGACGAGAACCACTCGATCGAGATGGTCCAGATCGGCTCCACGGTCAAGGTGGACGGTCCCGACGGCAAGGAATCGTTCACGATCGTCGGCTCCACGGAGGCGCGCCCGACCGAGGGCCGGATCAGCAACGAGAGCCCCGTAGGGCGGGCGCTGCTCGGGCGCAAGAAGGGCGACAAGGTCGCGGTGCACGTCCCGGCCGGCGACATCTCGTACACGATCGTCGGGATCAGCTAACTACCAAACCGGTTCGGCGTTCCAGGGTCGGGCCGGTCCCGGCAGGCGACAAGGAGCGAACGACCGATGGAATGGGCTGACGAGCTGGCGGCGCGGGTCTCGGGACCGCAGGTCGTCAACGACTCGAAGACGCCCTCCGGCACGGTCCACGTCGGGAGCCTCCGAGGGCCGGTCATCCTCGATGTCATCACCCGGGCGCTGCGCAGCTCGGGCCACGAGACGACCCTCCTGTACGGCGTCGATGACCTCGATGCCATGGATGCCCAGGCGCTCCTGACACCCGACGCCGTCGAGCGCTACATGGGCGTGCCGCTGGCCCACATTCCCGACCAGGTCGAGGACGGCCACGCCTCGTACGCCCGGCACCATGCCCAGACGTTCATCGACCTGTTCGCCGACCTCGGCATCCGGCCCGACCGCTACTACTGGATGAGCGACATCTACCCGACCGGGGCGATGGACGCCTACATCCGGGCGGCGCTGGATCGGGCCCACGTCGTCCGCGACCTGTACCGCCGGGTGTCCAATGTCCAGCACCCCGACACCTGGCACCCGGTCCTCGTCATCTGCGAAACGTGCGGCAAGGTCGGCACGACGATCGTCACGAAGTGGGACGGCGAACGGGTCTTCTACGAATGCCGCAAGGACCTCGTCCAGTGGGCCCATGGCTGCGGAACCTCGGGCTGGGTCGCCCCGTTCGGCGGCCGGGCCAAGCTGCCCTGGAACCTCGAGTGGGCCGCCCAGTGGAGCCTCTTCGGTGTGACGATCGAGCCGTGTGGCAAGGACCTCGCCACCGCGGGTGGCTCGCGGGACCGGTCCGATGCCATCGCCCGCGAGGTCTTCGAGCGCGAGCCACCGATCAACGTCCCGTACGAGTTCCTCAATATCGGCGGCCGCAAGATGTCGACCTCCAAGGGTCGCGGCGCAGCCGCTCACCGGATCGTCGACGCGATCCCGCCCGAGCAGCTTCGGACGCTCTTCATCCGGCCCCGGCCGAACCACGCCATCGAGTTCGATCCCGAGGGCACGGACGCGATCCCGCGCCTGTTCGATGAGTTCGACAAGCTGGCCGATGCCACGGCCGGGCGGCCGGTGAAAGGCGAGCTGCCGCCGGGCTACGCCTCGGTCTTCCGCTACGCCCTCCGCGACCCGGCCGCGGACGTGGAGGCCGAGGCGGCCGTCTTCCGGCCGAGCTTCTCCCACCTCGCCTTCCTGCTCCAGGTCCCGGGGGCGGACGTTCCGGCCCTGATGACCGCGGAGAAGGGGAGCGGGCTGACGGTGCGCGAACGCGAGATCCTCGACGAGCGGATCGCGGCCGCGCGGGTGTGGCTCGACGACTACGCCCCGGAGCGAGCCCGGATGCGGGTCCAGGAGACGCTGCCGGAGGCGGCCGGGGAGCTCGACGCCGCCCAGCGGATGTTCCTTGCCACGCTCGCCGAGGAGGCGGGCGCGCGCACCGGCGACGCCTGGCAGACGCAGATCTTCGCCACGGCCGCGAGCGGCGGCCTGGCGGCCGGCAAGGCCTTCCAGGCCCTGTACCTCGCGTTCCTCGGCCGACCAAATGGACCCCGTGCCGGCTGGCTCCTGGCCGGGCTGGAGCCCGGCTTCGTCGCAAGGCGGCTGCGCGAGGCTGCCGCCGCGGATGCGACCATGGCGGGCGCAGGAGGTGCGGCGTGAGCGTCGGTGTGGCCCGGCTCCGGGAGGAGCCGGATGCGATCCGCAAGGGCGCCCTGGACAAGGGCGAGGATCCCGCGCTCGTCGACGCCGCCCTCGAGGCCGACGCCCGTCGCCGGGAGCTCCAGGGCGAGGGCGACACCCTCCGGGCCGAACGGAACACGGCCTCGAAGTCGATCGGGGAGGCGATCAAGGGTGGCGCGAAGCCGGACGGCCCCGAGGTCGCCGCGCTGCGTGCCCGCTCGACCGCCATCGGGGAGCGGCTCGCCGCCATCGACGCCGAGCTGGCCGAGGTCGAGGCCCTCGTGGAGGACCTCCTCCTCCGAATCCCGAACCCGGCCGAGCTCGACATCCCGATCGGGGGCGAGGAGGCCAACGTCACGGTCAGGACCTGGGGGGAGCTCCTGCCCCGCGTCCAGCCGCTCGAAGGCGAGGTCGGCGCCGACGCGGTGGCCGGCGGCCCGACCTGGGAGCGCAAGCCCCACTGGGAGATCGCCGAGGCCCTCGACATCATCGACCTCGCCCGGGGGGCCAAGATCACCGGCTCCGGCTTTCCGGTCTACAAGGGGGCCGGTAGCTCCCTCCAGCGGGCGATCATCAGCTGGTGCCTCGACGTCCACAGCCGTGAGAACGGCTTCACCGAGGTCTGGCCACCGGTCGTGGTCAACCAGGCGTCGGCCCGCGGGACCGGCCAGATCCCGGACAAGGAAGACCAGATGTACGTCGTCACTCGAGACGACCTGTACCTGGTCCCGACGGCCGAGGTCCCGGTCACGAACCTCCACCGCGACGAGATCCTCGAGGCGGCCGAGCTGCCGATCCGATACGCGGCCTATACGCCCTGCTTCCGGCGCGAGGCCGGGGCGGCCGGCAAGGACACCCGGGGCATCCTCCGGGTCCACGAGTTCGACAAGGTCGAGATGGTCCTGTTCGAGCGGCCCGAGGCCTCGGCTGCGGCCCTCGACTGGATGACCGACCGGGCCGAGGACCTCCTGCGGCGGCTCGGCCTCGCCTACCGGGTCCTGCTCATGGCCACCCGCGAGATGGGCTTCACCCAGGCGCGCAAGTACGACATCGAGGTATGGGCGCCCGGGGTGGAGCGCTGGCTCGAGGTCAGCTCGTGCTCCAACTTCGGCGACTTCCAGGCCCGCCGGATGGCCGTCCGCTACCGGCCCGAGCCGGGCGCCAAGCCGGAGCTGGTCCATACGCTCAACGGCTCCGGCCTGCCCCTGGCCCGGACCGTCGCCGCGATCATCGAGACCTACCAGCGACCGGACGGCACGGTCGACGTCCCGGCACCGCTCCGGCCGTACATGGGCATCGACCGGATCACGGCCCGGGCCTGAGGCACGAGGGCGAGGGCCCGGCCGATGGCCACCTTCCTCGGGGGTCGGGTCGAGATCGTCCGGGCCGACATCACGACCCTCGACGTCGATGCCATCGTCAACGCCGCGAACGCGTCGCTGCTGGGCGGCGGCGGCGTGGACGGGGCCATTCATCGGGCGGCCGGCCCCCGGCTGGTGGCCGAGTGCCGGACCCTCGGCGGCGCCCCGCCGGGCGAGGCGACGCTGACCGGCGGGTACGACCTGCCTGCCCGCCACGTCATCCACGCAGTCGGGCCGATCTGGCGGGGCGGCGACGCCGGCGAGGACGGGACGCTCGCCTCCGCCTATCGCCGCAGCCTCGAGGTCGCGGCCGAGGCCGGCCTTGCGTCCGTGGTTTTCCCGTCGATCTCGACCGGCGTCTACGGCTTCCCGAAGGAGCGCGCCGCCCGGATCGCGCAGGCGACCATCCGCGCCTGGCTGGAGGCCCACGAGCTCCCTCATCGGGTGATCCTGTGCGCCTTCAGTCCCGCTGACCGAGACCTCCAGGTCGAGGTTGCGCGCGAGATCCTCGGCACGCCCGCCTGACCCGTCGCGCTATCCTCGACGGCGGAGAGGTGCCGGAGCGGTTGAACGGTCCTGTCTTGAAAACAGGTGAGACGCGAGTCTCCGTGGGTTCGAATCCCACCCTCTCCGCCACGCACACCCCGCGGACGGGCCATGCCTGCGTTGTCAGCGCCGCTCCTTCGCTCACGGACGTTTGCGTCCGCTCGCTCAGGTGCTCGCGCCCGCCTTGGCCTGACCCGCCCACGGGGCGGGCGGGACCCGATCTAGTTCAGGAGGCCAGCCATGCTGCCGCGTTGTGAGCACTTCGAGACTGGCTTCGAGGCCCCGGCGCCGCTCGGGGTCTGCCCGACCTGCGTCGAGATGGGCTCCCGCTGGCACCACCTGCGCCAGTGCCTGAACTGCGGCCTGACCCAGTGCTGCGACGACAGCCCCAACCGCCACATGTCGGCCCACAACCGCGCGACCGGCCATCCGATGATGCGGAGCGCGCAGCCCGGTGAGGACTGGCGCTGGTGCTTCCCCGACGAGCTCTTCTTCGTGCCCGGCCCCGACGGCTACGAGGTCATCGAGGACTGAGCCGGCGGCCTCATCGCACCTGCGGCGACGCGGACGCTGCGCGCCTGGTTGACCGGGAGTCACAACTTCCTGCGTGAGGCCTCGCGATTCGAACCGTTGGGCCTAGTCTGTTGACTCCCCGAAAAGTCTCGTCGCGACGACGGCGATCCCGCGACACAGGGCGACCATCGAAGGGCGCTACGCGCGGCTCTGTGACGCACGGTCAACCGCGCCCGGCGGGTCTCACGGACGCGCTCGATCCCATCGCGGCCCACAGCCCACAAAGGCCGCCGGAAGGTCGGGGACGTCCTGACGGCGGAAACGAAACACGGGGCTGCGCCGCGGCGCAGCCCCGTGTCGCTCAAGAAGGGCTAGCTGTTGCTCGGGAAGACGAGGCTGAGGGCGGATCGCCGGCCCGGCTCGGGCCAGCGGATCGTGACTTCCTTCTGGCGGCTGAAGAACCGCAGCCCGTCCTCGCCGCGCATCGGCAGGTCGCCGAGTGCGGACTCCTTCGCGCCGCTGAACGACAGGTACCCGGCCGGGACCGGGATCGGCACGTTGACGCCGATCATCGGGACCTCGACCTCGAGCTGGTAGCGCCGGGCGGCGCCGCCGTCGGTCGTGAAGATCGCGGTGCCGTTGGCGTACTTGTGGCTGTTGACGAGGTTGATCGCCTCGTTGTACGTGTCGACCCGGACCATCCCGAGGACCGGCCCGAAGATCTCCTCGTTGTAGATGTCCATGCCCGGCTTGACGTGGTCGAACAGCGTCACGCCGAGGTAGAACCCATCGGGATGCTCGGGGTGGACGAACGGGCGTCCGTCGACGACGAGCTCGGCGCCCTCTTCGACGCCCCGGTCGATCCACTTCATGATCGACTGGCGGTGCTCCTGGGTGTAGATCGGGCCCATGTCCGTGCCGGGTTCCATGCCGGGGCCGATCTTGAGCTTGGCGATCCGCTCGAGCATCATCGGCCGGAGCTTGTCGCCGGTATCGCCGACGGCGATGACCAGGGTCTGGGCCATGCAGCGCTCGCCGGCCGAGCCGTAGCCGGAGGCGATGGCCGCGTCGGCGGTCATCTCCAGGTCGGCGTCGGGCAGGACGACCATGGCGTTCTTGGCGCTGGTGAAGGCGCCGACGCGCTTGCCGCGCTTCGTGCCTTCCTCGTAGACGTAGCGCCCGACGGCGGTCGAGCCCACGAACTGGATGGCCTTGATGTCGGGGTGCTCGACGATCGCGGCGACAGCCTCGCGCCCGCCGTAGACGACGTTGAGGATGCCGTCCGGGATGCCGGCTTCCTTCCACAGCTCGGCCTGGAGCTGGGTGGCGCCGGGGGTGTGGGAGGAGGGCTTGAGGATGACGGCGTTGCCGGCCGCCAGGGCGATCGGCAGGATCCACATCGGGACCATGACCGGGAAGTTGAAGGGCGTGATCGCGGCGACGACGCCGAGTGGCTGGCGGAGGGTCACGGCGTCGACGCCGGTGGCCACGTTCGGGGTGTTCATGCCGGCCATGTGGACGGGCAGGCCGCAGGCGTACTCGACCGTCTCGATGCCCCGGGTGACGCCCACGAGGGCGTCGGCGAACGTCTTGCCGTGGTCGCGGGTGATGAGCGCCGCGAGCTCCTCGCGGTGCTTCCAGGCCAGCTCGCGGAAGGCGAAGAAGATCTGGCTCCGGGCGATGAGGGGCATGTCGCGCCAGGCCGGGAAGGCCAGCTTGGCCGCCTCGACGGCGCGGTCGACCTCGGTCTTGCCGCCGCGCGGCACGCGGGCGATGACCTCGCCGGTGGCCGGGTTGTAGACCGGGCCGGTGTGCTCGGGCAGCACCTCGACCTGTGTCCCGCCGATCCAGTGACTGAGGATGGGCAGCATCGCCGGCTGCGCGACATCCGGTCGGGGTGCTTCGATGGTCACGTCTCGTGCCTCCGTGTCGTGGCTCCTGGCGGCACGCCCGCGGTCTCCGGCGCGCACGCCGGAACGGACGAGTCGCGAAAATCGCTCCCCGCGATCGTGTGGGGTCGCCGAAGGGCCGGGCAAGGTCCGACGGTCACGCCGTTCGCGGCTGAACGGCACCCGGCCGCCGGGCCGGGCAGCCGCTCGGTCGCGACCTCCGGCCCGCCAGGCCGGGGCGCTCGGTCCAGGATCAGTGGATGGCCGCCGCGCCCTCCAGCTCCTTGAACGTGATGCAGCCCTCGACCGGGCAGACGTAGGCGCACAACCGGCAGCCGACGCAGTAGTCGCCGTCGATCGTGAGCTTCGATGTCCCGTTCGTGCCCTCCAGGCGAATGGCCTGGTGGGCGCCGTCGTTGCAGGCCGCGTAGCAGAGGTTGCAGTGGATGCAGCGCGATTCGTCGATCTGGGCGAGCAGCCGGAAGGACTGGTCCAGCTCGCCCCAGTCGCCGATCGTCGGGAGGGCCTTGCCCACCAGCTCGGAGGGGCTGTGGAGGCCCTTCGAGCGGAGGTAGGTGGACATCCCGTCGACAAGGTCGTCGATCATCCGGTAGCCCCAGTGCATGACACTGGTGCCGACCTGGACGGTCGTCGCGCCGACGAGCATGAACTCGACCGCGTCATGCCAGTCGGCGATGCCGCCGATCGCCGAGATCGGCAGCCGCACGTCGGGATCGGACGCCACAGCAGAGGTCATGTTCAGGGCGATCGGCTTGACCGCCGGCCCGGAGTAGCCGCCGTGGCTGCCCTTGCCGCGAACGTCGGGCATGGGCGTCCACGAGTCCAGGTTCACGCCGACGAGCGAGCTGATCGTGTTGATCAGGGCGATCCCGTCGGCCTTGGCGGCGCGGGCGGCTCGGGCCGGGAACCGGATGTCGGTGACGTTCGGGGTCAGCTTGACGAGGACCGGGACGGCGGCCTTCTCCATGACCCACTCGGTGATCATCTGGACGTACTCGGGGACCTGGCCGACCGCCGCGCCCATGCCCCGCTCGCTCATCCCGTGGGGGCAGCCGAAGTTGAGCTCGATGCCGTCGGCGCCGGTGTCGTTGACCCGGCCGACGAACTCGTGCCACTTCTCGGGCTTCGACTCGACCATCAGCGAGACGACGACGGCCTGGTTCGGATAGCGCCGCTTGACGTCGGCGATCTCGGCGAAGTTGACCTCCGGCGGCCGATCGCTGATGAGCTCGATGTTCGACAGGCCGACGATCCGGCGGCCATCGACGTTGAAGGCCCCGAGGCGGGACGTGACGTTCGTGATCGGGTCGCCGACCGTCTTCCAGACCACGCCGCCCCAGCCGGCATCGAACGCCCGGGCGACCATCTCGCCGGTGTTCGTGATCGGGCAGGAGGCCAGCCAGAAGGGGTTCGGGGCGCGGATCCCGGCCATGTCGGTGAAGAGGTCGACGCCGGGCACGGTGGCGTCGGTGGGGCGGACCGGGACGATCCGCGGGCCGCCGAGCCCGAGGGCCTCGACGATCGAGCGCGCGGCGAGCTTCCCGGCCTGCGCGGCGTTCACGACTTCGGCCCCGCCGTTGACGATGTCACCGATGGCCCAGACCTTCGGGTTGGTGGTCCGGCCGGTCGCGTCGTCGGCGACCGCGACGCCGTCGTGGATGGGAACGCCCAGCGCCGCGAGGACGTCCACCGGCCCGGCCTGGCCGACGGCCCGGACGACGGTGTCGAGGTGGACCTCGAAGCGCTCGCCCGGGATCGGCTCGGGCCGTCGCCGGCCGGAGGCATCGGGCTCGCCGAGGCGCATCGCATCGAACTCGACGGCCCAGACGGAGCCGTCGCCGCAGATCTCGACCGGGGCGGCCAGCCAGCGGATCGTGACACCCAGGTCACGGGCCAGGGCGATGGCGTGGGGGTAGGCCGGACACTCGGTGGCGCTGCGGCGGTAGAAGAGGGTGACCTCCTGGGCGCCGAGGCGGACGGCCGCGGCCGCGGCGTCGAAGGCCGTGCTGCCGCCGCCGATCACGCCGACCCTGTGCCCGACCGCGATCTTGTTGCCGCCCGCGGGGCCGTGAATCGCCTGGCCGATGAGATCGAGCGCGTCGACGACGCCGTCGAGCTCCTCGCCCGGGATGCCCAGGCGCTTGCCGTGGCCGAGACCGACCGCCACGACGACCGCGTCGTGGGCCGCCAGGAGCGCATCCGGCGCGACGTCGCGTCCGACGTTCGTGCCGAGGACGAACCGCGCCCCGGCCGCCTCGACGGCGGCGACATCAACCGCGACGGTCTCACGTGGCAGGCGCCAGGGCACGATGCCATGGTCGCCGAGGCCGCCGGCCCGCTCGTTGGCGTCGTAGATGGTCACGCCGACCCCGGCCCGCCGCAGCTCGGCGGCACAGGCCAGCCCCGCGGGGCCGGCACCGATGACAGCCGCGCTCCTGCCGGTCTCCTCGGGCGGGGTGAAGGCGCGGTGGCCGGCGGCCGCGGCTGTCTCGACCGCGTAGCGCTGGAGCCGGCCGATCTCGATCGGGCGGTCCAGGCCGACGCGGACGCAGGCTCCCTCGCACAGGCGCTCCACCGGACAGGCGGCGCCACAGGTGGCGCCGAGGGGGTTGGCCGAGAGGATCGTGCGGGCGCTGCCCTCGATGTTGCCGGTCGCGATCTTGCGGATGAACGACGGCACGTCGATGCCGGTCGGGCAGGCGCCGGTGCAGGGCGCGTCGACGCAGTAGAGGCACCGATCTGCTTCGTTCCGCGCGGCGGTCCGGGACAGGAGCGGCAACGGGAGGAACGGGTCGGGCTGGCGCCCAACCGACGCATCGACGGTCATGGTTCTCGACCCTCGGTCGGTCGCCGGCGGGCGGCGACGGCTTGGACGCAAGGCCTCATGGTCGGAGGTACCCCGGTGCCTGACCACGGCCGAAGTGCCCGCGAGAGGGGGCCAGAGGGTGTAAGTCGCTCGCCCGGGAATCAAGGCCGCCGGCCCGCGTCGCGGGCCGGCGGCCGGAGTGGCGAGAGGTTGGACGGGAGATCAGCCCACGAGGGCGGGCACGCGCTCCTCGATCGGGACCGACACGCTCGGGGCAACCCGTCGCGGCTGGCGCCGCTGGAACTTGCCGTGGCCGGCATGGCCGAGCCACTGCTCGCCCTCGACCACGATCAGGCCGCGGGACAGCACGACGTCCGAGCCACCGACCACGGTTCGACCTTCGTAGCACGAGTAGTCGACGGCCATGTGGTGGGTCGAGGCGCTGAGGACGTGCTTGCGGGTAGGGTCGTAGACGACGATGTCGGCGTCGTAGCCGACCGCGATCGCGCCCTTCTTCGGCAGGCCGAACAGCCGCGCCGGTGCCGTCGAGACGAGCTCGACCCAGCGGCTGGGGCTGATCTTGCCGGAGACGACACCACCGTCATGGATGAGGTCGACCCGGGTCTCGACGCCCGGCAGCCCGTTGGGGATCTTCCGGAAGTCACCCAGGCCCATCTCCTTCTGGCCGTGGAAGTCGAACGGGCAGTGGTCCGTCCCGACGAGCTGGAGGTCGTTCGAGATGAGGCCCTTCCAGAGCTCCTCGGTGTGGCTCGCCTCGCGGAGCGGCGGTGAGCACACGAACTTGGCGCCCTCGAACCCATGGCCCAGGTCGTCGAGGGTCAGGAAAAGGTACTGGGGACAGGTCTCGGCGTAGACCGGCTGGCCGGCGTCGCGGGCCCGCCGGACCTCGTCGAGGGCGTCCTTGGCCGAGAGGTGGACGAAGTACACGGGAGCGCCGGCGGCCTGGGCCAGCCGGATCACCCGGTTCGTCGCCTCACCCTCGAAGACCGGGTAGCGGGCCAGGCCGTGGCCGATCGGATCGGTCGTGCCGTGGGCCACCAGGTCGGCCGCCACGACGTCGATGACCGGGCCGTTCTCGGCGTGCATGAGGACCATGCCGCCGTTGGCCGCAGTCTGCCGGAGGGCCTTGAAGATGGCCGCGTCATCGCTCAGGAAGACGCCCGGGTAGGCGGTGAAGAGCTTGAAGGTGGTCACGCCCTCCTGGACCAGCTGGTCCATCTCCGGCAGGAGGTCGTCCCGCATGTCGGAGACGATGGCGTGGAAGCCGTAGTCGATGCAGGCCTTGCCGTCGGCCTTCTCGTGCCACGCGTCGAGGCCCTGGCGGATCGTCCCGCCCCGGGGCTGGACGGCGAAGTCGATGATCGTCGTCGTCCCGCCGAAGGCCGCGGCCCGCGTCCCGGACTCGAAGGTGTCCTTGGCGAAGGTGCCGCCGAACGGCAGCTCCATGTGGGTGTGGCCGTCGATCCCGCCGGGGATCACGTACTTGCCGATCGCGTCGATGACCCGGTCGGCGGCGACGTCGAGGTCGCGCCCGATGAGGGCGATGACCTCCCCGTCGACGAGGACGTCGGCCGTCGCCATGGAATCGGCGTTGACGACGGTCCCGCCCTTGATGAGCGTGCGCATGCGTATCTCCTCCGGGACGCGGATGTCGGCCGCGCCGGTAGCCGGCGCGGCCTGGCGTGGAACCTACGGATGCACGAGGTCGGCGTACATCTCCGGCCGGCGGTCGCGGTAGAACTGCCACGTCTGGCGAACCTCCTGGACCATGTCCATGTCCAGGTCGCGGACGATCAGCTCTTCCTCGCGCGGGTCGCCGACGGAGCCGACGAACTGGCCGCGAGGATCGACGAAGTAGCTCTGGCCGTAGAAGTCGTCGTCGCCCAGGTCCTCGATGCCGACCCGGTTGATGGTCCCGACGAAGTAGCCGTTGGCGAGGGCATGGCTGACCTGCTCAACCCGCCACAGGTACTCGGACAGGCCGCGACTGGTGGCCGACGGGATGAATACGAGCTCGGCGCCGTTCAGGCCGAGGGCCCGTGCGCCCTCCGGGAAATGGCGGTCGTAGCAGATGTAGACGCCGATCTTGCCGACCGAGGTCTGGAAGACGGGGTAGCCCAGGTTGCCGGGCCGGAAGTAGAACTTCTCCCAGAAACCCTTGACGTGCGGGATGTGGGTCTTGCGGTACTTGCCGAGGAACGTCCCGTCGGAATCGATGACGGCCGCGGTGTTGTAGTAGATGCCGGTGGTGTGCTCGTCCTGCTCGTACATCGGGACGATGAGGACCATCCCGGTCTCGCGGGCGAGGGCCTGCATCCGCTTGGTCGTGGGGCCGTCCGGGATCAGCTCGGTGTAGGCATAGAACTGGGCGTCCTGCACCTGGCAGAAGTACGGCCCGTAGAAGAGCTCCTGGAAGCACATGACCCGGGCGCCCTGGGCGGCGGCCTTGCGGGCGTACTCCTCGTGCTTCTGGATCATCGATTCCTTGTCGCCCGTCCAGGTCGCCTGGAGCAGGGCCGCCCGCACGATACGGGGCATGGTCGGATACCTCCTGCCACTTGGGGACGCGGATCGAGGCGGCCGCTCACGGCCGCGAGTGCTCGACCGACCTAGGCTGGCCCGACTCCGCGGCCGGAGCATGGGCCGGAAGCCACGAAACGAGGGGCGGGCCGGACCGGCCGACGGGCGAGACGAGCCGAGCCGGCGGCGTCGGCGGGGTGACGAGGCCCGAACGGCCGCCCGAATCGGGACCTGCGGCCCTCTCGGACGGTCCGCACGGATGGTTCAATCGGCCATCACGTCGCCGAGGCACGTCCAGCTGCAGGCGACCCTGGCAGGCGAGCAAAAGGGCCTGTTCACCGACTCGCCGCTGTGCATCATGGACGGAGCACCGCGGAACCGTCGCAACTGACCGAACGCTCAGGGCACGTGCGAGCGTCGCGCGGCGCGGCGTCGTCGGTCACCCGAACCGACAGGAGGAGGCGGATCGAGGAGACGCAGCAACAAGCATCCCCAAGAACGGATTTCGACGGCGTGCATGGGCACGCCGAGGCTCTCCATGGAGGGAGGCTATGACTGCAATGGCTGGGGAGATCGTCCACCCCGATGGACGACACGAGCTGACGGCCGAGATGGACGCCGCGCTCGACAGCTCCCCGCTCCACAACGAGGACCTCGCCCCGGTCCCCGTCGCGAAGCGGACCTGGACGACCTACAACTACGTGGCCCTGTGGATCGGCATGGCCCACAACATCCCGACGTGGGGCCTGGCCGCCGGCCTAGTCCTCCTCGGGATGGCCTGGTACCAGGCGATCCTGACAATCATGCTCGCGAACATCATCGTGCTCGTGCCGATGCTCGCGAACAGCCATGCCGGGACCAAGTACGGGATCCCGTACCCGGTCTTCGCCCGGGCCTCGTTCGGCGTCTTCGGCGCCAACCTGCCGGCCCTCATGCGCGCCGGCGTGGCCTGCGGCTGGTTCGGGATTCAGACCTGGATCGGCGGGACCGCGATCTTCACCGTCGCCGGCGCCCTCTTCGGCACCGACTCGTGGTGGACCAACGCCTCGACCCTCGCGATCGGCTTTGGCGATCCGCAGCCCTGGACCGTGTGGCTGAGCTTCGTGATCTTCTGGGCCCTCAACATCATCATCATCATGCGGGGCATGGACGCGGTCCGGCGGTTCGAGAACTGGGCCGCCCCGTTCGTCCTCATCGTCGCGATCGTCCTGCTCATCGGCATGACGATCAGGGCCGGCGGCTTCGGGCCGCTGCTCGAGGACCACGGCACGGTCGGTTGGGGCTCGGACTTCTGGTTCAAGCTCTTCCCGCCCGCCCTCATGGGCATGATCGCCTTCTGGTCGACCCTGTCCCTGAACATGCCGGACTTCACCAGGTTCGGCCAGGGTCAGCGCCAGCAGGCCTGGGGCCAGATCCTCGGCCTGCCGACGACGATGACGGTCTTCCCGCTCATCGCCGTTCTCGTGACCTCGGCGGCCACGGTGGTCTTCCCCGGCGAGGAACCCGGAGACCTGTTCAACCCGGTCTACCTCGTGGGCCTCATGAATGACGGCAGCTTCCTCGGCGTGATCATCGTCCTGCTGTCCCTGATCACCCTCGGGGTCGCCACGCTGTCGGTGAACGTCGCGGCGAACATCGTCAGCCCGTCGTACGACTTCTCGAACGCCTGGCCGAAGCGAATCAGCTTCCGGACCGGCGGCCTGATCACCGGCGTGATCGGCGTCCTGCTCCAGCCCTGGAACCTCTACAACGATCCCAACAGCTACATCTTCACGTGGCTGGGGACCTACGGCGGGGCCACCGGCGCGATCGCCGGCGTGCTCATCGCCGACTACTGGTTCATCCGCCGGACCAACCTCCGCCTGGCCGACCTGTACAAGCCGAACGGCGCGTATCGGTATGCCAGCGGCTGGAACTGGCGAGCCGTCGTGGCGCTCCTGGTGGGCGTCGTGATGGCGATCGGCGGCTCCTATGGCGGCCCATTCCCGGCCGACGGGATCCTGCCGTTCCTGAAGACGCCGTTCGCGTTCGCCGACTACTCCTGGGTCGTCGGCCTGATCGTGTCGTTCATCGTGTACTGGGCCCTCATGCGGTTCGTCCCCGCCCCCGAGGCAGCCCCGGTCGCGGAGCCCGCCACCCAGACCATCTGACCCTGCCGCCCGGCTCCGCCGGGCAGTCGCGAGCACCTGCTGAGGCCCTCCGCGAGGAGGGCCTCAGCGCTTGTCTCGCTGGATCACCCCGGGCGGCCGATCCGGGCAAGGATCGCGGCGGCGGCCGCGGGGTCCGGGAACGACGACTGCGTCCCCGGCCGGGTGACGCTGTCCGAGGCGCAGGCGATCCCGAGACGCAAGGCATCCAGCTCGGGCAGGCCCAGTGCCATCCCGACCGCGAAGGCCCCGACGAAGGCGTCGCCGGCGCCGGTCGTGTCGACGGCGGCGACCGGTTCGGCCGGCACGCGCGCGACCCGACCGTCGACGCCCACGAGGGCGGCGCCGCGTGACCCGAGGGTCACCACGAGGCGGGTCCCGGTCCCGCGAGCGTAGGCCGAGAATTCCGCGTCGGTCGGGTCTGCGCCGGAGCCGCCGATCGCGGCGAACTCGACCTCGTTCGGGATGAGCCAGTCGGTCACGGCCAGGAGGGCTGGCAGGATCGGGGCGGCGGGGGCCGGGTTGAGGATCGTCACGGCGCCACGGGCGCGGGCTGCGGCGAACCCCGCAGCCGTCACCGCCTGGGGGATCTCGAACTGCCCGACGGCGACATCCACCCTCGCCATCGCGCTGACCGCCTCGGTGGCGTGCTCCGGGGTGACGAGGTCGTTGGCGCCGGAGACGACGATGATCCGGTTCGTCCCGTCGGCTTCGACCCAGATCGGCGCAACGCCGCTCGAGCCGACCACGCGCATCACGCCCGACGCGTCCACGCCCAGGCGGGCGAAGTTCTCGAGCGTCATCGTGGCGTAGGGGTCGTCGCCCAGGGCGCCCACGAAGGCAACCTTCGCCCCCAGGAGGCGGGCCATCACCGCCTGGTTGGCGCCCTTGCCCCCGAAGCCCGACTGGAACCGATCGCCGATGACGGTCTCGCCCGGTCCCGGGGCACGCTGCGCGTAGGCGATGAGGTCGATGTTCATGCTCCCGACCACGGCCACGGCCGGCGGCCGCCCCGAGCCAGTGCCCCGCGCCACGTCCACGCGCACCTCCTCCGCCCCTCGATCGCGGACACGATACCGTGGCGCCGTGCACCCTCGACGGCTCATCGCCCTCGCCATCGCGGCCGGCCTTGGTCTCAGCGCCTGCCTCGGGACCACGGGCAGCGGGTCCGGGACGACGCCACCGACGCCCCCGATCAACAGCGTCGCGGTCGCGTACGACATCTCGGGACGCGGCGACGGCGGCTTCAACGACATCGCCTACAACGGCGCGAAGCAGGCGGCCGACGAGCTGGGCCTCGAGCTCATCGAGGTCACGGCCAAGCTCGACGACACGGACGACGACCGGGCCGAGCGCCTCAGGCTCCTGGCCGAGCGCGGCTACGACGCGATCATCGCGGTCGGGTTCACCTACGCCGTTCCGATGCAGACCGTGGCCGCAGAGTTCCCGCTGGTCAGATTCGCCATCGTCGATGACGGGACCGTCACCGGCCCCAATGTCCGGGGCATCCTGTTCGCCGAGCACGAGGGCTCGTTCCTCGTCGGGGCCGCTGCGGGCCTCTGGACCCAGACCGACCAGGTCGGGTTCATCGGCGCGGTCCAGATCCCGCTCATCCAGAAGTTCGAGGCCGGCTTCGCGGCTGGGGCCAGGCAGGCCAACCCCGACGTCGAGGTCCAGGCCACGTACCTCAGCCAGCCACCCGATTACTCGGGCTTCGGCGATCCGCCGCATGGCAGGGAGGCGGCGCTGGGGATGTACGACAACGGCGTCGACGTCATCTTCGCGGCGGCGGGCGGCTCGGGCGCCGGCGTCCACGAGGCGGCGGCCGCAAGCGGCTCGTGGTCGATCGGCGTGGATGCCGATGAGTACCGCCTCGCACCCGAGGCCGTCCGCGACCACATCCTGACCTCGATGCTGAAGAACGCCAACGTCGGGACGTACGAGTTCCTCGTCTCGGTCGCGAACATGACCTTCACGCCGGGCGTCGTGACCTACGGCCTGGCCAACGGCGGCGTCGGGTACGCCACCTCCGGCGGCTTCGTCGATGACATCGCCGCCGAGCTCGACGCCTACGCCGCGGGCATCGTGGCCGGGGAGATCACGGTCCCCGAGACGCCCTGACGGTCGTCGCCCCGATGGCCCGACTTCGAGGCGCCGCCCTCCTCCTCGCCGCGCCCGCCGCGGCCGCGTTCCTGGCCCTGGTGGTCGCAGCTGCCGTCCTCGCCGCCGCGGGCGCGGACCCGGGCACGACCCTCCTCGACGCCCTCGCCTACGGCCTCCGCCCGGAGACCCTGGTCGCCGTCGTCAACAAGGCCATTCCGTACTACCTCGCCGGGATTGCCGCGGCGGTCGGGTTCCATCTCCGGCTGTTCAACATCGGCATCGACGGGCAGTACCGGCTCGCCGCCTTCGCCACCGCGGTCGTCGGCGCCGGGGTGGCCCTGCCGGCCCCGCTCCACCTCGCGCTGATCGCCGGCGTCGCGCTCGTGGCCGGCGCCGCCTGGGCCGCGATCGCCGGGCTCCTCTACGTCCGGCGGGGCGTCAACGTCGTCATCTCCACCATCATGCTCAACGCCGTCGCCACGGGGCTCATCGCCTGGCTGCTGTCACCCGAGCGCCTCGGCCGACTGGCCCCCGGCAGCAACAACGTCACCACCGCAACGATCGCGGAATCGGGCTGGATCCCGGCCATCCCCACGCCCGCCGGCGACCTCAACGGCCTCGTTCTCCTGGCAGCCCTCGCCGGCGCCGGCTACGGGTTCGTCCTCAACCGGACGACGATCGGCTTCGAGGCCAGGACGATGGGCTTCTCGGAACGAGCCGCGACGGTCGCCGGGATCCGGGGGCCGCGCCTGGCCTTCCTGGCGATGGCGGCATCCGGCGCGATCGCGGGACTCGTCGGTCTGCCGCAGCTCCTCGGCAGCTCCCACCGGTTTGGCCTCGACTTCCCGGCCGGGCTGGCCTTCACCGGCCTGTCGGTCGCGATCCTCGGGCGGAATCATCCCGTCGGGGTCGCCGTGGGGGCGTTCGTCTGGGCCTTCCTCGAGCGCTCGGCCCAGGTCCTCGACCTGTCCGGCGTCTCGAAGGAGATCGTGACAATCCTCCAGGCGGTCATCGTCCTGTCGATCGTCGTGGCCTACGAGCTCGTCCGGCGAGCGCGCACGCGGCAGGAGCGCCGGGCGGTGGCCCGGGCGGTCGAAGGGACGATGGCGTGACGGCGGCATCGATGTCGACGCCGGTATCGATCTCGACGCGCCTTGCCGGCCCGGTCGTCCGGGTCGTCCTGGGTTTCGCCGTCCTGTCGTTGCTCAGCGGCGCGTTCGAGGCGCCCGACCTCTTCTCCCGCGGCGGGATATCGGCGACCCTCCGATTTGCCGCGCCGATCCTGCTGGCCGGCCTCGGGGCGCTGTGGGCCGAACGGTCCGGCGTCATCAACCTCGGCCTCGAGGGGATGATGATCGCCGGCACCTGGTTCGGGGCCTGGGCCGCGATCGAGTGGGGGATCGGGCCCGGGCTCGTCGCCGGGATCGGGGCGGGGGTCGCGTTCGGCCTGCTCCTGGGGCTCCTCACCGTGACGTTTGGCGTCGATCAGGCGATCTCGGGCCTCTCGCTGGGGCTGCTCGCGGCGGGCCTGACCCGGTTCCTGTCGTCGGTCACGTTCGCCGGCGTCCCGGGTGGGTCGATCACGACGTCGCCGCCGGTCCCGGACATCGCGACGGTCAGCATGCCCGGTGCCGAGGCGCTCATCGGGCCGGCAGAGGCGGCCGGAATCCCGGTCCTGTCTGATGCCGCCGCGGTCGTCCTGGGCCTCGTCACCGACGTCTCGCTCCTCACCATCGGCGTCGTCGCGCTCGTGCCGGCGACGTGGTACGTCCTGTGGCGGACGCGGCTGGGGCTTCGGATTCGGGCCGTGGGGGAGGCGCCCGAGGCGGCGGATTCGCTCGGCGTCCGACCGTGGCGCTATCGCTATCTCGCGCTTGCCGTGTCGGGCGGCCTCGCCGGCCTCGGTGGCTTCTACCTCGTGACGGTGGCATCGAGCCTGTATCGGGAGGGCCAGACCGCCGGCCGCGGCTTCATCGGCCTGGCGACTGTCATCTTCGGCAACTGGAACCCGTGGTCCGTGACCCTCGGTTCGCTGATCTTCGGCTTCACGGATGCGCTCCGGACGCGGCAGGAGGTCACGGTCGGCGTGCTGCTCGCGGGTCTGGGCCTGCTGTTCGCCTGGCTGGCACTCCGCCGTGGCCTGGCGTGCGACTGGCGGGGCGGGCTGCTGTTCGGCATCCCGGCGATCGTGATGCTCGTCTGGTTCTGGGTCGAGCGGATCGTGCCGTCGGAGCTCGTCAGCTTCGCCCCGCACCTGACGACGCTCGTCGTGCTGGCCCTGGCTCGACAGCGGCTCAGGCCGCCGGCGGCCCTCGGGACGCCGTTCGACCGAGGCTAGGCCGCGAGATCGGCAGGCAGGATCCGGAACGGCTTGCCGTCGGCGCGGAGCGCTCGAAAGTGCCGCTCGTCGAGGGTCAGGACGTCGCGGACGCCGTGGCGCTCGGCCAGCACGACGATGGACGCGTCGGCGAGGCCGATGTCGAGGCTGGCGAACCGATCGATGATGCCGGCCGCCGCTGCCACGTCAGTGGAATCGAACGGCTCCAGCCGATACGCGCCCTCGCCAATCTCGTCGAGCAGGCGACGAGCAACGCGTCGATCGACCCACGCTGTCAGGAGGTAGTCGAGCTCGGCGAGGATGAATGGCGAGAGGAGCCGGGGACCTCGTGAGGCGCGGACGGCCGCCGCGGCGCGTCGCTGCAGCGGGTCGGTCGCATCCATGGCGCAGATGAGCCCGCTGGCATCGATGAGGATCACGACTCGCCGAAGCCCTCGAGCAGCTCATCGACGCGGTCAGCGATGTCACCGGTTTCGCTGGCGAAAAGCGGAAGCGTCGGTTCGGCCACGCGATGCGGCTCGACGACCGCGGCGACGCCCTCGCGAATCAGCTCCGCCTCGCTCCGACCCTCGAGGCGGGCCGCCCGCTCGAGGGCTCGCTTGAGCTCCGTCGGCAGGTACACGGTCGTCTTCTCCATGCCATATACGCTACCATACGTCCGGGTTGCTTGACCCTCCGGGGTGCTTGACGCTCCACGTGCCCTCCGCCTAGACTCCGGCCTCAACTGAAGAGCGGCTGTGAACGGGACGAGTACCCGTCGGGCGTCGGCAGAGAGATCCGGTGGCTGGTGGAAACCGGAGCGACGGCGGCGGCGAATGGACCCGGGAGCCTCCGGACCGAACGGGCGCGACCTGCGGTCGCGATCAAGTAGGCTCCGGCGCAGAGCGCCAGCGATACAGGGCAGCGCCGATCAGAACGTCGCACGCGGAGCGAGCGACACCTCGTCGGTCACGAAGTGCGGCAATCGCCGAATGAGGGTGGCACCGCGGAAGGCACGACCTTTCGTCCCGGGAGGACGAAGGTCGTTCTTGATTCTGAGGCGAACTCGACGATGAACAGCAGCGCGGACCCGCTCAGCCTGGCCGAGGCCAAGCGCCACTCGGCGACGGCCAACACCGTGCTCCTGCGCGCCACGCGTCCGGCCGACCTCGAGACCCCGATCGGCGCGTTCCTGCGCCTCGACGACGGCACGACCCCGGCCTACCTCCTCGAATCCGTCGAGGGCGGGGAGCGACTGGGCCGCTACTCGTTCCTCGGGATCGGACCACGGCGGCTGCTCGAGGTCCGGAACGGCCAGGCCCGGATCCAGGACCGGCCGGTGACGGTTCCCGAGTACGCGCCGGACCTCCCGATCCGGGACGTCGAGGCCCGCGACCCGCTCCAGGCGTTGCGCGAGTTCGTGCCGCAGCGCCGCGTCGCGCCGCGCGAGGGCATGCCCCGCTTCACCGGCGGGGCCGTCGGCGCCCTGGCCTACGACGCGGTGTCGATCTTCGAGCCGTCGGTCCCGCTCCCGGACATCGATCCCACCGGGGTGCCCACGGCGGCCTTCATCGAGACCGACCTCGTCCTCGTCTTCGACCACCTGACCCACACCCTCTCGGCGATCGCCTCGCTCCACACCGACGCGCCCGACTTCGAGGGTCGCTACCGGATCGCCGAGACGGCGATCTTCGAGGCCCTCGAGAAGACCGCTCGGCCGTCGGCCGCCGAGATGGCCGGAACGACCGCCCGCGGCGGCTCGACCAACGGCTCGGGTGCGGCACCCGCCGCCGGCGCCGTTTCCGCCGCCGCCATCGACGCCAGCCTCGGCCGCGACGAGTACGTCCACGCGGTCGAGGTCGCCAAGGACGCGATCGCGGCCGGCGAGGCGATCCAGGTCGTCCTCGCCCGGCGCCAGTCGTTCGACCTTCCGGTCGATCCCGCCACCGGCAGGCGGCTCGACGGCATCGGGCTCTACCGCAGCCTGCGGCGGGTGAACCCGAGCCCGTACCTGTTCTTCACCCGTGTCCCGGGCTTCGAGGTCGTTGGTGCGAGCCCCGAGCTCCTCGTCCAGCTCGACGGTGATCGCCTGACGACGCACCCGATCGCCGGCACCCGGCCCCGCGGCGCCGACGCCGGCGAGGACGCGATCCTGGCCGAGCAGCTCCAGCGCGACCCCAAGGAGCGGGCCGAGCACGTGATGCTCGTCGACCTCGGCCGCAACGACCTCGGCCGGGTGGCGCGACCCGGGACGGTGACGGTCAGCAAGTACATGGAGGTCGAGAAGTACAGCCACGTCCTCCATCTCGTGAGCCACGTCGAGGGCCGGCTCCGGCCCGACCTCGATGCCCTCGATGCGCTCCGGGCGGTCTTCCCAGCCGGGACGCTCAGCGGCGCCCCGAAGGTCCGGGCGATGCAGCTCATCGCCGCCGCGGAAGGCGAGCGGCGCGGGCTGTACGGCGGCGCGGTCGGCTACCTCGGCTACGACGGCAACCTCGACACCGCGATCACGATCCGGAGCGCGGTGCTGAAGGACGGCCGGGCCCACATCCACACCGGCGCCGGGATCGTCGCCGGCAGCGTGCCCGAGAAGGAGTTCGAGGAGACCGAGCACAAGGCTGCCGCGATGCGGCGCGCGATC
>SCUO01000106.1 GCA_004297395.1 Chloroflexota bacterium | reverse complement strand
GCCGGCGGGCGGGATGCGGCCGGCGGGCGGGATGCGGCCGGCGGGCGGCGCCGGGCGACAAGGAGCAGCCCGCCGGCGATCACGAGGATGCTGATGCCGGCCCAGGCGAGAATCGCGCCAGCGGCCGACTCGGTCATCCCGTGGTTCCGGTTCGCAGTCGTGGGCGGGCAGTCCGGCGCCGGGTCGGGCTGACGATGTCGGCCTCGACCTCGGGCTCGATGCCGAGCTCGGGATCGGCCTCGGCGTCGACGTCGGACGTCGTTTCGGCGCCGCCCGTCATGTCGAGGGCCGCGATTCGGAGGCGTCGGGCGTGGAGGGCATCGTGGACGGCCGCGTGATCCTCGACCGGCTCGTTGCCATCGACCGCGGCGGCCGCCGCCGCAGCAGCCCGGCCCGACCTCGACCCGCGGCCGCGAGACCGACCGTGCGCGTGGCCATGGCCGTTGCCGTGATCGTGGCCATCCTCGAGCGCATGGGGATGGGGATGGGGATGGTCGTGGTCGCCGGAAGGCGCCCACGGCACCCCGGCCGCGAACAGGGTCACGAACTGCTCGACGATCTCGGGGTCGAACTGGAGACCGGCGTGCCGCCGCAGCTCCTGGAGGGCCCGTTCGTGGCTGATCGCGGTTCGGTAGGGCCGGCCGGCGATCATCGCCTCGTAGGCGTCGGCGACGGCGACGAGCCGGGCCCCGACCGGGATCTGCTGGCCGGTCAGGCCGTGGGGGTAGCCGCGCCCGTCGTACCACTCGTGGTGGTGGAGGACGATCGTGGCCGCGTCGCGCAGGGCCCCGGCCTGCTCCAGGACGACCTGGCCGATCTTGGGATGCTCGGTCACGACCCGCCACTCGGATTCATCGAGACCGCTTGGCTTCGCCAGGATCTCGTCGGGGATGGCCAGCTTGCCGAGGTCGTGGAGCAGGCTGGCCGTCCGGATCCGGTCGATCTCGCCGGCCGGCAGGCCCAGGGCCTCGGCCACCGCGGCCGCGGATTCTGCGATGAGCCGGGACGCGCCGCCGGCCCAGCCGGGTCGGCTGTGGAGGACTTCGGCCAGGGAATCGGTGGCGGCGCTCATCGCCGCTCGCCCGACCTCGAGGGCGGCCTCGCGAGCCGCCGGCGTGATCGCCGCTCGCCGGACCCGTCGATCGTCCTCGACCTCGTGGAAGACGTAGACCTGGTCGCGGCCGAGCGACTTCGCCGAGTACAGCGCGGCGTCGGCATCGCGGACGAGGGCATCCAGGCGGAGGTGCGCGCCCAGCCCGCCGGCCACGCCCGCGCTGAGGGTCACCGCAGCCACCGAGCCGTCGGCCAGGCGGACCTTCTCGCGGCCCACCAGGCGGCGGACCTTCTCGGCGATCGAAGCGGCGGCGTCGACGTCGGTCTCGGGCAGGATGACCATGAACTCCTCGCCGCCGTAGCGGCCGACGACATCGACCCGCCGGACGCTGCCCTGGATGGTCTGGGCGATGCGGTGGAGGACGAGGTCACCGGCGAGGTGGCCGTGGCTGTCGTTGAGGCGCTTGAAGTGGTCGATGTCGATCATCGCGATCGACAGCTGGTGACCGTAGCGGGTGGCCCGCTCGATCTCCTCGTCGAGGCGGGTCAGGAGCGCCTGGCGGTTGGCGACCTCGGTCAGGAAGTCCTGGGTGGCGAGGGTCCAGGTCTGCTCGATCCGGGATGCGAGCTGCTCGAAGCTGGCTCGGAGGTTGGGGTCCCGGATCTGGCCCCCGACCGCGAACGCCTCCGGCTCGGCCCCGGTCGCGAGGCGCTCCGTGAGCCGGGCGATCCGCCGGATCTGGCGGCGATGGACGGTGGCGGCGAAGCCGATCGCGCCGAGGAGGGCGCCGACAAGGAGGAGGGCGATGAGGCCGGCCACCGGCTGGAGGTGGGGCGGCAGATTCAGGAGCGGCAGATCCAACAGATGTGTCCCCCGACGCACGTGCTGCGCTGTGCCTGTCGCCCGCTTCGGGACGCTTCGGATTCACTGTGGCGCGCGCGGAGCACGATTGCCATGGGTTGATCGTCCCCCACCGATTCGGGGGGCGGATGGTACCCGTGGCCCGTTGCGCGATGCGCCCGGGCACGTACCGGTCCGCCGTGGGAGATGGGTCCCGGTCGTCCGGCGGTTGGGATGGGCGTGGTGCGGCGTGGGGCAGTGGCCGGGGCCGGCTGGCGGTGATCCGGCGCACCGCGGCGGGGCTGGGAAGCTCCCGCCTCGACTGGGGCAGGTGCGGCGGCGCCCGGCCCATGGGGCCGGGCGCCGCCGAGCGTGGAGGAGCGCTGAACCCTGCCTCTACGGCACCACGAACGAGAAGGTGTACGGGACCTGCATGAGCGTCGAGTCGTCGAGGAGCTCGTGCTTGACCCGGAAGACGGTCACGTCGTACGTGCCGGCCGCGAGCGTCGAGCTGGGCGTCCAGGACAGGACGCCGTCGCTCGTCTCGCTCGTCGAGCCGGCGATCGTCGCCGCCCCGAGCCTGACGACGATGGACTGCGAGTAGTCGGCCAGCTCGGGCTGGATGTTCCGCTCGAACGTCACGACCGCGCCCGTCGCCCCGCCGGTGGCGGACACGACCAGCGGGTCGCGCCAGTACTGGACGGCCTTGTCCTCGTCGGGCCCGTTGCCGTAGTCGGTCGCCGTGTCGTCGACGAGCTGGGTGCCCGACGCGCCGTAGACGATGGTCGCGTGGCGGTTGGCGACGTTCACGATCGAACCCCACCACTCCACCTTGTCCCAGCTGCCGCGGGTGTACTTGTACTCGAGCGAGGTGCCATCGAGGATCTGGAGGGTCACCTCCCAGATCCCGCCGCCCTGGTTCACCATCGGCTGGCGGTCAGGCGTCCACGGCCCGAGCAGCGGGATGCTGCCGGGGATGTAGATCGTTGCGTCGGCCGGGGTCGAATCGGGGACCCGGACCCGGAAGGTCACGGCGACGAGCTTCGGCTCGGCGACCTGCGTCACCTCGTTCGAGGGTGCCGATTCGTTGAGCGACGGGTCGAGCGCCGTCACCCGGTAGGTGTACTCGGCGCCGCCCGCTACGGAATCGTCGGTGTACTCGGTCGAGGCCGCCGCGATCGTCGCGAGGATGCCGAACGCGCCGCCGTCCTCGCTTCGGTAGATCGCGTACTCCACAACATCGAGATCGGCCGGCGCCGTCCAGTCGAGGGCGATGAACGAGGCCCCCCAGTCGCTGACCGCGAGATCCGTCGGCGCCGCGGGCGCCGTCGTGTCGTCGCTCTCGTTGACCGTCAGGAGGCCTGGCATGTCCGTGCCCGGCTCGCCTGGGTAGAAGCCGTCGACGTCGCCGTAGGACCACGTCAGGCCGCCGTCGGTCGAGAATCGGACGAGGTCGTCGTAGGTGCCCGCGACAGACGGTCGCAGGGTGCCCTGGTACTCGTAGTTGTTGCCGCACGAGCAGCCGGCGTTGATCGACATCGGCTTCCAGGTCGTCCAGGCGGTGGGGTCAGAGCCCTGCGCGCCGAAGCCGACCTGGGCCACGATCGCCGACGCCGGGGCGCCTGCATCGGTCAGCCCGGCGACGTACACCTGACCGTAGATGGTGGGCGTCGTCTCGCCCCGGGTGATCTCGATCGATGGTGGCCATTGGAGCTTGGCGTAGCCGATCGGGAAGGATGGCGTGGCGGCCGCCTCGTTCGAGGCCGCCCCCTCGTTGCCTGCCGCGTCGAGCCCCCGGACGACGTAGTAGTAGCGCCGGCCGTTCTGGACCGTTGCGTCCATGTAGTCGGTGCCGGCCGCGGTACCGATCCATTCGAAACCACCGCCGATCACGGGGCTGCGGTACACGTTGTACGAAGCGGCGCCTGCGGCGCCGGTCCAGGCGAGCTCGACCGTGGCGTTGCCGGCGGTCGCGCTGAGGTTCGTGGGGGCGGCGGGCCCGACGAGATCCTGGCCGTTGTTGGCCACGAGGACGAGGCCCGAGAGCGCGGGCACGGTGACGACGAGCTCGCCGCCGGCGGTCGTCGCGGACGGGCCGCCGGCCGGGTACCCGGCGTGGAACGCGACGCCGTCGCGGAGATAGCCACCGAGCGGCACGTGGACTTCCTGCGGGCCGGCAGACCGGTTCAGGATCACGATCGCCGCGCTCGAGCCGGCGAGCCGGCCATAGGCGGCGACATCGGCCGCGTCGTCAGCAAGGAGGGCCCGGAAGTCGCCCTCGGTCAGGGCCGGGACGCTGGCCCGGAGCGCTGCCAGTGCCTGGTAGTGGGCGAACATCGCCATGTCGGGCGAGCCGCCGAGGTCGGCCCAGGGGTAGGTCCGGCGATCATCGGGATCGTCGTCGCCGGTGATCGCGACCTCGTCGCCGTAGTAGATGGTGGGCGCTCCCGGCAGGGTGAACTGGACGAGCGAGGCGAGCCGGACGCGATCCTTGCCGGCCGCGACGTTGGCAGCATTCAGCTCCTTGTCCGCGGGGGTCTCGGCGCCCGGCGTGAGCGTCCACAGGAGGCGCTCCGTGTCGTGGCTGTCGAGCAGGTTCATGAGCGAGTAGTAGGCGGCGTCGGGGTAGTCCTCGCGGACCGACGACAGTCGGGCCAGGAAGGTCGACGGCTCGATCGAGTGGCCGCTGTCGGGGAAGCCCTTGGCGTCGAATGCCTGTGGAGCGAGGAAGCCGAGCACGGCATCCCGGAGCCGGTAGTTCATCGTCGTGTCGAGGCGGTCGCCCCGGATCATCCGGAGCAGGGTGCTGTCCTTCTGCCACGTCTCCGAGACGGTGAGGGCCTCGGGATCGGTGGCCTTGACGACGTCCCGGAAGGATTCCCAATAGCCGTTCGGGAACGAGGCGTCGCCGGAGACATCGAGGCGCCAGCCGCTTGCGCCGGATTCCAGCCAGTGCTTCGAGACGCTGTCATCGGCGGTCACGAAGTAGGCCTGGACCTCGGCCTGGGTCTTCTGGAGGACGGGGATGCTGTCGAAGCCGAACCAGCTCTCGTAGCGGGCGCTCTCGGGCGTCCCGTCGCTGCCGACGCAGGGCCCGCCGCCGGGCACCGTGTCGGTGAACACGAACCAGTCGCGGTACGGCGAATCGGGCGATTCGCAGGCGCCCAGGCTGGCGTAGTGGCCGAAGCGATCGAACAGCGGGCTGTCGGACGACATGTGGTTGAAGACGCCGTCGAGGATGACCCGGATGCCCCGGTCGTCGGCGTGCTTGATGAGGTTGTCGAAGTCCTTCTGGGTCCCGAAGTAGGGATCGACCGTGTAGTAGTCCTGGGTGTCGTAGGAGTGGTTCGAGCCGGCGTCGAAGATCGGGTTGAAGTAGATCGCGGTGACGCCGAGCGAGGCGAGGTAGTCGAGCTTCTGGTCGACGCCCTTGAGGTCGCCGCCCATGTAGTCGCGGCCGGCCGGCTGCTCCCGCCCGTCGCCGGGCCGGAAGCGGTCCGGGCACTCGGAGTTGGGGACGGCGTAGTTCCGGCAGTAGCCCTCGGGCAGGGTGTCCCAGCCCAGGCGCAGCACCGGATCGTCATAGCGGATGTCGCCGGTATGGGCGTCGTTGTCCTTGCGGCCGTTCCGGAAGCGGTCCGGGAAGATCTGGTAGATGACGGCCTCGCTGGCCCACTCGGGCGAGCTGAACCCGGGCACGTACTGCATGAGCGCCCAGCTCATGTCGACGGCGTCGTCGGTGGTCGTGCCGAGACCGCCGTCGAGGGCGGACGTGTCATCGCCGTAGTAGTCCGTGTCCGTCCCGTCGGTGACCACGAAGCGGTACCACAGGTTGTCGGGCTGGGCCGCGATCGGAGCCGGGACGCTGGCCTGCCAGTAATCGCAGCTGAAGCCGAGGCCGTCCTGGGCGCAGGCTTCGTCGGCCGCGACCCGGGTCATCGCGATGACCTGGGCGCCACCCGTCCTGAGGCTGAAGAGCCGCACGCCGACGCCGGTGACGTCGTCGTGGAAGGTCCGGAAGCGGAGGATGACCGGCGTTCCCGCGGGCACCGCGCCGCCGGGCGTCCGGTAGAGCGTGTCGCGCGAATCGTGCCGGAGACCGTCCCACTCGACGTTGTTGTCGAGCTTGGGTGCGGTCGAGGACACCATGACCGTCGGGACGTTCGTCGAGGTGTCGAAGCTGACGGTGACGACGTAGCCGGCGCCCGGCACGGAGAAGGGCACGTCGGCCGAGCCGCCGCCGACGCCGTAGTTCGGGTTGGACCAGCTCTCGTTCGTGGCGACCTTGAAGAAGTAGTCGCCGGCCGGGATGCTCGAGCTCGTGAACGTGAAGACGCCGTCGCCGTCCACATCGCTCATCAGCGTCCGCAGGCAGTCGGGCGACCAGTCGCCGCCGCAGCCGATCTCGCCATTGAAGCTGCCGGGGACGGTGTAGATCGTGTTCCTGACACTGTCCGCGATGTAGTGGGTCTTGTGGTCGTAGTAGAAGCGGACACTCGTCGGCGCAGCCAGGGTCAGGTCGATGTCCGGCCCGCCCTGCTGGAAGTTGGCCCCGTAGTTCTCCGTCCAGCCGCCGAGCCCGACCTTGTACTTCCAGCCGCCGGCAGGAATCTCCGCCGAATCGAACCGGTAGACGAGGTTGCCCTGGTCGCTGAAGGCGGAGCCGGCACAGGACGGATCCCAGTCGCCGCACGCGCCCGCCGTCGCCTCGCTCTCGAGGTCGCCGGCGAGGTTGACCGACGGTGGGATCGGGTACAGGCCGTGGGAGGCCAGGGCCGGGGCCGGTCCGGTCGCCGCCGGGAAGAGCGACGCCAGGAACAGGATGATCGAGGCGGCGACGAGCAGCCTTCGACGGATCGGCGAGATCGACGGGAACGTCGAGGCGAACATCCGGGGGCACCTCCGGGACCGTGACGGGGCTTCCGGTCGGGCCGACCGGGGGGCGTGGGGGTGGCTCGAGGACGCCTGTTGTACCGGTTTAGTAGCGCGGGACCTGAGGATGGACCCGGGCGCTGCCGGTGTCAACTTTCAGATTCGTGACGGCCGCGTCGCTCGTCCGTGGACGCCTTTGTGGTTGCCTTCCGAAAACCACTTCCACTTCTGATACGCGTGTACGCATCAGGCTGAAGGGTTGATGCAGACACGGGCATCACGCCCGACAGTCGCCGGACC
>SCUO01000105.1 GCA_004297395.1 Chloroflexota bacterium | reverse complement strand
CCTGCCCGACCGGCGCGCTCATGCCCAAGCCCCGGGTCCTGACGAAGTACGAGGTCGACGAGAGCCGCTGCATCCTGTGCGGCATCTGCGTCGATGCCTGTCCCTACGACGCCCTCCGCGACGGCAACGAGTTCGAGCTCAGCCACACCAGTCGCGAGAACCCGATGATCGATCTCATGGCCCTCGCCGCGGTCGATCGCGAGACCGAGATGACGTACGTCCGAAAGGAGCGCGACTGGCTCCAGCGGGCGACCAATGAGGGCCGCCTCATCGATCGCGGCAAGCTCCTGCCGGTCCTGCCGGCGAGCCTGGCCCTCGGCAGCGGCAAGGGCGGCGACGGCGGATCCGCCCTGACGACGGGCCATGGCCCGCACGGGGGCCACGACGGCGGCGGCGCGGGCGGCACCCACGCCCACGCGAAGTAGCGAGCACGATGCGCGCCTGGCTGTACCTCCTCGCCGCCGCGGTCGCGGGCGCGGTCATCACCACGCCTGCGGTGCTCGTCTACGTCCTCGGCGGCGGGACGGTGGACGACGCCCTGTTCGCGTCGCTGGCGACGCTGATGCTGGTCTCGGCCCTGGCGGTCGTGTCGATGCGCGACATCATCCGCTGCGGCCTGGCGATGATCGTCTGCTTCCTGGCCCTCGCCGGCATCTACGTCGTGGCCGGAGCGCCGCTGGTGGCGGCGGCCCAGGTCATCGTCTACATCGGCGCGATCAGCGTCCTCATCCTGTTCGCGATCATGCTCACCCAGTCGAAGGCCGGGCCCTCGAGCCTCGTCTTCCAGACCCAGGCCGTGCCGGCCGCCGTCGCCGCGGTCGTGCTGGCGGTGCTCATCGGCCTGGGCGTGACCGCGACCGACTGGCACGAGGTCGGGGAGCGTGTCCGGCTGGCCACGAGCGAGCTGGCGAACGTCCTGTTCGACCGCTACGTGCTCCCGTTCGAGATCGTCAGCGTCCTCCTCCTGGCGGCGGTGATCGGCGGCGTCTTCATCGCCAAGCGCGAGGAGGAGCCCGACTGATGGCCAACTCGCTCGATGCCTACCTGATCCTCGCCGGCGCCCTGTTCGCCATCGGGACGTTCGGCTTCCTGGCTCGGCGGAACGCCATCAGCATGCTCATGTCGATCGAGCTGATGCTCAACGCGGTCAACCTGGCGATCGTGGCCTTCGGGTCGTTCATCCCCGATCTCAAGGCCGACGGCTCGGTCATCGCCCTCATGGTCATGGCCGTCGCCGCGGCCGAGGCGACGGTCGGCCTGGCGATCGTCATCGCCATCTACCGGAACCGCAAGACCCCGCTCGTCGACGAGTACGACGCGATGCGGCGGTGAGCATGGACATCCTGATCCCGCTCATCGCCGGGCTGCCCCTGGCCGGATTCCTCATTACGGCCGTGATCGGCCGACGGCTCGGCAAGCGGGCCCACTGGATCCCGGTCCTGGCCGTCGCCGCGTCGTGGGCGATCGCGATGGTCGTCGTCGTGACCGCGCTGACCGGTGGCTTCGCCGACGGCGCCTACACGGTCAAGCTGTGGGACTGGATCCCGGCCGGGGGCTTGGACGTCGAGGCGGCCTTCGTGGTCGACAACCTGACCGCCTGCCTGCTCATCGTGGTCACGACGATCGGCCTCCTGGTCCACGTCTACTCGATCGGCTACATGAGCCACGACCCGGGCTACTGGCGGTTCTTCGCCTACCTCAACCTGTTCATGTTCTCGATGCTGCTGCTCATCCTCGGCGACAGCTGGTTGACGGTCTTCGTGGCCTGGGAGCTCGTCGGGCTGTGCTCGTACCTCCTGATCGGCTTCTGGTACCGCAAGAACTCGGCGGCCCTGGCGAGCAAGAAGGCGTTCCTCGTGAACCGCGTCGGCGACGTCGGCTTCGCCCTCGGGATCATGGCCATCTGGGTGAACACCGGCACGCTCAACATCCAGGAATCGATCCACGTCCTGACGAGCGAGACCCTCGTCGCGTTCCCGATCCCGGTCGGCCTGGTGGCCCTCCTGATCTTCGCCGGGGCGATGGGCAAGAGCGCCCAGTTCCCGCTCCACGTCTGGCTGCCGGACGCGATGGAGGGCCCGACCCCGGTCAGCGCCCTCATCCACGCCGCGACGATGGTCAACGCCGGCGTCTACCTCGTGGCCCGGGCCAACCCGATCTTCGCCAGCGCCCCGGAGGCGATGGTCGTCGTGGCCGGGATCGGGATCTTCACCGCCATCCTGGCGGCCTCGATCGCGATGACCCAGACGGACATCAAGCGGGTGCTGGCGTACTCGACGCTGAGCCAGCTCGGCTACATGTTCGCCGCCCTCGGGGTGGGGGCCTGGACGGCGGCCATCTTCCACCTCATGACCCATGGATTCTTCAAGGGCCTGCTGTTCCTGGGCTCCGGATCGGTGATCCACGCCGTCCACGAGGAGCAGGACATGCGGAAGATGGGCGGCCTGGCCAGGAAGATCCCGCACACCTACTGGACGATGCTCATCGGGGCGGTGGCGATCTCCGGCATCCCGCCGCTGGCCGGCTTCTTCTCCAAGGACGAGATCCTCGGCGAGGCCTACAAGCTCGGCTTCCAGTGGGTCTGGGCGATCGGGGTCGTGGTCGCGATCATGACCGCGTTCTACATGTTCCGGCTCATCGGCCTGACGTTCTGGGGCGAGAGCCGGGTCGACAAGGCCGTCGAGCCGAAGGTCCACGAGTCGCCCCGGGTGATGACCATCCCGCTGTGGCTGCTGGCGATCCCTTCGATCCTGCTGGGGCTCTTCCTGGCCTGGCCGGGGCCGCCGCTCGGGCCGCTCCTCGGCCTCGAAGGGCCGGGGCTCCTGGCTGGCTGGCTGGAACCGGTCTACGAGCACGGCCTCGAGATCCTGGGCCACCACGAGGCCGAGTTCGCGATCTTCGGCATCGATGGCGTCCTCATCCTCGTCAGCGTCGCGGTCGCGGTGGGCGGCATGCTGGCCGCCTGGCGACTCTTCGGCGTCGAGATCGGGCCACTCCGCGGGCGCCAGCGCCCCGCCCAGGTGAAGGCCCTTTCGGCGCGGGTGCCGTTCCTGTACCGGGCCTCGCTCAACAAGTGGTGGTTCGACGAGCTCAACCACCTCCTGTTCATCGTCATCGGTGGCCGCGTCGCGGCGCTGGCCTGGTGGTTCGATGCCAAGGTGGTCGACGGAATCGTCAACGGCATCGGCGCGGTCACCCGGCGGAGCGGCGGCGGCCTCGCCCGGGTCCAGACCGGCCACGTTCAGAACTACGCTCTCGGCATCGCCGTGGGCCTCATCGTCATGGCCGGCTCGTACCTCATGATCGCGGGCCGCTGACGATGCCGGGCATCGGGATCCTCTCGGTCATCACCTTCGTGCCCCTCGTCGGGGCGCTTGTCGTGGCCCTGTTCCCGGCCCGCTACGCCCGCCCGATCGCGCTGGCTGCGGCCCTGCTGGCCTGGCTGGCCTCGCTCCTCCTCGTCGTCGGCTTCGCGTCCGGCGGCGAACGGGGCGGCCTGTTCCAGTTCGTCGAGGAGGTCAGCTGGATCCCCCTCTTCGGGATCGAGTACAAGCTCGGCGTCGACGGCCTGTCGCTGGCCCTGGTCGTCCTGACCACGACCCTGACCTGGATCAGCATCCTCGCCAGCTTCAAGCCGATCCAGACCCGGATCAAGGAATACATGATCTCGTTCCTGATCCTCGAGGTCGGCATGACCGGCGTGTTCCTGGCCCTGGACGCGTTCCTGTTCTACATCTTCTGGGAGATCGTCCTGGTCCCGATGTACCTGATCATCGGCATCTGGGGTGGCGCGAACCGGATCTACGCGACGATCAAGTTCGTCCTGTACACGCTCGTCGGCTCGCTCCTGATGCTCGTCGCGATCCTGGCCACGGCCTTCGCCTTCCAGTCGTCGCATCCGGACACGGGCTGGGTCGGGGCGTTCGATTTCGAGACGCTCCGCCAGTACGCGACGACGAGCGGTGGCTTCGATCCCACGCTCCAGCTCCTCGCCTTCGCGGCCTTCTTCCTGGCATTCGCCATCAAGGTCCCGATGTTCCCGTTCCACACCTGGCTGCCGGACGCCCACGTCGAGGCGCCGACGGCCGGCTCGGTGATCCTGGCCGGGGTGCTCCTGAAGCTCGGCGGCTACGGCTTCATCCGCTGGACCCTGTCGCTCTATCCGGACGCCGCCCAGACGTTCGCCGGCCCGATCATCGTCCTGAGCCTCATCGCGATCATCTACGGGGCGGTGGTCGCCCTCGTCCAGCCGGACCTCAAGAAGCTCGTCGCCTACTCGTCGGTGAGCCACATGGGCTTCGTGACACTCGGGATCTTCGTTTTCCAGCCCCAGGCCATGGCCGGCGCCATCCTCCAGATGATCAGCCACGGCCTCATCACCGGCGCCCTGTTCCTGCTCGTCGGGGTCATCTACGAGCGGACCCACGACCGGACGATCGCCAAGATGGGCGGCCTGGCCGGGCGGACCCCGGTGTACATGGCGATCTTCGGCTTCTTCGCCTTCGCCTCGGCCGGGCTGCCGGGCCTGTCGGGCTTCGTGGGCGAGTTCCTGACGCTCCTCGGGACGTTCGCCGCGAATCCCTGGGCGGCCGCGATCGCGGCCTTCGTGATGATCCTGGGCGCGGCCTACCTGCTCTGGATGTTCCAGCGGATCGCCTTCGGTGAGGTCTCCCCGTTCCTCGCCGGACTGGGACACCACCTGACCGACATCAGCCCGGTCGAGATCCTGACCCTGGCCCCGCTGGGCGCCCTCGTCGTGGTCTTCGGCCTCTTCCCGGGCATCCTGCTGACCCTCATCGACGGGACGGTGACGACCTCGCTGCGGGACGCCGGGACGGGCACGGCGATCGCGATCGACCCGCTCGTCGTGGCCCTGGGACTCGGGATCGTCGCGGCGGCGATCGTGGCCCGGATCGCGACCCTGCCGACGGGCCCCCGGGCGGACGCTGCAGCCGGCTCGCCGGCGGGCCCAGCCTCGGCAGCCTCCGCCGAGAGCGGCACGTAGAGGCCCAGCGATGACATTCTCCGACTTCGTCACGATCGCACCGCTCGTCGGCGCCGTCGTCGTGACCGCGGTCGTCCTGTTCGCCGACCTCGCCTGGCCGGGGCGGAAGGGCCCGGTCCTCGTGACGAGCCTGGTCGGCCTGGCGTTCGTCGGGCTGCTCACGATCATCACCGGGACGACGCCGGCCACGGCCTTCGGCGGGACCTACAAGGTCGACGACCTGACGACCTTCCTCGACATCCTGTTCATCGGGATCGTGGGCCTCACGATCGTCTTCGGGCCCGATTACCTGAAGCCGCGCGGCCTGCCGGTCGCCGAGTTCGCGATCGTCCTGCTGTTCGCGATGACCGGCGCGATGCTCATTGCCGCCTCGGCCGACCTGCTCGTCCTGTTCATCGGCCTCGAGCTCATGGTCCTGCCGGGCTACCTCCTGGCCGGCTACCACAAGAGCGACGGCTACTCGACCGAGGGCGCGATCAAGTACTTCCTCCTCGGCTCGTTCAGCTCGGCGATCTTCCTGTTCGGCCTCGCCTTCGTCTGGGGCCTGACCGGGACGACCCGGATCGCGGATGTCGCCGACGCGCTGACGGCGCTGACCGCGGCGGGCGGCGTCTCGGTCGGCCTGGCCATGGGCCTCGCGTTCATGACCACCGGTGTCGCCTTCAAGATCGCCGCGGTCCCGTTCCACTACTGGACGCCCGACGCGTACCAGGGCTCGCCGACGCCGGTCACGGGCTACCTCTCGGTCGGACCGAAGGTCGGCGCGTTCGCCCTCATCCTCCGGCTGTTCGTCGAGGCGCTCGGACCGCTCAAGGCCGACTGGCTGGCCGTCGTGGTGGTCCTGGCGGTGCTGACGATGACCCTCGGCAACCTCGTCGCCCTGACCCAGACCAACGTCAAGCGGATGCTCGCCTACAGCTCGATCGCCCACACCGGCTACATGCTCGTCGGGCTCGCCGCGTTCGCCGCCGGCCGGATCGAGGGCCTCGAGGGGCTCCTCTACTACGGCGCGGCCTACTCGGTCATGAATCTCGGGGCGTTCGCCTGCATCGCCGCCCTCCAGAAGCGAGCCGGCGTGACCTCCAACCTCGACACCTTCGCCGGGCTCATCCGGCGCGAGCCGATCCTGAGCATCCTGATGACCGTCTTCCTGCTGTCGCTGACCGGGATCCCGCCGCTGGCCGGCTTCTTCGCCAAGATGTACGTGATCCTCGCCGCGGTCCAGGCCAGCCAGGACGGCTTCACCGCCCTGGGGGTCCTGGCGGTCGTCGCCGTCCTGAACGCGGCGGCCGCGGCCTTCTACTACCTCCGGGTCGTCGTCTACATGTTCATGCGCGAATCGGCCACGGAGGAATCCGGCCAGGTCCACGGGCGGCTGCTGTGGGGCGGCCTCATCGTGGCCACGATCCTGACGGTCTTCCTGGGCTTCATCCCGGGCCTGTTCGAGATCGTCGGGGCTGCGGCTCGGGCGATCGGCTAGGCCGTCGCCGGGGCACCTGGGGCGCGGCGCGCCCGCGCGCCAACACGGCGCCGGCCGCCCACGCGGCGCCGAACCCTACGGCTGGACGTCGACCCCGGGCAGGATCGTCCGGAGGTTCTCGGCCATGATGTCCGGCCCGATCCCGCCGAGGGCGCCGGCCCGGATGACCCCGTCCCGATCGACCCAGAAATGGACCGGCAGGGCGACCGCGTCCCAGGCCTCCTGTGCTGCGCCGGCGCTGTCCAGCCCGATCGGGAAGGTCGCGTTGAGGCTCTGGGCGAACGCGGCCACGGTGCCCTCCTCCTCCCGGATGTCGATGGCGATCACCACCAGGCCGGTGTCCGCGTAGTCGGCCGCGAAGCCGTTCATGAGCGGGAACTCGTCGACGCACGGCGGGCAGGTCGTCTGCATGAAGTTGACCCAGACGGGCTGGCCCTTGAGGTTCGCCAGGTCGATCTGGCCGCCGCCGACCTGCGGCACGACCAGCGCTGGGGCCGGCTCGCCGACGTGGAAGAGCGCCTCGCCGAACGATGCCACGACGGTCGGCTCAGGCGTGGCGCTGCCCCCGCCCAGGGTCATGCCCGGCGAGCCGCTGACGGCGACGCCGTCCGACGCGGCCGGCGAGGAGGTCGGGTTCGCGCTCGGGTCCGGGTCGGGCAGCAGGACGACCGCGGCGAGGAGGACCGCGAGCGCGACGCCCGCACCGGACAGGAGCCCGGCTGCGACCGTCATTCGAGGACTCATCGGCGCGAGGGTACCAGCACCAGCACGAGCGGGCCCGAGCCTGCGAGGGAGGACCAGCACGAGCGGGCCCGGGCCTGCGAGGGAGTACCAGTACGAGCGGGCCGGGGCGGTCCGAGGGACCCGCTGCTAGCCTAGCCCCGTGGACGACTTCGCCCTCCGCCTCCGCGCGCGCCTCCTGCCGGCGATCCTGACCGCCCTCGGCGTCGCCTTCCTGGCCGCCGGCCTCCTGACCTATACGACGCCCGTGGAAGCGGGCCCGGAGCCGTCCGAGACGCCGGTCATCGTCACCCTCCCGCCGACGGCCACGCCCTCGCCGACGTCGCCGCCGACCAGCGGCCCGACCGACACACCTGCCCCGACCTTTCCGGCCGACCGCCTCGCGACCCGGGTCGTCGTGGCGGCCCTGGGGATCGACCTGCCGGTCATCCGACAGCCGGATCCGGAGTATCCGGCCTGCGACGTGGCCATGTACCACGAGGCGCTCGGCCAGCCCGGCCAGGGCATCGCGACCTACCTCTACGCCCACGCCCGGACGGGCATGTTCCTGCCGATCCTCGAGGCCTCGAAGATCGACAACGGGGCATCGATGCTGGGGATGATCGTCGAGGTCTACACCAGCGACGACCAGCTGTTCCTGTACGAGATCACCGAGGTCCGTCGCCACCAGCTGGACCTCGACGCCGCGGTCGCGGCGACGACCGAGCAGGTCTGGCTCCAGACGTCCGAGGGGCCCAAGGGCACCAAGCCCAAGACCCAGGTCGTCGCCCGCTACCTCTCGACCGGCGCGGCGGATCACGCGGCCGCACATCCGGAGCCCAAGCCCGTCGCCTGCGGCTGACCGGCGCGATTGCCCGATGCGGCGTCCAGCGCTAGACTCGGCCCGGTCCACCGTCCCGCGTCGCCGAGTCCGCGCGCCCGGCGGTGAGCCTGCGGAACACGCATTCGGAGGACCGCTCCTCTCGTGGATACCGGACCCAGTAGCCGCGGCGCTTCGGGCGCCGTGTGCCCAATGACGGTCCGCCCCGTCCGCTAGCGGTCCCGCCCGTCACGCTCGGGCGGCCGCCACCTCGGCCGGGACGTGCCGTTCCCGAGGTGGCAGATGCTGTACCTGAGCCAGGTCATCGGCCGGCCAGTTCGCGATCAGATCGGCGAGCCCATCGGCAAGGTCTCCGACCTCATCGTGGCCGTCGGCGAGCGCTATCCGCCGGTCACCGGCCTCGTCATCGCGGCCGGTCGCCTGACGATCTTCCTGCCGTGGTCGTCGGTCGAGACGGTTGACTCGGACGGCGCGCGCCTCCAGACGACGCAGCTCGACATCGCCCGATTCCAGCAGCGGCCGAACGAGATCCTGCTCAAGTCCGACCTGATGGACAAGCAGATCGTCGACATCGATGGCCGGCGCGTCGTCCGGGTCAACGACCTCCGACTCGACACGGTCGAGGGCTCGCTGCGGCTCGTCGCCGTCGATGTCGGGGCCGCGGGCCTGCTTCGCCGGCTCGGGATCGAAGGTCCGTTCCGGGTCGTGGCCCGCAACCTCCGGCTGCCGGTCAACGAGCGCTACATCGACTGGGAGGACGTCGACCCGCTCGAGAGCTCGATTGCCTCGGTCCGGCTCCGCGTGCCGCACGCCGGCCTTGCGGAGCTTCACCCGTCGGACCTCGCCTCGATCATCGACCAGCTGACCCCCAAGGACCGAGCCGGCGTCATCGCCACGCTCGACGACGAGGCCGTCGCCGACGTGATGGAGGAGATGGAACCCGACACCCAGGTCGAGGTCCTGGAGGATCTCCACCCCGAGCGAGCCGCCGACATCCTCGAGGAGATGAGCCCCGACGACGCGGCCGACCTCGTGGCGGACCTGTCCGACACGGCCCGCGAGGAGATCCTCGCCCTCATGGAGCGGACCGAGGCCGACGAGGTCCAGCAGCTGCTCGAGTACCCCGAGGACTCGGCCGGCGGGATCATGACCACCGAGTTCATCGCGGTCCAGGCCAACCTGACCGCGGCCGAGACGATCGACCGCCTTCGTGAGCTCGAGCCCGACGCCGAGACGATCTACTACGTCTACGTCGTCGACGAAGCGGGCCGGCTGGTGGGCGTGCTGTCGCTGCGCGACCTCATCGTCGCCCGGCCCGACGCCCCGATCTCGGAGGTCATGATCGACGAGCCGGTCACGGTGGACGTTCGGGCGGAGCAGGACGACGTGGCCGCGATCGTCGCCCGCTACAACCTCCTCGCCGTCCCGGTCGTCGGCGATGACGGACGACTGGAGGGAATCGTCACCGTCGACGACGCCATGGACCAGGTCCTGCCGACCGCCTGGAAGAAGCGCCTGCCCCGGCTCTTCTCCCGGAGCGGTCGATGACCCAGCCCGCGGCGCCGACGCGACAGGGCGAGCCGCAGGCGGCGCGTCGCAGCCTTGGCCGGCGGATGCGCTTCGCCGCCGTCCTGGCGGTCCTGGGACCCGGGATCGTCAGCGGCTTCGCCGACAACGACGCCGGCGGGATCACGACCTACTCGCTCGCCGGGGCGCGGTTCGGGTACGACCTGCTGTGGGTCCTGCTGGCGACCCAGCTGGCGCTGTTCGTGACCCAGGAGATCGGCGCCCGGATCGGGCTCGCCACCGGCCAGGGCCTGACCGGCCTGATCCGTGAGCGATTCGGGGTCCGGTGGGCGGCCTTCGCGGCCCTGACGATGCTCGGCGCCAACCTCGGGACGACGGTCGCGGAGTTCGCCGGCATCAGCGCGGTGCTGGCCCTGTTCGGCGTGCCGGTCCCGATCAGCGCCCTCGTCGCCGCCGTTGCCGTCATCGCGCTCATCAGCCGCGGCAGCTTCGGGCGGGTGCAGTACGTCTTCGTGGGGATCGGCCTCGTCGTGTCGGCCGCCTACGTCGTGTCCGCGGCGCTCGCCAACCCCGACTGGTCGCGGGCTGCGGCGTCGCTGGTCGTCCCCCACGGGACCCTCGACGGCGCCTACATGCTGGCCGTCGTCGGGACGGTCGGCACGACCATCACGCCGTGGGGCCAGGGATTCATCCAGGCATATGTCGTCGACAAGCGACTCCGGCCTGAGCACCTCGGCGCCGAGCGGCTGGACGTCTTCGTCGGCGTCCTGATCACGAACGTCATCGCCGGCTTCGTCGTCGTCGCCTGTGCCGCGACCCTATGGGCCAGCGGCCAGCGCGACATCGCCAGCGCCGCAGACGCGGCGCGGGCCCTGGAGCCCCTGGCCGGCAACCTCGCCTCCACCCTGTTCGCGGTCGGCATCCTCGCAGCGTCGCTGCTGGGGCTCGGGGTCGTGCCCCTCGCGTCCGCGTACACCGCCTGCGAGGCGTTCGGCTGGGAGCAGGGCGTCGACTGGCGCTGGCGCGAAGCGCCGGCGTTCTACGGGCTGCTCGCCTTCTTCATCGGCTTCGCCGCCCTGTTCATGCTCATTCCCGGCCTGCCGCTCATCCAGGTGATGTTCAGCGCCCAGGTCATCAACGGCCTGCTGCTGCCGGTGATCCTCGTCTTCGTCATGCTCCTGGCCGGGGACCGGCGGCTCATGGGCGACCTCGTCAGCGGCCGCATCAACCTGGCCCTCGGCTGGCTCGTGACGGTCGTCATCGTCGTGATGTCCGCCGTGCTCGTGGTGACCGCCGTCTGGGGCTGAGGTCCTCCGGTCAGACCCAGCCGATGCGGCGGAGGATCGCGATCGCCACGGCCGCACCGACGAATGAGGCGATCGTGACGAACCAGAATCCGAAGCCCTCGAGGCCGGCGAAGGCCGGGGTCGCCTGGCTCATCCCGAACAGGCCGCCGATGGCGCCGATCCCGGCAAGCACGACCGTCACCCCGGTCAGGCGCTTCATGATCGCCGACAGGTTGTTGTTCACCTGTGACAGGTAGACGTCGAGCGTGGCGGTGACGAGCTCACGGTCGTTGTCGAGCTCGTCGGTCAGGCGGATGACGTGGTCGTAGATGTCCCGGAAGTAGATGATCTCCTCGGCATCGATGAGGGCCAGCTCGCGGTTGGTGAGCTGGTTCAGGACCTCGCGCACGGGCGAGACCGCCCGGCGAACGGCGATCAGATCGCGCTTCAGCTCGAAGACGCGGCCGAGCGTCGCCCGGTCGGCCCGGCCCATGACGTTGTCCTGGATCGCGTCGATCTCGTCCTCGACCTGGTCGGCGAACGGGAAGTAGGCGTCGACGATGCCGTCGAAGACGGCCCACAGGAGGTGGTCCGAGCCCGCCTTCATGATCTGGGGCAGGCCGGCCCGGAAGTGCGTCCCGGCTCGGGGATCCCAGGCGGCAGGGTGGGAGGTGAGGAGGAAGCCCCGCCCGAGCACGAGGTCGATCTCGTGGGTCTCGATGGTGTCGCCGAACTCGAGGGCGAACAGGACGATGTGGACGAGGCCGTCGGTGACCTCGATCTTGGAGCGCTGGTTGCCCTCGACGATGTCCTCGGCGATGAGCTCGTGGAGCTCGAGCAGCCGGGCCACGCGGCCGACGAGCGCAGGATCCGGCCCGGTGAGGTCGATCCAGGTCGTCCCCGACCGGCGGCCGAGCAGGGTCCGGCCGAGGCCGCTCTCGAGCGCCTGGAGGCCCGCGCCGTCCTGCAACTCGCGGACCGAGTCGTCGGCGTAATGGGCGACCGAGATGCGGGCTGTCCCGTCTGGTTTGCTCGACGGGTCCGTCACGCGGCGTTCACCTCCGCCTTTCCCTCGTCGGGGCCCGCCGGCGCACCGTCCTTGGCCGGTCCCGGGGCGAGGATACGCCGGCCCCCGAGGGCCAGGGCCGGCACCAGCGCAGCCGCGGTGACGAGGGCCGCCACCAGGAAGATGCCGACGAGGATCCGGGCAGCCTCGCTCGATGCCCATGACTCCAGGGCCTGGACGACGAGGCCGTCGCGGAGCGGCCGATCCCGGAGGGCCTCCGGGATGAACAGCTTGTAGGAATCCGGGGTCGCGTAGACCTGGTTGTAGAGGCGGTCGATCGTGGTCGAGCCGAAGGCGGTCAGGGCCGCGAGCCCCACGGCCATGCCGATCATCCGGGCGACGGTGACGGTCGCCGACGCGACGCCGAAGGCAGCCTGGCCCAGGGCGTCGACCGCCGCCGTCGAGCGGGGCGTCACGGTGAGCCCGAAGCCGAGACCGAAGGCCGCCATGAGCGTGGCGACCTCGATCAGCTCGGTGGCCGGCGTCCAGGCGGACATCCGGGCCAGGCCGACCGTGCTGAGGACGAGGCCCACCACGGTGACGAGCCGGAGTCCGACCACCCGCAGGGCCAGCCCCGACCCGAGCGCCCCGACGGCAACAGCCCCGGCCAGCGCGCCGAGGGCGACCCGCTGGACATCCGGCCCGCCGTACAGGACCCGGTCGACGAAGACGGCCCCGCCCACGATCGCCGTGGCGAGGCCGTAGCCGGTCAGGAGCGAGACGAGGGCGGCCGATGAGAACGTCGCGGAGCGGAACAGCCGGACATCCAGGAAGCCGGACGGATGGCGGATCCCGAGCCACGCGGCGATGGCCCCGGTGACCGCCGCGGCGCCGGCCAGGCCGGCGAGCACGATCGCGGGATCGACACCCAGCCCGGCGACCTGCTCGCTGCCGACGAGGGTGAGCGCAACCAGGGCCAGGCCGAGGGCCAGCGAGAAGGCCACCGCGCCGGCGACATCGATCGCGCCTGTCCGTCGCGGCGTCTCCCAGCCGTGGGCGGCCGCCCAGGCGAGGCCCAGGGCCGCCACGCCGATCGGGACGTTGACGTAGAAGACGTAGCGCCACGAAGCTCCGAGAGCGTCCCGGACAGGCCCGTCGACGACCCCGATCGAATCGAGCGCGGCGCCGGGGTGGATGCCGCCGATGATCCAGGCGCCGACGAAGGGCCCCGCGGCCATGCCCAGGAACGTCAGTGCCCCGATGACCCCGAGCGCCCGTGGCCGGTCATGGTCGTCGAACAGGTGCGAGGCGGCCGCCGTCCCCACCGGCACGAGGATCCCGCCGCCGACGGCCTGGACGAGCCGGGCGGCGATGAGGGTCTCGAGCGATGGGGCCAGCCCGGCCAGGAGCGAGCCCAGGGTGAAGGTGATCAGGCCGGCGTGGAACAGGCGGCGGACGCCCCACTGGTCGGCCAGGCGGCCGGCCAGGGGCATCGTCACGACGTAGGCGAGGAGGTAGCCGTTGATGATCCAGGACGCCTCGCGCAACTCGGTCCAGCTCGCCAGGTCCAGGATGATCGAGGGCAGGGCGACCGCCGTGACCATGAGCTCGAGGCCGGCCAGGAAGACGCCGGCGCCGAGCACGGTGAGCAGCACGAGACGGGAACGCCGGTCCACCTCCGGAGTGTAGGGCGCAACCTTCGCAATGCCGCTGCCGCTCCGCGCCCGTCGCCGCGTGAGCGGCTGCAAGCGGCCGCGACGGCATCCTGAGCTGCTCGCCGCGGCCCGGTGGTGGTCGGGATCGGGAGCCGCACGAGGTTGAGTCCACGTCCACGACACCCGCCGAGCCGGCCGTCTCCGTCGACGGCCTGAGCCGCCGCTTCGACGACGTCACCGCGGTCTCCGGGGTCACCTTCGACGTGCCGGCCGGCACGATCCTGGGGATCATCGGGCCGTCCGGCTCCGGCAAGACCACCACGATCCGGATGCTCATGGGCTCGCTCGCACCGAGCGACGGGACCGTCCGGGTCCTCGGCGAGGAGCCCACGCGGTTCCACCGCGACACCCGCGAGCAGATCGGCTACATGCCCCAGGCCTTCGTCCTCTATCCGGACCTGACGGCCGGCGAGAACGTCGATTTCGTGGCCAGCCTGTACGGGCTGTTGCTCCTCCGCCGCTGGCGGCGGACGCGCGAGGTCCTGGAGCTGCTGGACCTGTGGGACGTTCGGAAGCGCCGGGCCGGCGCCCTGTCGGGAGGCATGCAGCGCCGCCTCGAGCTCGCCTGCACCCTCGTCCATGATCCGCGGCTCCTCATCCTCGACGAGCCGACCGCGGGGATCGACCCGCTGCTGCGGCGGACCGTCTGGGACGAGCTGCACCGCCTCCGGGACACCGGGGTCACCGCCCTCGTCACGACCCAGTACGTGACCGAGGCCGAGGAGTGCGACCTGGTGGCCCTGATCTCGGAGGGTCGGCTCATCGGCTTCGCCTCGCCCGTCGACCTGCGCCGTGACGCCTTCGGCGGCGACATCGTGGAGGTCACCACGACCGGGACCTTCGACGCCGCCGTCCTCGGGACGACGTCGAGCGTGCGGCGCATCCGGCAGACCGGGCTGCGCGACTTCCGGGCGATCGTCGACGACGCCGCGGTCGCCCTGCCCGAGCTCGTCGACGCCGTCGGCGAGGCCGGCGCCGAGGTCGCCTCGGCGCTCGAAGCCCGCCCGTCGTTCGAGGAGGTCTTCACCGAGCTCGTCGAGGCCGACCGCCGCCGGCGCGACGGCGAGCCGGAGCAAGCCACGGCAGCGGCCGCGCCCTCCGTCCCGCTCGGTCGGCCGCCGGGCGCGGACGAGGACCCGGACGAGTCGGAGGCCGTCGCATGATCCAGGTCACCAAGTCGCTGACCCGAACCCTGGCCCTCGTCGGCAAGGAGCTGCTCGAGGTCGTGCGGCGCCCGGGCGCGATGATCAGCCTCGTCCTCGGACCCTTCCTCATCCTCGCCGTCTTCGGGCTCGGGTACGGCGGCGGCCGGGTCGCCCTCCGAACGGTCGTCGTCGTCCCGCCCGACGCGGCTCTGCCGACCGATCCCGCGGCCTACGAGGCTTTCCAGGCGCGCGGGTTGCGGGTCACCGAGGTCAGCGCGAACGAGGTCGTCGCGCGGCAGCGGCTGGCGAACGGGGCCGTCGACATCGTCGTCGTCGTCCCGCACGACGCCCGGGCGAGCCTCGAGGCCGGCGAGCAGGCCGACCTCCGGATCCTCATGAACCTGACCGACCCGGTCATGGCCAACTACGCCGGATTCCTGGCGGACACGCTCGCGGCCGAGGTCAACCGCGAGCTCTACCGGCGGGCCGCCGAGGAGGGTCGCGGCTACGCGATCAGCGTCGGCGGGCGGGCCCTCGAGAACATCCCGCCCGAGGTCATCGCCTCGCCCGTCAGGGCCGCTCCGGAGAACATCGCCCCGACCCGCCCGGCGATCCTGCCATTCTTCGGCCTGGCGGCGCTCGCCCTCGTCCTCCAGCACATGGCCGTCTCCCTCGTCGCGCTGTCGGTCGTCCGCGAGCGCCGGAGCGGGGCGATGGACCTCTTCCGCATCGCTCCCGTCCGTGCGACCGAGCTCGTCGTGGGCAAGGTCCTCGCCTACGGCCTGCTCGGGGCGCTCGTGGCGGGAATCTCGGCATTCCTCCTCGTCGGCGTCCTCGGCGTCCCCATGCTCGGCAGCCCGGGGCTCGTCGCGGCCGTGGTCGGGCTGCTGCTCCTCGCGTCGCTCGGGCTGGGCCTCCTCATCTCCGTGATCTCGGATTCGGAGCGCCAGGCGGTCCAGCTCTCGCTCCTCGTCCTCCTCGCCTCGATGTTCTTCAGCGGCTTCGTCCTGCGGATCGCGGAGTTCACCACCCCCGTCCAGGTTGGGGCGAACCTCCTGCCGGTGACCCACGGGATCGGGCTCCTCCAGGACCTGCTCCTCAGGGGCACCATCGTCCAGGGTTGGCAGGTGGCCGCTCTGGCCGTCATCGCCGGCGTCCTCCTCGTCACGAGCTGGGGGCTCCTCCGCCGGGAGATGCGGCCGGCGTGAGGGCCGGGGTCGTCGGCGCAGCCGGCTGGCCGCTCGCGGCGGGTTCGGACCGGCGTCGCGCGGCACGGCTGCTGCTCGCCTTCGGCGTGAGCGGCCTGGCGCTGCTCGTCTTGAGCGCTGGGCTCGTGATCGGCGCGCTCGGCGCGCTCGCCGAGGCCGCCGGGACGATCGACGCCCAGCGGGCGCGCCTGGTCGCGCTCATCGACCCGACGGAGGCGGTCCTGGACCGTGCGGCCGGGACCTCGGCGAACGCCGGGACGAGCCTCCAGGCGAGCGCTGGCGCGGCCCGCGACGGGGCCGTCCTGTCCCTGCAGCTCGCCGACGCCATGGAGGCGATGGCCCGGGCGGCCCAGGTCGACGTCCTGGGAGTCCGGCCGTTCTCCGGCATCGCGGACGAGCTCTCCGCGGTCGCCGCGAGCTCGAGGACGCTGGCGACCAACCTCGACGCCACCGCCGGAGCGCTCGACGTCAACTTCGCCGACAGCCGGTCCGTGGCCCGGGACCTCGGCACCCTCGCCGACCAGCTCGCCCGGCTGCGGACCGAGCTTGACGCGACGACAGCGGCTGGAGTCTCGACCGCGTCGGGGCCCGATCTGCCGACGCTCGTCCGACTCGCCCGGCTGGTCCTGCTCGGCCTCCTCGCCTGGCTGGCGATCCCGGCCGTCCTGGCCATCTGGCTCGGCTGGCGGTTCCGTCGCGGCTGACCGCCGGTGCCATCGAGGGCTCGGTCCCTCGGCCGGACGCGCATGTGCCACGATCTCCCGGTGACGCAGGTCGAATCGATCGTCACGCTCGTCCGGGACGTCCTCGGCGACGATCTTCTCGGGGCCTACCTCCACGGCTCGGCGGTCCTCGGGCAGCTCCGCCCCCGGAGCGACACGGACGTCTTCGTCGTCTCGAGGCGCGGCCTGACGATGGCGGTGCGGCGCGCGCTCACCGACGGGATCATGGCCATCTCGGGCCGGCGGGCGCACGCCGGCCCGGCGCGTCCGATCGAGCTCACGGTCGTCGTCCAGTCCGAGGTCCGGCCGTGGCGCTATCCGTCGCTCGGAGTTCCTCTACGGCGAGTGGCTCCGCGACGGCTACGAGCGCGGCGAGGCCCCGGAGGCCGAAGAGAACCCGGATCTCGCCCCGCTCATCTCGATGGTCCTGGTCGGCACCGGGCGGTCTTCGGGCCGCCGCCGCGACGGGCCGGGCTGACCCTTGACACGCGGCGGCGCATCAATGCATATTGATATAAACCGCCATTGATCCGACGCCCGGATCGCCGCGACGGCCGCAGCCGGAGCCTTCCCCCTGAGCCCCTCCCCCGCCCGCATCCGCTCCACGATCGCGTCGGTCGTCGACCAGCCCGACGACCTCCGCGCAGTCCGCCTCATCCACAAGACCCTGGCCGACGTCAACCGGCTCCGGATCGTGCGCCGGCTGGCCCAGGGCGAGGCGACCGTGACCGAGCTCATCGACCAGGTCGGCCTGAGCCAGCCGCTCGTCTCGTGGCACCTCGGCAAGCTCCGCCTGGCAGGGTTGGTGGAGACGCGGCGGATCGGCCGGGAGACGATCAGCCGCCTCCTGCCCGAGGCATGGGACCGCTTCGCGACCTACGAACGCCGCGTTCTGGGCCTCGAGGGCGCGGACGCCGCGCAGCGCCGGAGCGCGGTCTCGTGAACGGCTCGGTCGTCTCGCCGGAGCTCCGGGCTCGCGTCCGCGGCCTCGCCCAGCCCGTCGCCCGGGCACTCGGCCGACTCGGACTCAGCCCAAACCAGCTGACCCTCATCGGGTTCGGCGTGGCGATCCTCGCCGGGATCGCGGCCGCCCGCCAGGCGTGGCTGGCCGCCGGCCTGCTCGTCGTCGTCGGCGGGGTCTTCGACCTCTTCGACGGGGCGCTCGCCCGTTTCGCCGGCAAGGTCACCAAGCTCGGCGCCTTCTACGACTCGGTCTTCGACCGCTGGGGCGAGGGCGTCGTCTACGTCGGGATCGTCTGGGGCACCCTCGAGATGGGCCTCTGGCGGCCGATCATCCTGACCGCGGCGGCCGCCGTCTCGGCGTTCATGGTCAGCTACACGCGGGCCAAGTCGGAGAGCCTCGGATTCACTTCCGGGACGGGCATGGCGAACGTGGGATTGGCGCCGCGCGAGGTCCGTATCGCCATCCTCACCATCGGGCTCATCGCTGCCGGGCTGCTGCCGGGGTTCCCGAAGGACATGGACCTGCCCGGCGCCATGGCCTACCCGCTCTCGAGCCTGGCGCTCGAGGCCGCCCTCGCCCTCGTCACCATCCTCGCAACCATCACCACCATCCAGCGCATCCTCCACGTCCGCGCCCAGGCTCGGAGGGGCTGACCCGGGGCGCCCACGATCGGCATCCACGACATCCACCATCAATCATCGACCACCACCCAACCAGGCCCAATGAGGAGCACGGAGCAACCGATGAGCAGCACGAACGGCAAGAACGGCAAGAGCGGGACCCACGAAGGCACGTGGGCCGGCGCGAAGCGCAAGGACGGCAAGATCCGCGTCGCCATCGTCGGCGTCGGGAACTGCGCCAGCAGCCTGGTCCAGGGCCGCTACTACTACGAGAACGCCAAGAAGGACGACTTCGTCCCGGGCCTGATGCACGTCGAGCTCGGCGGCTACCACATCCGCGACATCGAGTTCGTGGCCGCCTTCGACATCGACAAGAACAAGGTCGGCAAGGACCTGTCCGAGGCGATCTACACGAAGCCCAACAACACCTACGTCTTCCAGCAGGTCGCTCACACCGGCGTCACCGTCGAGCGGGGCATGACCCACGACGGCCTCGGCAAGTACCTCAGCCAGATCATCGAGAAGGCCCCCGGCCCCACGGCCGACATCGTCGGCATCCTCAAGGAGCGCGAGGTCGACGTCATGGTCTCGTACCTCCCGGTCGGGAGCGAGGAGGCCACGAAGTGGTACGTCGAGCAGGCCCTCGCCGCCGGCGTCGGCTTCATCAACGCCATCCCCGTGTTCATCGGCCGTGAGCCGTACTGGCAGCGGCGCTTCGCCGAGCACGGCCTGCCGGTCATCGGTGACGACATCAAGAGCCAGGTCGGGGCCACGATCAGCCACCGCGTCCTGACCCGGCTGTTCATGGACCGCGGCGTCCGCCTCGATCGGACCTACCAGCTGAACTTCGGCGGCAACACCGACTTCCTGAACATGCTCGAGCGCGAACGCCTCGAGTCCAAGAAGATCTCGAAGACGAACGCGGTCACCTCGATGCTCGACTACGAGATGGATCCCGACGACGTCCACGTCGGCCCGAGCGACCACGTGCCGTGGCTCCTCGACCGCAAGTGGTGCTACATCCGGATGGAGGGCACCACCTACGGCGACGTGCCCCTCAACGCCGAGCTCAAGCTCGAGGTCTGGGACAGCCCCAACAGCGCCGGCGTCATCACCGACGCCATCCGCTGCCTGAAGCTGGGCCTGGATCGAGGCCTCAAGGGCACGCTCGTCGCGCCCTCGAGCTACTTCATGAAGAGCCCGCCCCAGCAGATCCACGACGACATCGCCTTCAACCGGGTCGAGGCCTTCATCCGGGGCGAGGACAACGAGACGCTCGTCGGGACCGAGGCGCCGGCGGCGCGCAAGCTCAGGAAGCTCGCCGGCACCAAGGCCAAGGTCGCCGCCGGCCGGTGACGGCCCGAGAGCAGCGGCTGGAGGCGCCCCACCGGCGGCTCCAGCCGGGTTCCCGAACCTTCGAGCGGGTGGTCGTCGCGGGCTACAAGGCGTTTGCCTGGCTCATCTCGCACATCCCGCCGGCGATCCCGCGCGTCATCCTGGGCCGTGCCGCCCAGCTGTCGTACCTCCTGTGGCCGACGAAGCGGCGCTGGTCCAACGCCAACTTCGGCCACGTCCTGGGGCTGCCGCCCGGACACCCGCGGGTTCGCCAGACGGCGCTCCGGGCGTACATGGTCTACGGCCGCTACGTGGTGGAGCTGGCCCGGCTCCCGAAGCTGGCCCGGGAGCACGCCGATCGCCTCGTGTCCGGCTCCGACCTCGACGCCATCCACCGGATCTGGGAGGAGTCCGAAGGTGGCCTGATCTTCACGCTCGGCCACGTCGGCAACGGCGAGGCCGCGGCGGCCGGCGTCGCGTCGCGCGGCTGGCCGATCAGCGTGGTGGCCGACGATTCGTCGTTCCCCGGCCTGTTCGAGGAGTTCCGGCGAACCCGCGAGCAATGGGGCGTCCACGTCATCCCGTGGCGCAACCTGCGCGAGATCTACACCGTCCTCCGTCGGCGCGAGATGCTCGCCCTGCTGATCGACTGGGGCTACCGCGCCGACGGCATCCCCGTCCGGCTCTTCGACGCCTGGACAACCCTGCCGGCCGGCCCGGCGACGCTCGCCGCCAAGACCGGCTCGCGGATCCTCCCGATCACCCTCCAGCGCAAGGCCGACGGCCAGACGTTCTCGATCACCTGGGCGGATCCGATCGCGGTCACGTCATCGGACCCGGCGGCGCTCCAGACGGCGACCCAGGAGATGGCCGACGCCTTCGCCGCGTCGGTCGCCCGGTCGCCCGAGCAGTGGTACTCGTTCAAGCCGATATGGCCGGCCGAGGCCGAGGAGATGGAGCGCCTCGCCCGGCGCGCGGCGGCGATGCAGGCCAACGAGCCCGGGTCCGGATGAGCAGCGTCGAGGCCACGGCACCGGTCGGGTCCGCCCCCCGGGGCACGGTCCGCCAGCGCCTCCGGGCGCGCCTCGTGGCCGCGGTGGCGCGGCTCCTGGTCATCCTGCCCGAGCCCCCCATCAACGCGCTCGCCGTTGCGATCGGCGAGATCTGGTACCGGCTGGCGCCAGACCGGGCCGCCCGGGCCCGGCGCAACTTCCGGCGGGTCGCCGAGCACCTCGTGGTGCGCGGTCTCGGCGGGCCACGGATCCGGGCGGCGGCGACCGACGACCGGGCTCTCGAACGCGTCGTCCGGGGGGCGTTCGGCCACGCCGTGCGCTACTACGTCGACATGGCCCGCCTGCCCGGCCGCAGCGCGGCCGACTTCGAGCGACGGCTCATCGTCGAGACGCCCGACGCGGTGGTGGACGCCTTCGGTTCGCTCCACCCGCCCCGGCCGGCGGGGCCGGCGGGGCCGCCCGGCTCGCACGGGCCGATGATCTTCGTGGCGATGCACTTCGGCGCCGTGGAGGCCCCGGCCCTGTTCGCCGTGGCCCGGACCGGGAGCCGGGTCACGGCCCCGATGGAGACGCTCGACGACCCGGCCCTCCAGGCGTTCATCGCCCGGACCCGGGCCTCGGTCGGTGTCGACCTCGTGACCCTCCGGGATGCGCGGCGCGCCCTGACGGCGGCCCTTGACCAGGACCGGGTCGTCGGCATGGTGGCCGACCGGAACGTCGCCGGGGGCACGGTCGACGTACCGTTCTTCGGGGTCACGGCGCCCCTGCCCATGGGCCCCGGCCTCCTGGCCATCGAGCGTGGGCTGCCGATCTGGGTCGCCGCGGTCCGCCGGGCGTCCGGTGGCCGCTACCGGGGGCAGCTCCGGCGGGTGGACACCCCCACCGAGGGGACTCGTCGCGCGCGACTCCAGGCGGCCATGACCGGAGTTGCCCGGGCGATGGAGGAATCGATCGCCGAGGCCCCGGAGCAGTGGTGGTCGGCGTTCGCCCCGATCTGGCCCGACCTGGACCCCGAGGCTCGCGAGGGAAGCGGCCACCTCGAGCCGGCAGCCACCGCAGCCACCGCCGGGCATCCCGCCGACGGGAGCGCTGCCCGATGACCGACCGCCTCGGCCGGGCCGACCTCCACATCCACACCCTGGCCTCCGACGGGACCGCCGGCGTCCTCGACATCCTCGACCACGTCGAGGCCAACCTCGAGCTCGACGTCATCGCCATCGCCGACCACGAGCGAATCGATGCCGCGGTCGCGGCCCGGGCGATCGCGCTTGATCGAGGCCTCCGGTTCGAGGTCGTCGTCGGCGAGGAGATCACGACCCTCGGCGGCCACCTGCTGGGCCTCTGGCTGGAGACCCGCGTTCGGCCATTCCGGTCGCTCCGCTCGACGATCGCCGCGATCCACGACCAGGGCGGGCTCGCGATCCCGGCCCATCCCCTCGTCCCGTACCCGCTGTGCGCCCAGGGCTTCGTCCTGCGCCGCCTCCTGGCCGACGAGCCGCGGTTCCGGCCCGACGCCATCGAGGCCTTCAACCCCACGACCCTCGGCCGGCCGTGGCACGGCCGGGTCGTCCAGTTCGCCGAGGAGCACGGCCTCGCCACGGTCGGCAACTCCGATGCCCACAGCCTCGAGGCGATCGGCTCGGGCCACACGACCTTCCTTGGCCGGACCGGGGACGAGCTTCGTGCCGCGATCCTCGCCCGCACGACCCACCACCACGGGACGTTCCACGGGACGACGGCCCAGCTGGGAACGTTCCGGGAGCAGCTTCGGAAGTACGGCCGCGATGCCCGGGCCAACCTCGGCGGCCGGATCCGCGGCGACGGCACCGGGCGCGACCTCGGCTACCCCGTCGAGCTGGTCGAGCCCGTGGATCGGAGTGCCAGGCGGTGAAGATCGGCCTCGTCACGCCCTACGTCTACCCGCTTCCGGGCGGGGTCAACCAGCACGTCCGCTACCTGTACGAGAACCTCCGCCTTCGCGGTCATGACGTCCGGATCATCACCAGCTCCCATGGCCTCCAGCGGGCCTCGGAGGGCGACGTCATCCGGATCGGCAAGGGCTTCTCCATGCCGACCAACGGTTCCGTAGGCACGATCACCGTCTCGCCCCGCTACCTGTCCCAGGTCCGCGAGGTCCTCGAGCGCGAGCAGTTCGACCTGCTCCACTTCCACGAGCCGTTCGTGCCGTTCCTGTCGCTCATCGTCCTGCGCCTCTCGACGAGCGTGAACATCGCCACCTTCCATGCCTACGGCGGCTTCTCACCGGCCTACGAGTTCGGCTCGAAGGTGATGGGCTCGTACGCCGGCCGGCTCCACGGCCGGATCGCAGTCTCGGCCGCCGCCCGCCATTTCATCGACCGCTTCTTCCCGGGCGACTACAAGGTCATCCCCAATGGCGTCGACATCGCCCGCTTCGAGCGGGCCGTCCCGATCGCCCGCTGGCAGGACGGGACCCGGAACATCCTGTTCGTCGGCCGGTTCGAGCCGCGCAAGGGCCTCCTCGACCTCCTGAAGGCCTACCGGGTCCTGCGCAAGACCGGCTGTCCGTGCCGGCTCCTCGTGGTGGGCACGGGGCCCCAGGAGCGCGAGGCGCGGCGCTACGTCATGACCCGCCGGATGGGCGGGGTCGAGTTCCTGGGTCGCGTGTCGGACGAGGTCCGCGACGCGCTCTTCAAGACGGCCGATGTCTACGTCTCGCCCGCGACCGGGCGGGAATCGTTCGGGATCGTGCTGCTCGAGGCGATGGCCGCCGGGACCGGGATCGTGTGCAGCGACATTCACGGCTACAAGGGCGTCGTCCGGCGCGACCGCGACGCGCTGCTCGTGCCGCCTCGCTCACCCAAGGACCTGGCCGCGGCGATCGGCCGGCTCGTCGCCGACGACGAGCTGCGGGCGCGGATGGCCGCCTCGGGCCGCGAGCGGGCCCAGGAGTTCTCCTGGGAGCGGGTGACGGGTAAGGTCGAGGACTACTACGGCTTCGTCATCCGCCGCCTCGACGCCCAGGGCGCGTTGCCCGCCGGCTTCCACGCCGACATCCCCCTCGGCCGGCCCGTCCTCCCGCCCGGATCAGTCACCGGGGAGGCGTCGGAGCAGGAACCGGGCGCCTCGTTCCTGGCACCGGCCCCGTCCCAGGGGCGCTGACCGGCGCGCGTTGACGGGCGCGCGCCGACCGAATGCGCCTGTCAAGCGCGCCGACCGTGCTCCGGGCGCAGCGGCTTCGAGATCAACATGGGCACGCTCGCCCCACTGCCCTCATGCGGTTGGCGCTTCAGGACCGGGACGACTGAGCGCGGCCCGGCACGATTCCTGTCGAATCAGCAGGTCGGTGGAGCGTGAACGGGTGCCGGTCGATGCACCGGGTGCATCGGACGGCTCCGGGAGGCATCGGTGAGGGCCCGCCCGGCGGACCTTGGCTAGCTCCGTGCGTCCGACCCGGGGAGCTCCGGCCCGGGCGCCTCGGTTCTCAGGTACGCCTGCTCGGCCAGCGTGACCCGCCAGACCCAGGCCGCGTAGCCCACCGTGAGACAGACGCCGGCCAGCGTGACCAGCAGGAGCGCCGGGCCGGGAGCGAGGAGCGCAGGCGGGGCCACGTTCCGATCGACCGTGCTGACCGGGAACTGGAACGGGAAGACGTAGGTGGGGATGAAGCCCTGGTAGGCGTTCGAGAGGGCGCTGGGCAGGGGCAGGCCGGCGATGTTGGGGTACCACAGCACGAACCACGCGGCGATGGCGGCCATCGTCCCGACCACGAAGCGCCTCGCGTCGCGGGCGGTTGCCACGAACGCGGCGATGGGCAGGAGCGCGATGGTGACGACGAGGGCGATCGGTTCGACCGGGATCTTGGCTGCCGTGATCAGCGGCGTGTCGGCGAAGAACACCGAGGCGACGATGAAGGCGAGGCTCACGCCGACGGCCGTGAGGACGGCGGTGAGCAGCCGCCCGGCCAGGCCACGCCCGGATTCGGCGGGCACGGAATCCTCGGACTCCGCCGCCAGTGACAGCAACAGCCGGACCAGGAGCAGGACGCCGATCCCGACGACCACGGCGATGGCCAGGGCCCGGCCGGTCAGGACAAAGTCGGGGATGAGCGTCGGGCAGGCCTGCGAGCCGGCGTTCACGTCGAGGACCCGGACGAAGCCGCACAGCGGCCGGTGGAACAGCCACAGGGTCGTCGGCGCGAGGACGGCCGCCCCGGCGGCCAGGCGGGCCAGCAGCCATGTGCGGCGCGAGGCGCCCCGCCAGAGCTCGGCCAGGAAGTAGGCCAGGGCGAGGAACACGAACGGCAGGCTCGTGTAGTAGTGGTACTGGAAGGCGGCCCGGTCGATCCGGGCCCAGGCGATCCACTGGCAGGCGAAGGCGATCGTGACGAGGGCCAGCGGAGCGCTCCGCCGGACGAACGCTTGCCAGGCGGCGAAGGCCATCGCCGGCACCGCGAGCCACCAGGCGACGAGGTTGCCGGCGTCGTAGATCGCCGCGCTCGTCCCGCCGGCAAACGACTCCTGGTAGAACCACACCGGCTTGAAGTCGAAGACCCAGGCCCACCACGGCGACGAGGCGGCGTGGGCCGAGCTCAGGTTGTTGTGGTACGCGTACATCGAGCCGGTCAGCTCGATGAGCGTCTGGTCGTCGTGGTTGGCCGGCCAGCCGGTGAAGAGCTGGTGCTGCTCCATGAGCGCCCACGGGATGTACGAGACGACGTACAGGGCGACGGGCAGGACGATGAGGCAGGCCACGATCCAGGCCGCCGGCAGGCCGAATCCCGCCCCGAGGCGCAGCCATCCCCGCGGCGCCGGGGCTGCCGGTTCCAGGAGCGTCGCCGGGTCGTCGTCGGGCAGCGGTCCGGCCATGGGCCCGAAGCCCCAGCGGCCGATGACCGAGAACGCCGTGTAGACCACGCCGCTCAGGATGACGAGGGCGAACGCCGCTTCCAGGGGCGTGACCGCGATCGGCCCGAGCACCATCCGCAGGTCGGCTCGGCCGAGGGCCAGGGCGCCGAGGAACGTGGCCGCACCGGCGACCGCCGGCCCGAACACCGCCAGGCGCTGCTCCTCCCACGTCCACGCGATCGGATGGAGGACGTTGGCCACGACCGCGACGAGGGTCAGCCCGACCATGATCACGAGGAACAGGTAGTTGCCGCCGCTCTCGCCCTCCGGCACCGAGATGGCGAGATAGCCGAGGACCGTGGTCCCGACGAGCAGCCCCAGGATGAGGAGTACCCGGCCCAGGGCGCTGCGAGTCAGGATGAGGATGCCGAGCGCCCCAATGGCATAGGCGGCGACCCACTTTGCGGCCAGGGCGAAGCCCAGGAAGCCGCCGATGATCGGCATCCCGACGGCGAACGCCAGCCACTGCCGGCGGCTCCCGCTCGGCGATCGCCAGAGGGCCGCGAAGATCGTGTACGCGGCGATGATCCCGAGACCCACGTAGGCGTCGTTCATGCCGATCCGACTCTGGGCGAACAGCATCCCGTCGAGCGCGACGAGCGCACCGAGGAACATCGCCACCTCGCGCCGCCGGAACAGGACGCGGGCGAGGACGTACAGCAGGAGCGCCATGAGGACGCCGGCGAAGACGCCCGGCAGGCGCCAGGCGAAGGCGTGCTGGCCGGTCGTGACGGTGGCCGCGGAACCGTCGGACTCGAACGCCAGGAGCTGCTGTCGATCCGAGCTCGGGTAGCGCTCGTTCTCGTCGAGGACGATGGCGCCGGGCTCGAATGGCAGGGCCGCGTCGGCGTACACCGCGTTGGCATGGGGCTCGATGACGTAGACGGTGGCCGCATCGCCAGCCGGCGTGGATCCGAGGACATGGACCATCTGGGTGGCCAGGTCGTAGCCCACCCAGCCGGCGCTCGTGCCGGGCAGCCGGAAGGTCGTCTCGAGGACCGCGCCGCCGGCCGCGGTGGGGACCGTCACGGTGGCGACCCGGGGACCCTCGGCGGTGAGGAGCGAGGCGTACACCCGGTCCTTGTCCAGGTGCGTGGCGAAGGCGATGCCAAGGGCCGGCGCGTCGAGCTCGACGCTCGCGCTGACGGTCGCGCTGGTCAGGTCGACGAACTCGACGCCACTCTCGACCGCGAGGGCAACGGTCCCCGCCCCGGCGTTCGTCAGCTGGGTGATGCCGGCCAGGCGGACCCTGCCGGTCTCGGTGGCCCCGGCGGCATCGATGACGACGACGTCGGCTGCCAGGGCCTGGCCCGGGGCGGCATCGTCCTCGCCCGGGGCCGCGGTTGGGGCAAGCACGGCGACGATCGAGGTGCCGTCGCTCGAGACGAGGAGCCGTTCGATCGGGCCATCGACGGTGACAAAGGCCCGGGCGGCGGCCCCGGGTGACCCGCCGCCCCAGCGGGCCAGGTCGAGGCCGGGGGTGTCGATGAGCCGGATCGCGCCGTCGCTCGTCCCGACTACCACCCGGTGCTTGACCCGGTCGACTGCGACGGCCACGGCCCCGGGGATCGACACGGCCGCCTCGAGGCGACGAGTCGCTAGGTCATAGGCCCGGACCTCGCTCCCGGTCGCGACCCAGAGCCGGTCGCCGGCGATCCGGTCGACCGAGCGGGCGTCGTCCCAGCGCGGCTCCACGTCGGCGCTCAGGACGTCGACTCCCAGCTCGCTCGTGGCACCCGTTCGATCATCGCCCCAGGCGATGATCCCGAGGGCCATGCCGTACTTGGCCAGGTGGGGGTGGGTCCACTCGTAGATGTGATGGGAGATGCCATAGCGCCAGAACTGGAGAAACTCCGTCGCGGTCCGGGGGTGGTAGACCTCGTCGAAGTGCATCTGGGACGGCTCGCCGAGGCGCCAGATCCGGCCGGTGAGCAGGACCGCGGCGAGGACAAGGATCATCCACAGGTCGAGGCGGTCGAGACGACCGCCCCCCTCCCGCTCCAGGCCGGCGCTGCGGTCGGGCCGGATCGGCCGCTCGAACAGGCGCGCCCGGAGCCAGCCGAAGAAGCCGACCTCGCCTGTCGAGGGACGGCTGTCCCAGGCCGGCATGACCGCGCCGTGGCCGAGGGCCGGGGCGGTCAGGGTGAGGGCGGTGGACGTCGCTCCGATCGCGGCTCCCGGACGCCCGACGCCCGTCTCGAGCGTCACGGCGCCCTCGACGGCCGGCGCCGGGCGGCGGTACCAACGCTCGCGGAGGGCGGGCTCCGCGTCGAGGTCGGGCGCCCCATCCTCCGACCAGGGCTCGCCCTCGTCGAGGTCCGTGGCGGCGATCTCGACGGCCAGCCGTTCGCTCGCCGTCGCTCGCAGCTCGGTGATGGCGAAGACCAGGACGGCGGCCTGGGTCAGCGCCGCCACCGCGATCGGCGCCCATTCGCCGAGGGCTGGCCCGATGCCCAGCCAATCGTCGATTCGGGGGTTGTTGGGGTAGAGCGTCGTCAGGACGTAGTACATGTTGGCGAACGTCGCCACGCTCGATGCGAGGTAGGCGATGAGCCAGCGGCGTGACACCGCGGCCAGGATCGCGCCGAGGGCGACGAGCGGGAAGAGGTAGCGCTCGTGGACTCGCGTGGGGACGACGAAGAAGGCGAGGGCCAGGACGGCCAGCCCGACGAGTATCGTTCGGCGGTCCGGGCGACGCGCGACGACCACGCTGACCGCGATGAACAGGGCGATCGTGAGGACCGTCCCGACCACGACCGCCGGGATCGGCCCGAACGTCACCGCCGTGGGGCAGCGCTCCAGGGTGGTCAGGCCGGTGTCGACCATGTCGCAGGCCCACAGGTGATTGGCGGCGATGCCGGAGCCATCGAGGCTCACCAGGGCCCACGGGTTCCAGGCGTTCACCGAGACGTACGGATAGCCGCCGGCCGTCTTGAAGATCTGCTCGACCAGGCCCCACGGCAACGCGAGGCCGAACGGCAGCGAGAGGACGATCGCGGGCAGGAGCCCGGCGAGGCCCGTCGTCACGATCCGGATCGGGCCGCGGGTCCCGGCCTCCCAGCCGGTCGTCGTCCGCCGGCGCTCGGGCGGGTCCTCGGCGCCGTAGCCGCCGGTCGGCCACAGGGCTCGCCGGATGGTGACCGCGGCGACGATCGGCACGAGGATGCCGAGCTGGGGCTTGATCATCGCCCCGACGACGGTCAGGATCGCGGCCCGCTCCGGTCGATCCCGCCACAGCTCGCGCAGGCCGAGGAGCAGGAAGATCAGCCCGACCGAATCGACCTGGCCCCAGATCACACTGTCCAGCCAGGTGATCGGGTTGAGGGCCACGATCAGCGCCCCGAGGCGGGCCGCCCAGCGCCCGGCACCCAGCTCCAGGGCCATCGACCAGACCAGGTAGGCGAGGACGAGGTCGGCCAGCATCGGCGGAACCTTGATCAGGTCGCCGATCCCGCCGAAGAGCGACCCCACCGCGCCGACCGCCCACAGGACGTACAGGTAGCCGGGCGTGTAGTCGTGCAGGAAGTCCCGCTGGTAGAAGCCGTAGAGGCCTTCGCGGAACAGGTTGTTGGCCCAGAACTGGAACGCGCCGATGTCGTTGGCGAAGCCGGATCCGGGCAGGAGGTATGCGATGATGACGCGGAAGGTGAGGGCCAGCGCGAGGAGGATGAGGATGCCGCCGACGTCGTCCCGGGCCCCGGTGCGCGTCGCGATCCCGCCCCGAACGGGCTCACCCGACACGGGGCCTGTCAACCGGTTCGGCCTCCTGCACGAGCGATGAGGTGGAGGGCAGGGTAGCACAGGGCCGTGCCGCGACCAGGATCCCACGCAACGATCTGCATTGGCTCGATATCCTCCCGTCCGCGCTCATCGGCGCCGGCCTCGTCGTCGCCGCGCTGGCCGCCTACTGGCTCCCGGGCTCGGTCCGTATCTACAACCATTTCGTGTGGCAGGCCGCCGCATTCCTCGATGGCCAGGCGGCCATCCCGTGGCCGGTCCCGGGCAACAACTTCCAGGATTTCTTCCCGCTGACCGATGCCGCTGGCAATCGGACGGGATTCGGGCTCCTGCCGTTCCCTCCGCTGCCGGCGATCGTGCTCATGCCGTTCGTGGCGCTGTGGGGACTGGCAACGGACGAGCGGGCGGTCTCGGTCGTCGTCGGGGCGATCGATGTCGGGTTGTGCTGGTGGATGCTCGGGCGGCTGCCGGTGGACCGGATGGTCCGCCTGGCGGTCACGATCTTCTTCGGCTTCGGGACCGTGGTCTGGTATGCCGCCGGCCTCGGCACGACCTGGTTCTTCGCCCATGTGGTCGCCCTCGCCCCGCTCCTCGCGGCCGTGGGCCTGGCCCTCGGCGGGGACCGATCGTTCGCCGCCGACGCCGAGCCGGACCCGGGGGGCGAACTCGAGGAAGCTCACGACAACGCCGACGCCGCTGGGGCCGAAGCCGGCCGACCGCTCGGCGTGGTGATCGTCGATTCGCTGCCGGCGGCGCTGGCCGAGACGGTCGCCGGCCTTCGGTCGCCGCTCGCGTTCGTCGACCGGCGCCAGTTCGTCGCCGGTCTCCTGTTCGGGCTGGCCTGCACGGCGCGCCTCACGATCGTCTTCGGGGCGCCCTTCTTCATGCTCGTCGGGAGCGGCGGGTCGCTCGCCCGGCGCTCGATCTCGGCCGGGCTCGGGGCGATCATCCCGGTCGGCCTGCTCCTGGCCTACAACATCGCCACCACCGGCCAGCTCTTCCATCCCGGCTACGAGTACCTCTACCAGCTCGAGGCCAACGGCTACCGGGCACTCGGCTACAACCCGGCCTGGAGCATCGAGGACGTCCGGTACCTGCCCCAGAACCTCGGGATCATGTTCCTGTCGACCCCGGCGATCCTGCCGAGCCACGGCCTGGATGCGTTCGGCGGCGCGACCGAAGCCCTGTGCGCCGCCGAGAACTCGGCCCGAGGCCTGTTCGACCCGGCCTGCCCCATCGCGATCCCGAGGGCGATCGGGATGAGCATCATCCTGACGAGCCCGGCCTTCCTCTACCTCGTCCCGGCGCTCGGCCGGATCGGGCGGTCGCGTCTGGTCGCCGGCGCGGCCCTCGCGGTCGTCTCGGTCGCCATCGTCAATCTGATGCATTTCAGCCAGGGCTGGGTCCAGTTCGGCTACCGCTTCAGCAACGATTTCGTGGTCTTCGCCGTGCCGCTGGTGGCCCTCGGGATGGCCCGACGGGGCGGCGTCCGCCTGCTTGCCGGCTGGCTGGTGGGGGCGTCGGTCGCGATCAACTTCTGGGGCGTGACGTGGGGCAACCTGTTCGGATGGTGAGCTCGATCGGCGGCCTCCCCGAGCGCCGGCCGCGCCTCAGCCCCGGCGCCCTCGCTGCGATCCTGCCGCCGGCCGCGGTGATCCTCGTCATCAGCGTCATCGTCGGCCCGGGCCTCATGCCCGGGGTCGGCTACTGGGACACGGGCGAGTTCCAGACCGTCGCGCCGATCCTGGGCACGGCCCATCCCACGGGCTATCCGACGTACGTGATCCTGGGCTTCCTGGTCAACGTCCTCCTCACCCCGATCGGCGAGCCTGCCTTCCGGATGAACGTCTTCTCGCTCCTGTGCGTCGGGGTTGCGGCCGGGGCGGCGGTCCGCCTCGCGATTCGCCTCACCGGATCCACGGCCATCGGCATCGCGGTCGGCCTGGCCCTCGCGACCACGCCGGTCGCCTGGAACCTCGCGACCCACGCCGACCCGCACACCCTCCACCTGGCCTTCGTGGCGGTGCTGTTCGCCATCCTCCTCCGCTGGGAGCACGCCCGGCGCGACGCCGAAGCCGACGCGGCGGCGGCCGCGAAGGCCGATCGCTGGCTCATCGCGGCGGCCCTGACATTCGGGCTGGCGGCCGGCAACCACTCGTTGATGCTCCTCCTGGCCGCCCCGGTTGGCCTCTATGTCCTCAGCGTCCACCCGCGGATCCTGTTGCGGCCACGACTCATCGGCGCCTGTCTCGTGGCCCTCGTCGGGTCGCTCGTCCTGGTCTACCTGGAGCTGCCGATCCGGGCCGGTGCATTCGGCGAGGCGCTCAGGGCACCGCTGGTCTACGCCCGGCCCGATACCTGGGACGGCTTCTGGTACGTGGCCCTGGCCGAGCAGTTCCGGGGTTCGTTGCACGACCCGCTCGGCGAGATCCCGCGAAAGCTGGGCGAGCTCGGTGAGCTCGCCCAGCTCCAGTTCGGCATCCTGGCGCCGGCGATCGTCATCGGCTTCCTGGCGACGGCCGTGCGGCACCCACGCTATGCGCTCCTGACCGGATCCGCGACGGTCATCACCGTCTTCTTCAACGCGTCCTACTCGAACGCCGACATCGGGCGGTACTACCTGGGGCCGGTCCTGTGGGCCTGGACCTGGCTGGGCGTCCTCGGCGGAGTCATCGTGGAGCAGCTGACCGGCATCGATGAACTCGTCGATGCGGCCGACCTCGCGGCCAAGGCGGGGGGTGGCCCCGTCCCGGAGGGCGCGCCGCGCCCGAAGCGCGGCCGCCAACCGCTCCTGCCGGGCCTGGTCGGGGCGATGCTGGGCGCCCTGCTCCTCGTGCCGGCCGTCGTCGACGTCGAGGCTCGCCTTGCGGCGGCCGACCGCAGCAACGACACGTCGGCCCGGCGCTGGGCCACGGCCGCCCTGTCGCAGATCGAGGAGGACGCCGTCGTCGTCAGCTGGTGGAGCACGTCGACCGTGCTCTGGTATGTCACCCTCGTCGATGGCGAGCGCCCGGATCTCACGATCGTCGACGACCGGACGCGCATCGACCTCGGTTACGGAGAAGCCACCGACGTGATCCAGCGATTCCTCGGGACCCGGCCCGTCTATGTCATCCGGGCCAACGCCCACGACCTCGGGCTGGTGCTCGACCGCTACATCCTCGAGCCGCTGACCGCCGAACCGGCCGGGAACGTCTATCGCGTGATCGGCGCCCGGGGGGCCGGCTCGTGACCGCGGCGGGGGCGGCGGGCCAGACGGCCGCGCCGAGCACCGTGGCCGCCCCGGGCACCGCCACCGCGGCGGCGCGCGTCCCGGCCCTGTCCTACTTCTTCCCGGCCCACAACGAGGAGGCCAACCTGCGCGGCTTGGTCGACGAGGCCCTCGCGACGCTGCCGACCCTGGCCGAGGCCTTCGAGGTCGTCATCGTCGACGACGGCTCGCGCGACGCGACGCCGCAGATCGCCGACGAGCTGGCCGCGGCCGATCCGCGCGTCCGGGCGGCCCACCACCCCCGCAACCTCGGCTACGGGGCGGCCCTCCGGACCGGCTTCGGGGCGGCCCGCCACGAGCTCATCGCCTTCACCGACGGTGATCGCCAGTTCAGGGTCGCCGACATCGGCCGGCTCACCGCCCGGTTCGCCGAGGGCGGCGCCGATGTCGTCGTGGGCTACCGGATCAAGCGTGCCGATCCCCTCGTCCGGACGCTCTACGCGAAGGCCTACCGGCTCGCCAACCGGATCTTCTTCGGCCTCCGGGTCACCGACGTCGACTGTGCCTGCAAGCTCTTCCGGCGCGATGCGCTCACGGGCATCAACGTCGAATCGGGCGGCGCGTTCTTCTCGGCCGAGCTCCTGATCAAGCTCCGCGCGTCCGGCCGGACGGTCGTCGAGGTCGGCGTCCCGCACTACCCCCGGACCGCGGGCTCGCCCACCGGCGCCAAACCCCAGGTCGTGTTCCGGGCGATGCGCGACTTCTGGCGCCTGCGGCTGCGGCTCTGGGCGGCCCCTCGACGCGCCCTCTCGCGCGGCGAGCCCATCCTCGGCGACGGCTGAGGCCACCGCGGGTCGGCGGCCTGGTCTCTCCGAGCCGCTCGCCGGCCGCGTTCCGTCGCCCCGCTCAGCCGCTCCGGCGTGGGCCGCCCGGGTCGCGCGGACCGCTGCTCCCGCCAGCGCCACCGCTCGAGCTCCCGGGGTCGATGTCGAGCGAGTTCACGAAGTCCCGGAACATGTCGAGCCGCTCGTCGACGACGTCGTCGCTCAGTGTCTCGAGGGGCACGCCGGGGCCCATCGTCGGCCGGCCCGGGCGGGTCGCCTCGCCCGCCTCTGTGGCCGATTCGTCGCCGCCCGGATCGACGCCCAGCGCAGCCTGCTCCAGGACCTCCTCGGCGACGAGGATCCGGACCGCGCTGCGAACGGCAAGGGCGACCGAATCGGACGGCCGGGCATCGAGCTCGAACTCCTCGCCATCACGCTCGAGGATCAGGCGGGCGTGGTACGTCTCCTCGGCCAGCTCGGAGATCACGACGCGGTCGATCCGGACGCCGAGCTGGTCGAGGGCGGCCACGAACAGGTCATGGGTGAGCGGCCGCTCGGCCGAGAGGCCCTGGAGCTTCATGGCGATCGCGCTCGCCTCCCACGGCCCGATCCAGATGGGCAGGTAGCGCTCGCGCTCGGTGTCCTTGAGGATGACGACGTGGCGGTTCGAGAGCATGTGGACGCGAACGCTCTCGACCAGCATCTCGACGAGACGGCCCATGCCCGGATTATCCCATCGGTCGCCGGGGCGAGGTCGCCCGGACGGCCATGCCCGCGAGGGCCCCGAGGACGAAACCTCCGATGTGGGCAAAGAAGGCCACCCCACCACCGGCGGTCGGGGCCCCCAGGGTTGCTACCCCGTCGATGAGCTGGAGCCCGAACCAGAGGGCCAGGACGATGAGCGCCGGGACCTCGATCAGCTGGAAGAAGAAGCCCAGGAAGACGAGGGTCAGGATCCGGGCCCGCGGGTACAGGACGATGTAGGCGCCCAGGGTCGCGGCGATCGCGCCCGAGGCGCCGACGAGCGGAATGTCCGAGGCCGGCTCGATCCAGACCTGGGCAAGCGCCGCCGCGATGCCACCGAGGAGGTAGAAGGCCAGGAACGGCAGCCGGCCCAGGCGATCCTCGATGTTGTTGCCGAAGATCCACAGGAACAGCATGTTGCCGATGAGGTGCTCCCAGCCGCCGTGGAGGAAGAGGCTGGCGAGGATGCCAGTGGCCGCCGGGCCGAACTCGCCGGTCCCGGCCAGGGCTGCGGAGATCCGGCTCGGGACCGCGCCCCAGGTGTCGAAGAAGGCGGCCAGGGCAGCCTCGCCGCCGGACGCCTCGACACTCAGCTCGAGGGCGAAGACGGCGGTGCATGCGGCGATGACAGCGAGCGTGACGACCGGTCTGCGACGCGTCGGGTTGGCATCGCGAAGCGGGATCACGGCGCGGCGGTCGGCGCGGCGGTCGGCGCCTCGGAGCCCGGCAGGAGCGACCCTGCCGCGGGCGACGTTGACGGGCCGGGCTCGCTGGTCACCGGCTCCAGGACCGCCTGGCGGATCCCCTGGGCGGTGATCCAGACGATCGTGTCGGGGGCGTCGGCGATGCCCGGCTCGACATACCAGCCGCGGGCGTCCGCCCAGTCCTCGGCCCCGCCGGCCAGGCGGTACTGCTCGACGTACTCGCCGCTCGCCTTGAAGAACGCCACGACCCGTTCGTTGGCGGGGTCGTAGCCGTAGATGCGGCCGGTGCGCCGCTCTGCGCTCGACATGACCACGGTGTAGCTGGGGGCTTCGCGGAGCAGCTCGTCGGGCGGCGGCTCCGCTTCCCAGCCTTCGGTCACGCCACCGACGATCCGGAGGATTGCGCCGGCATCGGCGATCCAGATGTCGCCGTCGATGTAGAGGCAGGTGACGCCGTCGACCGACCGGGGCACGGTGAGGCGCTTCGACGGCGGCGCCGGGAAGCCGCTGCCATCGGCCGCCGGGGTGTAGGCCAGGATCTCCTGCTCCGACGGGTCGACGATGTAGAAGTTGTAGAGGCCGGCGGCATCTCGGACGAACGTCCCGATCGCCCGGAGGTCGTCGCCCCACTCCGGCGACCCGGTGACGTCGACCTTCGTGGTCGTGCCCCGGCCCGTTGCGTCGGCCGGACGCCAGCGCCACAGGACGTTCTTGACGTCGAGGATGAGCAGGTCCTGGCCGCCGGTGGTCAGCATGACCGGTGCCGCCTCGACCGAGCCAGCGGCCTTCGTGCCGTCCCGGAAGATGGCGACCGCGGTCTTGTCGGCCAGGTTGACCCGGTAGACGCTCGCGGTCGCGGGATCCAGGACGTACGGCGCGCCGTCGGGGCCGCGGACGATCCCGGCAAGGTTCACGCCCGAATCCGCGGCGAAGGTGAAGACATCGGTCGGGGTGACCTCGACCATCCGGTAAAGCCGGTCCAGGCCATCGATCGCCTGCGTCCGGAGGGGCCGGATGATGGCGTTCGCGATTCCGGCTGCCGCCGCCCGGTCGAGCTGCTCGATGGTGTCGGCCAGGAGGTCCTCCGCGAGGTCGGGGTCGTTCGAGACGAGGTCCACGCCGGGTCCGAAGACCCGGTCGAGGTTGTCGCGGGCGGCCTCGATGGCGAGGCGGCCGGCCTCGACCGAGCTGATCACCGGGCCCGGCGACGGGCGGCCGCCGAAGAGCGAGGCCGTGACCCCGAGGGAGCCGGCGACGGCGATGAGGACGAGGACGGCCACCGCCGCCCGCTGCTGCATCTCGCGACGCGCTCCGAGGGGCGTGACCCGGCGCGGGGCGGGCGATCGGCTGGGCATCGCGTCCTGGACGCGCATGACCAGCCGGCCCACGACTCCGCCTGCGGCCGACCTCGCCCGGCGAGCACCCGCCTGGGCCGCGGCGACACCGCCGCTGACGGTGTCCGCGAGGGGGATCGGCGAGCGATCCGGGAGCCCCGCCAGGGGCTCCGGCGGCTTCACCGGGACGAGCGTCCGGCTGGAGCGGGTGACGGCCACCTCCGCGGCCTCGAGGACCAGGCCGCCGTCGCTGCCCGCGCCGCCGGCCTCGGCAAAGCGGCGATGGAGGTGCTCGATCGCGGGCTGGGGATGGAGCGTGACGAGGGCGTCCTTGAGCTCCTCGGGGCCCAGCCGGCCCATCACGTTGGGCGAGACCAGGGCGAGCTGGTCGCCGACATTGATCTCGCCGCGCCAGACGTCGGGCTCCAGGTCGCGGGTCGGCAGCCCGCGCTCCCGGTGGGGGTCGGGCAGGGTGGACAGGCGGGCGCCACGGCTGAGGTAGGCCTCGGCCGGGCCGACGGTCGCGACGTACAGCTCGTGATCGCGGACGACGGCGATGCCGACGCCAATCGGCGCGGACCCCTCGGCATGCCCCAGGCCGGAGCGCTCGCGAGCGTGGGTGAGGCGCTTGTTCGCGGCCAGGATCGCCTTCACGACGCAGACCCGGATGCCGGCCGATTCGTCGTAGTAGTACTCGTGGCGAATGGCGCTGGCGACGAGCCGGGTCGCCTCGCGCGCCCGGGAGCCCGGGACCATCGAGGTCACGAGCAGGTAGAGCTGGCCCTTGGTGCGCGCCTGGGAACCCACGGTCGGCTCGACGACGAGCACCGTGTCGGGCGAGTCGGGCAGGCGATCGCGCTCGGCCAGGACGCCGAGCTTCATCTGGAGTCGGAGGGCCATTGAGCCTCTGCCAGGTCTGGGCGGGTGGCCGGGGCGGGATTATCGCATGCAGTCCTGTGGCGGCGGCGCAGGGTTCGGCTGCAGGCCGAACCCTGAAAGCGTCGGCCTCGTGTAGCAGCTCCGCAGGGTTCGGCTGCAGGCCGAACCCTGAAAGCGTCGGCCTCGTGTAGCAGCTCCGCAGGGTTCGGCTGCAGGCCGAACCCTGAAAGCGTCGGCCGTTAGGCCGACGCTCCGGGAGACGAGCCTCGGGCGCGGACCGTGACGCGGATCTCGGCGATCGGCGCGCCGGCTGGCGCCGTCCGGAAGGCCTCGGCCAGCTGCCGCGCGTGGAGGCGCAGCTCCTGGGCCACGATCGGGGCGTCGGCCTCGACCACGAGCGCGTCGCCGTCGACTCGGAGCGCCCGGCAGGCGCCGTGGGCTGCCGGGGCCCGCTCGGCGACGATCCGGTCGAACGCCGCAACGGCGCGGGCCCGCCACAGCTCGTCGGCCAGACCAAGGCGCGCCGCCGCTTCCGGGATGAGGTCGCCGATGCGGGACATCGGGCGGCGGCGGCGGCGCGCCCGGGCTTCGTCGTCGGTCATCGTCGAGCCGCCCCGCGCCGGCCGCGGGTCCGGCTTCGGGTCCCGCCCAGGGCCACCCGACCGCGCATAGCTGCCACCTCCCGGATCACCGCGCCGTGACCGGGTCGGCCAGGGCTGCCCCGGCCGGGCTGCCGATGACCTGCCAGGTCGTCGCGATCTCGAGCAGCGCGGGGTCGAGGTCGTCGAGGGTCGTCGTCGTCACGAACGTCTGGGGCAGTCCCGCGATCCGCCGAACGAGGTGGCCGCGGCGCTCCGGGTCCAGCTCCGAGAAGACATCGTCGAGGAGGAGGAGCGGGGGCCGCCCGTCGAGCGCGGTGAGCAGGTCGAGCTCGGCCAGCTTGAAGGCCAGGATCGCGGTCCGCTGCTGGCCGCGCGAGGCGAAGGCGGCGAGATCGCGGCCATCGAAGGTGAAGGACACATCGTCCCGGTGCGGCCCGACGAGGGTCGATCCGTTCCAGGCCTCCTTCTCGGCCGTCTCCGCGAGCCGTCGGGCCAGGGCAGCACGGGGCGATTCGCCGGCGGCCGCCGGGGCGTTCGTCTCGTAGCGCAGGCCGAGCGCCGATCGGGCTGCCTCATCGGGCGCGATCTCGGCGTGGGCGGCGGCGAGGGGCCGCGCGAGCTCCGCGAGGAGGGCGAGGCGATCGGCCACGATCTCGCCGCCGGCGTCGAGGAACGGCTTGTCCCAGTAGCGCAGCTCGGCCCGGTCGGCCTGCTCCTCCCGGATCGCCCGAAGCAGGCCGTTCCGCTGCTGGAGCGCCCGGCCGTAGGTCGCCAGGGCCGCCGCGTAGGCCGGGAAGCGGTTCGCGGCGATGCGGTCGAGGGCCGTCCGGCGAAGCGTCGGCGCCCCGGCGATGAGGAGCATCTCCTCGGGCGCGAAGACCACGACCCGGAGGGCCCCGGCGAGCGAGGACGCCCGCCGCGGGACGCCGTTGACCCGGATCCGCTTCCGGCCTCCGCCGGCCGCGGCCGGCGTCCCCGGCCGGACCAGGACGATGTCGACGACATCGTCCCCGATGGTGCCCTCGACCCGGGCGAGGTCCGCGCCCCAGCGGACGAGCTCGACGTCGGTCGTCGTCCGATGGGAGTGGCCCCAGGCAAGCAGGACGATGCCCTCGAGGAGGCTCGTCTTGCCGGCCGCGTTGGGACCCCAGACGAGCTGCGGACCGGCGCCGAAGGCCGCCTCGAGCGCGCCGTATCCCCGGAGATCGGCGAGGCGGAGCGAGGCGAGCGTGGCGGCCCCTACGACGTCGTCCGGACGGGCATCACGACGTGGACGTAGTTGTCGTCGCCGATCGGCTTGAAGACGCCGGGCGCGAGCGGGCCCTGGAGCTCGATCGCGAACTGCTCGGCCGCGACGTTGGTCAGGACGTCGGCCAGGTACTTGGCGTTGAAGGCGATCGTCGTGCCGTCGCCCTCGACGGCGGCTTCCACCTGCCCGACGTGGTCGCCGATCTCGGCGTTGGCGCTGACCGTGATCCCGGCCTCGCCGTCCGATCCGACCTGGAGCTTCACGATGTTGGCCGATTCGTGGGCGATCAGGGCCGCCGGCCGGACGGCCCGCAGGAGCTCCTCGCGATCGAGCGTCGCCCGGGTCGTGTGGGTCTTGGGCATGACCGTCTGGTAGTTCGGGAACTGGCCGTCGATGAGCCGGCTGACGAGATCGACGCCTTCGAGGTGGAACAGGATCTGGTTGCGGGCCTGGGCCAGGACGACCTCGACCGGGTCGTCTGCGTCGGCGAGGACCCGCATGAGCTCGGTCAGGGCCCGCGCGGGAACGACGACGCTCGTCTCGGCGACGGCATCGAGGACCGGGATCGTCTTGACCGCGATCCGGTAGTTATCGGCCGCGGCGAGGGTCAGTGAATCGCCCTCGAAGCGGCACAGGACGCCGGTCAGGATGGGCCTGGCCTCGTCCGTGGCCGCGGCGAAGGCGACCTGCTCGAGGGCCCGGCGCAGGACGTTCTGGGCGATCCTGGTGGTCGGCCGCTCGCCGGTCGTCTGGATGGCCGGGAACTCCTCGGCATCGATGCCCTTGAGGTGTGATTCGAACCGCCCGCAGCGGAGGTGGAGGGTCTCCCCGGCCCCGAGCTCCAGGTCGACCCGATCGCCGCCCTGGAGCGAGCTCACGAGGTCCGTGAGGAGCTTTGCCGGGACGGTCGTCGCGCCGTCCGTCTCGATCTTGCCGGGCACCCAGTAGGTGATCCCGATCTCGAGATTCGTGGCCGTCAGCTTGAGGCCGGCGTCCTCGGTCCGGAGGAGGACGTTGGCGAGCACGGGCAACGTGCTGCGGGTGGAGACGGCGCGGCTGACGACAGACAGGCCGCGAGCCAGGTTCTCCTGCATGACCGATAGCTTCACGTCGGGTCCACTCCAGACAGCGGGTGCGATGGCGGGCAATCAGATGGTACCGGCGCGCCGGCCGGGAAGACGGGTGGGTGCCGCTCCTCGTCGGGCGCCATCCCGGGGGCGCCGCGGTCGAGGTCCACGCTCCGGATCGGGCATCCGGACCACCGGCCTGGGGTCGTCGGTCTGGTGTGTATCTTCCTCCATTCTCAGAAGCCCGTCACCGTCATCATCATGGTGTGGAGACGGTGGACGGCCGCGCTCCGTCCCGTTCGGCACGGCTGTGGTCGAAGACCCTCGGCGGGTGGACCATCGCGGTGGTGGCGTGGGTTTTCGGGCGGCGCCAGGCAGGCGACGGTGGAGGACGATTCCGGCGGACCCGAGGGTGGTACGGGTCGTGCACGGTCGGCGCCTGATTCCCAGCCCGGTTGGGCCCGTTAAGAGCGTTCTCGTGCCCGGTTGTCCACGTCGGGGGAGCGGTTGTCCGCCGAGGTCCCGTCGCCGAGGTCCGCGTGCCGGGTCAGACCTGGCTGGCGGGTGTCTCGGCAGCCAGCTTGCGGCCGCGCGGTCCCGCCAGGCATCAGCCCCAGGCATCGAAGGCAGGGCGGGCGACGCCCGGCGCACCGCAGTGCCGGACGTGGAGCGTGGACCTGAACGGGAGCTGGCGCTCCGGATGCGCCGTGGAGCCGGCCGCAGTCCGCTGGAATCCGGCCCGCGACCCGCCGGACGCGGCATCAACGCTGGAGACCGATTCCTGGACAGGAACACCGCTCGACGCCCGGGCGGCATGCGCCGGGCCGATTCCGGGGGGCCTCGACCCAACCCGCCCCGCGGGGTCAGTCGGCGTAGATCAGCTCGCGGACCGCCGAGATCTCGCGTCGGAGCTCGTCGTTGGCGCTCGATTCGCGGGTGATCTTGTCGCACGCGTGGAGGACCGTGGAGTGGTCCCGGTTGCCGAGCTCGGCCCCGATCCGGAGGAGCGAGACGTCAGTTTCCTCGCGCATCAGGAACATCGCGATCTGGCGGGGCACGACGATCGCCTTGTCGCGCTTCTGGCCCTTGAGGGCATCGAGGCCCACGCCGTAGTAGTCCGACACGGCCTTGACGATCCGCTCGGGCGTGATCTGGCGCTTCTTGGGGTTGTAGAGGACGTTCGAGAGCACGGCCTGGGCCAGCTCGATCGAGATCGGCATCGCGCCCATGGAGGCGTAGGCCACGATCCGGTTCAGCGCCCCTTCGAGCTCCCGGATGTTGCTGACGACCTTGCGGGCGATGAACTCCACGACATCCGAGGTGATCGGGACGCTGCCCTCCTCGGCCTTGGCCCGGAGGATCGCGATCCGGGTCTCGAGGTCCGGTGCGGTGAGGTCGGCGATGAGGCCCCACTCGAAGCGCGAGCGGAGCCGCTCCTCGAGCGTCAGGATCGCCTTCGGTGGCCGGTCCGAGCTCAGGACGATCTGCTTGCCGTCCTCGTGGATCGCGTTGAAGGTGTGGAAGAACTCCTCCTGGGTCCGCTCCTTGTCAGCGATGAACTGGATGTCGTCGATGAGGAGGAGGTCGATCCGCCGGTAGCGCGACCGGAAGTCGTCGATCTTGCCCTGCTGGATCGAGGTGATGAATTCGTTGGTGAACTTCTCGGACGTGGCGTAGACGACCCGCTTGCGGGGGAACTTGGCGGCCACCTGGTTGCCGATGGCGTGCATCAGGTGGGTCTTGCCGAGGCCGACCCCGCCGTACAGGAAGAGCGGGTTGTAGGCATGGCCGGGGCGCTCGGCGACCGACAGGCTCGCGGCGTGGGCGAGGCGGTTGGCGGAGCCGACGATGAAGTTGGCGAACGTGTAGCGGGCGTTGATGTTGGTCGTCCCACCTTCGCCGCCGACCCGGGTGGCCTCCACCCGGACGTGCTGCGAGCTGGGCGTGGCCAGCGGCCGCTCGGGGGCAACCGGCGCCGGTGACCCGTCCGATTCGGCTTCGGTCACGGCCTCCGGCGGCGTGCCGACCACGAACTCGACCTGGACGCTGTAGCCGACGATCCGGGCCAGGGTCTGGGAGATCAGGGAGCGGTAGCGGCTCTCGAGCCAGTCCTTGGCGAAGCCGTTCGGGACGGCGATCCGGAAGCGATTCTCGTCGACGTCCACGAGCATGGTGTCGCGCAGCCACGTCTCGAAGTTCGCCGGCGAAAGGGATACCTGGAGCTCCCCGAGGGCAGCGCGCCAGACCTGCTTCGCGTCCATTCGTCGATGACGGCTCTCTGTGTGGGCTGCGATGGATGGCGGCCGGTACCGGCTCACGCGGATCTGCTACCGGGGCGCCAGGGATGTATCGGGCGAGGCTCGGACCCGTCTCCGACCGGTCCCAAGTTCCCCCGGCCCGGTCGCCGTTTCGGGGCCGTCCGACGTGCCGAGGGTCCCGAAAGATAGCACCGCACCCGACGCCTCGCAAGGCGATTCTGTGATACTCCCAGGGGGTATTGCCTCGGGGTCGTACCTTCGATCCGGCCCCGGGCCGCCCGGGTCCGCTGTTGGGCCCCAGGTCCACCCTGGACTGGCGCTCCGGACGGGAGCTCGCGACCCTTCGCGCGCCCGCGGGTGCGCCCGCGAGCACGTTTGACACCCCTTCTCGGCCCGGCCTATCATCCCCCGGACGACGAACGCGCCACGCGCCGTTGGGCGCTCGGCGCGTTTGCGTGCCTCTAGGGGTCGAGACCGACGCAGCCCCGAGGCCTGATGGAGAGGATCCCGCGCAGTCCCGATGAAGCAGACCTACCAGCCCAAGAAGCGACACCGCGCCAAGGAGCACGGCTTCCGCGCCCGGATGAAGTCCACCGGCGGCCGTCGCGTCCTGGCTGCTCGCCGGGCTCGCGGTCGGAAGCGCCTGACGGTCTGACGGACGGTCGCGGCCCTCGCAGTCCGCGGCTGGTGATGCTCTCGCGTCCGCAGGATTTCGCGGCCCTCCAGGAGGGTGGGGCGATTCGATCCCACCCGCTCCTCGCCGCGCGAGTCCGACGGACGGACCTCGAGACCACGCGATTCGGCTTCGCGACCGGGCGGGCCCTGGGCTCGGCGGTCGTGAGGAACCGGGTCCGGCGACGGCTCCGAGGGGTGCTCAGGGTGATGGCGCCCTCGTTCCAGCCCGGCTGGGACGTCCTCATCATCGCCCGACCGGCGATCGTCGCCGCCGACCACGAGGCCGTGGTGAAGGCCCTCGGACGCCTGCTCGGTCGATCCGGGGTGCTGGGAGGACATGAGGCTTGAAGCGAATCGGGGTCGGGTTGATCCACCTGTACCGATTCGCGTTCGCGTGGCTGCCGACGTCCTGTCGCTACGAGCCAACCTGCTCCCGCTATACCGAGCAGGCCATCGAGCGCTACGGGCTGTTTCGCGGCTCGTGGATGGGCGCTCGCCGGATCGCGCGCTGCCATCCCGGCCACCCCGGCGGGTTCGACCCCGTCAGATGAACGAGGTCCCCGCCGCGTGAGCCCCCGATCCTGGCCGGCCCGATACGGCCCGCTCCTGGTCATCGTCCTCATCGCCCTCGTGGCCGCGGCCTGCGGGCCGGGGAGCGGCTCGCTCCCGCCCGGGGTCACCGCGGCGCCCACGCCCACCCCGCCGGCTGGGATCCCGCTGAACCCGGCGCCGCTCCAGGCGGACCCCTTCAGCCTCCTGTCGTGGCTGTTCACGCCGATCTTCCAGGCCTTCTTCATCATCCTCGTGGTGCTCGATCGACTGACCGGCAACATCGCCATCGCGATCATCGGCCTGACGATCATCATCAAGGTCCTGCTCATCCCGGTCTTCCGGCGCCAGCTCGTCTCGACGAAGCGGATGCAGCTCATCGGCCCGGAGATCAAGGAGATCCAGCGTCGCTTCAAGGGCGACCGGATGAAGGTCCAGCAGGCCACCGCCCAGCTCTACAAGGAGCGCGGCGTCTCGCCCCTCGGCTGCCTGCCGATCGTGCTCCAGATGTTCCTCCTGATCCCGCTCTACTCCGTCTTCAGCCAAGGACTCCAGAACTTCAACGTCCAGCCGATGCTCGACGTCTTCGGGTTCCGGATCCTCGACCTTGGCTGCGACGCGGCGCCGATCTTCGGGCCGAACAACACGGTCCTCAACCCCTGCCTCAACCCGACCGCGTTCGGCGTCAACTGGGGCGTGCCCGAGGTATTCCTGGGCAGCCCCGGGGCCCTCTTCTCGGGCCTGAGCCTGCTGGCGATCATCTCGTCGCTCGTCCAGCTGGTTGCGTCCCGGATGACGCTGCCTGCCGCCAGCGCGGCGGGGGCCGACGACCAGAACGTCAAGATGCAGCGCCAGATGGCGATCTTCCTGCCGTTCATCTCGCTGATCTACGGCAGCATCCTGCCGGCCGGCCTGTTCCTCTACTGGATCGGGTCGACCGTCTTCTCGATCGTCCAGCAGTACCTGATCCTGGGCTGGGGCGGGATGTTCCCGATCTTCGGCTGGACGCCACGGTTCGCCGTGGACCACACACCGCGCTTCCCGGTCGCCGCACCCACGGCGCCGCCATCCAGCTCGCGCGAGCCGGGAACGACTGCGCGACCCAAGTCCGATCGGACGGCCCTGGACCGATCGGCATCCGCCCAGGCAACGATCCGCCAGCGGGGCCGCCAGGGCCGACGAGGGAGACGACGCTAGAGATGAGTGGTCACTGACATGAGCGCCTACAAAGAGTTCACCGGCAAGACCGTCGAGGAGGCCCTCCGGCTCGCCCGGGAAGCCTTCGGCGCGGGCCTGGACGACCTCGACTTCGAGATCCTGACGCCAGGCAGCCGCGGGGTCCTGGGCATGGGCGCGGAGCCGGCCCGGATCCTCGCCGCCCCCCGATCGGAGCTCGGCGGGGCCGCCCCCAAGCGTGAGGCAGCCGCCGCTCGACCCCTGCCACCGCCGCCACCCCGCGACGATCGCGAGG
>SCUO01000014.1 GCA_004297395.1 Chloroflexota bacterium | reverse complement strand
GGTCGTGGGACGGCTGGCCCTCGACCTCACCGTCGTCGACCTCACCGGTCGGCTCAAAGCCGAGCCCCAGGTAGAACCCCTCGGGGCTGCCCGGCCCGGGGACCCAGCTCGTGACGAGGTGGGCAGCGCCGGGCAGCGAGCGCACGTGCTCGACGAGCAGCCGGATCGCCGCCGCGCCGTAGCCCTGGCCCTGGAACCCGTCGGCGATCATGAGCCGCCAGAGGTAGTACTCGCGCTCGACGTCGTCGATCGAGAGCATCGCGAATCCAACCGGGACGTCGTCGGCGTAGATCGCCCGCGGCCAGGCCCGGCTCGCGAAGGACGCCTCGGCCAGGGACACCGCGTTCGGGGCGACGAACCGCCGCTGGCCGGGCGCGACCTGGAGGGCGCAGATCTCGCGGACCGTCTCCGCGGTCACCTCGCGCAGCTCCACGACGGCGCCGGCGGCGACCGACCGCGGTGCCGGGCGCGCAGCGAACTCCCCGTCGGCGCGCCGCGCGGACGCCCAGTCCGCGATGCCCTCAGCCTCGGTCCGGCCCGGCAGGTGGGCGACGTCCTCGAGATCGACCTCGTCCGCCACCGCCCCGCGCCCCGGCCTCGGTCAGTCCCGGACGACGAGGTTGACGAGCCGCCCGCCGCCCGCCACGACGACCCGAGCCGGCGTCCGGCCCGCCAGCGCGGCCACGACCTTCGGCGCCGCCAGGACCTGCCGCTCGAGCTCGGCGTCCGAGATCCCGGTCGGGACGACGACCCGGTCGCGGAGCTTGCCGTTGACCTGGACCGGGACCTCGCGGGTCGCCTCGGCCACGGCGGCGGGATCGACCTCGGGCCAGCGCGCCACGTGGATCGACGACCACGCTTCGCCGGCGCCGGCCAGCCGGCGGGACCACAGCTCCTCGGTGACGTGCGGCGCGGCCGGGGCCAGCATGAGCAGGACCAGGCGGATCGCCTCGTCCCAGGCGGCCCCGCCCGCCACCTCGCTGCCGCGGTAGCGATAGAGGACGTTCGTCAGCTCCATGAGCTTCGCGACCATGGTGTTGAAGCGGAAGCCCTCGTAGTCCTCGGTCACGTCGCGCAGCGTTCGGTGGGCGGCGCTCCGGATGGCGGCCTCCGCCGCGTCACGGGACTGGCCCGCCGGCAGGCGGCCCGCGTCGGGATCGCCCGGCTCCATCCCGGCGGGATCGAGGGCCAGTGTCCAGACCCGTCGCAGGAAGCGATGGACGCCCTCGATCCCGGTCGTCGTCCACGGCCCGCCCTGGTCCCACGGTCCCATGAACATCAGGAACAGCCGGACCGTGTCCGCGCCGTACTTCGAGACGAGGTCGTCGGGGTCGACGGTGTTGCCCCGGGACTTCGACATCCGCTCGCCGTCGGTGCCGAGGATCTGGCCCTGGTTGAAGACCCGGCGCCACGGCTCGTTCTGCTGGACGAGCCCGATGTCGCGCATCATCTTCGTCCACTCGCGGGCGTAGAGCAGGTGCATGACCGCGTGCTCGGCGCCGCCGGTGTACTGCTCGACCGGTGTCCAGCCCTCGACCATGTCGTCGTCGATCGGGGCGTCCTGGCGGTGCGGCGAGAGGTAGCGGTACCAGTACCAGCTCGAGTCGATGAACGTGTCCATCGTGTCGGTCTCGCGCTTCGCGGGACCGCCGCAGACCGGGCAGCTGACATTCAGGAACTGCTCGTCGCGGGTCAGCGGGTTCACGCCGGAGCCGCCGTAGTCGACGGTGTCGGGCAAGCGGACCGGCAGGTCCTCCTCGGGCACCGGCACGATCCCGTCGACCGGGCAGTGGATGACCGGGATCGGCGTGCCCCAGTAGCGCTGGCGGCTGATCAGCCAGTCCCGGAGGCGATACGTGACGGCCGAACGGCCCAGCCCGCGGGCCTCGAGGTCGGCAACGATTCGGCGGCCGCCCTCGTCCGCGGCCAGGCCGCTGAACGGGCCGCTGTTCACGAGGATCTCGTCGGCCGAGTGGGCGACGTACGCGCCATCGACCGCGGCACCCTCCTGGCCCGGGGTCGCGACGACCCGCCTGATCGGCAGCTCGAAGCGGACCGCGAACTCGAAGTCCCGCTCGTCATGGGCGGGCACGGCCATGATCGCGCCGGTGCCGTAGCCGGCCAGGACGTAGTCGGCGACGAAGATCGGGATCCGCTCGCCGTTGACCGGGTTGATCGCGTCGGCCCCGATGGGCACGCCGGTCTTGTCGCGGTCAGTCGAGAGGCGGTCGATCTCGGTCTTGGCCGCCGCCGCGGCGACGTAGGCCTCCACCTCCTCGCGGCGCTCTGGCGCGGTCAGGGCGCCGACGAGCGGGTGCTCGGGGGCGAGGACCATGAACGTCGCCCCGAACAACGTGTCGGGTCGGGTCGTGAAGACCCGCAGCTCCTCGCCGCCCGGGTGATGGGCCGACGGGGCGGTCGTGAACACGATCTCGCCGCCCTCGGAGCGGCCGATCCAGTTCGTCTGCATGACCCGGACCGGGTCGGGGAACTCGATCTCGGAGAAGTCGAGGAGCTCGTCGGCGTACTTCGTGACCCGCAGGTACCACTGGTCCAGGTCGCGCTTCTCGACCTTCGCGCCGCAGCGCCAGCAGCGCCGGTCGACGCCTTCCACCTGCTCCCGCGCCAAGGTGCCGTCGTTCGGGCACCAGTCGACGGCCGACTTCTGGCGATAGGCGAGGCCGGCCTTTAGGAACTGGAGGAAGAACCACTGGTTCCAGCGGTAGTAGTCCGGGTCGGAAGTCACGACCTCGGAGTCCCAGTCGAACGTCGCGCCCATGCTCCGCAGCTGGCGGCGCATGTTCTCGATGTTCTTCATCGTCCAGTCGCGGGGGTTGATCTTGTTCTTGATCGCCGCGTTCTCGGCCGGCAGGCCGAACGCGTCGAAACCGATCGGCAGGAAGACGTTCCGGCCGTGCATCCGCTGGTAGCGGGCGATCGCGTCGGTCGGGGTCTTGATGTACCAGTGGCCGATGTGGAGGTCGCCCGACGGGTACGGGTACATCGTCAGCAGGTAGTAGCGGTTGCGGGCGTCGGCCAGGTTCGTCCGGTACAGCCCCAGCTCGTCCCAGCGCGCCTGCCAGCGCGGCTCGATCGAGGCGGGGTCGTACCGCTCGATCCTGGTGCGCTCGGGTCGATCGCTGGTCTGGGTCACGGTGGTTCCTGCTCCCGGATGAACGAAGACCCCTCGCCGCAGGGCGAAGGGTCCTGGGAGCCAGCCGATTCGATCGGCTGGCTACGGAAGGCCGAGCTCCCGCTGCGCGGGTCGGGACGTCGAGATTCGAGTTGGTGGAGCTAAGGGGATTCGAACCCCTGACCTTCTGAATGCCATTCAGACGCTCTCCCAGCTGAGCTATAGCCCCAACCCGGAGCGCGGAGTATAGCAGGGGCCCGACGGCCGCCCCCGAGTTCGGAAGGCGGCCGGCGCGGCCGTCTCAATCGGCAATCACCTCGACCGCATACGAGGCGCTCACCGTCAGTCCGTCACGGGTGGCGCTCAGGCTGACGAGGACGAGCGTCGCCCCGCGGGGCACGAGGAACCGGACCGGCGTGCTCGTGCCATAGCCGAAGCCGCAGCCGTCCGTGGGGATGAGGTCCCGCCCGTCCTCACCGCGCCGCGCGCAGGTCGCGTACCAGCTCTGGATCTCCCAGCCCGGCATCTCGACATCGACCCAGTCGTCGACCCGGAGCGGGAGCGTCTCGACGTCCTCGGGCACGACGAGCTGAGCGCACACCTCCGACCGGAAGTCGCCATCGGCGAGGGCCCAGAAGGTGCCGCAGAGGGGCCGGCCGGCGACCCGCGGGCCGGATCGCCCGGCGATCTCGACGAGTGGCGTCGGCGGACCGGCGTACGTGACCTGCCATGCCGCCCGGCTCGCCACCCCGGCGCCGAACTGAAGGGTTGCCACGACGACCGCACGGCCGATCGGGGTCCCGCTGAGCTCGATCCGGTTCTGGCTCACGGCAAACGGGTTCCGGACCGGGTTCTCCTGGTCGATCTGCTGCATGACGCCGCCGCTCAGGGGGTCGAGCCAGCGGATCGACCACGACGTCGCGCAGACATCGCCCTCAACGGCGATGACGATCGGGTCAGGGTAGGCGGCCTCGACGCCTGCGCCGACGTTGAGGGCGTCGAGATCGGACGGGCCCACGTCGACACCCGCGACCGGTGCTCGGTCGGCGGCGACGAGCGACAGCCGTGGCTCTCGGGCCAGCGACTCGAGCGACCCGCATGCCACGGCCGGCGTGACCGCCGGCGAGGCGCCCGGGGCTGCCTCGACGGTCATCCGGAAGAACCGCTCGACGGCCACGATCTCGCGACTCCCCGGCCGGGCAAGGAACTGGGCGACGACGCGGACCACCCACTCCCCGGCGGGCGGGCGGCCGAGCACGAGGCGGCCGCGCGGCGGGTCGAGCTCGAAGACGCCCCGGCCGAGCGGCGCCGGAACGGCGTCGCGGGCGTCGACGGGCAGGAAGCGAACATCGGCAACGACGAGGCAGCCATCCGCCTCGGGGACCAGGACGAGCGACGCGTCCGCGTCCATGAAGAACGACGACGCGGGCCCGGGGAGCGGCCACTCCGCCGCCGACGGCGCCGGCCCGTCGCTCCACGGCGGGGGCTCGCCGATGATCGGCTCGCCGTCGCCG
>SCUO01000104.1 GCA_004297395.1 Chloroflexota bacterium | reverse complement strand
CCCAGGACGTCGGCGGTGGCCGACATCATCCGCTCCGGGCCGCAGATGAAGGCCGTGGCGTCGGCACCCGTCCCGCGGACGGTCTTGAAGAGCTGGGTCACAATCCCCACCCGCCCGAGCCACTCCGGCCCGGCCCGGTCCACGGTCACCCGGACGAGGATGTCGTCGCGGGCGGCGAGGGCGTCGATCTCGTCGACGAACAGCCGGTCGCGCGGCGTCCGGGCCCCGAGGTACAGGCGGATGTCGTGGTAGCGGTCGCGCTCCCGGAGCACGGCATCGATGACCGGGCGAAGCGGCGCCAGCCCGATCCCGCCGGCGACGATGACGACGTCCCGACCCAGCGCATCCTCGACCGGCCAGCCGCGGCCAACGGGGCCGCGGAGGCCCAGGCTGGCGCCCTTGCGGAGCCGGGTCAGGAAGCTCGTGGCAGCGCCGGCGGCGCGGATCGTGAGGTCCAGGCCTTCGGGGTGGAAGCGCGAGATCGAGATCGGCGGGATGGCGAAGGCGGGCACGCCGACCATCACGAACTGGCCGGGCTTGCCGGCCAGGATCCGGGGGTCGTCGGTCGCCAGCCGGAGGGTCGTGGTGTCGGCGGTCTCAGGCGTCACCGAGATGACCGTGGCCGGCGTGAACTCGAGCGGAGCCGGGGCCTGGCTGGAGGGCAGCGCCAGGATGTCGGCGATGGCCCGGATCTCGGGCCCCGCGGGCCGGCTCGGCGGCGTCGGAGCTGGCGCGAGCGGCTCGGCGGGCGCCTCGGCGATGGCGTTCAGCTCGGCCCGGACATCGATGCCCACGGGGCACCAGGCCACGCAGCGGCCACAGCCGATGCAGCCCGACGTCCCGAACTGGTCCCACCAGGTCGCGAACTTGTGGGTGAGCCACTGTCGGTAGCGATCCTTGTGGCGCGGGCGGAAGCTGCCGCCGGCGATCTGGGCAAAGCCCTCGGTGAAGCACGAATCCCAGGCCCGGGTCACGCTCGAGGCGGCGGCGTCGAAGCCGGACTGGACCTCCAGGCCGGTGCAGAAGCAGGTCGGGCAGACGAGGGTGCAGTTGGCGCAGGCGATGCAGCGCTCGGCGACCGCGTCCCAGCGCGGGTGATCGAGGTTCGCAAGCAGCAGGTCGCGCGGGTTCGTCGGGATGGCAGTCGTGCCCATCGCCGCGCGCGCGGCCGCGGTCTGGGCGGCGCCGCTGGCCGCCTGGCGATCCGTGGCGGCCGTGAGCCCGGTGATGCCCGCCAGCACACGCTCCCCGGCCGGCGTCGGCGCCCGGACGACGTACCCGTCGTCGAGCTCGTCGAGGACGAGGTCGGCGCCGCTCGTCACCTCGGGACCGGTGCCCATCGTGGCGCAGAAGCAGGTGCTCGAGGCGAGGGCGCACTCGACCGCCACGATGAGGAGGTCGCGACGGCGGGCGGCGTAGTCGGGATCGATGGCCGGACCGCCGGCCAGGACACGGTCATGGACCGCCAGCGCCGCAAGGTCACAGGCGCGCGCCCCGACGATCGCGAGTGAGATCGACTCGGCCGGCGCCTGGACCAGCACCCGGACCGTCCCGTCCCCGGCGGTCTCCATCGACAGGGCGTCGACGCGGCTGGGGAAGGTGAAGCGCTTGATCCCTTCGCCGGAGACCGTGTACTGGAAGGTCCGGGCCTGGCCGGGCCCCTCGGGCAGGCGCTCCAAGCGGGCCCGGCCCGGGGCCGTCTCGAGCGTCCAGCCGGCCGGCAGGGACGCGCTGCTCTCGAGGTCGGCGAAGACGATCGCCCCGTCGTTGATCGTGGGGCCGACGACTCGGCGGCCACCCTCGCGGAGGGCGGCGAGGAGATCGTCGAAGCGATCTCGGGGGAGGAATCGAGTTGGCATCCTCGGCGGGGCGCTCGAGCCCATCACCACGGGTCGATCTCGACACCGCGGAAGAGATCGAGCAGCTGATCGCGCGTCGCCGCCACCCGGGCCGAGATCGTCTCCATGACCCGGGGCAGGAACACGGCAGCGACCTCGTTGTCGGCGGCCAGGATGGCCCGCAGCGCATCGGCCGGGATGGTCGCCAGCTCGGTGGGCTCGAGGGTCGTGGCACTCGTCGTGGCGCGATAGGGCGCCACGATCGCCGACCAGCCCACGATGTCGCCGGGATCCAGGGTCAGGATCGTGACAGCGCCCCGCTCCGGGACGCGGAGGCGGAGGGCGACCCGGCCGCGGACGATGATCGACATGGATTTCGTGACGTCGCCCTCGTGCATGAAGGTCGAGCCGGGCTCGAACGCGCGACGGGTGACGAGCTGGTGGAGTCGCTCTCGCGGTCCGGACGGCAACCCATCGATGATCGGGACCAACCCGGACGGCTCGGACGCGGCGGACGCATCGATCGGGGCGGCGCCTGGACCCGCCTGCTGAGCGCTCGGCATCATGGAGACCTCCAGCCGAGACGGTACGGGCCGGCGATGGGTCCACAGCAGCGCCATCGGTCCCGAAGCGGCTCCGCCGCCGGCCCCCGCGAACCGGGACCGCGAACGCGGAGTCCCGCCGAATCCGGGACATTCGGCCCTACCCGTGACCCGGGCCCCGGCCCACGATGCGCTCGCGGTGGATACCGGAGGGGACGCCCGGTATCCACCCTTTTGATTCCCGCCGGGGCCGTGTCGGGGACGCGCTCCGCGGATGCTCTCAGCCCCAACCACGACCGGATCGAGGTCGTGGGTGCGCTGACCGCCCCCTAGCTCGGACTTCGGCATGACCCCGCCCGATGTCGCCGGCTGCGTCCCCGTCGAGGACGACGCGACCCTCGAGCTCCTGGTCTCGCTCGCGCACGCCTGACGGCCGAGCCGGCCCCTGCCGTGCGCCTCAGTCGAGGTGCAGGCGACGGGCCTCGGAGCGGAGCTCGTCACGGAAGTTCGGGTCGGCGATCCCGATGAGGGCCTCGCATCGCTCATGGAGCGAGCGGCCCCACAGCTCGGCGACGCCCCACTCGGTGACGATCGTCCGGGCGTGGGCCCGGGTCGTGACGACGCCGGCGCCTTCCTTGATCGAGGCCACGATCCGCGACATCGTCCCGCCCGCGGCCGACGACGGCAGGGCGATGATCGCCCGGCCCTCCGGCGCCAGGGACGCGCCGCGGACGAAGTCCATCTGGCCACCGACCCCGGAGTACATCCGGTGGCCGATGCTGTCGGCCACGACCTGGCCGGTGAGGTCGACCTCGATCGCCGAGTTGATGGCGGTCATCCGGCTGAACGAGCGGATGACGTGGGTGTCGTTGGTGAAGTCGACCTGGCGCATCTCGACCATCGGGTTGTCGTGGACGAAGTCGTACATGCGCTGGGTGCCCATCATGAAGGCGCACACGATCTTGCCCCGGTTGCGCTCCTTGCGGCTGCCGTTGACGACGCCCTTCTCGACAAGATCGACGACGACGTCGGTGAACATCTCGGTGTGGACGCCGAGATCGCGCTTGTCGGCCAGGGCGGCACCAACCGCCGACGGGATCGCCCCGATGCCCATCTGGATGGTGGCGCCGTCGGGCACGAGGTCAGCCACGAACTGGCCGATCCGCCGCTCGACCTCGCCGAGCTCACCGACGCGGTGCTCGTAGACCGGTACGTCGCATTCGACCGCGAGGTCGATCTGGTCGACGTGGATGAAGCTCTCGCCGAGCGTCCGGGGCACGGCCCGGTTGAACTGGACGATGACCGTCTTGGCGGCCCGGATCGCCGAGTGCATCGCCTCGACGCTCGTGCCCAGCGAGCAGAAGCCGTGGGCGTCGGGCGGCGTGACGTTGACGAACACGGCATCGAGCGGCAGGAGACCGCTGTCGAACAGCCGCGGAACGTCAGAGAGGAAGGCCGGGATGTACTCGGCCCGGCCCTCGTTGATGGCCGCTCGGGCATTCGGGCCGATGAACAGGGCCCGGTGCCGGAAATGGGGCGCCATCTCGGGCGTGAGGTGCGGCCCCGGTCCTTCGCAGTGGAGATGGACCATGCCGACGTCGTGCAGCTCGGGCGCCCGCGCCACGAGGGCGTCGAGCAGGACCGAGGGCGTGGCCGCGGCGCAGTGGAGGTAGATCTGGTCGCCGGACTGGATACCGGCGACGGCCTCTTCGGCGGTGACGATTCTCATGCCCGGAGGATAGGCCGTGGGCGGCCCGGAACCGGGGTCCGGAGGACCCCCGATCTGCGGGCCGAATGTCGGCCGTTCGACGGGCCGCGACGCGGGCGCCGAGCGCGGCGCGGGCCTGGGCGCGGGGGCCGGGCGCGGGGCCCGGGCGCAGGACCTGCCGGACCTAGTTGCTGCCGCGATCCAGGCGGTGCTTGGCGACGAAGGCAGCGGCCTGGGCGCGCCGCTCCAGGTTGAGCTTCGAGAGGATCGAGCTGACGTAGTTCTTGACCGTCTTGTCGGACAGGAACACGTCCGACGCGATCTCCTTGTTCGTCTTGCCCTCGGCCACGAGGAGCAGGATCTTCTGCTCCTGGGCGGTCAGCTGGGCGAGCTCGTCGGTGTACGTGCCGGTAGCGATCCGCCGGACCCGCTCCAGGACCTTCTCGGTGACCGCGGGATCAAGGAGGGACTCGCCGCGGCCGACGGATTCCAGGGCCGACACGAGGTCGCGAGCGCGGATCTGCTTCAGCAGGTAGCCCGAGGCCCCCGCGACGATGGCCGAGAGGACGGCTTCCTCGTCGGGGAACGAGGTCAGCATCACGACCCGGGTCCCGGGCAGCTCGGCCCGGATCTCGCGACAGGCCTCGATGCCCGAGCCGTCGGGCAGGCGGACGTCCATGATCGCGATGTCGGGCTGGAACCTGAGCGCCTGCTCCACGGCCTCGGCGGCCGTCCCGGCCTCGGCGACGACCTGGAACCCCTCGCGCCGGTCGAGCAGTGCGACGAGGCCCTGGCGAACCACCTCGTGGTCGTCCACGACCAGGATGCGCAGTGGGCGAGCGGGTGTGGTGTCCGTCACGGTCGTTCGGTCTCCGGGCTTGCGAGCGGCAGTCGGACGATGATACGTGTCCCGCCGCCGATGCGGCTGGAAATCTCGACCGCGCCGTCGACCGAGGTCGCACGGTCACGCAGATTCAGCAGGCCGAGATGGCCGCTCCGTGCCGGAACCGAGGGATCGAAGCCGGCGCCGTTGTCCTCGACCGACATGACCGCCTCGGCATCGTAGGCCCGCAACGACAGGCGGGCCCGCGGGGCGCCGCTGTGGCGGATCGCGTTGCTGAGGGCTTCGCGAGCCATCTGGATGAGCTGAACGCCGGCCTCGGCCGAAAGGCGCTGGTCGATCTCGGCAACGTCGGCGAGATCGAGGTCGAGGGCCATGCTCGCCCCCGACGACAGCAGCAGCTCATCAGCCAGGCCGGCCAGGCGCGATCCGATCGAGACGGCGCTGGCGTCGGAGCCCAGGCCGACGATGAACGTCCGGATGTCGCTGATGGCCGAGTTCAGCCGGTCGATCGCCCGGTCGACCCGGGCATTGGCCTCGGCCGGGTCCTCGATCATGAGCTCGGGCACGTCCTCGAGCGACAGGGCGACGGCGTAGATGCCCTGGATGATCCCGTCATGGAGGTCGCGCCCGATGCGGATTCGCTCGTCGACGACCGCCAGCCGCTGGACCCGCGAGTGGAGGCGGGCGTTCTGGATGGCGATCCCGGCGTGGAGGGCGAACATCTCGACGAGGCGCTGGTCCTGCTCGCTGAACTCGGCCGTCCCCATCTTGTCGGTGAGGTAGAAGTTCCCGATCGCCTCGCCGCCGGTCCGGACCGGCACCCCCAGGAGCGACTGCATCGCCGGATGGTGGGCCGGGAAGCCGTAGGCGTCGGGGTGCTTGGACATGTCGGCGATCCGTAAGGCCCGTGAGTCCCGGATGATCAGGCCCAGGAGCCCGTGGCCGCGCGGCGGCGCCCCGATCCGCTCCCGCTCGGCGGTCGAGATGCCGCTCGTGATGAACGTTTCGATCCGGCCGTTGGCATCGATGATGCCGAGCGCGGCATAGCGGGCGTGGACGAGATCCCGAACGCTGTCGACGATGACCTGGAGGACGCGGTCGAGGTCCAGCTCCCCGGCGATCGCCCGGGTCGCGACGTCGAGGGCGTCGATCGCGGCAACGACCGAGAAGTCGCCGCCCTGTGCCTCGGACAGCCGCCCCGAGACGGCCTGGTCGGTCATCTCGCAAGCGTAGCAGTGGGGCCGAGGCGCCCGGGCCCGGCCTCGAACAGCGGAGATGTGCCGGCCGGCGCGACCACCGGCCCGGATCAATGTGCCAGACGTCACTTTCGATCCCCACGTCACGTGTCGACCATGCGTACCCACACAGCCATGACTGCACTTCCGATGTCGCCCGCTCAGGCCCGGCCCTTCCCGATGGGAGGGATCCGCCGAATCCTGCTGGCCACCGACCTGTCGCCGGCCTCGGATGGCGCGGCCGTCCAGGCCCTCGACCTCGCCCACGACCTGGGGGCCGACCTCCTGATCGTCAGCGTCATCGACCCGCGCTCGCTGCGGCTCCCGGGCGGCAGGTTCGGGACGCGCGTTGACCAGGTGCGCTCGAGCCGCGAGCTGGCTGCCCAGGAGCTCGTGTCCCGCGGACGCGCGGCCGGGGTCCGGGTCAACTTCCTGATCTGGGACGGCGATCCGGGCGAATCCATCGTCGATGCCGCCCGGAGCGAGCAGGTCGACCTCGTCGTCGTCGGCAGCCACGGTCGCAGCCAGGTGGGGCGGTTCCTCATCGGCAGCGTGTCCGACCATGTCGTCCGGCACGCCCCGTGTCCGGTCCTCGTGGTGCGGGCCCAGCCCCCCACGGAGACTGCGCTCTCCTGATCCTGGCGCCGCGCCGGCGCCGCGGGATGCTCGCCGGCGAGCCCGCCCGCCAGCGCCTGCGCGCGCCGCTCGGATGTCCGTCACGGCCAAGCCCCCTCCGGTGCCCTCGATGAGGGCCGGGGATCCGCCACCAACGAACCCGCGTGGTGGGAGAAGAAGCGTTGGGTCGCCGTCGGCGGTCGAACGGCCTCGGCCACGCTGAAGGTCGACCACACGGGGCGGTTTCCGGCGGGGAGCGGCGTCCCCCACCACCCGGGTTGGTGACTGACGGAAATCGCGGCCGCACCCCGTTTCGGGAATCATCAGCGGCCCGCGAACCGCGGCCAGTGCGTATTGGGCGAGCATTCGCGCCCTGCAGCGGGTGGACGCTCAGCTGGTGGACGCGCCCTTCAGCGGGTGGACGCGCCCACCAGCGTGTATACGCGCCCTCTAGCGCGTGTACGCGCCAGCGGGGTCGAGCTCCTCACGGATCAGGCGCAGCTCCTCGGGTGTCGGCGCCGGCGTGGCGGTTAACCCGTCCGAGATTCGCGGTTGCCAGCCCACCGTCGCCCGGACCTCCTCGACCGTGGCGCCGGGGTGGAGCGAATCGAGCCGCATCTCGCCGTCCTCGTCGAAGTGCCAGATCCCGAGGTCGGTGACGACGACCGACGGGCCGCGGCCCAGCCAGCCGCCCTCGCGCCGGATCCGTTCGGCCTGCTCGGCCCCGCCGAGGTTGCCGGGCGAGGTCCGGAAGTCGATCGCCTTGACGAAGGACCGGGCGCTCTGGCGCATGATCACGAAGACCTGGCGGGCATTGATCGCGATCTCGCAGGCCCCGCCGCTGCCCGGCAGCCGGGTCTTCGGATGATCGTAGGGGCCGATCACGGTCGTGTTGATGTTGCCGAACCGGTCGACCTGCGCGGCGCCGAGGAACCCAACGTCCACCAGGCCACCCTGGAGGTAGAAGCTGAACAGCTCGTACATCGAGACGACGGCGGTCGCGCCGGTGACGATCGTGGGGTCGCCGATCGAGAGCGGCAGGCGGGCCGGGCGAGCCCCGAACACCCCGGCCTCGTAGACGAGCTCGAGGTCCGGCGCGACGGTCCGCTGGGCCAGGTTGACGGCGATGTTCGGCAGGCCCACGCCGACGAAGCAGACCCGCTGGCCGGCGAGCTCCCGGGCTGCCGCGACGATCATCATCTCGGACTTCGAGAAGGCGGCCGACGACGCCGCGGACGCCGGGCGAGCGGGCGACGTCTCGCTCACCGGTACTGCCCGTAATCGACGACGCCGGACGGCGCGGGGGCGGTGGGTCGGAGGCTGGCCACCCGCTCGGCCCCGAGCTTCTCGAGATAGGCCGGCCGGCCATCGAGGTCGTAGACCCACTCCCGCAGCCAGGCCTGGAGGCTGTCTTCGTCGCGGGTGATTCCGTCCCAGTCGAGGTAGAAGCGGTTGTCACGGTCGTAGGCGCCCTGGACGTAGCTGGGGTGGGCACCGAACGGCTCGACGACGACGGCATCGACGATGAGCCCGGGGATGATCGTCCGGTTGGGGTCGGCCCGGACCACGGCCTCGTCGACCAGCTCCTCGACGACGACGATCACCCGGTCGGCCGCGAAGGCCGCCTCCTTCTGGCAACCGAGGAGGCCCCAGACCTGGGTGTTGCCGGCGGCGTCGGCCCGCTGGGCGTGGACGATCGTGACATCCGGCTTGAGCGGCGGGACGGCATAGACCTTGCCGTCGCCGTACGGCGATTCGATTTCCCGGATGCGGGGGTTCGCAGCGGGCAGGTCGCTCTCGAAGTAGCTCCGGATCGGGTAGAACGGCAGGTTCGCGGCCCCGGCCGTGTAGCGACCCACCATCCCGAAGTGGCTGTACTCCTCGACCTCGAGGGGCGTCGGCTCGCCGGTCTCGATCCGCCGGCGGATCGCCCCGAGGCCGCCCACGCCCGGGTTTCCGAGCCAGCTGAAGACGAGCTTCCGGGCGACGCCGCCGGCGATCATCTGGTCGTAGATGAGGTCCGGCGTCATCCGGGCGAGGGTCAGGTCGCGCCGGCCCTGGCGAACGATCTCGTGACCGGCCGCGAACGAGATGAGATGGGTGAAGCCCTCGATCGCCACGGTGTCGCCGTCGCGAACGAGATCGGCGATCGCATCGCGCATCGAGGCGACCTTGGACGTGGTCATCGCCGCCAAGTATCCGGCAGCGGCCGTGAGTGGCGCTCGGGGTTGCGGATTCGACCCCACGACGCTGGCGCCGATGGCTAGGATGCGCGCCGGAGGCACCGGCGTGGTGGCCGGCGCGGTGGAGGGCAGGTCGAATGACATCGATGGGCATGGCCGGATCGGCAGGTTCCCTGGCGGGCCTGGTCCGGACGCTGTTCTACGTGGCCATGGCGGTATTCCTGGTCACGATCGGGATCGGGCTCCTCAACGGGCTCGATCTCGTGACCTTCGAGCACGATGCGCTCCTGACCCACGTG
>SCUO01000103.1 GCA_004297395.1 Chloroflexota bacterium | reverse complement strand
GCCGCGCGGGCCGCAGGTCCCGACCGGGAGCGCGTGCGGCCCGTGCCGTGACCGGCCGGCTCAGCCCTTGACGCCGCCGACCGCCAGGCCACCCACGAGGTAGCGCTGGAAGACGAAGAACACGAGCGAGACGGGCAGGGCGAAGAGGATCGAGAAGGCGGCGAACTGCGACCAGTTCGTGGTCCGGGCGAATTGCCCGACCATCGCGTTGAGCGCGATCGACAGCGTCTGGTCGTGGACCTCGGTCGTGAAGAGGGCGACCGTCAGGTACTCGGTCCAGCCGCCCAGGAAGCCCAGGAAGCCGGTCACCGCGATGGCCGGGATGGCCAGCGGCAGGACCACTTTCCGGAAGATCTGGTTCTGGCTGGCCCCGTCGACGGCGGCCGCTTCCTCGAGGTCCCGGGGGATCGTGTCGAGATAGCCCTTCAGGTTCCAGATGGCGAACGGCAGCTGGGCCGAGATGACCGCGAGGGTCACGCCGATGAGGGAGGCGCGGAGGTTGAACGACAGGTCGCCCAGCTCGATCTGGAACTGGTTCAGGAAGATGAAGAGCGGGATGATCGTCGCGACCGACGGCAGCATCAGGACGCCGAGGACGGCGATCATGAGCGCCTCCCGCCCCCGGAACTTGAGCCGGGAGAAGGCGTAGGCGGCGGCGATCCCGAGGGCCACGGCGATGACGGAGCTGCCGACCGCGATCTTCAGGCTGTTGAGCGCCAGCCCCAGGAAGCTGATCTCGTTGGACGTGGGTTGGGCGATGACCTTGGCGAAGGCGTCGAAGGACGCGCCCGGCGGGATGAGGTTCAGCCCATCTGGCCGGGACAGGTTGCGGGGGTCGAGCGCCATGCTCAGGATCCAGACGATCGGGAAGAGCACCGTCACCGTGATGAACAGCAGGATCACCTGGATGAGGATCTGGCGCCCGATCGGCAGTCGCCGCTCCTCGGAGCCCGACGCCTTCGCGCGGCTGTCCCGCGAGAGGAGTCGGCGCGTCGTGGCCGTGGTTGTCTCGGTGGTCATCGGTCGGACTCCGTCAGCAGCATCACGCGGTCACTCGGCATAGCTCTTGGTGGCTTGCGCCAGTCGGTTCGTGATCAGGGTCACGACCAGGAGCAGGAAGAACAGGTAGACGGCGAACGCGGCGGCCACCCCGAACAGGCGCCGGTCGTAGGCGAGTCGATACGCCTGGGTGACGAGGATCTCGGTCCGCCCGAATGGCTCGCCCTGGGTCATGAAGAACGGCAGGAAGAACAGGTTGAAGGTGATGACGAAGCCGTAGATCGCGTACGGCAGCATCGCCGGTCTCAGGAACGGGATCGTGACGTTCCGGAACTTCTGCCATGGGCTCGCCCCGTCCATCTCGGCTGCCTCGTACAGCTCGCCGGGGATGGACTGGAGGGCCCCCGTCGCGACGACCGAGTTGAGCGGCCAACCCAGCCAGGTATTCGCGGTGATCATCGCGAAATAGGCCAGCGGCAGCGGCAGCCATGAGATCGGGTCGTTCGGTTGGCGGAGCCAGTTCAGGTGGAAGGCCGGGTTGTCGGCCGCGAACCCGAAGATGCCTCCGACCGCCTGGAGCCCGTAGTTGATGGCGCCGGAATCGGGGTCGAACATGTTCCGCCAGACCGTCGCCACGATGATCTGCGGGATGACGACCGGGAGGATGAACAGGGCCCGGTACACGCCCCGGAAACGGACGCCCTTTGTGTTCAGGATCACGGCCACGAGGACGCCGATGACGACGTGGACGATGACGTTGCTGATCGCCCACCACAGGTTGAAGAGCACGAGCCGGATGAACTCGAAGTTCGGGATGGCGAGCTTCGACTGGGCGATCCGGACGTAGTTCTCGAGGCCGACGAAGTCGGGTGGCACAGGGTTCCGGACCCGGAAGTTGATCTGGCCGAAGTCGGTGAACGACATCCAGACCTGGAAGATGAGCGGGTAGAAGGTGATGACCGCCATGACGAGGAACGCCGGTACCAGGTAGAGGTACGGCTGGACGCCGCGTCGGAATCGGGTGCCGCGACCTCGTTGCGGCAGCGCGGCGGCGGCGGTCGTCATGACGAGCTTCCCTCTCCCTCGGATGACTGAACGCGAAGCGGCGTGGAGCGAGTATCGGTCCGGGAGTGGCGCCCGAGCAACCGGTCGGGCGCACTCCGGGAACGAGGCCCGGTCTGGCGGGGCGCCCCGGAGGGACGACCCGCCAGCGATATGTCGAGGCGGGGCCTAGAGGCCGCTCGCCTCGTCCATGAGGGTGCACGCGTTGCCGATCGACGTCTCGGCGTCAGCACCGGTGTCGACGATCTCGTTCAGCGCGTTGCCGAACGGGCCCCACCAATTGTTGAAGGTCGGACCCTGGGGCCGGGGCAGGCCGGCCGCGGCGGCGTCGGCGAAGCCCTGGGTGATCGGGTCGGTGATCGCCACGGTCGAGTTGGCCGGGATGTGACCCGCCTCGTCGACCATGACCTGCTGGGACTCGGCCGAGGTCAGGGCGAGCGCGAGGTTGACCGCGAGCTCGGCCTGGGCTGCGTCCAGGTTCGGGTTGATGTACCAGCCGTCGGTGCCGGTGAACGGATTGGCGTCACCGCCGGGGCCGGCCGGGATCGGCACGACGCCGAGCTCGAAGCCGCCGGCCTCGGCCGCCGTGCGGAAGTCCGCGGTGGTCCAGGGGCCGTCGATGATCGCGGTCAGGTCGCCGGTCTTGAAGCCGTTGTCGATGGCAGCGCCGTCCGTGTTGAACGTCGCGCCGGCGTCCTTCAGATCCTTGAGGTACGCGTACGCCTCGGCAAAGCCACCATCGGCGGCCGCGCACGAGCCGTCCTCGTTGAGGAGCGTGCCACCGAAGGCGCCCGTCCAGCCGAACTGGTGGTAGGGGCCCTGGTTGATGCCGAGCTTGACGGAGCCGTCGGTAACGGCCGCGAGGAGCTCTTCGGAGGTGGTCGGCGGGGTCGCGATCTCGCTGGCGTTGTACCAGAGGGCCACGGCCTTGAGCGACTCGGGAACCATGTAGAACTCGCCGGTGCCATCCTCGTCGACGTCGACCTTCGAGCCGTCGATCGAGACGGGCAGGAAGTCGGCGAGGGCGGGATTGTCGGTGAGCCACTCGTCGAGGTTCATGAGCGAACCCTCGCGAGCGTCCTGGCCCAGGCTGTCGTTGGGGGCGATGAACATGTCGGGGCCCCCACCGGCCGCGACTTCAGTCCGCCACTTGTTGAAGAGCTGGTCGAACGGCTGCTCGACCACGGTGATGTCCAGGTCGGGGTTCGCCGCCTCAACTGCCGCGATGATGTTGTTAAAGCCACCGATCTCGCCGCCACCCGAACCGTACGAGTGCCACAGCGTGATCTCGCCGGTCAGCGTCGGAGCTTCGGTGATCTCGGGGGTGGCCGTCGGGGCCGCGGACGCAGCCTCCGTCGGGCTCGGGGACGCCGAGGCGCCGGGCCCGCAGGCCACGATCGCGATCGAGAGCGCGGCGAGGATGCCGAGCCCTCTCAGGTTCCTGTTCATCGTCTGGTTGTCTCCTCCTGGTGCCAACTGGAACTGCTGCCGGCCGGGATCACCCGGCGCGGCTCGCACGGCCGGAACGACCGGCTGCGATGCCTGTGGAAGGGGTCCAAGAGCGGGACCCGCGCCTCTCTCACCTGCCGTCGTCAACCACCTCCCCGCGCCCGCGCGGCGCGCGGGCGGTCGTGCCTCGGACGACGAGCCGGGTCTCGAGCAGCTGTTGCTCGAGCGACCCTTCGTCCCGATGGCGCCCGCCGGCGAGCAGGAGGCGCACTGCCTCCTCGCCCTTCTGGCGGATCGGCTGGTGAACGGTGGTGAGCGGTGGATCGGTGAACTGGGCGACATCGACGTCGTCGTAGCCGATGATCGAGACGTCCTCCGGGACGCGCAGGCCCAGGTCGCGGGCGGCGTGCATGGCGCCGATGGCCATCGCGTCGCTCATGACGAGCACCGCGGTGGGGCGGGCGCCCGCCGCCCATGCCCGCCGGAATGCGTCCGTGCCACCCTCCATGCTGGCCGGGCCCACGACCATGTCGTCCTCCGTGAGGTGCAGCCCGGCGGCCGCCACGCCGGCGTCGTAGCCGCGCAGGCGGCGGGCCGTGACGCCGGCCGGCTCGAGGCCGGAGGTGGCCGAGGGCGGCTCGATGCCGATGACGAGGAAGTCGCGGTGGCCGAGGCCCACGAGGTGTTCGGCGGCGAGGCGAGCGCCACCCTCGTCGTCGACCTCGATCGCCGGCTCGTCCGGGAGGCCGGTGGAATCGACCACGACGAACGGCAGCCCCGATCGGCGGATCTGGCCGACCTCCGGGTGGTCCGCCCCGAGGCCGACGGTGATGATGCCGTCGACGCTGGCCCGGTCAACCGCCCGGGTCAGCGAGCCGTGGAGGGGCGAGATGAACTGGATCGCCAGGCCCGCCGCTTCGGCGGCGGTCGCGACTCCGGCGGTGAACTCGCCGAAGTAGGGGTTCGTGAAGATGACGTCCAGGCCCTGTGGCGTCAGGATGCCGATCGTCCACGTGCGCCGCTGGGCCAGCATCCGGGCCACCGGGTCCGGCCGGTACTCGAGGGTGGTGGCGATCTCGCGGATGCGGCTCACCGTCTCGGCGCTCAGGCGCTCGGGGGTGTTGAAGGCGAACGACACGGCCGCCTTCGAGACGCCCGCCGCGCGGGCGACATCGGCGATCGTGCTCCGTCGAGCCGCCTGCTCCACAAGTCCTCCATGCGGTGGGTGATGCGCCTCGCCGATCCGGACGCGCCGTCGGGGCGGCCGCCATGTATGATCGGGCCTGAGGCAGGAAAAGCGGTTTAGCAAACCGGTTTAGTGGACCGTAGCAGCGCCTCCCGCCGGTGTCAAGACGAATCGCCCAGGAGCCCGACCAGGTGTCCCGTCGCATCGCCCTCGCCCTGACCCTCCACAACCATCAGCCCGTCGGCAACTTCGGCTGGGTCGTGGAAGAGACGCATAAGCGCGCCTACCTGCCGATGATCGAGGCCCTCGAGCGCCATCCCGGCGTCCGCCTGGCCCTCCACTACACCGGGCCGCTCCTCGAGTGGCTCGTCGCCGAGCATCCCGACGTCATCGACCGCCTCCGGGCCCTCGTCGAACGCCGCCAGGTCGAGATCCTCGGTGGCGGCTACTTCGAGCCGGTCCTGGCCTCGCTGCCCGAGCGCGACCGCCTCAGCCAGCTGACCCGGATGGCCGACGAGGTCGAGCGGCTGTTCGGGACGCGGCCCCGGGTGGCATGGCTGGCGGAGCGGGTCTGGGAACCGGACCTGCCGACCTCGCTCGCGGGGGCGGGCTACCAGAGCACGATCGTCGACGACGCCCATTTCCGGGCCGCGGCCATCCCCGAGGACGCCATGTGGGGGCCGTACACGACCGAGGACCAGGGCCGCCTCCTGACGGTCTTCGGGACCGAGCAGGGCCTCCGGTACCGGATCCCGTTCCGCCAGGTCGACGAGGTCATCGCCTACCTTTGGGACCACGCCACCGACGATGGCCGCCGCCTCGGCACGATGGGCGACGACGGCGAGAAGTTCGGGGCTTGGCCCTCGACCTGGAAGCACTGCTGGGGCGAGGAGCGCTGGGTCGACCGGTTCTTCGAGGCCCTCGAGGCCAACGCCGGCTGGCTGACGACCACGACGCCGTCGGACTGGCTCGAGGCGAATGGGCCCCTGGGCCGGGTCTACATGCCCGTCGGCTCGTACGCCGAGATGGGCGAGTGGGCCCTCCCGCCTGACGAGAGCCGGGCCTTCCACGAGATCCTGGAACGCGACCGGGCCGAGGGCCGGGCAGAGGCGCGCTGGCTGCGGGGCGCCTCGTGGCGCAACTTCCAGGTCAAGTACCGCGAGATCAACGATCTCCACAAGCGGATGCTCCGGGTCTCGGCCAAGGTCGCGGCGCTGCCCGCCGGACCGGCCCGCGACGTCGCCCTCGACGACCTCCTCCGCGGCCAGTCGAACGACATCTACTGGCACGGCCTGTTCGGCGGCATCTACCTGCCGCACCTCCGCCTCGCAACGGTCTCGCATCTCGTGGCTGCCGAGGACGCGGCCGACGCGGCGCTCGGCGTGCAGCGCTCGGCGGAGATCCTGGACCTGGACCTCGACGGCCGACCCGAGGTCCGACTGTCGGACGAAGGCCAGGTCGTGACGGTCGATCTCGACGAGGGCGCCGGCATCGGCGACTGGGACGTCAGGGCCGCGCGGCATGCCCTGGCCTCGGTCCTGCGACGGCGCCCCGAGGCGTACCACGAGACCCTGCGGCGCGGCGTCGATCGCCAGGAGCCGGCGGCCAAGGGCGACGGCGGGGCGCTGTCCTCGATCCACGACATCGTCCGGTCGAAGGAGGCCGGCCTCGTGGACCGCCTTCGCTACGACGATCACGAGCGCCGCTCCGGCCTCGTCCGGTTCCTGCCACTCGACGCGACGGCGGCGACCTACGGCGCCGGCGAGATCGCCGACCTGGGCTCCGTCATGACCGGACCGAGCGAGGTCGTGGAGCTCGCCGACGGCCGGGTCGTGACTCGCGCGGGCGGGGTCGTGACGCTGGCCGACGGCGAGCGACGGGTCGAGGTGCGGAAGACCGTGATCCTGGGCGGCGATCGGCTCCACCCGACCCTCGCCGTCAGCGTGACCGTGCGCAACGAGGCCGACCGACCGCTTCGCTGCCGGCTCGGCCAGGAGTGGTCGGTGATGCTCCTCGGGGGCGGCGGCAACCCGTCAGCCTGGTACGAGATCGGCGAGGCGAGGCGCGCGCACGACGGCACCGGCACCGCGACGGGCGTCACCCGGATCGGCCAGGGCAACGACTGGCTGAGCGTCGCGATCGAGAGCCTCCCGACGCCGGCAGCCGATGCCTGGTGGGCCCCGATCGAGACGGTCTCGAACTCCGAGGACGGCTTCGAGCGCGTCTACCAGGGCAGCTCGCTGCTCTTCTCGTGGCCGCTCGACCTGGCGCCCGGCGCCGAGGCGACGGTCAGCGTGGAGCAGCGGGTCAGCGTCGCCGGGGATCGCGCCGCCGACGCGAGCTGAGCCGCCGGGTTCCCTCCAGACGCCCGGTATGCGGCCGGCACAACAGCCCGAGGTCCACCACGCTCGGCCCCCGACGATTCCCGTCCAATCGGGACGAGCGCCACGCAGGATCGAGGCCGAGCTCATGCATATGCGGCTGACGTCGGCACGCCCGGAGCCCCGGCGCCTGCCCCGGAACAGCCGTCAGCCCGCGGCCTGCGCGCCACGGGCTGACGAGGATCCAGCGTCGAGGGGGACGCCGGATGGGGTGTTCAGTTCAGGCCGCAGCGGCGGCCGCGGTCAATGCGGGGTGAGGATCCCGGCGGCCCTGTCGCCTTCCGAGAACCCGGCTCGAGAATCGATGCCCCAGCGGAGCGCCGCGTAATCGAACGCCGCAAGAGCCGCGATGATGAGACCAACGAACAGCAGGCCGCTCATCGTCAACTCCTTTCGTTGCTTGGCTTCGCCCGGACGCTTTGGTACAGTCAACTAGGCCAAGACGAACACTACTTGGACTAGTGCACTATGTCAACCGTGCCAATCGACTCTCGAATCGGGACCATCGGGCCCTCCGGCGGGGATCTGGACGTCACCCGCGACTCCGACGTCCCGATCTCAACCCAGATCTACTGGCAGCTCGTCTACCAGATCGATTCGGGCCGCCTCCTGCCCGGCTCGCGGATCCTGCCGGTGCGGGAGCTGGGGGCGGCGCTGCGGGTCAACCCGAACACCATCCGGGCCGTCTATCGCCGTCTTGCCGATGCGGGCTACGTGACCAGCCGGCACGGCGCCGGGACCGTTGTGGCCGACCGCCCGCCCAAGGGCCGCCGGCCGGAGGCGCTGGCCGGCATCGTGTCGGAGATGATCAGGCGAGCCGCTCAGGCCGGCTTCACGGCCGACGAGGTCGCGTCGGCCACGTTCGCGGCCTCGTCCGAGCGCCGCCGGCCGGGGCCGGTCGTCCGGGTCCTGTTCGCCGAGTGCACCTCGGCCGACGCCGGCTACGACGCCGAGCGCCTCAACGGCGAGTTTGCCGGCCAGATCGAGGCCGAGGGCACGCTCCTCGATGAGATCCCGGAGCGGCTCGACCGTTTCCACTACGACCTGCTCGCTACGACCACGATGCACGCCGACGAGGCCCAGGCCCTGGCCCGGGGCCGGGTGCCGGTCGTGGCGATGCTCGTCGGGCCGGGGTACGTCGAGCTGGTCCACGAGGTGGCGGCGCTCCCGGCCGGCTCGCGGGTCGGGGTGGTGTGTGCCTCGGAGCGGGGGGCGGAGAGCATCGCCGAGACGCTCTCCATCGCCGGCACGAAAGGCGTCGACATCGTCCCCGCCCTCGTCGACGATGCGGTTGCCCTCGAGGAGCTCGATCGGACGGCCGATCTCATCCTGATGTCCCGGGATGCCCTGGCCAATGGCCTGGACGCCCGGCTGTCACGGCCGGAACGGGTCCGCTCCTGGATGTACGAGTTCGACCCCGCCGGCCTGGAGCACCTGCGGCGAGCCGTGGAGCACGTGGCCATCGGCCGGGCGTGACATCCTTCGCCGATGCGGGCGATCCATCTCTCGCGCGACGCCAGGCATCGGCACGACCTCGAGGACGCGGCTGACGAGCGCGGCGGGTTCGGCGTCGGCGACGTCGTCGCAGCCCGGCGGGCGGCCCAGCGGATCAACCTCGACCGCGCCGCCGGGCGCTCCCCCGGCCCGCCGACGATCACCGCCGGCGAGCTGATCGCGGTCGGCGTCCTGCACGAAGTCTTCCACCGGCTCGTCGAGCGCTACGAGACGGCGATCCTGCCCGGGGCGGTACGCCAGGCGGTGGACGGGACCGAGGCCGAGGTCGGCCGGGGCCGGGTGGACCGCACCGTCAAGGGCCTGGCCCGGGAATTCGGACGGGCGACGCTTCCGCCGGGCCACGTGACGCTGCCCCTCCCCGGCGGCGGGGCCGACGCGACGCTCACGCCGGCGGCATCCGGCGCCGCCTCGGCGGAGGCCCTCGCCGTCGCGGCCGAGGCCGAGGAGGCCCGTCGCGAGGCACTCGTGGAGGGTCTCCTCCTGGCGGTCATCAACGACGACCCGGCGGCCGACCGCCTCCGTGACCTGTTCGACGACCGCGGCCTCCGGAAGGAGGGCGCCTATTCCCGCGTCGTGACCGCTCTGGAGACGCAGCTCGAGGCCGCCTGGGCGGCGGCCGGCGAGTCCCCCGGCGGGTCCGCCGGGGGTCGCGGCCGCAGCCGCACCGCCCGGCCCGAGCCATTCCGGCGACCGCTGCCCGAGCTGTTGCGGGCGCCATCGGCCGCGTCGCCGACATCGCTGGCCGGGCAGCTCCGCTGGATCCGCGAGCACTGGGCCGAGCTGCTCGCCGGCGTGGACGGCCTGGAGGACCGACTGCTCCTCGCGGCCGATCTCGTGGCCGAGGAAGAGCGCGCCCTCCACCAGCGATTCGGTGGTGGTGGACCGGCCCCGGCCGAGACCCCCGACTTCACCGGACTCGAGGCCGAGCCGGAGCGCTTCTCCGACGACACCGACTGGATGCCCCGGGTGGTCCTCCAGGCGAAGTCAACGTATGTCTGGCTGGACCAGCTGTCGCGGCGTCACGGCCGCGAGATCCGGACCCTCGACGCGATCCCCGACGAGGAGCTTGACACCCTGGCCCGCTGGGGCGTGACCGGCCTGTGGCTGATCGGTCTGTGGCAGCGGAGCCGGGCGTCTGAACGGATCAAGCACCTGCGGGGCAATCCCGACGCGGTCGCCTCGGCCTACTCCCTCGACGACTACCGGATCGCCGACGATCTCGGCGGCGAGGCGGCCTACGAGACCCTGCGCGAGCGGGCCGCGGCCCGCGGCATCCGGCTGGCCTCGGACATGGTCCCCAACCACATGGGCCTCGACTCTGCCTGGGTCATCGAGCATCCGGACCGCTTCCTTGCGGTGCCCGAATCGCCTTTCCCCGCCTATGCCTTCAGCGGCCCGGACCTGTCCTCCGATCCGTCGGTCGAGATCCTGCTCGAGGACCACTACTGGGAATCGACCGACGCCGCGGTCGTCTTCCGGCGCCGCGATACCCGGACCGGCGACACCCGCTTCATCTATCACGGCAACGACGGCACCTCGTTCCCCTGGAATGACACCGCCCAGCTTGACTACCTCCGGGCCGAGGTCCGGGAAGCCGTAATCCGGACGATCCTGGACGTCGCCCGGCGCTTCCCGATCATCCGCTTCGACGCGGCGATGGTCTTGGCCAAGCGTCATGTCCGGCGGCTGTGGTGGCCCGAGCCCGGGGCTGGCGGCGGCATCCCGTCGCGGGCCGAGCACGCCCTGTCACGGGCCGCCTTCGAGACGGCGATGCCCCACGAGTTCTGGCGCGAGGTCGTCGACCGGGTGGCGGCCGAGGTCCCGGGCACCCTCCTCCTGGCCGAGGCCTTCTGGCTCATGGAGGGCTTCTTCGTCCGGACCCTGGGCATGCACCGGGTCTACAACAGCGCCTTCATGCACATGCTCCGGGACGAGGACGGGGCCGGCTATCGCAAGGTCATCCGCGACACGATCGAGTTCGACCCGGCGATCCTGGGCCGCTACGTCAACTTCATGAGCAACCCCGACGAGAAGACGGCGATCGAGCAGTTCGGCGACGGCGACAAGTACTTCGGCGTGGCCACGGTCCTCGCCACACTGCCGGGCTTGCCGATGCTCGGCCACGGCCAAGTGGAGGGCCTCGGTGAGCGCTACGGGATGGAGTTCCGGCGGCCGACCCTCGACGAGCAACCGAACGCGGGCCTCGTCGCCCGCCACGAGCGCGAGCTCTTCCCGCTCCTTCGCCAGCGCCGCCGCTTCGCCGGCTCGGCCGGTTTCCGCCTGTATGACTTCGTGACGGACGGGGGGGCGGTCGATGAGCACGTCCTGGCCTACACCAACGGCACCGGGGCGGAGCGCTCGCTCGTGCTGTACCACGACCGGTTCGCCTCGACGGCGGGGCGGATCCGGGACACGGCGGCCTTCGCAGTCAAGGGCGAGGACGGGGAGAAGCGCCTCGAGCGGACCTCGCTCGCCGACGCGCTCGGGCTGTCGGGCGAGGCCGGGGCGGTGGTGTCGTTCCGGGACCCGCGGACGGGCTTCGGGCTGGCGACGACGATCGGCGAGATCCGGGAGCGCGGGCTCGGCCTGCGGCTGGAGGCCTACGAGAACCGGGCCTTCACCGAGATCGAGGAGCACCCGGCGGGCGACCCCGACTGGAGCCGGCTCGCCGCCCGCCTCGGCGGCGCCGGCGCGGCCTCGCTCCTCGACGCCCTGGCCGCGCTCCGGTTCGAGGGCATCCACGTGCCGCTGCTCGCGGCGATCGCGGCGCTACCGGACCTCGACACGGCGCAGGCCCGCCTCGCGGCGGCCGCGATCGCGGCCGGCCTCGACCCGGCCGATGCGGCCGCCGGAGTGGCGCGCGCCGTCGAACGGCTAGCGATGCTCGGCCGGGACGACGCGGCGGGATCGACAGCAACCGCCACCGCCCCACCGGTCCCTCCGGTTCCTGCGGACCCGATCGAGGCCACCGCGCGGCTGGGCTGGGCGGCCCTCGCCTGGCTGCCGGGCTCCGCGACCGCTCGCCGGGCCGCGATCGACGAGTGGCGGCTGACGTGGCCCCTCGGCGGCGGCTTCGCGGCGCGCGGGCTCGATGACAGCTCGGCCCGGGCCGCGGCCACCCGGACACGGTTCCTGGCGGGCCTGCCCATCGCCGGCGAATCGGGACCCCGCCGCGGTGGTACGGATGCCCGGGCGGCGGCGCTCCTCGACGCCTGGCTGGCCGATCCCGAGCTGCGGGCCGCCATCGGTCATCACGCCTGGGAGGGCACGGCCTACGTCGCCGCCGAGGGCTGGGGGGCGCTGGTCGCGACGACAGCGGAGCTGGCGGCGATCGCTGATCCCGCTGCGGCTGGTGTTCGGGCCGCGCAGGCGGTCGAGCGGCGCCTCACCTCCGTCGCACGCGACGCCGGCTACCGCGTCGAGGCGATCAGGTCGGCCCTCGCGACGGGCAGCCGGCCGTCCCCGGGGGTCCGCCGATCGGACCAGCGGCCTCCGAAACGACGGGGTCGATGATGCCGCCGCCGGGCGCCCGCGCCACAGCCCGACACGATCCCGCGCCGGCGCCGTGGGTCCGGCCGGTCGTGCTGACCGGCCGGCGGGTCCGGCTCGAGCCGCTCGCGGAGCGCCACCTCGACGATCTCGCCGCGGTCGGCCTGGATCCCGCGATCTGGACCTGGACGATCGCCCGGCCGAGGTCGCGCGACGATCTCGGCGCCTGGCTGGCGACCGCCCTGGCCAACGCCGCGGCCGGGACGGAGCTGCCGTTCGCGACCATCGACGTGGCCTCGGGCCGGGCCATCGGCAGCAGCCGCTTCCTCTCGATCGTGCCGGAGCATCGGCGCCTCGAGATCGGCTGGACGTGGGTCGGGCGAGCCTTCCAGCGGACCGGCGCGAACCGCGAGGCGAAGCTGCTCCAGCTGACCCACGCGTTCGAGGACCTCAAGGCCAACCGGGTCGAGTTCAAGACCGATTCCCGGAACGAGCCGTCGCGGGCCGCCCTGCTCGGCATCGGCGCGACGTTCGAGGGGGTCTTCCGGAACCACATCGTCATGCCCGACGGGCCGCTCCGCCACTCGGCCTACTTCGGCGTCGTCGTCGAGGACTGGCCGGCGGTCAAGGCCCGCCTCGAGGCGCTCCTCGACCGGCCGTGAGCAAGGACCCTGACCCGGGGGGCCGGACGATCCGGACGGTCGACTACCACACCGGCGGCGAGCCCTTCCGGATCGTCGTCGAGGGGGTGCCGGAGCTCGAGGGCCGGACCGTCCTCGAGCGGCGTCGCTGGGCCCGGGACCACGTCGACGACGTCCGCCACCTCCTCGTCGACGAGCCGCGCGGCCATGCCGACATGTACGGCGCCTTCGTCACGCCGCCGAACGACGATGACGCCGACATCGGCGTCGTCTTCTTCCACAACGAGGGCTACTCGACGGCCTGCGGCCACGGCACGATCGCCCTGGTGACCTGGGCGATCGATGCCGGACGGGTCGCGGCCGCGGCGCCCGAGACCCGGGTCGTCGTCGACGTCCCGTCGGGCCGGCTCTACTGCCGGGCGAGCGTCGATGGCGGCGGCCGGGTGACCTCGGTCGCGTTCCGCAACGTGCCGTCCTTCGTCCTGGCCCGTGGCCTCTTGATCGAGTCGTCGCGGGGCCCGGTCGAGGTCGACGTCGCGTTCGGGGGCGCGTTCTACGGCTCGGTCGACGTTCGCGCGCTGGGCCTGGCGGTCGACCGCCCGAGCCTCCCGGCGCTGATCGCCCTGCAGCGCGAGCTCCGCCCGGCCCTCGACCGAGCCATCGACCCGCGACACCCCAACGAGCCGGACCTGGCCGGAATCTACGGGATCATCTTCTGGCAGGCCGAGCCCGACCAGCCGGGCGCCGATCCGGTCCAGCGCAACGTGACTGTCTTTGCCGACGGCGAGGTCGACCGCTCCCCCTGTGGCAGCGGGACCTCGGCCCGGCTGGCCCTCCTCGACGCCGCGGCCGGTGGGCCGCTCGGACGCGGTACGACCCTCGTCCATCGCTCGATCGTCGATTCCGTCTTCACGGGCCGGGTGCTCGGCGACGGGCCCGCGGTCGGCGGGGCGCCATCCGTGATCACCGAGGTCGAGGGCTCGGCCTACCGGACCGGTAGCCACGCCTTCGAGCTCGACGCCCGCGATCCGCTGGGAACGGGGTTCCTCCTCCGTTGACCCACCCCGGAGTGGCGGCCACGTGCGATGATCGCGCCGTCCGGGCCGGGTGGACCGGCGTCACACCTCGGGAGGCAACGTCGTGATCGATCTCCTCGTGAAGGTCCTGATCAACGCGATCGGCGTCTACGCCGCGATCCAGGTCGTGCCGCAGATCAAGTTCCCGGCGGCGGAGGACCTCTCGACCCTGGGCGACAACTGGTGGAAGCTGCTCGCCGTGGCCCTCATCCTGGCCCTCGTGAACTCGTACGTGAAGCCGATCCTGAAGGCCCTGTCCTTCCCGATCACGCTCGTCTCGCTGGGCCTCTTCTCGCTCGTCCTGAACGCGCTGCTGCTGCTCCTCGTCGCGTTCGTCTCGACCCAGCTCAGCCTCGGCTTCTCGATCGACGCGTTCCCGCCCGACCTCACCGCGGACGCCTTCATCGGCGCGCTCCTGGGCTCGATCGTGATCAGCATCGTGTCGACGCTCCTGGGCATGGTGAACACCAGCCGCAAGGTCGTCGTCTGAGGGCCGGTCGGCCCGCAGCCGCCCCGTCGATGACCGCCCGTGCGCGGACCGCCGCGCTCGTCGGGAGCCTCCTGCTCCTGCTCCTCTCGGCGGCGTCGGCACTGGCCGTCGATCCCGGGCCGCCCTTCCCGGACCCGGAGTTCAACCGGGCCGTCTACGACACCGCCGGCGCCTTCCGGCAGTCGACGATCGACACGGTCGAGACGACGATCGACGAGATCGAGGCCCGGACCCAGGCCGAGATCGTCGTCTATAGCCAGGTCTGGCCGTTCAAGCCCACGGAGGCCGAGGCGGAGGATCACGCCCGTGCCTTGATGCGGCAATGGGGCGTCGGGCGGCTCGGCTTCGATGACGGCCTCGTCATCCTCTTCGACCTTGATCCGTCACTTGTCCACGGCCAGGTCCAGCTGTGGGCCGGGGATGGCTTCAGGGCGGCGTTCCTCAGTGATGACGAGCGCCAGGCCATCTTCGACGACGTCATGCTGCCGCTCCTTCTCGACGCCGACCTCGACGGGGCGCTCCTGGCCGGGATGGCCGAGATCGACCGGGCCGCCACGACGGAGCACTCGCGCCAGCTCGAGCTCGCCCGCCAGGTGAACGCCGTCATCGGCCTCGTCGGCGGGTCGGCGGCGCTCCTGGGACTCCTCGGCTGGGCCGTCTTCCACTGGCTGCGATTCGGTCGCGACCCCGAGTACACCGATTCCGAATCGGTCCTCGTCCCGGCGCCGCCCGCCGGCATGACACCGGCGGCCGCGACGATGGTCCTCGATGGCGGCGTCTCCCGGCGGACCCTGACGACCGCCCTCCTCGACCTGGCCAGCCGCGGTCGCGTGGCGTTCCGCGAGAGCCACGGACCGCTCGGGATCGGCCGGAAGCTCAGCATCGACATCGGGTCCCTGGCCATGGACGCGGCGACGGCCGACCTCACCGGCGACGAGGCGGCGAGGACCCCGGGGGCCGACGAGGCCCAGCGCCTCGAGATCGCCCGGGCCAGGCTGCAGCTCGCCGAGCGGCGCCCGCTCGGCCAGGCCGAGGACTACCTCGAGACCCGGCTCGGGACGATGGCGACCCAGGAAACGATCGAGCCCGACGACCTCCCGAAGCTGGCCGAGGACGTCCCGGTCTTCGAGCGCCGGGTCGAGGATTCGGCCGTCCGGAACAAGTGGTTCAAGGAGCGGCCGTCGAGGGTCGTGGGGCGGTGGCGGATCTACGGGACACTGGAGGCCCTGGCGGGCGGTGCGGCCGTCGTCGCCGGCTTCGTCATCCCGATGAGTGGGCTGACCCTCCTCGGCGCCGCGCTCGTCGTCGCGGGGGTCGTCACGCTCGTGCTCGCCGGCGCCATGCCGGCCAGGACGATGGCGGGAGCGATGCAGAAGGCCTGGCTGCTGGCCTACCGCCGAACGCTGTCGAAGACGATGGAGGGGGCCCGGTCGATGGACCAGGTGGTCCGGGAGGCGGGGCTGTCGTGGCTCGAGACGCCCGACCAGGCTGTCGTCTGGGCGACGGCCCTGGGTCTGTCCGGCCAGGTCGAGGACGTCCTGGCCCGGACCATGGAGGACAGCCGGGGCCGCGGGACCACCACGGGCTACCTGCCGGTGTGGTATCGGGGTGGGGATGGCTCGAGCCTGGCCAGCGGCGCGACCGGCGGGGGCGGCGGCATCTTCTCGAGCTCGGGCATCCCGAGCATCGGCGGGATGATGGCCGCCATGGGCACGATCGGGAACGCCCCCAGCTCGTCGGGCTCCGGCGGGGGCGGGGGATTCGGTGGCGGCGGGGGCGGCGGGGGCGGGGGCGCCGGCGGCGGCTTCTGAAGTGCGCGGCGATGCCCGAGGCGCCGGGGGGTCGTGTGACGCGCGCCCGGGGCCCCTGCGGCGGGTCCACGGGCGGGCCCCTACACTTGGGGCATGGGTGCAGTCGACACGATGGAGACGTTCTTCGAGCTGCTGAACGACGGCGATCGGGCGGGCGCGGTCGCGCTCATGGACGAGCGGGTGGAGATGCGGATCCACGTCGGGGACAACGCCCGGACCCTGCGCGGCGTCGAGCAGGTCGGCGGCTGGTTCCTGCGGGCCGAGACCGGCCTGAAGATGATCCCGGGTGAGATCCGTGACCTCGGCATCACCTGGCAGGCGGACCTCCTGACGGTCCGGCCGGGCGCCCTGTCGCAGCACCTCGACGCGTCGTTCCGAGTCGAGGCCGGCAAGATCACTTCGATCAACCTCGCCCCGCGCTAGGACAACGGCTCAGCCGAGTTGCGGGATGTGCCAGCCGCATCCGGCGGCGCGGCGCGTCAGCCTGCCGGCGAGGGCTCAGGCGTGGGCGAGACACCGGGCAGGGTCGTCGGCGCCGCGACCGGGATGATGACCTCCTGGCCGATCTGGAGGAGGTCCGGGTTCGGGATGGCGTCGCGGTTCGCCTCGATGAGGGCGGCCAGCGGCACCCCGAACCGATCGGCGATGGTCGACATCGTGTCGTTCGCCTGGACGACGTAGATCAGCTGCGTCGGGGCAGGAGTCGGCGTCGGGGCGAGCGGCGAGCCCGAGGCGGCCGCGGAGGTCGATGGCGTCGACGTGGCGCCGCCGGTTTCGGGGTCGTTGCCGATGCCGAGCAGGAGCGGCAGGAAGAACAGGGCGACCGCACCCAGGGCGAGCGCGGCAACCCCGACGAGGATGGGCGGCAGTCGGACCGACGGCAGCCCGAGCCGCGTCTTGAGCGTCGGGTAGGCCTCAAGGCGTCGGGGACGCTCCCATGACGGTCCGGGCAGCGCCGGCGCCGTCGGCGCGCGCTCGTCCCGACCGGGGCGGCGTGCCCTCGGCGGGGGCTCCGACGGTCGATCCCGGCGGTCGTCCCAGTCATCGTCCTCGCCGGTCGCGGCGGTCCTGTCCGCCCAGCGGGCGGGTGGCGCGGGCTGCCGGTCGGCAGGTCCGGTCTGGGGCGGCAGGCCGCCCTGCCCGCCGGCCACGCGGTCGGCGAACGACCCAGCGAGGCCGCCGCCTCGGACGGGTGGCAGGATCTCGACCTCCCGGTCGTCCTCCGAGCCTTCGTCGCGAGAGCTCAGCCAGGGCGGCGGGGCGGCCCAGCTGCGGGGCGGGTTGCGCTGGCTGGACCCCGGTGCCTCGACGGCTTCCGGCGGGGCCGGGTCCGAGGCCGGCGGAAGCGGCGGTCGGTCGGCGCCGCGGGCCTCGTCCGCCTCGAGCGACGCGGCCGCCTTCGCATGGGCGGCCTCGCGACGTGCCCAGTCCTGGAAGGTCGGGCAGACCGGGAAGGCCGACGACAGGCAGTACGCCTCCTGGTGGGCGAGCGCGCGCGGCGCGGGACGGACCTCCGCGTAGCAGCGATGTCGATGGTCCGGTGCCGTCGCCCGGGCGTCGCGGTCATCTTCGAATGCCACGAACGGGCAGGCCGGAGCGCCATCGCCGAGGGGCATCCCACGGTCCGTCATCGGGTGGATGATACCGGCGCGTCGGTTGGCGGAACCACCGACGGCGAGGAGGCGTCAGCCGCCCGTGCTCGAGCGAACCAAACGAAGCCGGCTCCCGGCCCGCCTGTCACGGGTGGCGACAGCCTGCCTGATGGCCGCGGCCGTCGTGGCGGGCTGCGGGATCCTCGGCAGCCCGGCGCCGAGCGGGCTGGCGTTGCCCGCGGCGCGGTGTGGCGGAGCCCAGGTGGTCATCCCGGGCGCACTGTCGTGCGACGAGCTCGTGGGGATCGCCCTCCAGGTCCTCCGGACCGAGGTCCCGACACAGCTCGAGCGAGGTGTCATCGCCGTCACCGTGGAGCTCCAGGGCTGCCCCCGCGGCGAGGTCCCGCCCCAGCTCGACTGTACGGGCGAGGACTGGGTGCAGCTCGTGACCTTCACATTCGGACCCGCGGCCGCAGGTGGGCCGATCGAGCCCTCGATGTCTGTCGGCGTGGCGCCGATCTCGGGCCGGGTCCTGGGGCTGGTCAATCCGCTCATCCAGTAGCCCGACCCCGCGAAGTCCGGGCCCGCGAAATCCGCCCCCGCCGCGACCTGTCGGTCCGTCGAATCAGGCGGGACCTTCAGGCGGGGTACCCTGAGACCCTTGGGCGGGTTGGCCCAGGGGGGCGTCGCGGCCTAGGCTGGGGTGTCGCCAGAACGCACCGGGGGACAGGCCGTGATCCCGACACCTGCCGTAGCGCCCCGCCACCGCATCGTTCGATCGCTGCGCCGCCGGCCGAGGGCCGGACGCCCCTTCGCGATCCTCGCGGCCTTCCTCGTCGCGGGCGGATCGGGCCTGCCGCTCGACGTCGCCCGGGCGACCTCCAACGTCCCGCCTCCGCCGTCCGCGGCCGGCCCGGCCGCTCCCCTGCCCCAGGCCAGCTTCGCCCGGCGGCTGTCAGGACAGGTCTACGGCTACCTGCCGTACTGGGAGATCGACAGCGGGACGGACGCCTACCTGCGCTACGACCTGGTCACCGACATCGCCCTGTTCTCGGTCGGGCTGACCTCGAGCGGCGCCATCTCGACGTCCGGCACCGGCTACGGCCCCGTGACCGGCTCGACCGCGGCCACGATCGTGAGCCATGCCCATGCCGCCGGCGTGCGCGTCGATCTGACCATCACGTCCTTCGGCATCGACAAGAACTCGGCCTTCTTCGGCAACCCCGCGGCGATGGCGACGGCCGTGACCGCGATCTCGAACCTCGTCCAGGCCGAGGGCCTCGACGGGGTCAACCTCGACGTCGAGCTGCTCGAGAATTCCGACTTCGCGGCGTATGGCGTCTTCGTCGGCCAGCTCCGGGCGGCCCTGCGGTCGTGGAATCCCGATGCCCGCGTGTCGGTGGCGACCAATGGCTCCCTGTCCGGGGCCGGGATGGCCGTCCAGGCCGTCAACAACGGCGCCGACCGGGTGTTCATCATGGGCTACGCCTACCGGACATCGGGAACGAGCCCGGCCGGGAGCATCTCGCCGATCGCCCGGACGGACGGCGGCAAGAGCCTCACCACGACCCTCGACCTGTACGCCTCGAAGGGCGTGCCGGCCGACCGGATCCTGCTGGGACTGCCCTACTACGGGCGGTCCTGGTACACCACTAGCGGCGACCTCCATGCACCCACGACGAGCTCGGCCGGGGTCTTCATCCCGAGCGACGACCTCGCCGCGGTCCCGCCGGGAACGGTCATCCAGCACGATCAGGCCGAGGGCTCCAAGTGGTTCGCCATCCAGGATTCGGCCGGGACGTGGACGCAGACGTACTTCGACGACCCGGCGACCCTGCGCGCCAAGTACGGCCTGGCCAGCCAGCGTGGCCTGGCCGGCGTCGGGATCTGGACGCTCGGCTACGACCGCGGCGTGGGTGGCTACTGGGACGCGATCGTCGCCTCGTTCGGGACGGTCCGGGTGGCCGGCGCCGACCGCTACGCGACGGCCGCCGCGATCGCGCGCGACGCGTTCGCGCCGGGGGTATCGGTCGCCTACGTCGCGACGGGCGCCTCGTTCCCGGATGCCCTCGCCGCGGCTGCCGTCGCCGGCGGCGTCGGCGCCCCGGTGCTCCTCGTCACGGGCGTCGGGATCCCCGCCGCCACGAGCGCCGAGCTGGCGCGCCTCCAGCCTGCCCGGATCGTCGTCGTGGGCGGACCGGCCGTGGTCACGGAAGCAGTCGTGACGGCCCTGGCCGCCTACTCGCCGGGGGGCGCGGTCCGAGTCTCCGGAGCCGATCGCTTTGCGACCGCGGCGGCGCTCTCGGCGTCGGCCTTCGCCCCGGGCGTGGCCGTCGCCTACCTGGTCAACGGATCGGGCTTCGCCGACGCCGTGTCTGCCGCCCCGGCGGCCGCGCGCGACCACGGCCCGGTGCTCCTGACCCGGACCGACGTGCTGCCAAACGAGACGATCGCCGAGCTGGCGCGCCTTGCGCCGGGGCGGGTCGTGATCGTCGGCGGCCCGGGCGTCGTGGGCGACCAAATCGTGGGAGCCCTGGCTTCCGTGGTCCCCGGGACCGGCGTCTTCAGGCTTTCCGGCCCCGACCGCTACGCCACGTCCGCGGCGGTCGCGGCGACCTTCGATTCGGGGGTTCCCGCCGTGTATGCGGCGACCGGGCTCAACTTCCCGGACGCGCTCGCCGCGGCGGCTGCGGCCGGCTCGAACGGGTCGCCGATGGTCCTGACGAATCCGCTCGCCCTGCCTGAGGCGATCCGGGCCGAGATCGTGCGGCTCAACCCGTCCCGGGCGGTGATCGCCGGCGGCCTGGCGGCCGTTTCGTCGGCTGCCGAGGCCGCGATCCGCGAGGCCGTCGCCGCGCCCTGACGAGGGGCGTTTGACAGCCTCGGCCGACCTCCGGACACTCAGCTCGTCAGATCGAGCGACGCATGAGCGACCGAAGGAGCCCCATGTCCCCGACCCGAATGCTGGCCAGGCTGCTGGCCCCCCGGACGACCGCCCGCGCCCACTGTGACCTGCCCTGCGGCGTCTACGACCCCGAGCAGGCCCGGATCGAGGCCGAGTCCTGCTACCGGATCGTCGAGAAGTACGCGGCCAACGAAGACGCCACGTTCCGGACCCGCGCCATCGCGATCAAGGAGGAGCGGGCCGAGCTGGTGAAGCACCATCTCGACGTCCTGTGGCACGACTACTTCAAGCCCGAGCACCTCGATGCCGTGCCCAACCTCCACGACCTCTTCTGGCAGGCCAACAAGCAGGTCTCGAAGGTCAAGGCCTCGGTCGACCTGGCCGACGCGAAGAAGCTGCTCGAGCTCGTCGACCAGGTGGACGCAGCCTGGAAGGCGACCGGCGGCCCCGGCAAGACGCGAGTCGCCGGCAGGCCTGGCTGATCCTCGCGCGGCGCCCAGCCGAGCCCCGCGCAAGGCGGCCGTGAGCACACGAGCGAGCGCACTCGAACGTGCGTGAGCGAATGCGCGCAGCGGCCAACGCGGCGCGGGGCCCGATCGGCGCCGCGCGACGCGGGCCCTGGCGGGTGACGGTCGCGGAGGGGTCGATGCTGCCGGCGATCGCGCCGGGCGACTGGCTCCTCATCGACCCGACGACGCGGCACTGGCCGCGCCCCGGCTCGGTCGTGCTGTTCCGCGAGCCCGAGACCGGCGAGCTGGCCCTGAAGCGCGTCGTCGGGCGAGCCGGCGACCGGATCCCGTTCGCCGGCGGATACCTGGTCCTGGGGCCCGATGAGGCCTGGCTCGCCGCCGACGCCAGCCCCGCCGTGGCTGCCGCCGCCGGCTTCGGCGTGCCGGTCGATTCCAGCCGGTTCGGGCCGGTACCCGTCGACCTGCTCGTCGGTCGGCCCTGGTTCCGCTACGGACCTCCGGGTCGCATCGGCCGCCTGCCTCGACCGTCGCCGCCGGCGAGCTAGCTGTGATTCACGAAGACGTCGTTGACTGAGCGCATCGGGCCAGCTCATGCGTCTGGTTCATCGATCGGCGCCCGTCCACGCTCAGCCAACCCTCCGATTCGGCGGGAATCGTGCCCGGCCACGCTCGTCTGTCGCG
>SCUO01000102.1 GCA_004297395.1 Chloroflexota bacterium | reverse complement strand
GATGGCCATCCATCTGAGGCCGGCGGTTGCCCGCCGGCTCGTGCGGCCGACCCGAGGGCTGGGCAGCGCGCCTCTCCCCCGGCGAACCGGGTTGCGCCCTCCTACTTGGCCTTGCTCCAGGTAGAGCTTGCCTCGTTTCACTCCTAGGCGAAGCCCGAAGGGCTTTGCCCGGCTTCGTCACTGTGGCGCTCGTCCTCGCCTCGCGGCGGGCGGGCGTTACCCGCTACCTTGCGCTGTGGAGCTCGGACTTTCCTCAACCCCATCGGTTGCCCGGTGCGGTCGCGGCCATCCGGTCGCCTCGCTGGCCGATGGATCTTACCCGCTGCCGGGCGATTCCCGGCCCCGCGACCGGCGCCGGCCTTCGGCCAGGGTCCTCGGGACGTCAGCCCGGGCGGGTCACGACCACCGGCGGTCCGCCGGCCGCGACCCGGTCGATCGCGGCGTTGGCGAGGGCGTCCGCCAGGCTGTTCTGGGCCCGCGGGACATGGGCCGCGGTCCAGCCACCGGGAAAGCCCCGGAGGATGCGAAGGGCATCGGCCCACAGCGGCCGGAGCTTGGCGTCCTTAACCCGCCAGCGCCCGGCGAGCTGCTCCACGATGAGCTTGGAATCGAGCAGCAGCTCGACCCGCTCTGCACCCAGCTCCGCCGCGAGCGTCACGGCCCGGAGCGTGCCCGTGTACTCGGCGACGTTGTTCGTCTGGATGCCGAGGTACTCGGAGATCGTGGCGTCCGGCCGGGCCCGCGGATCGCGGGCATCGGGGCGCTCGAGGCGGAACAGGACCGCGCCGGAGGAGGCCGGGCCGGGGTTGCCACGAGCCGCGCCGTCGGTCCGGATCAGGAAGCCGCGGCCGCCCGGCCGCCCGGCCGAGTCGGCGGACGGTCCGCCATCCCGCCGCTCGACGCCGGCGCCGAAGCCGAAGCTCAGGGCCTCGGGCCGGTCGGACCCGGCTACGTCCGGCGCTCCACGATCGCCGAGCTGACCTCGAGGATCGCCTGGGTGATATGGATGCCGCGGGGGCAGGCGTCGGTGCAGTTGAAGATCGTCCGGCAGCGCCACACGCCGTCGTCGCCGGCCAGGATCTCGAGACGCTCCTCGGCCGCCTCGTCACGAGTGTCGAAGATGAAGCGGTGGGCGTTGACGATCGCGGCCGGGCCGACGTAGCCCTCGTTGGCCCAGAACGACGGGCACGAGGTCGTGCAGGCGGCGCACAGGATGCACTTGGTGGTGTCGTCGTAGCGGGCCCGGTCCGCGGCCGACTGGCGCCGCTCCCCCGCCGGGACCGGGCCCTCATTCACGAGGAAGGGCATGACGCTGCGGTAGCTCGAGAAGAAGCCCTCCATGTCGACCACGAGGTCCTTGACGACCGGCAGGCCGGGCAGCGGCGCGATCGAGATCCGGCGGCCGAGCTTCTCGATCCGCTCCTTGCAGGCCAGGCGGTTTCGGCCGTTGATGAGGAGGGCGTCCGAGCCGCAGATCCCGTGGCCGCAGGATCGACGGAAGGTCAGCGAGCCGTCCAGCTCGTACTTGACCCGGTGGAGCAGGTCGAGGACGCGGTCCAGCTTCGGGTCGGCCTCCACGTCGTACGACTCCCAGTGGGGCCTGGCGTCGCGTTCCGGGTCAAAGCGGAGGATCCGCAGCTCGATCTGCATCGTCGCGCTCAGTAGACCCGCGGCTTGGGCTGGAAGGTCGTGATCGTCACCGGCTTGTGCCGCAGCACTGGACCGCCCGAGGCGGGGTAGGCCAGGCTGTGGACCAGCCAGTCCACGTCATTGCGGTCCGGATAGTCCTCCCGGGCATGGGCGCCGCGGCTTTCCTGCCGGGCGAGGGCCGCGGTGACGGTCGTCTCGGCGATGTCGAGGAGGTAGCCGAGCTCGCGAGCCTCCAGGAGATCCGTGTTGAAGGTCCGACCCTTGTCGGCCACCGACACGCTGGCGTAGCGCTCTCGGAGCTCGCGAACCCTGGCTCGCCCGGCCGTCAGGAGCGCTTCGTCGCGGTAGACGCCGACGTTGTCCATCATCACGTCGGCCAGCTCGCGCTTGAGGTCGGCAGCGCGCTCGCCCGGCGCGGCCGACCGGATCCCCTCGAGCTCGGCGGCCGAGGCCTCGTGAGCGTCGGCGGGCACGTCGGGCATCGACCCGCCCTTCACGTCGATCGCCATCCGTCGTCCCGCCCGGCGCCCGAAGACGAGGAGGTCGACGAGGGAGTTCGTGCCCAGGCGGTTCGCGCCGTGGACCGAGACGCAGGCGCACTCGCCGGCCGCGTACAGGCCCGGAACGACGGTGCCCAACTCGTCGCGGGTGACGCGCGTCTCCAGGTCAGTCGGAATGCCGCCCATCGCGTAGTGGGCGGTGGGCTGGATCGGGACGGGCTCGGTCAGCGGCTCGACCCCGAGATAGACCCTTGCGAAGTCGGTGATGTCGGGCAGCTTCTCCTCGATCAGCTTCCTCCCCAGGTGCCGAACGTCGAGGTAGACGTAATCCTTGCCCTCGACCCCGCGCCCGTCGCGGATCTCGAGGTAGATGCTGCGACTGACGATGTCGCGCGGGGCGAGGTCCATCATCGACGGCGCATAGCGCTCCATGAACCGCTCGCCGAGACCGTTCAGGAGGATCCCGCCCTCGCCCCGGGCCGCCTCGGACAGCAGGATCCCGAGCCCGTACACCCCGGTCGGATGGAACTGGTAGAACTCCATGTCCTGCATCGGAACGCCATGGCGGTAGGCCAGGGCGATCCCGTCGCCGGTGAGCGACCAGGCGTTCGAGGTGATCCGGAACATCCGGCCGAAGCCACCGGTGGCCAGGAGGACCGCCTTGGCCAGGATCGTGTGGAGCTCGCCGTCGGCGATCCTGTAGGCCACCACGCCGGCCGCCCGGCCACCGGACCCGAGCTCGCCGCCCTCCGAGAGGAGGTCGACGACGTGGTACTCGTCGTAGAACTTCACGCCGGCCTTGATGCATTGCTGATACAGGGTCTGGAGGATCATGTGGCCGGTCCGGTCGGCGGCATAGCAGGCCCGCTGGACCGGCGCCTCGCCGTAGTTCCTCGTATGGCCACCGAACTTCCGCTGGTCGATCTTGCCGTCGGGCGTCCGGTTGAAGGGCAGGCCCATGTGCTCGAGCTCGATGACGGTCTCGATGGCCTCTCGGGCCAGGACCTCGGCCGCGTCCTGGTCGACCAGGTAGTCGCCGCCCTTGATCGTGTCGAACATGTGCCACTCCCAGTGGTCCTCCTCGAGGTTGCCGAGGGCGGCACACACGCCGCCCTGGGCGGCGCCGGTGTGGGAGCGGGTCGGGTAGAGCTTGGTCAGGACCGCGGCATCGACGCCCGCCTTCGCCAGCTCGAGGGCGGCCCACAGGCCGGCCCCCCCGGCACCGACGATGAGCGCGTCGTGCTGCAGGCGCATCCCGTCAGCCCTTCGGGACGACCGGCAGGGTCAACACGACCGCCGTGCCCAGGACGAACAGGACGAACGCGACGAGGTACAGCCCAGTCAGGACGAGCAGCCGGGCGCGCCCCTTGACGTAGTCCACCACGACCGTCCGGACGCCCATGAAGGCGTGGAACAGGACGAGCATGAGGAGCGACCAGTCGAAGGCTCGCCAGAAGGTGCTGCTCCAGCGGACCTGGGCGATCCACGAGGCGTCCTGCTCGGCCGGGTCGTAGATGACATGGACGATGAGGTAGTGGGTCAGGGCGAAGACGAACAGGGCGATGCCGGTCAGGCGCATCAGGTACCAGATCGTCAGCTCCAGGCCGCCGCCCCGCGGCCGGGCCCGGCCGGACCGGGTGTAGGGCACGCTCATGTCGGCACGCCTTCCCAGATTGGCTTGAGGACGATCCAGGCGACCGGCAGCCCGACGACGACGAAGATCAGCCAGCACAGGTACCAGAGCTGGCGGTGATAGCGGGTCAGCGGCGGCCAGAAGTCCATGACGATGATCCGGAGGCCGTTGAGGGCGTGGTACAGGAGGGCCGCCCCGAGGAGCGCCTCGAGCACCCGCCCGATCGGGCTGGCGTAGATGGCCAGCAGCTCGTCGTACGCCTCGGGGTTGCCACCCACGAGATAGATGTCGATGACGTGGAGGACGACGAAGGCCCAGATCGCGACGCCCGAGATCCGGTGGAAGGCCCAGGCGAGCATTCCCTCGCCGCCGCGGTAGCGGAAGAGCATCGTGGTCGCGGCGTTCAGGCGGGGGCCGCGGCGCCGGCCGCGAGACGATCGACGATGGCGTCGGCGAACTGGCTCGTCCCGGCGTCGCCACCCACGTCGTGGGTCACCGTCCGGCCCTCGGCGATGACGTCACGGACGGCCAGCTCCACCCGGGCGGCGACGTCGGGGTAGCCGAGATGGCGGAGCATGAGGACGCCGGACAGGATCATCGCGGTGGGATTCGCCCGGTTCTGGCCGGCGTACTTGGGGGCCGAGCCGTGGACCGGCTCGAAGACTGCCCCGTCCTCGCCGATGTTCGCGCCGGGCGCGACGCCCAGGCCACCCACCAGCCCGGCGCACAGGTCGGACACGATGTCGCCGTACAGGTTCGGCAGGACCATCACGTCGTACAGGTCCGGCTTCTGGACGAGCTGCATGCACATGTTGTCGACGATCCGGTCCTCGAACTCGATCCGGCCGTCGTAGTCGGCCGCGACGTGACGGCACGACTCGAGGAACAGGCCGTCCGAGAGCTTCATGATGTTGGCCTTGTGGACCGCCGTCACCTTGCGGCGATGGTTGGCCACGGCATATTCGAAGGCGAAGCGGGCGATACGCTCGGACGCGGCCCGGGTGATGATCTTGATGCTCTCGGCGGCGTCCTTGCCGACCATGTGCTCGATCCCCGCGTAGAGGTCCTCGGTGTTCTCCCGGACGATGACGAGATCGACGTTCTCGTAGCGTGTCTCGAGGCCCTGGATCGAGCGGGCCGGGCGCAGGTTGGCATACAGGCTGAGGGCCTGGCGGAGGGCGACGTTGGCGCTCCGGAAGCCCTTCCCGACCGGCGTCGTGATGGGCCCCTTGAGTGCGATCTTGTTCTTCCGGATCGACTCGAGGACGTGGTCCGGGAGGGGCGTGCCGAACTCGGCGATGCAGGCCTCACCGGCCTCGACGACCTCCCATTCGAAGGCCACTCCCGAGGCGTCCAGGACGCGCCTCGTCGCCTCCGCCAGCTCCGGCCCGATGCCGTCGCCGGGGATGAGGGTCACTCGATGGGCCATGGGAGGCATTCTAGCCCCGCACCCCCCGCCCCGCCGGAGCCCCGAACGGCACGGGCCGGCCGGGCCGGACGGCCCGTGTCCCGGCGGTTGTCCGGTCGGTCGTGGGCGCTGCCACCGGCGCCGCTAGACTCCGCTGGATGCGAGTTGGCGTGACCGTACCGCTCGCCGACGGCGACACCGCCGACGGCAGGGCCCCGACATTCGAGGAGACGGCCGCCTTTGCGCGCCATGCCGAGGCCGCCGGCCTCGACTCGGTCTGGGTCTTCGATCACCTGCTGTTCCGGGTTGCCGGTGAGCCCGAGGAGGGCGTCCGGGAGGCCTGGACCACTTTGGCCGCGCTGGCCCCGGTCGTCTCGCGGGTCGAGCTCGGCGCCCTCGTCATGTGCTCGTCGTTCCGCAACCCGGCCCTCATGGCCAAGATGGCAGCGACCCTCGACGACCTCTCGGGCGGGCGCGCCATCCTGGGCCTCGGCTCGGGCTGGCACGACCCGGAGTACGAGGCCTTCGGCTACCCCGTCGACCACAAGGTCGGGCGCTTCGCCGAGGACCTCGAGATCACGACCCGGCTCCTGCGTGGCGAGCGGGTGAGCTTCCAGGGACGATGGCGCGAGGTTGCGGATGCCGTCCTCCTCCCGCCGCCGCTGCGGCCGGTGCCGGTGCTCGTCGCCTCGAAGGGCGAGCGCATGCTCCAGCTGACCGCGACCTGGGCCGACGCCTGGAACACGGCCTGGTTCGGCCGGGTCGACGAACGGCTGCGGGCCCGGCTGGCGGGCCTGAGCGCCGCATGCGAGGCGGTCGGGCGCGACCCGGCGACGATCCGGCGCACGATCGGGATCCAGCTTCGAGACCCCGGCTCCGGCACTGGCGACGCCCTCAGCCTGGACGCCGACGCGACCGGCCTGGCCGACTTCCTCGACGAGCTGGCTGCCCTCGGCGTCGACGACGCGCTGGTCTGGTCGATCTCGAAGTCGGACGCGTCGCTCGACCGGATCGCCGAGGCACGAACGGTCCATCTGGCCCGAATGTCGTGAGGCGGTCGGCCCGGGGACTCCCCCGGGGTCGCTCCGCTACCATGCCAAGGTGAAGATCCACGAGGCCGACGCGAAGTCCCTGCTCGTCGCCCAGGGGCTGCCGGTCCCGCCGTGGGAGGTGGCCCGAACCCCCACCCAGGCCCGGGCTGCCGCGGTGAAGTTCCTGGCCGACCCCGCGAACGCGACCGGCAAGGTCGTCATCAAGGCCCAGGTCCTCGTCGGCGGCCGGGGCAAGGCCGGCGGCGTGAAGCTGGCCGGCTCGGCCGACGAGGCCGAGGATGTCGCGGCCCAGATCCTGGCCCTCGAGATCAAGGGGCTGCCGGTTCGCCGGGTCCTCGTGGGCCCGGCCGCCGAGATCGTCAAGGAGTACTACCTCTCCGTCCTCCTGGACCGCTCGACGAAGCGGCTCATGTTCATCGGCTCGGCCGAGGGCGGCGTCGAGATCGAGCAGGTCGCGAGGGACAACCCCGGGGCGATCGTGTACGAGCACGTCGACCCGCTCCTGGGCCTGCCCGACTACGCGGCCCGCGAGCTGGCCTTCAAGATCGGCTTCGGGGCCCACTGGAAGGCCGGGGCTGCGATCGCCAAGGGCCTCCTGAGGACGATGCTCGCCAACGACGCCGACCTCGTCGAGATCAATCCCCTCGCGGTCATCCGCGAGCACGGTGCCCAGGGTGTGCCGGTCGAGCGGCTCGTGTGCCTCGACGCCAAGATCACCCTCGATGACTCGGCCCTGACGCGTCACCCCGGCCACGAGGCCCTCCGCGACCTGGACGCCGAGGACCCCGCCGACGTCGAGGCCCGGCGCTACGACCTTACCTTTATCAAGCTCGACGGCGACATCGGCTGCATGGTCAACGGGGCCGGCCTGGCGATGACGACGATGGACCTGGTCAAGCGGGCCGGCGGCGAGCCGGCCAACTTCCTCGACATCGGCGGCGGTGCCAAGGCCGATCGCGTGGCCGCGGCGATGCGCCTGATCCTGGATGACCCCAATGTCAAGGCCATCCTGGTCAACATCTTCGGCGGCATCACCCGCGGCGACGAGGTCGCCCGCGGCCTCATCGAGGCCCGGGCCCAGCAGGAGCGGGATGTGCCGATGGTCGTCCGGATCGTCGGCACGAACGCCGAGGAGGCCGCGGCCCTCCTCGAGGCAGCCCGGTTCGAGACTGCGGCGACGCTCGACGAGGCCGCGGCCAAGTCCGTTGCGGCGGCCCGCGGGACGGCCGCATGAGCATCCTCATCGGTCGCGAGACGCGCCTCGTCGTCCAGGGCATCACCGGTCGCGAGGGCGAGTTCCACAGCCTCGCGATGCAGGCCTACGGCACCAACATCGTGGCCGGGATGACGCCCGGCAAGGGCGGCCAGACCGCCCTCGAGGGCACGGTCCCGGTCTTCGATACGGTCGCCGAGGCCGTCGCCCAGACCGGCGCCAACGCGTCCTGCATCTTCGTCCCGGCCGGCGGCGCGCCCGACGCCGTCCTCGAGGCCGTGGCCGCCGGGATCAAGACCGTCTTCTGCATCACCGAGGGCATCCCGGTCCTCGACATGATCCCGGTCGTCGAGGAGGTCCGGCTCGCCGGCGCCCGCCTCATCGGCCCGAACTGCCCGGGCGCCACCTCCCCGGGTCGGGCCAAGGTCGGCATCATCCCGGGCTCCATCCACCGCGAGGGCCGGGTGGGTGTCGTGTCCCGCTCCGGCACGCTGACGTACGAGGCCGTCCAGGCCATGACCGACGCCGGCCTGGGCCAGTCGACCTGCATCGGGATCGGCGGCGACCCGGTCATCGGGACCCAGTTCCTGGACGTCCTCCAGCTGTTCCGCGACGACCCCGAGACCGAGGCCCTCGTCCTCATCGGCGAGATCGGCGGGGCGGCCGAGGAGGAGGCCGCCGCGTGGGCCGCGGAACATATGGCCGACATCCCGAAGGTCGCCTTCATCGCCGGCCGAACCGCCCCCGAGGGCAAGCGGATGGGCCACGCCGGGGCGATCATCTCGGGCGGCGCCGGGACCGCGGCGTCCAAGGTCACTGCGCTCGAGGCGGCGGGATTCAAGGTCGCCGGCTCCCCCACCGAGCTGCCCAGCCTGCTGCGCGCCGCCGGCTTCCGCGGCTGACCCGTCCCAGAAACCGCCACCCGAGACCGGAGCACGCCCGTGGGCTTCCTCATGGACCTCGTCGCCGGTGAGAGCCGTGAGATCCTCCTCGCGATCAGCATCGATGACTGGGCCGGGCTCGACGCGCCCGGCCGGTTCGATGCCCATATCTCACTCGGCGGGGCCATGGATCCGACCTGGCTCGACCGCTTCAGCGAAGCGATCCGGGACGTGACCGGCGGCGCCGAGCCGATCGACTTCCTGGATGCCCGACGGGAGATGGATGGGCCCGGTGACATCGGTGAACGGACGGTTGAGCGGGTCGATCCGTCCTGGATCACCGGCATCGCCCGCGTCTCCGATCGCGACATCGACGCCATCGCCGGCCGCTGGATCGAGCTGGTCGAGGAGGAGATCGGGCAGCTGCCGCGCGAGGAGAAGCCGTGGATCCGCCAGGTCGCCGGCGACCTGGTGGTCTTCGCCCGCCGGGCCGACCTCTCCCCGGCGGTCATCCTCGCCTGGTCGCTCTGAGCGCGACCGCCGAGCCAGTCCAGCCGAGCCGGGTCAAGAGGCCCGCCCCGAACCGCTCTCCGGCCCTGCCGTAACGAGGCCGCAGCGCCGATCATCGGGTCATGACCGAACTCGGCCTTGCGCCCTTGCCGCCGTTGACGGCACTCGCGGTTCGCTGGGTGAACCGCAGCCTCAAGGTCCTCAACCGCTGGTTCATGGTGCCCGCGCATCGCCTGGGCCTGGGACCATGGATCGGCACGCCGATCGGCGGCTACATCTTGCTGCTCCGGGTACGAGGCCGGAGGAGCGGAGTGATTCGCGAAACGCCGCTGAGCTACCTGATCGAGGACGGCTCGGCATGGGTCCTTGCCGGGTTCGGCACGAAGACCGAGTGGTACCGGAACCTGCTGGTGGACCCGGGGGTCGAGATCTTGCTCCCGGGTCGCGTGGTGCGGTGTCGGGCCGAGGAAGTCACCGACCCTGCGATCCGCGATCCACTCCTCCCGAGGCTGGTTCGTGCCGCCGGCGTGCCAGGTCTGATGATCGGCTGCAGCCCGTGGACCGCTCCAGATTCGAAGATCGCCGAGATGCTCCGTGGCGTCCCGCTGATCCGCATCACGCCCCTCGGCGAGCCGCTCATCGCCGGACCCGACGACCCGGGCGGCAGGGCCTGGCTGTGGCGCCAGGGCGTGATCGCAATCGGCATCCTGGCGCTCGCCCGGCTCATCGCGCGGCTCCGCCGGCGCCGCCCGCGCACGGATCAGCCGGGGGGATAGCCCAGGCTTCGCCAGGACGGTCCGCCCGGTGCTTCGATGAGCTCGACGAGGACGCCGCCACACGATCGCGGATGGATGAAGGCGACCGGCCCTTCGGCGCCTCGGCGGGGAGCGCTGTCGATGAGCTCGAGGCCCTCGATCCCGAGGCGGGTCAGCTCCTCCGACAGGTTTCCGACCTCGATGCAGAGGTGGTGGAAGCCCTCGCCCTTCGTCGCCAGGAAGCGGGCGACGCCGGTCGTGTCATCGGTCGGCTCCACGAGCTCGACCTTCGACTCCCCCACCCCGAGGAAGGCGATCCGGACGTGATCTGACTCGATGTCCATGATCGTCTCCAGACGAAGGCCCAGGTAGTCCCGCCACAGCACCGCGCTGGCCTCGATCGAGCGGACGACGAGGGCCACGTGGTGGATCCGGCCCGGCGGCAGAACGGCCATGATCGCGCCTCCCTTTCGAGGGTCGAGGATCAGACGGTGATCAGCTCGCGGTGGACGCCCCAGGCGGCCCGGAGATGGTCGGCGATCTCGCCGACCGTGGCGTAGGCCTTGACCACTTCGATGATCGGCGGCAGAAGGTTGTCCGTGCCCCGCGCGGCGTCGTCGAGGCGGCGGAGGGCAGCCTCCCAGGCTGCCGGATCGCGCTCCGCACGGACACGTCGCAGGCCTGCGACCTGGCGGCGTTCGCCCTCGGGGTCGATCTTCTGGGTCGGCGGCGAGACCGACGCCTCGTCGCGGAAGCGATTGACGCCCACCACGACCTGGTCGCCGGAATCGATCGCCCGCTGGACGCGGTAGGCGGATTCCTGGATCTGGCGCTGCTGGAACCCGGCGTCGAGGGCGGCGAGCGTGCCACCCATCGCGTCGATCTCGGCGAGGTAGACGGCCGCCGCCGCTTCGAGCTCGTCGGTCAGGGTCTCGACGAAGTACGAGCCGGCGAGTGGGTCCGGCGTCTCCGTGACGCCGGCCTCGTAGGCCAGGATCTGCTGGGTCCGGAGGGCCAGGCGGACGGAATCCTCGGTCGGCAGGGCGAGGGCCTCGTCGCGCGAGTTGGTGTGGAGGCTCTGGGCACCGCCGAGGACCGCGGCGAGGGCCTGGTAGGCCGTCCGGACGACGTTGTTGTCGACCGACTGGGCAGTCAGCGAGCTGCCGGCGGTCTGGACGTGGAAACGGCAGGCCATCGACCGGGGGTTCTTTGCCCCGAACCGCTCGCGCACGATCCGGGCCCACATCCGGCGGGCCGCCCGGAACTTGGCGACCTCCTCGAACAGCTCGGACCAGGCGGCAAAGAAGAAGCTGAGGCGCGGGGCGAAGTCGTCGATCGCGAGGCCCCGGGCGAGGGCTGCCTCGACATAGGCGATCCCATCGGCCAGGGTGAAGGCCAGCTCCTGGGCGGCCGAGGCGCCGGCCTCGCGCATGTGGTAGCCGCTGATCGAGATCGTGTTCCAGCGTGGCAGCTCCCGCGCCCCGAACTCGAAGATGTCGGTCACCAGTCGCATCGACGGCCCCGGCGGGTAGATCCACGTTCCGCGGGCGATGTACTCCTTGAGGATGTCGTTCTGAACCGTGCCGCTGAGGCGGTCCCGGGCGACGCCCTGGCGCTCTGCGGCGGCGACGTAGAGCGCCACGAGCGTGGCCGCGGTGGAGTTGATGGTCATCGAGGTCGAGACCTCGGCCATCGGGATGCGGTCGAAGAGGACCTCCATGTCGGCCAGGCTCGAGATCGGAACGCCGACCCGGCCGACCTCGCCTGCCGCTTCGGGCGCGTCCGAGTCGTAGCCCATCTGGGTCGGCAGGTCGAAGGCCACGGACAGGCCGGTCTGGCCCTGCTCGAGGAGGTAGCGGAAGCGCCGGTTCGTCTCCTCGGCCGTGGCGAAGCCGGCGTACTGGCGCATCGTCCAGGGGCGGCTCCGATACATCGTCGGCTGGACCCCCCGGGTGAACGGGAACTCGCCGGGGCGGCCGAGGTCGCGGTCCTCGTCGAGTCCGGCCGTATCGGCGGGCGTGTAGAGGTCGCGAACCTCGATGCCGGACGATGTCTCGAAGCGGTCCTGTCGCTCGGGGGCCGCGTCCAAGGCACGCGCGCGCGCGCCCGCGCGCCAACGATCCCGGCCAGGATCCGGCGTCCCATGGTCGGGCTTTCGTTGATTGCTCACGCGCGCGATCCGTAACTCACGAGATCACGAGGAGGAGGTCGCCGACCTCGATGGTCCGGCCGGCGGCCACGGCGACCCGCTCGATGGTGCCGTCCCGTGGCGCGCGGAGCTCGTTCTGCATCTTCATGGCCTCGACGACGAGGAGCTGCTGGCCGGCAGCGACCGGATCGCCGGCGGCCACCGAGACCGAGACGACGACGCCGGGGATGATGGCATGAACCTCGGTCGGGCCAGCGTGCCCGACCTCCTCGCGGCCTCGCCGCGCCCGTTCACGCAGGGCGGCCCGGGCCGCGGGCTCGATCTCGAGCTCGACGCGCCAGCCACCGACCACGACCTCGCGCCGGACGAGGCCCGCCGCGGCCCCCGACGGCGGCGCCGGCGGCATGATCAGGACCTGGTCGCGCGTCCCGGCCGGGCCGCCCCTGGCGAGGATCGCGCGGACGCCGTCGAGAACGATGAGCTCGGCCTCGGCCGGCTGCCCGTCGACGAGGACGTGGCGATGGTCGTCGGGGTCCGGTGGGGTGGCCGGGGGGATCGGTCCGGTGCCGCCGAGGACACCGCGCCCGGCGATGCGCGGCGACGGCGCGACGGGGATCTGCGGCGGCTCCAAAACGAGCGCTGCGATCTCGGCACCGGCCGCGGCGTGCACCAGGCTCACCCGGACGCCACGGGGGTCGGGTATCCGGCCGGCGCCCTCGACCGGGGTTGCGCGGCCGTCGTTGGCGTCCGCGCCCTGGTCGCGGGTCGTCTCGCTCGTGCTCATCGCGGCCATCGGTCCTGGGCTGCCTCGAGGCCCGAGCGATGCCAGCGGCCGTCGGCCGATCCGGCGCCGTGGGAGGTGGTAGCTGATGTGGCCGTCGCCGGCCGCGGGGCGGCCGTGACGCCGCCCGCGGCGACCGCGGCGTCCATCGCGGCCAGGCCGGCGGCCAGCTGGGCAGCCTCGACGGCGCGCCGGTGGTCGGCCGGGCCGTCCCAGCGCTCCCCCACCCAGCCGGTCGACAGGTCGGCGGCCCGGAACGATGTGTCGCGGGCGACGAAGCGATGGAACGGCAGCGTCGTCTGGATGCCGGCGACCTCGACCTCGTCGAGCGCCCGCCGGAGCCGATCGATCGCGGCGCCGCGGTCGCCGGCGTGGACCATGACCTTCGCGATCAGGTTGTCGTACTCGGCGGGGACCCGATCGCCGGCCTCGAGGGCGGTGTCCACCCGGACGCCCGGGCCAGACGGCATCCACCAGCGGGTGACCCGGCCAGGCGTCGGAGCGAAGTCACGACCGGGATCCTCGGCCGAGATCCGGACCTCGATCGCGTGGCCGAACGGGGTCGCGGCGCGAGCAGCCGCATCCAGGGCATCGGGCGAGAGCGGCCTGCCGGCCGCCAGGAGGAGCTGCTCGCGGACGATGTCGAGGCCGGTCACGAGCTCGGTCACGCCGTGCTCGACCTGGAGCCGGGTGTTGACCTCGAGGAAGTAGAACGTCCCGTCGGGCGCCCGGAGGAACTCGGCGGTGGCCGCGTTCCGAAGGCCGGCGGCCGACGCGACCCTGACTGCCATCTCGTGGAGGTGAACGCGCTCCTCGACCGTCAGGCCGGGCGCCGGGGCCTCCTCGACGAGCTTCTGGTGCCGTCGCTGGAGGGAGCAGTCGCGCTCGCCGATGGCCACGACCCGACCCTCGACGTCGCCAAGGAGCTGGACCTCGATGTGCCGCGCCGGGCTGATCTCGCGCTCGAGGTAGACCGAGCCGTCGCCGAACGCCGAGGCCGCCTCGCGCGAGCCCGAGACGAGCGCCGCCGGCAGGTCCGCCGCCGCCGCGACCCGCCGCATCCCCCGACCGCCTCCACCCGCCGCGGCCTTCACGAGGAGCGGGAAGCCGATCCGTTCGGCCTCGGCGACGATCCCGGCGACCTGGTCGGGACGGTCCAGCGGCGCCGGCTCCAGCGTTCCCGGGACAGCCGCAACCCCGACCGCCGCGGCCGTACGCCGGGCGTGGAGCTTGTCGCCGAGCGCATCGATGGCCGCGGATGGTGGCCCGACGAAGACCAGTCCGGCGTCCTCGACCGCCCGGGCGAACGCGGCACGCTCGGCGAGGAAGCCATAGCCCGGGTGGATCGCCTGGGCCCCGGTGTCGAGCGCCGCCTGGACGATGGCATCGATCCGGAGGTAGCTCTCCGTCGGTGCCGCAGGCCCTAGCCTGACCGCCCTGTCGGCGAGGCGGACGTGCGCGGCCGCGGCATCCGCGTCGCTGTAGACCGCCACCGCTTCCATCCCGAGCTCGTGGCAGGCCCGGATCAGGCGGACCGCGATCTCACCGCGGTTCGCCACGAGGACGCGCCGAAACGGCCGGGCGCCCGCATCGTCTTTGCGCAAAGACGGGGCGAGCGCCGGATCAGAGCGGGATGTTGCCATGCTTCTTCCGCGGGTTCGTGTCGCGCTTGTCGGCGAGCATCTCGAGGGCACTGATGATCCGCGGCCGCGTCTCGGACGGCCGGATGACATCATCGACGTAGCCACGAGCCGCCGCGATGTACGGGTTGTTGAACTCCTCCTCGTACGCGGCAACGAGGCGCCGACGCTCGGCGGTCGGGTCGTCGGCCCCGGCGATCTCGTCCTTGAAGATGATGTTCACCGCGCCCTCGGCGCCCATGACCGCGATCTCCGCCGACGGCCACGCGAAGTTCATGTCGCCCCGGACGTGCTTGCTGCTCATGACGTCGTAGGCACCGCCGTAGGCCTTGCGGGTGATGACCGTCACCTTCGGGACGGTCGCCTCGCAGTAGGCGAAGAGGAGCTTCGCCCCGTGCTTGATGATCCCGCCGTGCTCCTGCCCCACCCCGGGCAGGAAGCCCGGGACATCCACGAGGGTCACGAGCGGGACGTTGAAGCAATCGCAGGTCCGGACGAATCGGGCTGCCTTCGTCGAGGCGTCGATGTCGAGGGCGCCGGCCAGGACCGCCGGCTGCTGGGCCACGATGCCGACGCTTCGACCGGCGAAGCGGGCGAACCCGATGATGATGTTCGAGGCCCAGCCGGGCTGGATCTCGAGGAATCCGCCGTCGTCGACGATCCGGCTGATGACGTCGTGCATGTCGTAGGGTCGGTGGGGGTCGTCGGGCACGACCCGATCCAGCTCCGGGTCCATCCGGTCCGACGGATCGTTCGAGGGAACGATCGTCGGCGCCCCGAGGTTGTTCTGGGGAAGGTGGGCGAGGATCCGCCGCGCGGCGTCCAGGGCTTCGGCCTCGTCGTGCGCCGCGAGGTGGGCGACACCGCTCTTCGTGGTGTGGACCAGCGCGCCGCCAAGCGCTTCCGAATCGACTTCCTCGTGGGTCACCGCCTTCACGACGTTGGGGCCGGTCACGAACATGTAGCTCGTTCGCTCGACCATGACCGTGAAGTCCGTCATCGCCGGCGAATAGACCGCGCCTCCCGCGCAGGGTCCCATGATCACCGAGATCTGGGGGACGACGCCGGATGCCAGCACGTTGCGCAGGAAGATGTCGGCGTAGCCACCCAGGGACGCGACGCCCTCCTGGATCCGCGCCCCGCCGCTGTCGTTCAGGCCGATGAGCGGCGCACCTACCTTCATCGCCAGGTCCATGACCTTGCAGATCTTCTCGGCATAGGCCTCGGACAGTGAGCCACCGAAGACGGTGAAGTCCTGGCTGAAGACGAACACCAGCCGGCCATCGATGGCACCATGACCGGTCACCACGCCGTCGCCGAGGAATCGCTGGTCGGCGAGGCTGGGGTCCGGGGAGCGGTGGGTCACGAAGGCGTCGAGCTCGACGAACGTACCCGGGTCAAGCAGCAGGTCCAGCCGCTCGCGGGCCGTCAGCTTGCCCCACGAATGCTGGCGCTCGATGCGGACGGGTCCGCCACCCAGTAGCGCCTCGGCGCGGAGCTGCCCCAGGCGACTCAACCGCTCGTCATTCGTTGGCACGGGCAGGACTCCAGTTCGTCGACGGACCGGTCGGTCAGGTTCGTGGACCGATCGACCGTCTTTGCGCACAGACACCGGGGCGGACTCGGGATCGATGGCCATTCTAGTCGCGCGGCGGCCGTCGCCTCGCGCGAATCAGGGGCGCCCCGCGCGATTCGACGACGCCCGAGGGGAGCCGGCAGGAGGCCTGCGAAATCCACAGATCCGTGCACAAGTCCCCGATCCTGTGGATAAGTCCGGCGTCGATGAACCGCCCTGCTGGGGTACGATCTGGACACGCCCGCCCCGTCTGAATCGCGTCGCCGACGCGTTCGCGTCAGGCTCGACGCACAACCCGAAGCCCGCGAGGTGATGCCCCGGTGACAAACGTGATCGCGATTGCGAATCAGAAAGGCGGCGTCGGCAAGACGACAACGGCGATCAATCTCGCTGGTGCGCTGGCCGAGGAGGGGTTCCGCATCCTGTGCGTCGACATGGACCCCCAGGCGAATCTCACGGCGGGCCTAGGCATCAACCTCAACACCGTTGATCGATCGATGGCCGACGTCCTCGTCGGGCGCGTGGCCCTCGACGAGGTGATCCTCCCGACCGAGACCGAGCGGATCGACATCGTCCCGGCCCACATCGACCTAGCGGCGACCGAAGGCGAGCTGTTCACGATGCTCGGTCGAGAATCGCTCCTGCGCGATGCGCTTGACAGCGCGCGCTTGGGTCGCCGCTACGACTACGCCCTCATCGACTGCCCACCGAACCTCGGCCTGCTCACGGTCAACGGTCTCGTCGCCGCGGACGGTGTGATCATTCCGGTGCAGACGCAGTACTACGCGATGAAGGGCCTGACGAATCTCGTCAAGGTGATCAACACGATCCGCCTCAAGCTGAATCGGAAGCTCAAGATCCTGGGCCTCCTGCCGACCTTCTACGACGGCCGGACGAACCTTGCCCGCGACATGCTCGACGAGCTGAAGGTCGTCGGCGATCACCATGTCTTCGCGTCGATCATCCGGAACACCGTGAAGCTGGGCGAGGCGCCGCTCGTCGGCCGGCCGATCACCGTCTACGCGGGTCATTCGGAGGCGGCGCGCACGTACCGCGAGCTGGCCCGGGAGGTGATCGACCTTGGCTAGGACTGATTTCCGGGGCGTCGCCGCACGGCGCCTGTCCGAGGAGCGCGAGCTCTCCCCCGCCATCGTCAGCCTGCTCTCGTCGGAGAACGTTGGCCGCTCCACCGGCGTGCGGATCATCCCGGTCGAGCGCATCGTGCCGAATCCCGACCAGCCGCGACTGGCCATGGACGCGACGATGCTCGAGGAGCTCGCGGCGTCGATCCGCGAGCATGGCGTCCTCCAGCCGATCCTCGTCCGTCCCCTCGGCAACAACGAGTACCAGCTCATCGCCGGCGAGCGTCGCTGGCGCGCCTCGAAGGCCGCCGGCCAGGCAACGATCCCGGCCCTCGTCGAGGAGATCGACGACGACACGGCCCTCGAGATCGCGATCATCGAGAACCTCCAGCGGGAAGACCTCTCGCCGCTCGACGAGGCGGCGATGTTCGACCGGATGGTCAAGGACCACGGCTACTCGGTCCGCAAGCTCGCCCAGAAGCTGGGCAAGGACAAGGGCTACCTCGAGAACCGGCTTCGCCTGGCGGACGCTCCCGAGGAGATCCGGGAGCTGGTGTCTCTGCGCAAAGACACCCTGTCCCACGCCTACGAGCTGATGAAGGTCGACGACGTCAAGAAGCGCAAGCGTCTCGCGGCCCAGGTCGCCCGCGGCGACCTGACCCTGGCCAAGCTGCGCGACCGGATCGAGGGCCGCCGCGGCCGGACTGCCAGCACCGAGCCCACCGAAGCGGAGGGCGAGGAGCAGGGCGACGAGACGTCGGGCGCCGCCGAAGAGGCGGAGGCCGCGTGGACGGGGCGCCGGCGCGCCGCCGAGCCGATCCGCGACGATTCCCTCGTGAACGCCAAGCAGCTGCTGTCAGAGGCGGTCGAGGAGCTGGTGGACGTCCTCGGCAGTCCTGATGTCGTCGCCACGATCGGGGCGGTCGACCGGGCGAACCTCGCGAAGTACCTGACGATCGCGAAGCTCAAGCTCGAGAACGCGATCGCGATGGTCCGGAGCGCCGAGCCGCACTGACCCCGCGACGCAACCCCGCGAGCAACGAGAAGCCGGCGCCACTGGCGCCGGCTTCGTCGCGCTCCGGTCCGGTTCAGCGGTCCTTGGGACCCTTGGCCTTCCCCTGGCCGTGCGATGCGGCCGACTCGGATTCGACGGTCGCGTCCTCGTCCTCGGCGCCAAAGTCGTGGCCGTGGTTCTTCCTGGCCCACTCGGACACCCAGGCGCCATGGTTCGCGTACCCCTCCGGCGTCTCCTGGTGGGCAGCCCAGCAGACGACGGAGCCATGGCGGACCTCGGCGAGGTCCTCGGCGGTCAGGCCCGTGGGGTCGGTGGCGCAGTTGTCACCGGCTTCCTCGGCCTCGACCTCCTCGTCCTCCGCCTCGATCGTCTCGTCCTCGTCGGCGTCCTCCTCCTCGCTCCCGGCGCGGACCGGAACGGTCTTGCCCGAGGCTTCGGAGGCGACGGCGAGGCCGTCCGCCGGCGTGGACGGTTTGCCGGCGAACGCGATTCCCGCGGTGAACATGAGGACCACGAGGCCGATGAGGAGTGGTCGGAGGCGCGTGAGGGTCGCAGTCACGATGTGATTTCTCCCGTTCTCTGGGTTCGCCAACCATAACGAACCGGCGTCGCAGGGTGTTAGGGGTACTTCCCGGCCGGTACCGCCCGCCGATCGTCCCGGCCGCCCGGTGTCACGCCGCAACGATGCCGCTGGCGACGAGGGCCAGGACCCAGCCCACGCCCACGGTCGCCGTCCCGACCGCCTCGACCTGCCAGGCCAGACGAGCCCGCCGGGCCGCTCGAGCCACCCCCTCGGCGCGGCCGGTTCGGGCGACGACCATGCCCGCCACGCCGGTCCCGAGGGTGGCGATCCCGGCTGCGACCAGCAGCAGGGCCTCGGCCGGCACCACAGTCGGGAGCGTGAACCAGGCCAGCGTCACCGCAGCCCCGAGGGCCGCGGCGTGGAGGCCCGTCGCGCGTCGCCGGCCGAGGCGGACGGCGATGGACGGCGCGGCCACCGCGCCATCGACATCGAGATCGACCAGGGCATTCCCGACCGCCAGTCCCCCACCGGCTAGCATCCCGATCGGGACGAGGACCAGGAGCGGGCCAGGCACGGTCCCCGTCGCCCCGACCCAGGCGAAGACCGGGACCAGGGGAAGGGCAATCGCGAGCGGCAGCCATGCCCACGCCGTGCGTGACAGGCGCAGGTCGTAGGCATAGCCGCACGCAGCGCCGGCAGCGGCGACCGCCGCGGCGGGCGGCCCGGACGCGGACGCGAGGGCCAGTCCCGCCACCGCGGTGATGACGATCAGGACCCCCGCTGCCGATGGCCGGATCAGCCCTTCGGCGACCGGCTTGACCGGGCTCCGGCCACGGTCGTGCGGGGCGTCGACGAGGTCATTCAGGGCCCCGATCGAGAACTGGATGGCCGTCATGGCGATGCCCAGCCTGAGGGCGCCCGGAACGCCCGCGCCGGCAAGCAGGGCGAGGGCGGTCGTGGCGACGCCGTTGAGGAGGCTCGGGAAGGGGTGGACGACACGAGCCCGATCGGCGAGCCACCTCAACCGACTCAGGTTCGTCGGCGCCTCGGCCGACGGCGCACCGGCCGGCACTCAGACGTAGACGAGCTCGTCGAAGTTCGCGACGAGGTAGTCGATCAGGCGACCGCGGGCATCATCCGCTCGCGAGCGCAGGCCCGGAACGAGGGCGTAGAGCGAGATCGTCGGGACCAGCAGGCGGCCCGCGGCATCCCGGCCGGCGGTTGCCGGCGCCCCGCCGCCGGAAGCGAACACGTGTTCGAATTCAGGTTCGCTCAGGCGAGCCGACCGGCGGAAGTCCTCCACGACCCGGACGATCCCCCGCCGCTTGGCGACGTCGCGCAGGAGCTCCTGCGCCCACGAATCGATCTGGGCATCCGGCTGGTCGGCGAGACGCGCCCGGTACTCGCTCGGATCGGCCGACAGGCCGGTGGCTCCCACGGTTCCTCCTTCGCCAGACCGCGTCGCGACGCCCGCACGGGCGTCCGTGGCTCATGTGCCCGGGTCGGCCGACAGTATGCCAGAGGGTCCGCTGACCTCGGCAGATGCCTCGCGCGATCCCTCGGGCCAGTCGTTGAAGAGCTCGGTGAGCCAGCGCCCGAACCGTCCGGGCCGGGGCGGCTCGTCGGCGTCGGCGACCATCGCCTTGAGCGCCAGCCAGGTCGCCGCCGTGAGGGCGGTGACGGCCTCGCCGGTTGGTCGGCCGGTGGCGGCGATCGGACGCCCGATCCTCACCCGAAGCCGGCGCCGGAAGCCGAGCCACGAGGTCCCGCTGATGGCGACGGGGATGATGGGCACGCCGGAGCGGAGGGCGAAGTAGGCGGTGCCCTCCTGGATCTGAAGGAGGTCGCGCTCGCCGACATGGATCCGGCCCTCGCCCGCGATCGCCAGGACACCGCCGGCCTGGAAGACCGCCGCGACCCGGCGGGTCACCTCCAGGAGGTCCGTCTTGGCCGGCCGGTACGGGACCGCGGCGGCCGTCCAGTACATCATCCGGTTGCGTGGACCGACCCGGAGGTCATCCTCCCGGGGGCCGAAGAAGTAGGTCCGCGGCCGCATCGGTAGCGTTGCGTACAGGAGGAACGGATCGGTCCAGTTGAGGTGGTTGAAGCAGTAGATCGCCGGTCCCTTGGCGAGATGCTCACCGCCCTCGACGCGGAGCCGGAAGATGACGCGCATGAGGACGCCGACGACGATGCGCGACGTGTAGTACCGGACGGTCCGGTTCCAGCGGGCAAGCTCGGGGCGCGGCAGCCGGTCGTCGATCGTCATCGTCGGGGAGACGCCGAGGGGACCCGAACCGTCACGCTGCCCCATTCGCCGGCTCGGCGGCGCCGGCCCGGAGTGCCAGCGCGGCGGGATCGAGGTCGACGAGGCGGGCCAGGACATGGTCGGCGATCGCCTCGGCGCCCGGCGCAGGCGGAACGCTCGGGTTGGGGACGAGGACCGTGGTCATCCCGGCGGCCAGCCCGGCCCGCAGGCCGTTGATCGAATCCTCGACGATCAGGCAGCCCGCGGCCGCCACCCCGAGCCGCCGCGCGGCCTCCAGGTACACGTCCGGCGCCGGCTTGCCGTGGTCGACCTCGTCGGACGAGACGACGACCGGGATCGTGGCTCGGAGCCCGGTCGCGTCGAGAGCCGCATCGATGACCCCGCGATGGGCGGACGACGCAATCGCGACGGGCCATACGGCGGCGATCCGCCGAACCGCCTCGACGGCGCCCTCGATGACCGGCGCGCCGCCCGCGTAGCGCGCCGTCACCCGATCGACGACCGCTTCGAGGATCGCCGGCTCATCGGACTCGGCCATTCCCAGGCGCTGGCGCATGATCCGGGCCCAGGCGGCGGAATTCGCGCCCATGACCGCCCGGGTGTCGGCCTCGGTCCAGCGTAGACCTCGCGCGGCGGCCCAGGCAACGCGCTCCTCGTGCCACCAGATCTCCGAATCCACGATCACGCCGTCAAGATCGAAGATCACCGCCGCCACCGGCATCCGCGTGCGCGCCTCCTGCTCCTCGCTTCCCTGCTCCCCGGCGAGCCTAGCACCGGCCGTTCGGCCGCACCGATTCGGGCCGATGGACTCGCACGAAGCGGGACGGCGCCGTGTACCGTGATGCGTCGGCACGCCGCCCTGCCGTCCTGGGCCGCGCGCCCTGCGCTCGTCGGCGCGAGACGGCCGCCGCGGCGCACCTGGAGGGATGAACGGTGCACATCGATCGCCGGCTCCTCGGCTGGGGAGCCTTCCTCATCATCGTCGGGGCGATCCCGCTGCTCGTCCGCGGTGGCTACCTCGATCCCGACCTCGTCGACGAGTGGCCGAGCCTGTGGCCGCTCCTCCTGATCGGCTGGGGCCTGGGACTCGTCCTTCGCCGGACCCCGGGCGAGCCCCTCGGCGGCGCGATCTCGGTCGTCGTCCTGGGGGTCATGGTGGGCGGTCTCATCACCGGCGGATTCGGCGGCTTCCCGGCCTTCGGTGCGTGCGACGGCAGCTCCGGCGGCACGCCCTTCGGGAACCGGTCCGGGACGATCGAGGCCGACGGACAGGTCAACATCGAGTTCAACTGCGGGACGCTGACGGTGTCGGCCACGGACGGCTCGGACTGGTCGCTCACCGGCCGCAGCCCGGACGGCAATCCGCCCGAGGTCGACGCCACCTTCGGGAGGGTCGAGATCCGGCCGCAGGATCGGGACGAGTTCCGAGGCTTCTTCGAGGATCCATCCACCTGGACGGTGGCCCTTCCCAACGAGCCGACGCTCGACCTGGGCATCACCCTGAACGCAGGCGACGGCAATGTCGATCTCGCCGGCGCCCACCTGGACCGCCTCAGCCTGACGGTCAATGCCGGCTCCATCGACTTCGAGCTCGACCAGGTCGCGGCCCTCGCCAGCATCGGGGTCACCGTGAACGCCGGTTCGGCTGCCTTCGACCTGCCGGCCGGGGTCGAGGCGGCGAGCATGACCATGAACGCCGGCTCGGTCGAGGTCTGCGTCCCGACCGGGACGCCGGTTCGCGTCAGCTGGAGCGGCGCCCTCGCGTCGAACAACTTCGACGGCGCCGGCCTCGACAAGATCGACGACGGGCACTGGCAGACGCCTGGCTTCACCGGCTCCGGGGGCCTGAACCTGAGCGTCTCTGCCAACGCCGGGTCGTTCTCACTCGATTTCGGAGGTTCGTGCGATGCGTGAGCGCCTCTACCGCTCCCGCGAGGACCGGATGCTGTTCGGGGTGGCCGGCGGTGTCGCCGATTGGCTCGACGTCGATCCGGCCCTCGTCCGGATCGTCTTCGCCCTGCTCGTCTTCGCCGGCGGGATCGGGTTCCTGCTGTACATCGTGATGGCGATCGTCGTCCCGGAGGAGCCGATCTACGTCGGCGCACCGCCGATGCCCGGCGAGGCGGCGGCGTTGGCTGAATCGGGGGGACCGAGCGCCGCTGCCGCCGGCGGGGCGCCCTTCGCACCAGGGGCGCCCACCGCACCGTCGGGCCAGGCCTGGGTCGACGCCAGAGCGGCGCGACGGGCTGCGCGGCGAGCCGCTCGATCCGAGGACGGCGGCCGCGGGGTCCTCATCTTCGGGGCGATCCTCATCATCGTGGGCGCCTGGTTCCTGGTCCAGCGCTACGTTCCGGCACTCGATGGCGATCTCCTGGGGCCGATCTTCCTCATCGGGATCGGGGCGCTGCTCCTGGCCGGTGCGCTCGGCAGGGGCCGCGGCGGGACGCCACCGACGCAGGGCTGACACCCGCTCGCGACCTCGACCAGGCGCGCTCGCCAGGGGCGCTCGCCAGGCCGTGACACGGAGCCGTCACACGCGGCGACTAGACTCTCGCCATCACGAGAGGAGTCGTCCCGCATGTTCCTGTTCGGCAAGTCGTCCGCCATGCCCACCGCCGAATCCGCCCTGCCCGGCCGCGACGAGCCGGTCCTTCCCGATCCGGCGCCGCACGCCGTCTCCGGCCGCCCGATCGCCGGGCCATATCCCGACGGCACCGAGATCGCCGAGTTTGCGCTGGGCTGTTTCTGGGGCGAGGAGCAGGCGTTCTGGGGGCTTCCCGGCGTGTGGGTCACCGCGGTCGGCTACCAGGGCGGCATCACCCCGAACCCGACGTACCGGGAGGTCTGCACCGGGCAGACCGGCCACGCCGAGGCCGTCCGAGTCGTGTTCGACCCGTCGACGGTGACATACGAGCAGCTCCTGAAGGTCTTCTGGGAGCAGCACGATCCGACCCAGGGGATGCGCCAGGGCAACGACTCCGGGACCCAGTACCGGTCCGCGATCTTCGTTCGCAACGAGGCCCAGCGAGCCGTCGCCGAGCGCTCAAGGGCGCTGTACCAGGAGGCCCTCTCGAGGACCGGCTATGGCTCGATCACGACCGAGATCGTCGGCCCGCCCGCCCCGCCATTCTTCTTCGCCGAGGACTACCACCAGCAGTACCTTGTGAAGGTGCCCAATGGCTATTGCCCGAACCACGCGACCGGCGTGACCCTCCCCGAGGACTTCGCGGTCACACCGCTGCAGTACGTCGAGTAGCCTGGCGCTCCGTCACGCCCGTAGACTCGGGGCATGTCGCTGCCGCGAGTGGATCCCGAGACGGTGGCCCAATGATCCGGGCGCTCCACCACGTCCAGCTCGCGATGCCGGCCGGCCGGGAGGCCGAGGCGCAGGCCTTCTACGAGGGGATCCTCGGCATTCCGCGGGTCGCCAAGCCGCCGAACCTGGAGCGACGTGGCGGATGCTGGTTCGAGGCCGGGACGCTCCGGGTCCACCTCGGCGTAGAGGCCCCGTTTGCGCCAGCCCGCAAGGCCCACCCCGCCCTCCTGGTCGACGACCTCGACGAGCTCCGCGGGCGATTGGCAGGCGGTGGCTTCGAGGTGGTCGACGACGAGCCGCTCGATGGCTTCGAACGGTTCTACACGCGCGATCCATTCGGCAACCGGGTCGAGCTGCTGCGCCCGCTCGATACAGCGCCGCCCGACTGACGGCACGAGCGAGGCCACGCCCAGGCGGCGGCTCAGACCATCCGCCGGAGCACCCGGCAGGCTCGAAGGGTGACCCACCGGCTGGGCCCGCCCTGGACCTCGAAGTCGACCCAGGTCTTGCCGTTGTAGGCGTACCGGTTGCGCCAGCGGCCGTCATCGTCCGCCTGCGCGAGGAGCCAGTCGCGAGCCGCCGCAAGCCGCGGATCGCGGCCATGGCCGAGCTCGGTCAGCGCCTCCAGGACCTGGAGGACGTCCGTGACGTACGCCGACGGGAAGCCGAGCTTGAACCACGAGCTGCTCGGCCGGACGTTGCCCCAGCCCATCGGGTAGTCGGCGACGAGCGGGTCGCGGCCCAGGAGGAACTCGGCGCCGGTCGCGATTGCCCGTCGCACCAGCGGCGACCGCAGTTCGATCGGGATCCGGGCCAGCCCAAGGACTGCCTTCGCGGCGCCCCAGGCGCACGCCAGCCCTTCGTTCGCCGCGCAGGCGAAGCCCGCGCCGCTCGTCCCCGAGGCGTACCAGCGCTCGACGCCCTCGCCGGTGATGGCTCGCGCCTCCCACTCGATCGCGCCCTGGACGCGGGGGTCGTCGAGCCAGCCGAAGCCGATGACCGCCCGCAGGAGGTTGCCGTTGAGGCAGTGGATCACCGCCGATGGTGGCGGCACCCGGTTGAGCTGGCCGGAGGCGCCGAAGCCACCGGTCGGGGCGATCGAGTGGTCCAGGACGTAGTCGCAGGCTCGCCGGATCCGAGGGTCGCCGGCGTCGGCCCCCAGCTGGTCGAGGAAGATGAGCTGCCAGACCGTGCCCCGATACTTCGTGGCGTAGCCGGCCCCGGGCTTCTCCCAGTACCCGTCCGGGTGCTGGGCCGCCAGGATCGCCGCGATCGGGTCGGCGCGCATCGCCGCCCGACGCGCCTCAACGACCTCGGGATCGTCGCCCGGGCGGTCGAGCAGGTCGCGCAGCGCGAGGTGGCGAACCGCCGGGGTCGACGGACCGAGCAGCCACGGCGACGGGTCGGATCGCAGCGACGAGCGCCACTCCCCGGTGCCGGCAGCGGACAGACCGGGCGCAACCAGGCTCACGGTTCCCCTCCTATCGGGGACGACGTCTCAGTCTGGGTCATGCGCTCGGGCCGTGGCGAGAGCCGAGCGGCCCAAGACGACGATCCGCCCGTCCCCGGCCGCGGCAAAGCCGTGCGCCCCACCCGCCGAGCGCGGGCGCCGCCATACACTGCCGAGGTGCTCGACACGCCGCCCGACCCCGCACCGGACCCCATGCCGAGAGGGACCGTGCCGCCGACCCCTCCCCCGCCCCGCCTCTGGCTCGTCCGCCATGGCGAGACGGAGTGGGCCAGGCTCGGACGCCACACCGGGCACACCGACATCCCCCTCACGACCGCGGGCCGGGCCCAGGCCACGGCGCTGGCGTCGCGGCTCGCCGGGAGTGAGTTCCACGCGGTCCTGTCCAGCCCCCTGGTCCGGGCGGCCGAGACCGCCCGGCTGGCCGGCTTCGATGGCCGCGTGACCCTCGACCCGGATCTTCGCGAGTGGGACTACGGCGACGACGAGGGTCGGACATCGCTCGAGATCCGCGAGGAGCGCCCGGGCTGGACGATCTGGCGCAACGGCGTCCGGGGCGGCGAGGCGATCGAGGCCGTCGCCGCCCGGGCCGACCGGATCATCGCCCGGGCACGCGAGCTCGATGGCGACACCCTGGTCTTTGCCCACGGCCACGTCGGCCGGATCCTGGCGGCTCGCTGGGTGGGCCTCCCGCCCTCGGCCGGGGCGAGGCTCGCCCTGGCCACGGCCACGATCTCGATCCTCGGCTGGGAGCGGGAGACACCCGTGATCAGCCGCTGGAACGACGGGATCGACCTCGACTGACCCCCTCTCGCGCCCCCGGGTGGCCGCCGGTCGCGGGTCAGGCCGGGGCCGGCGCCGCGATCGGGATCCGGACCGTGAAGCGGGCGCCGCCCGTCTCGCGATTCGCGGCCTCGATGCGCCCGGCATGGGCCTCCACGATCCAGGCCGCGATGGCCAGGCCCAGCCCGGCGCCGCCCGGCGGGGCGCCGGCGCCCCGCCAGAACCGCTCGAAGAGCCGGGGCAGGTCCTCGGGCCGGAGCCCGCCGCCCTGGTCCTCGACGGTGAGCACCGCGCTTGCGCCCTCACGGCGGACGGCCACCCGGACGGCGCCCTCGCGGGGGCTGTGGCCGATGGCGTTGTCGACGAGGATCATGACGAGCTGTCGCAGCCGCGCCGCGTCGCCGGTCACGATCGCCGGCTCCGGGTCCACCTCGACCCGGACCCCATGCTCCCGGGCCGGCCCGGCGAGTGACCCGGCCGCATCGGCCGCCACGTCGCCAAGGTCGATCGGCAGGCGCTCCAGGGAGACCGCCCCGGAATCGGATCTGGCCAGGAGGAGGAGCTCCTCGACCAGCCGGGTCAGGTGATCCACCTCGGCCCCGATGTCGTCGAGCGCCTCGCCGACCGCCGCGACCGGCTCGTCACGATGCCGCCGGAGGTGCTCCACAGAGGCCCGGATCACCGTCAGCGGCGTCCGCAGCTCGTGGCTGGCATCGGCCGCGAACTCCCGCTGGCGGCGGAGCGCTCCTCGCTGTGCCGCAAGCGACTCGCGGATCGGGACGAGCGCCCGCCGAGAGTAGACGAACCCGAACCCGATCGCGACGAGGACGACGACCACGCCGCCGGCAAGGAGGACGGCGAGCAGGCCCTGCAGGGTCGCCTGCTCGGCGGTCCGGCTCTGGTAGACCTGGACGTAGACCCGCCCGACCTCGCTCTCGAGCGGCTCGGTCACGAGGCGAACGGCCGTGTCCGCGGCCACCGCGGTCCGGACGTCCCGGCCGCCGGCGACCGCCGCCGCCAGCGAGGCCGCATTCGGCATGCCCTCGATCAGGTCCGCCGTGCGCGGCGCGAGAACCGTGCCATCGGCCTGGAGGATGATCGCGAAGGTCCCGGTCCCGAAGATGAAGCCGGTCGGCAGGTCGTCCTGGCCAGGGCGTGGGCGCGGGCGACCCGGTCCCGGCGCCTCGACCGCCTGGCGGATCGCGCCGACCCGGGCGTTCAGCTGCTCGATCCCGCTCGCCTCGAGCGTGCTCGAGACACTCAGGTAGAGCGCCACCGCGAGGACGACGAGCACCAGGAAGGTCGTCCCGGCCGCCCATGCGACGAGCCTGCGCCCGACCGCGCGGACCATCCGGCCATCGGCAGCGAGGGCCTCCGCCTCGGCGCCGTCGGAAGCCGCGGGATCGGCGGGAAGGGCCCCGTCAGGCATCGCTCAGGCGATAGCCGACACCCCGGACTGTCTCGACCCGCGAGCCGGCGTCGCCGAGCTTGGTCCGGAGATAGTGGACGTAGGCATCGACCGCGTTGGGCGTGACCACGGCGCTGTACGGCCAGGCCTGGTCGAGCAGCTGATCGCGCGTCAGGGTCTGGCCGGGATGGCGAAGGAAGCACTCGAGGAGCGAGAACTCGCGCGGGCTCAGGTCGACCGTCCGGCCTCGCACGGTGACCCGCCGGGCGGATTCGTCGAGGGCGATCGGCCCGGCCTCGAGGCGCGGCTCGCCGCGGCGCGGTCCGGGTTCGGCCCGCCGCCCGAGTGCCCGGAGGCGAGCCGAGAGCTCCTCGAACGCGAACGGCTTGACCAGGTAGTCGTCGGCGCCGGCGTCCAGGCCGGTGACCCGGTCGGTCACCGTGTCGCGGGCGGTCAGCATCAGGATGGCCGTCTGGCTGCCCCGCTTCCGGAGGCGCCTGGCGACCTCGATCCCCGACATGTCCGGGAGCCCGATGTCGAGGATGACGGCATCGATGCCGTCGGCCTCGGCAAGGTCAAGGCCGGTCTCGCCGTCGACGGCGACGTCGACGACGTGACGGTCCTCCTCGAGGAGTCGCTTGAGGACCCGGCCGAGTCGTTCGTCGTCCTCGATGACGAGCAGGTGCATGGCGGTCCTGGCTCCCAGTGCTGGTCCGTGCAGGCGGACGGCCGGCGCGGCGATGGTAGTCCGTCGCGAGCATGGGACACCCTCCGCCTGAGAGCCACATGAGAGATCCGGACGAACTCGGGCCCGGGCCACAACCGGGCCGATCCAACCCCGAAACCCGGTCCTCCGGCACTGTCTGGTGTTCGGTCGCGGTGCGGACACTGGATGCCGGGATCAGGCCGCGTTCTGGCCGTCGGCGTGTGCCGACTCGTCGTCGGAGCCCTGGGTTTCTTTGGCGTCCTGAAGGTGGGAGGCCGCCATGGCACTCGAACGCAGCTTCGCAGAACGCGCCGAGCTCAGGCGCAAGCTTTCGATGGTCCTGTTGGCCGTCATCGTCGGCGCCGCTCTCGTCGCAGGCGCCAGCCTGTTCTTCGGCTGGAACCTCGTTCCAGGCACGGACTTCACGATCACGACCGACCCGGCTGGCGCCCTGCCCTTCTGAGCGCGGTCAGGGCCGGGACTCGACCGCCCGGGCCACCCATGCGCGGGTCGTGATCAGGTGCTCCAGGACAATAGCGCACGCCCACGGCGTCGTGACGGAGGCGAGATGAACCGCAAGCGGGTCGTGATCATGGGCGCCGCGGGGCGCGACTTCCACAACTTCAACGTCGCGTACCGGACCGATCCGGACGTCGAGGTCGTGGCCTTCACCGCAACCCAGATCCCCGGGATCGCCAATCGCCGCTACCCGGCTGCGCTCGCCGGGCCGCTCTATCCCGAGGGCATCCCGATCCTGCCGGCGACCGAGCTCGAGGCCATCGTTCGCGATCGCTGGGTCGACGGTGTCGTCTTCGCCTACAGCGACGTGAGCCACGAGACGGTCATGCACGAGGCATCGCGCGTGCTCGCCGCTGGCGCCGACTTCGAGCTCCTGGGTCCCCGCCGCACGATGCTCGCCAGCAGCCGCCCGGTTGTGTCCGTGTGTGCCGTTCGGACGGGCTCCGGCAAGAGCCAGACGACGCGGTACCTGGCAGGGCTCTTCGCCGAGCGCGGCCTGAAGCCCGTGGTGATCCGGCACCCGATGCCGTACGGCGACCTCGCGGCCCAGGCCGTCCAGCGCTACACGACCCACGCCGACCTCGACCGCTACGAAACGACGATCGAGGAGCGCGAGGAATACGAGCCGCACCTCGACGCCGGGCGCGTCGTCTACGCCGGCGTCGACTACGAGGCGATCCTGCGCCAGGCCGAGACCGAGGCCGACGTCATCCTCTGGGACGGCGGCAACAACGACTACGCCTTCTACCGGCCCGATCTCTCGATCGTCGTCGCCGATCCCCTCCGAGCCGGCGACGAGCGCCGCTTCCACCCGGGCGAGACCGCTGTCCGCCTGGCCGACGTCGTGATCATCAACAAGATCGATACGGCCGATCCGGCCGCGGTCGAGGCCGTTCGGGCCTCGATCCACGATCTGAATCCCGCGGCCGACATCCTCACCGCGCGCTCCGATCTGACCCTCGTCGGGCCGCCGATCGCCGGCCGGCGGGTCGTCGTCGTCGAGGACGGCCCGACGCTCACCCACGGCGGGATGACGTTCGGGGCCGGGGTCGTCGCGGCTCGCCGGTTCGGGGCAGCGGCGCTGGTCGACCCGCGGCCGGCGGCCGTGGGCTCGATCGCCGACGTCCTGGATCGCTATCCGGCCCTGGAGCCGCTCGTCCCGGCGATGGGCTACGGCGGGGCCCAGATTCGCGAGCTCGAGGCGACCCTCAACGCCGTCGACGCGGACCTGGTGCTGTGCGCCACGCCGATCGACCTGACCCGGGTGCTGACCCTGACCAAGCCGATGACGAGGGTCCGCTACGACCTCGTCGAGGCCGGCGGAACGCCGCTCGCCGAGGTCATCGAGCCGATCGTCCAGCTGGCTCGGACGCCGGCCACGGCCGGATCGAGGACCTGAGGCTTCACCGCCGGCGCCGCCCACCGCGAGGTCTCGCTCCCCCGAATTGCGGGCCGGGAAGGCCATCAGCATCCCGAGCCGGGCGCTCACTGGCTCGCTGTTGAGCCGTCAAGCTTCGTTCCCGCCCGGACCGACATCACGGCGGCGACGATGGCGTCGCTCGCTGCCCTGGCGCCGGTCACGGTTTCGATCAGCCCGTCGTGGGTAATGTCCTCGAAGACCCGGTGCGACACGTTCGTGGAGAGTGTGGCCAGGCGGTCCTGCTGGTCCGGCCAGCCGTTGCTGGCGCCCGCCATGGCCGTCACGACGACGAGCGGTCGGTCGCCCAGGTTCGGGAGTGCACCCGCCGCATCGAGGATGCCGTCGAGCTGCAAGAACTCCTCACCGAAGCTCGAGGCCGCCCGCGGGGTAGCTTCGAAGGCGCGCCGGCGCGCACTGACGTCAGCCGGCAGGTCGTTCGACGCGACCGAAGCCAGAAGTCGGGCGACGCCGACGCGTGCGAGGCCGGGCAATGCCCCGGCGAGCGTGCTCATCGGGTTCTCAGAGGACTGGCCGGCCGACCGGACGGCCGTCGCGTGCGGCGACATGGCGTCGAGCAGCACGACACCCGCAACCTCGGTGGGGTACGCGGCCGCGAAGAAGGGCACATATGCCCCGCCAGCGGAGTGGCCCGCGAGAATGTAGGGACCGTGGTTGCCCGATGCCACGAGCAGCGCATGGAGGTCGCGGGCGATGGCCGGACCGTCCTGGGGGCCAGTTGCGGCTTCGCTCCGGCCGTGGCCGGCCCGATCGTAGGCACACACCCGCGTGGTCGTTGCGACCGCCGGGGCGATGAGCGCGAAGTAGTCCGAACCCTGGCCCAAGCCACCCTCGAGGACGACGGTCGGGCTACCCGTGCCGCTGCACGCGATGAACAGCTTGTGTCCGCCGACATCGACGAGCTGGCTGCCGCTCGCTGACCGGCTACCGTCGGTCGCCTCCGCGACCGTCTCGACCGCGCCGCCGACCGCGAGCAGGGCGAGGACGCCGACGACCGGGTAGAGAAGCCACCGAGACCGGCCCGGGACTTCGCGCCGCACGCGCAGGATCAGCCAGACTGCCAGCACGAGCACCGGCACGGGCCAGACCCACGCGAGGAGGTCCATGACGCTAGGCCCCGGAGCGAATGTGACGAGCGCGATCCCGGTCACGCCGAGGGCGCCAGCGGGCACGAGTGCCCATCGCTGGGGCTGGTCCGTGAAACGGACCGAAAGCGCCGCGAGGAGCGCCCAGCCGATGCCCCATCCAAGGAGGGCCGCGCCGGTCATGCGGCTCTCGCCGCCTCCGGCGGCGGGCCACAGGGCGAGGACGATCGGGAGGAGGAAGCCGACGATCAGCGACACGGCGACGACGAGGAAGAGACGCCGCGTCGGCGTCCGCCGGGCGTTCGGGATGGTCATGCGGTGACGGCCGCAGCCGCGCGAGGCTCGAGCACCACGACCGCGGTCGGCCCGGAGCGCATCGCGGCCCAGGCGTCGTAGTCGGGGCTGAACTCGCCCCACCGCGCCCAGAGCCGGTCACGCTCCTCGCCTTCCGCGGCGCGACCGCGAACGGCCCGGAGACCATCCTTCAGCTCGACTGTCGTGTCGGGCTCCGCCTGGAGGTTGAGCCACCAGGCGGGCTCGGCCTCGGCCCAACCGTTCATGGCGAGCGTGACCAGGTTCGGGCCGTCCTCATAGTAGCCGACGATCGCAACCCGGGGCTGGCCCGAGCGCCGTCCGATCGTGGTGAGGCGCAGCATCCCAAACGCCTTGCCGGGTGGCCGGAGGCCGATCCGCCCACCGCTGATCCGAAGAAGGGCGCGGTGCAGCACCCAGGCGGTACGAACGAACGCGCGGGGAGGGATCTTCGCCGTCCCCTCCTGCCCGGCGGTCATGCCACACCTGCCGGCGTCGCGACGACTGATCGTGCGGGCACGCCCATCGGAGCGGCGCCTTCGACCAGCGATCGCCCAGCTGCCGCGACCATGAGTGGAGCGGAGAGCCGGAAGCCCTTGATAGCCATGTAGAGGCCGAGCGACAGCTCCCACGCGAAGATCGGGAGCAGTGCGATCGCCGACCACACCGAGACCTGCTCGTTGATGCCGAGGATCTGGCCGATCACGGACGACGTCATCAAGAAGCCGCCGACGAGTCCGATCGCGGGGATGAGTCTCGGCACGAGGCCCGACCGGTACATGAGGTAGCCGAGCAGGAGGGCATTCATCGCGGGCATGAGGGTCTGTCCGAGCAGGAACGCCGCGTTGTAGGTCGCGACGAGCGAGGCGCCGGCCGTGCTGACCGCCGCGGTATCGGCTCCGCCCGCGCCCAGATCCTGGCGCAGGGTCACGAGCGACAGGAGGCTGACGACGCCGACGAAGATCATTCCCGCTTCAACGACGCGAGTGGTCACATACCCAAGCGCGAAGACTTCGTTCTGCCGCTTGACCACTGGGAACAGCGTGATCGCGCAGCCGACGCCGGCCAGGGCGACGATCACCTCGACGAGGGCTCCCCAGCGCACGCCGGTATCGCTTCCGGAGCTCAGGATGTAGGCCGAGTCCTTCAGGACCGGGCCGTACACGAACAGCGTCGCGACCGCGAGGAAGGTGATCAGGTAGAGAACGCCGGCGACGAGCGCGGTCTTCCGCATGGAGTCCATCGGGACTCCTTTCGTGGCGGCGTGTCGCGTGGTGTTTGCCATATCCGTGCCTTTCGTTGGCTGATGACTAGGTCGCTGAGCCAACCTGCATCGCCTGCATGTTCTTGACCATGACCGCCTCGGCCGCGCGCAACTCCTCGGTGGGGCTGAACCACACGAACTCGGTGCCGGGCTCGTTCGCCACCGGGACGTGGCCGGGCGGGATGTAGAAGGCCTCGCCGGCCACGTACACCTCATCACGGTCGGCGTACCGCGCGGTCATCTGGCCCTTGAAGACGTAGCCCCAGTGGGGGCACTGGCAGCGGTCGTCGGGAAGCCCCTTCATGAAGGGCGTCGCGTCGATGTCCACGTGGAGCGACGTGAAACTGGCGGTGTAGCCGTCGAGGTCGTCGCGCAGATCCACCACCGGGCCGGCATCCTGGCGTTGTGATGCGCTGTCCCTTGAGACCTTCAGCATTTGCGTTGCCTCCCTCATCAGTTGCCGCTGATCGTGCCGACGATCACGGCATTGGGGCCGAGGTTGATCAGGGCGACGAGCCCCGCGTCCGCGGCTGACTCGATCGCGTCGGTCGATGTCAACGACTGGCCGTTGACCGTCGTCGCGAACGGGAGCGGATCCGGGCCGCCGACGGATGTCCACGTCGGCACGCAGGCGCCGCTGACGATCCCCTGGCCACTGCACAGGACGAAGAAGCCCTGCAGCTGGACCGTGTAGCTGCCGTGGTTCTGGGCGGGGACGTCACGGACGACGTGGTCGTGCGGGAAGGTGTTGGGCGGAGAGCCCTGCGGCGCGTCGCTCTGCGGCGCGACGACGTAGAACGCGTCGAGTGGCTGCGGTGTCGCGCCCTGGAAGCTCGTGTTGGAGAACGTCATCCGGTACTGGGAACCGTTGGCCCAGACGAGTTCGTAGCATCCGGCGCGGCCAGACTGGGGGCCCGTGATCTCGACGCAGTTGCGCAGCCCTGCGGCGACGGCCGCCGGGGCGGAGAGGACGCTGACCGCGAGCCCGGCGATGGCCATCGTGGCGATCGACAGGCGGACGGCGGATCGGAAACGTTTCGTGATCATCGTGTGGATCTCCTTTGGGATCTTGGAGTTGGTTGGCTTGGTTGCGCTCGTGTCCGGTTCATTGGGCTCGATGCGAGCTGTTGGCGCTAGGAGGCCGCGAGGCCGACCAGGCCGGCGCTGACCTGCCACAGACGAGTCGCTGCGGCGAGGTCATACGAGGCCTTGTTGGACGGTTTGGGTTTGCGCCCGGCGAAGTACTGCCCGGTCACGCCGCTGACCTCCGGTGAAGACGCCAGATAGATCGACGTCGCCGCGCCCTGCTGCGGTGTCTTCATGAAGGGTCGGTAGAAGGGCACGATGAGCTTGAAGATCCGCGATGGATCCTCGGCCCCGAAGCTGGTGCTGACCACGCCCGGGTGCAGCGCGGTGGCCGTCACGCCGCTGCCTACCAGGCGGCGGGCCAGCTCGTAGGTGAACATCACGCTGGCGAGCTTCGACTGGTTGTATGCCGTCTGCCCGGAGTACTTCCGCTCGCCCTGCAGGTCGTCGAAGTCGATGCTGCCCAAGGACTGGGCCCCCGACGAGACCGTGACCACGCGCGCCGGGGCGCTGGCCTTCAATCGATCCAGCAGGAGCTCGGTGAGCAGGAACGCGGCGAGGTGGTTCACCGCGAAGGTGCGCTCCAGGCCGTCGGCGGTAACGTGGCGGGTGGCCCAGAAGCCCCCGACGTTGTTGATCAGCACATCCAGGCGCGGGTACCCGTCGAGGATCTCGGCGGCGAGGCGGCGCACGTCAGCCTGGGACGACAGGTCGGCCCCGAACGCCTGGATGGCCGGGTTGCCCGTCGCGAGACGGATCTCGGCGGCAGCAGCCTCCGCACGTCCGACATCCCGGCCAGTGACGGCCACCCGGGCGCCCAGCTCGGCGAGGCCGATCGCGGTGGCCCGGCCGATGCCGCTGGTGCCACCGGTGATCAGGACGGTCTTGCCCGCCATCGACGTTGCGGGGTCAATGGTGTGCTGAGCCCGCACGGACCCGCCTATGCGTTTGCGCGGCCCATGCGGCCGAGATGCCGCTTGGCCGGGAAACGGAACGCCCATGGCGGCACCCGTCATGTAGTGCTTGATCGTTGTGGGCACTTGGCGCCGCCTACGCGGCCGCCTCGACGGCGGGTGCGACGATCTCGTCCGCGACGATGAGCCCGTCGCGCATGCGGATAATCCGGTCGCAGGTGGCGCCGACATCCGCGTCGTGCGTCACGAGCACGATGGTTTGACCGCGTTCGCGGTTGAACCGGCGAAGGAGGGCAAGGACCTCCTCCGCACGTGCTGAGTCGAGGTTGCCCGTTGGCTCATCGCCCAGGATGAGCATCGGCTCGTTTACGAGCGCGCGAGCGATGGCGACCCGCTGCTGCTCGCCGCCCGACAGCTCCATTGGCCGATGCGCCGCCCGATCGGTCATCCCCACGGATGCGAGCACCTCGCGAGCGGCCGCCTTGGCTCTCGGACCGGGCGTCCCGGCGTACTCCGCGGCCAGCGCCACGTTCTCCTGCGCTGTGAGCGTCGGCACAAGGTTGAAGGACTGGAACACGAAGCCCATCGACCGGGCACGGATCCGGGTCCGGTCTCGATCCGAGAGGCTCGTCGTGTCGGTGTCGTCGATCAGAAGGCCGGGCGCAGGCCCCCCATCCCGATCAGGCGCGTGGAGTAGCCCAAGGATGTGCATCAGGGTGCTCTTGCCGGAGCCGGAGGGGCCCATGATCGCGACCATCTCGCCCGCCGCGATGGCCACGTCGACACCGCGCAGCGCGTCGATGCTGGTCCGCCGTGAAAGGCGGTAGGTCTTGCGCAGGTTGGTTCCCGCGATCAGCGTCATCGGTCGCTCCTTCATTCGTAGCGCAGGGCCGTCACGGGGTCGAGCCGGGCGGCACTCCAGGCTGGGATGACGCCTGCGACCATGCCGAGGATCGTGCTGAAGGCGAGGGCGAAGAGCGCGGTCTGCGGGGTCAGGTCAAAGAGGACGGTGCCGCTCGAGCGTCCGATCTCGTTGGCCAGCAGGACGACGATGGCGCCGAGCGCGAGCCCGAACAGGCCGCCGATCAGGCCGATGATCCCCGCCTCTGCGACCAGCTCGCGGATGATCCGGCCGCGCGGGCCGCCGATTGCCCGCTTAATCCCGATCTCACGGGTTCGTTCGGCAACACTCATGGCCATCGTGTTGATGACCGACAGACCACCGACGATGAGGCTGATGACGGCGACGCCGATGATGATCGCGTTGAAGATCGTGGTGGTGCTTCCGACCTGCTGATCAAAGTCGGCGGCGGTCAGGGTCGACACGTTGTCGGTGGCTCCCTCGATCTGGGCGGCGAGCGCCGCCTCATCGACCCCAGCCGCCGGGTAGACGATGATCTGCGAGGCCACCTGACTCGGGTCGAGCGCCCCCCTCAGCAATGGCGGCAGGGTCTCGATGAACAGTTGCTGGGCCGCCGCGAGCGGCACCATCGCCGTCGTATCAGGCGAGATCAGGGTGGGCTGGAGGATGCCAACGACTTCGAATGACACGCCCCGCATCTGGATCGTGTCGCCGATGGCGACGCCCGTCTTGTGTGCCAGATCCGAACCGAGGACAGTGACACGGGACCCCTCGTCCTCCCGCGTCAGCAAGCGGCCCTGCGCGGGCTGAAGGGTGAACTGGTCCATGCCCTTGTCGGCACCGCCGACCGCGCCAGTGATGATGTTCGGCGTACCGAAGGCAGCGCTGGTGACCTCCTCGAACGGAAGCCGGATCTGGGGGTCGACGGCAGCAACCCCGGGCATCCCGCGGATCTGATCCGCGACAGCGAGATCGATGGGAACCACATCGAGGCCGATTCCGACCTTCGAGGCGTCGCTGACGATGATCTTGCCAACATAGAACTCGCTGCCGCCATCGACGATCGTGTTGATCTTGTTGGCCATCGAGCTGAAGACGACAAGGGTCCAGATACCGATGGCGATCCCAATGATCGTGAGCGAGGTTCGAAGCTTTCGCCTCGAGAGCTCCCGTAGGATCCTCATCAGACAGCGATCGGCGCTGGTTCGACCTTGGGCGAACCGGCTTTCTCATCGAGTGCGGTGATGCTCTCGAGATTCGCGGGGAACCCCTTGAACGCGCGCCAGAGCAGCCACAGCATCAGCAGCGCCTCGCCGACGAACGTCACGATGCTGATCGTCAGCGCGTAGTCGGGCACAAGGATCTTCCCAAAGGAATCGCTGAGGTACCCAACGCCTGCGAGGCTGACCAGGACTCCGAGAAGCCGGGGGGCGTAGGCGAACTTGAACAGCAGGATCCCAAGCCCGGCAAGATGAAGGCCGAAAATCGCCAGGCCGACATCCCAGACGTTGGTAAAGGAGTCGATGGAGGCGGCCGCCTGAATGGCGAGCTGTACCGACGACTGGGTCGCCGCGTCAACAGGACCGGTAACCAGGTGCAAGGCGTTGACGAGGCTCGCGATCGCAATTGCGAAGACGCCCGCGTACACGACTCGGAGCCACGCGACCAATTGCGCCAGAGCCTCGTTCACAGGTCGCATGAGAACGTACAGCGCCCAAGCGACGATCACGTCGAGCATCACGACGACGAGGAGGGCCGCAATCGCGGCTCGATAGAGACCTTCAGACGCCAGCAGGTTGGTGACCGTTGCCACCGCGTCTGCCGGCACGATCATCGTCTGGATCACGCCGTAGAACGCGAACGGCGATAGCAGGGCAATGAGCAGAAGGCCCAACCCCCCAGCCAACGCCACCCTGCGCTGAGATGTGTTGCCCGACTGTCGGCTGGATGTCATTGATCGCTATTCCTTCCAAGTACCCGTGCCTGGATCGATGCCCAGATGCCACCCCGAGTCCGCAGCGACCCGCCAGCCGCCTCCAGCAGGGACTGCCCCTCGCTCGCCGAGGCGTACTCGGCAAATGCGTCCTCGCATCACCCGAAGACCTGGTCGGCGGGTCGAGGTCGCTCGACATCCTTGCCGACGGCCTCGACCGTCAGTAGGCGCAGCCGCGTGGCAGCACCCACCGCTGACGATTCGCGGTTCACGCCGAGGTCGGCTGCGCGGCGACCTGGGCCCGTCGGATCGCTGCCAAGGTCTGGCCATCCGGCCCAGCCAGGATGAATGCGACCATGGCGAAGAAGCCGAAGTTGAAGATTCCCAGTAGCAACAGGCCGATGAACCACGCCTTGCTCTCGAGCTGCCAGGTGTTCAGCAGGGCGCCGATCCAGGACACGAGGCCGGCGATCAGGCCACCCATGATCGCGAGCGCGCCCGCGATTCCGAGCCCGAGCAGGGACCAGGCCGCCGCGCCGCCATGCAGTCCGACGATGTCGGAACCGTTCATGACGAAGACACCGTTCGCGATCGCGATCCACACCGCCGCGACGGCCAGGATTGCGCCGGCGATGATGGCGACTCCGGCGCCGATGAAGAGTCTTGTGACTGTTGCCTTGGACATTGGTCGTCCCCCTTCAACGTGGGTGATGGATTCGTGGCTCGACCGGTTGATCCGGTCGTTCATGCCGGTCACAGGAACCCGGTCATTTCAGAACGGCTGCCTGGATGTTCCGGGGGCGGTGAAGGCCACGCTCTAGGGTAGGAGCAACGCCGCGCGGTCAATCGCGACGCGGCCGCATCCCCCCTTCGGTAGCTGTCTTTGACGTCAGGCCAGGGTCGGCAGGGCTGCCGGCGCGCTGTTGACCGCGCTTCTCGACGCCGAGGCATCGGCTGCCTGCGACACGCTGACCACGACCGTCCCTCGCACGTGTCCGCTTGCCACCCGGGCGATCGCCTTGGGGGTCTCGGCAAGTGCGTAGGTGCGGTCGATCACCGGCGTGACCTTCCCCGCCTCGACGAGCTCCTTGAGGGCAACCAGGTCGGCTCGGTTCTGGGTCTTGATCGAGGGCTTGCCCTGCTGACGCACGAACATCGAGACGATCGTGGCCCGGATCACCCGGGCCAGCTTGCCGCCCTCGTGTCCTCCGCCGTTGGAGAGCAGCGTCCCGTTGGGGGTGAGGGCTCGTCTCGTTGCCGCCATCGAGTGGTTGCCCACGTTGTCGAGGATGAGATCGAAGCGCTCGGGGCCCTTGGTGAAGTCCTGCTGCGTGTAGTCGATGACGTGGTCGGCCCCGATCGAGCGGACCAGCTCGACGTTCTTCGTGCTCGTGACGCCGGTCACCTCGGCGCCGAGCGCCTTGGCGATCTGGACCGCGAACGTCCCAACGCCGCCCGACGCGCCGTTGACCAGGACCCTCTGCCCCGGCTGAACCTTGCCGTCGTCGCGCAGGAGCTGGAGCGCCGTGGACGCGGACACGCCAACCGCGGCCGCCCGCTCGAAGGTGAGATCGGCAGGCTTCTTGACGAACTGCTCCGCGGGCGCCGCGGCGTACTCGGCGAACGCGCCGGCGCACCAGCCGAACACCGCGTCGCCGGCCCGCAAGCCCTGCACGTCCTTGCCGACCGCCTCGACCGTCCCCGCGAGATCCGTTCCCGGAACCGGGTTCTTCGGCTTGCGCAGCCCGGTCGCGAAACGCATGACGAACGGCGAACCGGTCATCAGGACCCAGTCCCCGAGGTGGACGGACGCAGCCTGGACGCGAACCAGGACGTCGCCGTCCCCGATCGGGGGCTTCTCGATGTCCCGCGCTGACAGGACCTCCGCCGTACCGTACCTGTCTTGGATGATTGCCTTCATCGGTTGCCCCCCTTCCATGATCTGTACTTCGTACGTCCCAGCGTGTACGTTGTACATAGTAGTCAGTACGGTGTACGCAGTCAAGAGCCACTCCAGGGGCAAGTGCCAATCGGCCCGATGCGAAGAGCCGTTCAGCACCCAAGCAGAGGAGCGAACAGATGGCAACTGGCGCGCTATCGGAAGGCCCGTCGCGACGTCGCCTGAGCAGGGAGCGGGTCCTGGACACCGCCATCGATCGCGCGGATCAAGGCGGCCTCGACGCGCTGACCATGCGATCGCTCGCCGAGGAGCTCAAGGTCGCTCCGATGGCCCTGTACAACCACGTCGCCAACAAAGACGACCTGATCGATGCAATGGTCGACGTCGTCTTCGGCGAGATCGGCGTGCCATCGGGTGGCGGCGACTGGAAGACCGCCATGCGCAGGCGCGCGATCGCGGTCCGCGACGCCTTGTTGCGCCATCGCTGGGCGATCGGCTTGATGGAGTCGCGTCGACGGCCCGGCCCCGCGAACCTGCGTCATCACGATGCCGTGATCGGCAGGCTCCGGGCGGCAGGCTTCAGCGTCGAGATGGCCGCCCACGCCTACTCGCTCCTGGACAGCTACATCTACGGATTTGCGCTGACGACGATGACACTCTCGTTCGAGACCTCAGCGGAGGTCGCAGACGCCGCCCGGAACATGCTCCAGCCGTACCCGGTGAACGAGTACCCGAACCTCGTGGAGTTCATCACCGAGCATGCGCTAAAGCCCGGCTACGACTACGGGGACGAGTTCGAGTACGGGCTCGACGTGATCCTGGACGGCATCGAGGGGGCCCGGGAGACCGCCTGAGGGCGGCCACGTGGCGACGGGCCGCTCGAGCGTAACTCCGTGCCTGGTCCGTCTGCGCGCGAGGGCCTGATGAGGGGCGTTGTTAGCGAACTGGTCCTACGCTCCTTGGCGGGGGCGGGAGCCAGCCGTGTACGGCATTCGCGAGGCGAAACCTCCACCGAACTCGCACTCCCCCGCCCCAGACGATCGCGCGAGTGGCTGACCGTTGTGCCGGTTATTCAAGCGATGCCATCAAATCGTAGAACGCACCTCGCCGGCCCAGAGACACCGTCGACATTGCCGCGATGTCATGAGCCGCGACCGAAGCCGGGAGGCAGTGAGGCGAGCGCGTCGCCGGTCGTGAGGACCACGGTGTTCGAATCGAGACGGACGCGTCCCGGCAGCAGGCTTGATCGGGCCAGCGTGCCGGCAAGCGCGCGTCCTGATCGAGCTCGCGGCCCGAGGCTTACCCCGCTTTCCGAACACGAAACGGCGATCGTTGAGGACTCGGTCCAGCCGATGGGTCAGTCGTGTGGCGATGTCGAGCGGCGCGGATGCAACCTCCCCCGCGGTCGCGCGCGTTGACGCCAGGTAGCCGTCGTCGGGGTAGGGACCGGCGACGATGCCGAACCGGAGGTCGTGGAGGGCCTCGCTCGAGATCCCGCCGCGGAGGTCCGTGACCGCCAGGCCGAAGTCCCAGTCGCCGCAGAAGTCGCACTCCTGCGAGATGACCGCCGCAGCCTGCGCGGCGCGGTACACGAGGCCGACGATCACGCCCTCGACCGCTGTCTGTCAGGGGCTGCTAATGTCCGAGCCACGCGCCGCGGATGCGGACGCCACCATCGACCGTCGGCGCAGCTCGATCAGGCCGGATTCGTACGCGCCATCGGCCACGGTCCGTCTGCCGCGATGTCGCATTGACCAGCCAGAGCAGCCACTCCGAATCACGACGAAGGTCGTCAAGCAGACGATCAACGACATGAACGGGATCCTCGACCACGCCGTTGGCGACCCGGGTGGCGTGGGTCAGAGACCTCTTCGACCGGGTTGACGCGGGTAGTCGCGACGAGAAGGCTGTTGCCGTCTGGAGGGCCGCGACCGACGAGGGTGTTAATCGGTCGGAATCCGTATACGAGTGGCTCCGGCGGTAGGACTCGAACCTACGACCAAGTGATTAACAGTCACCCGCTCTACCGACTGAGCTACGCCGGAGCGATGCGATCGGCTGGCGATCGCGGGCAGCGGCTGCGGGAGCCGTGCCGCGGGGAAGGATAGCAGAGCGTTCGAGAGGGCCCGACTGGCGTACCCTCGCACCCATCCGCGGCCGGGCCGGCCAGCGCCCCGAGGAGGACGAGGATGTCCATGACGCCATCACCCGAGATCAAGGCCACGATGCTGGAGTTCTATCGGCGGGTCCTGGCCGGCGAGGCCGAGGCGGCCAACGACCTCATCTCGCGTCACCCGGAGACCGTGTTCATCGGCTCCGCCGGGGAGTGGGTGGATGACCAGGAGACACTTCGGAGTGGGACGCTCCCGGCAGGCGAGGGCCTCCTGGTCGGTCCGGCGCCGGTCGCCTTCGAGCGCGGCGGCATCGGCTGGTTCGCCGACCAGCCGACCTGGCTCTTCGCCGACGGGTCGAAGGCGGAGATGCGGATGAGCGCCGTGCTCGTCCGGGACGACCCGGGTTGGCGGATCGTCCACACCCACCTCTCGGTGGCGGTCCCGGACGACCAGTGCGTCATGCTCCAGCGCCGCTGGAAGCACGGGATCCCGACCGACTTCGCCGCCGGTCAGCCGGCCTCGTGATCGGGCCGATCGTCTCCGTGGAGACGCTCGCCGGCTGGGTCGCGGCGGGACGGCCCGACCTCCGGGTCGTCGACGTTCGCTGGTACCTGGGCGGGCCGGCCGGCAGCGGCCGGGGAGCCTACGACGCCGGCCACATCCCGGGGGCGATCCACGTGGATCTCGACTCGGAGCTGGTCGCGCCAGAGGGGCCAGGTCGGCATCCCCTGCCCGACCCGGCGGCCTTCGCCGCGACGATGGCGGCCCGCGGCATCGGCGACCGCGACACGGTCGTCGCCTACGACGATGTCGGCGGCTGGGTGGCCGCGCGGCTGTGGTGGATGCTCGACGACCTTGGCTTCGGGGCCAACGGTCGGGGTGGCGCGCTCGTCCTCGACGGCGGCTATCCGGCCTGGACGACGACCTGGCGGCCGATCTCGACGGCTGTGCCGAAACTCCCGGCGGCGTCGCTGCATCTCGCTCCGTCCTGGCGACGGGTCATTGATCGCGCCACCCTGAAGCGCCGCCTGGGCGGCGTGACCCTCCTCGACGCCCGGGCCGGCGAGCGGTTCCGGGGCGAGCTCGAGCCGATCGATCCGGTTCCCGGCCACATCCCGACGGCCGTGTCCGCCCCGACCGGCGGGAACCTGGGCCCGGACGGGATGTTCCTGGCGCCCGCCGAGCTCCGAGCGCGGTTCGCGGGCCTTGGCTGCGGGGTCCCGGACGCCACGGTGACGTCCTGCGGCAGCGGCGTCTCGGCCTGCCACAACGCCCTGGCACTGCGGATCGCCGGGCTCCCGGCGCCGATCCTCTACCCCGGCTCGTACAGCGACTGGTCCCGGGCCGGCGAGCCGGTTGCAGCCGGCGCGGAGCCGGGGTTGGCGCCCATCAGGTAGGGCCGCGCCGCCACCCCAGGCCGCTCCTCCTCGGGCCTCAGACCGGCGATATGCGGCTGCAGCATCAATCCGCTCGCGACCACGTTTCCCGCCCCCTCGTCGCGACGGAGTCGCCGCGCGGCCACGCTCGCTGAGCCTCGATTCATGCCCGAGCCGCATCGGGCCCGTCCGGGCGGAGGCTCCCGGAAGGGGGCGCGGGCGCGCCGCGCCGGACCTCCGCCAATCCGTTTGACATGGCCCGGGCGAGGACGCTAGACTCCGCGTCCGGCACGGGTCCCGTGCCAGTCAACCACCTCAATGGAGGGCGGCAGCAGATGAGCCACACGCTCCTCTACGTGCCCACGATCGCGCCTAGCGGCGCGGCTGATCGCGGGAGATCTGTGCCCTTCTCGAGGTAGGTGCCGGGCGGCAAGGCCGCTCCAGTCACGAACCACGAGCCGTGGGCCAGATCGGGCCCCCGGCTTTTTTGATGCTCTCGAGACGTCCGAGCGCATCGAACCCGAGCCGCGAGCCCAACCCGACGCAGCAGCGCCGGAGGCAGGGTCCGCGGCTCGTTCCACGTTCTGGACACGGACCCAACTCGCGCCCCACTCGCGCCTCACCCACGTCAGTCAACCCCCACCAGGGTGGCCCGGATCGGCCGGACCACCGACGAGGACCCACCAGTGACCGCCACGCTGCTCCGAAAACCGAAGACGTTCGTTCCGGACCGCCTGGCCGTCCCGGCCGAGGCGCAGCCGCTCGACGCGGCGCTGCCGGCCCTCCTCGTCGAGGGGGTCACCAAGCGCTTCACCGTCGGGCGGAAGAAGAAGCCGGTCCTCGCGATCGACAACGTCTCCCTCCGCCTCGAGCGGGGCGGGGTGTTCGGGATCCTGGGGGCCAACGGCTCCGGAAAGTCGACCCTCATCCGGCTCGTGTCCGGCCTCCTCACACTCGACGAAGGTCGAGTCGAGGTCTTCGGCCACGACATCGCTCGCGACGAGATGACCGTCAAGCGGCTCATCAACCGGGTGAGCGTGGATGCGGCCTTCTTCAAGAAGCTCAGCCCGATGGAGAACCTGCTCTTCGCGGCCCGGCTCTACGGCCTGGACCCGGGGACGGCTCGCGAGGACGCCTACGCGATCCTCGAACGGCTGGGAATCGCGAAGAAGCGGGTCGATCGCCCGGTCGAGCAGATGAGCCGGGGCATGCAGCAGAAGGTCGCCATCGCGCGAGCCCTGCTGACCAGCCCGGCCCTCCTGCTCCTCGACGAGCCGACCACCGGCCTCGACCCGCGGTCGAAGCTGGAGGTCCAGGCGTTCATCGAGGAGGTCCGGCTGACCCACGACGCATCGATCGTCCTGACGACGCACGACCTCGACGAGGCGGACCGGCTGTGTGACCGGATCTCCGTCCTCAACGACGGCCGGGTCGTCGCCGAGGACAGCCCGAACGGCCTGAAGCGACTCGTCGCCGAGCGCCACGGCCAGGAGCCGACGCTCCACAACGTGTTCATGACCTACACCGGCCGATCCCTCGACGAGGACGTCGAGGAGGACGCCGAGCCAGACGACAACGACTGAAAGGAAATCGACAGATGCATGCGCACGCCGACGAGCGGCTGCGGCTCGCGAACGACTGGATCGCTCGCGAGATCCGTGAAGCCGCCCGGGCGCGCCTGGCCTACCAGGCTCGCCAACGACTCCGTCCTTCGCTCCGCCACCGCGCCGGTCGCCAGCTCATCAAGCTCGGCCAGCGGCTCGCGGCGGAGCCGAACCTGACGCTGGCCCGGTCCCGCTGAGGACCGGGCCGGCGCCCGCACCTTCGAAAGGCACCTCCCGTGACCATGCTGACCCACGAGCTGAAGGCGTCGTACGCCTTCGTCGAGCGCAACTTCAACCTGAGCCGCCGCTACTGGGGCTGGGAGCTGGCGTTCCTCGTCTATTCGGCGGCGGGCGCCCTCTCGATCTCGTTCATCGGCGTCCAACTGGGTGACGCCCGCCTGCTGCTGACCCTGATGGTCGGGGCGATCTTCTGGAACTACCTGTCGGTGGTCTTCTCGTGGATCGCCGAGACGATCTCGGTGGAGCGCTGGGAAGGCACCCTCGAGTACACCATGATGGCCCCGGTCCATCGGTCCACCCACCTCCTGGGGTCGGTGGCCTACGCGATGGTCTTCGGCCTCGTCCATACCACCGCGATCCTGCTGGCGATGATCGTCTTCTTCCCGGACCTCGCGCTCACCAGCGCCAACCCGCTCACGGTCGTGAGCTTCTTCATCCTCGGCTCGTTCAGCTTCGTCGGGATCGCCATGCTGGCCGCGATCCTGCCGCTCCTGTACGTGGAGCGGGGCGCCCAGATGACGTTCGTCCTGCAGTCGGTGCTGCTCCTGGTGAGCGGCGTCTACTACCCGATCGAGGTCCTGCCGGGCTGGATGCAGGTGCTGTCGCACCTGTCGCCGGCGACGTACGCGATCGACGGGGTCCGCCGCGGCCTCATCGATGGTGTCCCGGTCACCGAGCTCACCGGCGACATCTGGCCGCTGCTCGTCATGGGTGTCGTCCTGATCCCGTTCGGCCTGTGGGCCTTCGGGCGGGCCGAGCGCTATGCCAAGCAGACCGGCAAGCTGAAGCGAGTGGGCTGATGAAGACCGCAACCGTGCCCGGCCTCCGGCTCCGCCCGTACGCGGGCGAGCCGGACCTGGCCGAGATCGCCCGAATCCAGAACCTCGAGGCGGAGGCCGACGACATCCCCGAGCGGACCGATGTCGAGAGCCTGGCCGCCCAGTTCCGCCACCCCGGCGAGCACTTCGAGCCGATTCGTGACGTGACCGTCGCCGAAGTCGGCGGGCGCCCGGTTGCCGTCGCCATGCGTGAGTGGGTCGACACGACCGACGGCCTCCGCGAGTACCGGGTCAACGGCGCGGTGGCTCCGGCGTGGCGACGACGCGGGATCGGCAGCCTCCTCCTGGCCGAGAACGAGCGTCGGGTGCGCGAGCTGGCGGCCGGGCACGTCACCCCGAACCCGCGGGCTATCGGCTCGTGGAGCGGTGATACCCAGCCCGGCAACGCGGCCCTGCTCGCTGCGGCCGGCTTCCAGCGGGCCCGCTGGTTCTTCGAGATGGTCCGGCCGCACCTCGACGACCTGCCCGACGCCCCGTTGCCCGACGGGCTGGAGCTGCGCCCGGTCACGGCCGACAACGTCCGGGCCGTGTGGTTTGCCAACGTGGAGGCCTTCCGCGACCACTGGGGCGGCTTCGATCCGTCGGAGACGCACCTGCAGCGCTGGCTCGACGATCCGTCGAACGACCTGTCGCTGTGGATCGTCGCGTTCGAGGGCGAGGAGGTCGCCGGCGGCGTGATTAACGCCATCAACGCGGCCGAGAACGAGGCCCTGGGCCTGCATCGCGGCTGGCTGGCCAGCGTCTTCACCCGGCGGCCGTGGCGCCAGCGCGGCCTCGCCCGGGCCCTCATCGTGCGGTCCTTGCTCCGCCTTCGCGAGCGGGGCATGACGACCGGGGCACTGGGCGTCGACGCCGACAACCCGAGCGGCGCCCTGGGCCTGTACGAACGGATCGGCTTCGAGGTCGTGTATCGCTCGACGGCCTGGCGCAAGCCACTGGCCCCGGAGGGCGGGCGATGACCGGGACGGCCGAGCTCCAGGCGATGGGCTGGCACCCCGCCTTCGCGGCGGCGTTCGCGGCCCACGAATCGCCCGGGCGGGTTCCGGCCCGGGTGGTGGCCGAGGAGCGCGGCCAATTCCTGGTCCACGACGGCGTGGCTACCCATCCGGCCGCCGTTTCCGGCCGGCTCCGGTTCGAATCGGGCGGCGATCCCCTGGCCTATCCGTCGGTCGGCGACTGGGTTGCGGCGACCCCGGGCGAGGGCGGCGGTCCGGCCACCATCCACGGCCTCCTGTCGCGCCGCTCGGCGATCGTCCGGCGAGCACCTTCGGATCACTCGACGGGCGCCCAGGTCCTGGCGGCCAACGTCGACGTCGTGTTCATCGTGACCTCGCTCAACGCCGAGATGAACCTCCGGCGCATCGAGCGCTACCTCGCCGTGGCCTGGGAATCCGGCGCCCAGCCGGTGGTCGTCCTCTCGAAGGCCGACCTCGACGATGACATCGAAGGGCACCGGCTCGCGGCCGAGGCCGTCGCCCCGGGTGTCGACGTCATCGCCGTCTCGGCGGTCACCGGCGAGGGCCTCGAGGCTGTCCGGAGCCACCTCGCGCCCGGCCGGACGGTCGCCTTCATCGGCTCGTCGGGGGTCGGCAAGTCGACCCTCGTGAACGCCCTGGCCGGGCACGAGCTGCTCACCACGGCCGGCATCCGCGAGGACGACGCCCGGGGCCGCCACACGACGACCCGGCGGCAGCTCGTCCCGCTCGCCGATGGCCTCGTGATCGACACGCCGGGCATGCGCGAGCTCGGGCTGCTCGACGGCGACGGGATCGCCACCGCCTTCGACGACGTCGAGCAGGCAGCTGCCGGCTGCCGCTTCAGCGACTGCGCCCACGACAGCGAGCCGGGCTGCGCCGTCCGGGCAGCCCTCGTGACCGGCGAGCTGGATCCTGCCCGCTTCGGGGCCTATCGCAAGCTCCAGCGCGAGGCTCGCCGGGCGGAGCTGGCCGGCGACGCCATTGCCAGGAAGGCCGAACGGCGGCGCTGGACGTCGATGATCAAGGGCGTCGAGCGATACATGGACCAGAAGTACGGCAACGACCGATGAGCCGGGCTGGTGCGACCGAATCGCTGCGAGTGGTCGAGCTGCCCGGGCCGGCGCCGCGCATCGACGGGCTCGTCGTGCGGTGCCTCGACCTCGACCGCGACGTCGTGGCCCTGGCCGACCTGATCCGGACGTCGAACCTCCACGACGGCGTCGACTGGATTCCGAGCCCGCAGGCCCTGGCCCACGACCTGACCCACACGTCCGGCCTGGACCTGGCTCGCGACATCCTCGTTGCCGAGGTCGAAGGGACGATGGTCGGCATGGCCCGGACGAACTGGCGGATCAGGGACGAGCGCGTCTTCCATCACCTCGAGTCCCTGGTCCGCCCGGACCTCCGGCGCCGGGGGCTGGGGAGGGCGCTGCTCGCCTGGGCGGAGCGGCATGTCGCCGACGGCCTTGCCGGCGGCACCGTTGGTCCGATGGATCGGCCACACCTCCTCGCCGCCGGGGCCGACGTCCAGATCCAGGGCGCCACCGAGTTCGCCACGATGGCCAGCTACCAAGTCGACGGCTACGGCATCCTCATGGCCCGGCCGCTCGATCTCGCCATCCCGGACGCACCCCTGCCCGAAGGCCTCGAGGTCCGGCCGGTCCGACCTGAAGACCATCGCCGCATCTGGGATGCCGACACCGAGGCCTTTCGGGACCATCGCCATCCCGCGCTCCGAACGGAGGCGGACTTCGTCCGGTGGTTCAGCGGGCCCGACATCGACACGACGCTGTGGGATGTCGCCTGGGACGGCGACGAGGTCGCCGGCTCGGTCATGACCTTCATCTTCCCCGAGGAGAACGCGGCGCTCGGGAGCCCCCGCGGCTGGCTGGAGCACGTCTCGGTCCGCCGACAATGGCGGCGGCGTGGGCTCGCCAGCGCCCTCATCGTCCGGGCCCTGCGACGCCTCCGCGAGCGTGGCATGGCCCAGGCGATGCTCGGCGCCGACGCCGAGAACCTGTCCGGTGCGGTCCGGGTCTACGAGGCGCTCGGCTTCCAGCGGACCCGCACGTGGGCCAACTTCGTCAAGGCGATCGCGCTGCCCGAGCCCGGCGGGGACCCCGTGAGCGATTGACGGGGGCGTCAAGCCCCTGGTCAGGCCCCGATCATGTCCTCGCCCGGCCACCGGGCGATGAGCAGGGCAGCGAGGACGACGGCGTCGAAGACGAGAGCCGCGATCGCCGGGCTCGATGGCAGGCCGTCCCACATCGTGACGATGAGGACCGCCGAGCCCACCGCCGCGGCGATCGCCAGCGGCCGCCACCACGCTGCCTGCAGCAGCAGGCCGCCAGATGCCGCCACGAATGCGATGAGCACGACGCCCGCGGCGAGCGATGCGAAGCCTCGCGTGAGGCCATCACCGGCGATCCCGGTGAGCAGCCACGAATGGCCTGACGCCTGGAGCTTCATGAGGCCGGCCATCGCCGGCAGGAACAGGACGTGGCCAACGCCGTGCGCCAGGACGGCCAACCCGATGACCCAGCGCCACACGTCGTTCGACATCGAGAACCGCTCCTCCCTCCGCTTCTCCTCCCTCCGCTTCCTGGGAAGCCCGAATTCTCGGGTCGGGACGGAGGCAGGGGCCAGCGCCACCCGGACCGTTCTTCATGGTCCGAGCGGGCCCTCAGAACGGCAGGCGCCGCTCCCGGGCGACGAGCTCGAGCCACGGCCGCTCGCGGCCGATCGTCGTCGCGGGGCCGTGGCCGGGCAGGACGGCGAGGGGGTCGTCGAATGTCGCCAGGCGGGCCAGCGATTCGACGAGCTGCTCGCTCGAGCCGCCGGCCAGGTCGGTCCTGCCCCAGCCACCCGCGAACAGGGTGTCGCCGCTGAACAGCAGGCCATCGTCTGCTGACCAGAGGCAGACCGAGCCCTCGGTGTGGCCGGGCGTGTGCAGGACGGTCAGCCGGATCTCGCCGAACCGGACCTCGCCGCCCTCGGCCAGGTCGACCGCGGGGATGCAGGGCGGGATCTCGAACGGCGCCCATAGCGGCTGCGGATCGGTCAGCCGATGGGCGTCGAGGGCGTGCACGGCGATCGGGGCTGCGGTGTGCTCGGCGACGCGGGCGTTCTCCCCGAAGTGGTCCCAGTGGCCATGCGTCGTCACGATGAGCTTCAGCGTCCAGTCACGCTCACGCAGCTCGTCCGCAATCCAGTCGAGCGACGGGATGGCGGTATCGATCGCGATGGCCTCGCGGGTGCGCGCGTCAGCGAGCAGGTGGACGTTCGTCGCGACGGGGCCGACGACCCGCAGGAGACGTTCCAATCAGCGCCCGGCGACGATCTTTGCCCGGACGCAGTCGAAGGTCTGGCCGATCATCTTGTTGGCCGTGCCCTCGACGAGGCGCGAACCGACGCTCGCGATCATGCCGCTGATGCTGACCTCGGCGGCCCAGAGCATCGTCGTCGTGCCAGGCTCCGGCCCGTCGACCAGGTTCATCCGGCCGAGGGCGTCGACGGCACTGCCCGGTGCCTGGCCATGGGCCTTGATGATCGCCATGTCCGGCGGTTGCTGCTCGGCGATCTCGAGGTCGACGACGAAGCGGGCGGTGATGAAGCCAACGCCGACCTTCGCCTTCGCCCGGAAGTGGGTCGGGTCGATGACCTCGATCGATTCCACGCCCGGTCCGCACCCTCCCACCTTGTTCGGGTCCGTCACGAAGGCGAAGACCTGTTCGCGGGAGGCAGGGATGTCGACGGCGCCCGAGAACTCCATGCGGCGACCTCCGTGGGGAGCGAGGCCTCGACGACCCGGTCGCCGGTCAAGCCTCGGCGGATGTGGCCTTCGATGATACCGACGCCGGTGCGGACTCGGCCGGCGTGGACGCCGCCGGCACGAAGGCCGCCGGCGCAAACGCCGCCGGGTCGTGGATGAAGCGCGTCCGACAGACCATCTGGCAGAACGCGTACACGACGCCGCCATGCTCGGCGAGGTGGCGGGCGTCCTTCCGGTCGACGGTCATCCCGCAGACCGGGTCGACCAGGACGATGTCGTCGACGATCGGGCCGGCGTCGTCGCCGGCCGCCGCCGCCGGATCCCGGCCCGCGATCGTGGCCGGACCCGGAGCCGCGACGAACCCGGCCCGCCCATGGCGGACCTGGATGAGCTCGCCCAGGATCGAGAGAGCGACTTCTTCGGCCGTCTCGGCGCCGAGGTCGAGCCCGGCCGGCGCGCGGAGCGCCGCGATCCGCTCCTCGGCCAGGCCGGTCTCGTCGCGGAGCCATTGCCGGACGACCGCGGCCCGCGTCGGCGAGGACACGAGGCCCACGTAGGCGACATCTCGCCGGAGCGCCGCGAGGACCGCCTCCTCGTCCCAGACGCCCTGGGTGGCGACGACGACGTACGGCGGCGCGTCGAACTCGCGGAGATGGAGGTCCCGGTCGCCGAGCACGGCCTCCGCGGCCGGGAACGCTTCGGTGTCGGCGACCGGGTCGAAGAGGCTGACGCGCCAGCCACTGGCCGCGCCGAGGGCCACGAGGGCCCCGGCGATCGGTGTCGTGCCGGCGACCCAGAGGTGCGGGGCGGGCAGGTGCGGCTCCACGTAGATCTCCAGCGTGCCACCCGAGTGGCAGGTCATGACCAGCTCCACGACGCCATCGCCCCGGCGGCCTTCGCCGGGGGCGTCCTTCGAGAGCCGGAGGAGACGGGGCTGACCGTCCGCAAGGGCCCGGAGCGCCTCGCGGACGACGACGGGCTGGGCGCAGCTCCCGCCGACCCAGCCCTCGATGGTCCCGTCCGGGTGAACGATCCCGGACGCACCGGGCCGGGCCGACGTCGGTCGGCGCACGGCCACGACCGTCGCGAACACGAACGATCGGCCGCTCGATTCCAGCTCCGTGGCGCGGGCGAGGATCGAGCGGCCGACGGCCATGGTCAGGCGACGCCCTTCTCGTGGAGGATGGCCCAGATCTTCTGGGGGGTCATCGGGATGTCGATCGTCCGGACGCCGAGGTGCGACAGCGCATCGACGACGGCGTTCACGATCGCCGGCGGGGCGCCGACGGTCGCCGACTCGCCGACCCCTTTCGCGCCGATCGGGTGATGCGGCGACGGGGTGATCGTCTTCTCGAGCTCCCAGCGCGGCGTCTCCACCGCGGTCGGGATGAGGTAGTCCATGAACGTCCCGGCCTGGTTGTTGCCGAGCTCGTCATAGGTGATCGATTCGTAGAGGGCCGGGGCGAAGCCCATCGTGAGCCCGCCGTGGATCTGGCCGTCCACGATCATCGGATTGATGATGTTGCCGCAGTCGTCGACGGCCACGAACCGGCGGACCTTGACCTGGCCGGTGGCCTTGTCGATGTCGACGACGCAGATGTAGCTGCCGAACGGGAACGTCAGGTTCGGCGGATCGTAGTAGTCGGTCGCCTCGAGGCCGGCCTCCATCCCCTGGGGATGGTTCGTGTAGGCCGCGAACGCGATCTCGGCGATTGTCTTGGACCGGTCGGGCGAGCCCTTGACGGTGAACTTGCCGTTCGTCCACTCGAGGTCGTCGGGAGCCGCCTCCAGGAGGTGGGCCGCGATGAGGCGGGCCTTTTCACGGATCTTCCGCGACGCGACGGACGCGGCGGCGCCGGCCGTCGGGGTCGAGCGCGAGGCGTACGTCCCGAGACCGTAGGGCGCGGTGTCGGTGTCGCCGTACTCGACCTTGACCTTGTCCATCGGGATCCCGAGCTCCTCGGCGACGATCTGGGCGAACGTCGTCTCGTGGCCCTGGCCCTGGGTCTGGACGCCGATCCGGATGATCGCCGAGCCGGTCGGATGGACCCGGATCTCGGCCGAGTCGAACATCTTGATCCCGATGAGATCGAAGGTGTGGGACGGGCCGGCCCCGACGATCTCGGTGAACGACGAGATGCCGATGCCCATGAGCTCGCCCCGGGCCCGCTTCTCGGCCTGCTCCTTCCGGAGGTCGTCGTAGCCGATCATGTCGAGCGCCTTCTGGAGCGCCGCATGGTAGTCGCCGGAGTCGTAGTCCCAGCCGGTCGGGGTGTGGTACGGGAACTGGTCCTTCCGGATGAAGTTCTTCATCCGGAAGGCGGCCGGGTCCATGCCGACCTCGCGGGCCGCGAGATCGACCAGCTGCTCGATCGTCTGGACGGCTTCGGTCACCCGGAACGAGCAGCGGTAGGCGACCCCGCCGGGCGGCTTGTTGGTGTAGGCGCCGTCAACCTCGACGAACGCCTGGGGCATCTGGTAGGAGCCAGTGATGACGTTGAAGAGCCCGGCCGGGAAGGCCGACGGGTCGGCCGCCGCGTCGCTGTAGCCGTGGTCGGCCAGGGTCTTGACCCGGAGGCCGGTGATCGTGCCGTCGTCGGTGAGACCGAGCTCGGCGTGGACGTGGTAGTCGCGGGCGAACGAATCGGCCTGGAGGTTCTCCGACCGGTCCTCGATCCACTTCACCGGCCGGCCGAGGGTCAGCGAGGCGACGATCGCGCAGACGTACCCGGGATAGACCGGGACCTTGCCACCGAAGCCGCCGCCGATGTCGTGGGTCTTCACCCGGATGTTCGATTCGGGGACGCCCGACACCAGGCTGATGACCGTCCGATAGACGTGCGGCGCCTGGCTCGTGACGTGGAAGTCGAGGTGGCCGCGGACCGGGTCGAAGTCGGCGATGCAGCCGCAGGTCTCGATCGAGGCGACGTGGATGCGGGGGATGTAGACGTCGATCGGGACGACCTTGTCCGAGGCCGCAAGGGCCGCGTCCGTTGCCGCGCGGTCACCGGATTCCCAGTGCCAGATGTGGTTGTTCTGCTTGTCGGGGCCGCGATCAGGGCGAAGGACCTGGGCGTCCGGCTGCATCGCCTCGAACGGGTCGAGCAGGACCGGCAGCGGCTCGTAGTCGACATAGACCGCCTGGATCGCGTCGGCCGCCTGGTAGCGGGTCTCGGCGACGACCGCCGCGACCTCCTGGGCCTGGTACATGACCGTGTCGACCGGCAGGACCATCTGCTTGTCGCCGGCGAGGGTCGGCATCCAGTGGAGGCCGGCCTTCTCGAGGTCCTTGCCGGTGATCACGGCCAGGACGCCGGGCATCGCCAGGGCCTCGCTGGCATCGATCGACTTGATCTTCGCGTGAGCGTACGGGCTGCGGACGATGTCCATCCAGACCATGTTCGGCAGGACGACGTCCTCGATGTACTCGCCCTGGCCCCGGATGAACCGGGGGTCCTCCTTGCGCTTCTTCGAGTGGCCCATGCCCCCGACTTCGGGGGTCGTCTGGAGCTCGGTCTCGGCTGTCATCTCGCCACTCCCCGTCAGCTCGCCGCGGCCGGCGTGCCGGATGCGTCCGGCGCGGCTTCGGCGGCGCGAAGCTCCGCGGCCGCCTGCTGGATCGCCTTGACGATGTTGACGTAGCCGGTGCAGCGGCAGAGGTTGCCGCTGATCCCGTCGCGGATCTCGTCCTCCGACGGATCCGGGTTCCGGGCCAGGAGCCAGGCCGACTGCATGATCATGCCCGGCGTGCAGAAGCCGCACTGGAGGCCGTGCTGGTCCCAGAAGCCCTGCTGGAGCGGATGGAGGGTGGCGCCGCTGGCCATGCCCTCGATCGTCCGGATCTCGGCGCCGTCGGCCTGGACCGCGAGCATCGTGCAGCTCTTGGCGCTCATCCCGTTGACGTGGACCGTGCAGGCGCCGCAGTTGCTGGTGTCGCAGCCGACGTGGGTGCCGGTGAGCCCGAACACGTCGCGGAGGAGGTGGACGAGGAGGAGCCGGGGCTCCACGTCCGCCTCGCGGACCTCCCCGTTGACGGTGACGGAAACGTGCTGCCTGGTCATCGTCAACCCCCTCAGGCGAGCGCGCGCCCGAGCGCCGCGCGGAGCGCCCGGAACGTCATCTCGGTGACCATCGCCCGCTTGTACTCGGCCGGGCCGTGGGCGTCGTCGGCAGGGCGGCTCTGACGCGAGGCCGCCGCGGCCGCCTCGCGGAAGAGCTCGTCACCCGGCCGGGCGCCCCGGAGTGCGTCCTCGGCGTGGGTCGCGGCGAAGGGAGCGTCGGCGACCGCCGTGAGCCCGACGCCGACCTCGGCGATCCGGCCGTCCGCGCCGAGCGTCAGGAGCGCGGCGGCACCGACCGTCGAGAAGTCGCCGGCCCGCCGCTCGAGCTTCTGGTAGGCGCTGCCGGATTTCGGGGCTGGCAGCGGGATCCGGATCTCGGTCAGCATCTCGGCCGGCTCGATGCCGGTCTGGAAGGTGTCGATGAAGAAGCCCCGGGCCGGGACCACCCGCTCGCCGTCAGCGCTGCGGAGGACGATCGAGGCGCGGACCGCCTGGAGGACAGCCGGCCAGTCGGCCGAGGGGTCGGCGTGGGCGACGGAGCCGCCGATCGTGCCCCAGTTGCGGATCTGGGGATCGCCGATGCCGCCGGCGGCGTCGCGCATGATCGGGAGCACCGCGGCAAGGCCTTCGTCCTCGAGGATCCGGCGGTGGGTGGCGCGTCCACCGATCCGGATGTCGTCGTCGGTCCGGGAGATGCCATCGAGGCCGCCGATCGCCTGGAGGTCGACCAGGATGGCCGGCTGGGCCAGGCGGAGCTTGAGGAGCGGCAGGAGGCTGTAGCCGCCGGAGAGGACCTTTGCCTCGCCCTCGCGCTCCTTGAGGATTCGGAGGGCCTCACCGAGATCGGCGGGCCGCACGTAGTCGACTGCGGCTGGGATCATCGCTCGATCGATCCTCCTTCGACCCTCCCCCGCGGAGGGATGCGCTGCCCGTCGTACGTCGGCGGGGAGGAAACGGTTTGCGAGCGGGCCGGCGGACGGGACGAGGACGCCTCTTCCGTAGGTCCCGGGGGGTGCCGGGTACGAGTATCGATCCGCCCGGTTGTCCCGTCAACGAGATTCGTGCGGCCACCAGGTCAGGACCCCGACCTCCAGGGCGCCGGCCGTCGGGATCGACACGGATCCGTCGTCCGCGGTCACCGCGAGCTCTGCGACAGCTGCGACGAGCCGGGCATCGGCACCGCTCCCCGGCGCCGTCCAGAGCTGCCGCCGAAGCATCGTGGTGAGCTCGTCGCGGTCGGACCAGGTGCGGCGCTCGACGGCCAGGATCGACTCGGTGGGCGGCGTGCCGCGCGCGGTGAGCAGCTCGACGAGCTGAGGGCGGGCCGGCAGCGGGATCCGGGCTTCGCCATGGACGATCGGCCAGAACGGGGCGGCGAGCGAGGCTGGGCTGTGGTCCATGAGGACGGCCACGCACAGCCGCCGGGCGGCCGATTCCATGGCCTCGA
>SCUO01000101.1 GCA_004297395.1 Chloroflexota bacterium | reverse complement strand
CGCGAGCGGCGGACGTCCTCGACCCGGCCCTTCATCTTCTTGATCCGGTCGCGGATGATCCGGCGGTCCGTCTCGAGCTGGCTCTCGCCCGGTCCCCGCGACCCGATCCCGCCCTGGGTCCGGCTGAGGTGGGTCCAGAGCCGGGTCAGGCGTGGCAGCTGGTACTCGAGCTGGGCCAGCTCCACCTGGAGGCGACCCTCGTGCGTTCGGGCATGCAGGGCGAAGATGTCGAGGATCAGCCGGCTCCGGTCGATGACCTTGACGTTGAGGAGGCTCTCGAGCGACTTCTGCTGGCCCGGCGAGAGCTCGTCGTCGGCGACGAGGAGGTCGAAGCGGGTCTCGTTCTTGGCGGCGACCAGCTCCTCGGCCTTGCCCTTGCCGACATACCAGTTGGGATCGACGTGGCGGCGGTTCTGCCACTCGGCGCCGACGACCTCGGCCCCGGCGGTCGTGGCGAGGTTGGCCAGCTCGACGAGCGACTCGTTCGCGGTCCAGCCCGAATCGTCGCCGGTGTCGACGGCGATGAGGAAGGCCTTCTCGGCGGGCGGCGCGAGCTCGATCAGCTGCTGGCGTGGCACTGGCGAAGGATACCCGCGCCCTCAGGCCGGGTCGATCGGGCCCCCGTCGACCGCCGCGGCCAGGGCCGAGGCCGTCTCCGGGACCGTTCGGTAGTCGTCGACCACCTGGCCGTCGCTCAGCTCGATGACCCGGTCGGCGAGGTCCATGAGCATCGTGTCGTGGGTCGCCACGATCGCGGTCATGCCCTCGCTCTCGACGAGCCGGTGGAGCAGGGCCATGATCCCGCGCCCGGTCTGCGAATCGAGCTGGCCGGTCGGCTCGTCGGCCAGGAGCAGGCTGGGCTCGTTGGCCAGGGCCCGGGCGATCGCGACCCGCTGCTGCTCGCCGCCCGAGAGCTCGTGCGGCCGGTGGTTGGCCCGGCCGCCCAGGCCGACCAGCTCGAGCAGCTCCAGGACCCGTCGATCGCGCGCCCGCGGCTCCGCGAGGACGAGCCGCAGCGGCACCTCGACGTTCTCCGCGGCCGACAGGATGGGCATCAGCCCGAAGGCCTGGAAGATGAAGCCGACCTGGCGGCGACGGAACCCCACGAGCTCCGATTCCGGCAGCTCCGAGACCGCCAGCCCGTCGACCGCGACGCTGCCGCGGGTCGGCCGGTCGAGGGCCCCGACCATCGACAGGAAGGTCGTCTTGCCCGAGCCCGATCGACCCCGCAGCGCGACGAGCTGGCCGTGGCCCACCCGGAGGCTGACGTCGCGCACGGCATGAACGATGCCCCCCGGCATGGGGTAGTCGCGCGACAGGTCCCGGGTCTCGACCATCGGGGTGCCGCCCGGATCGTCGCCGAAGCGCCGCTCTGGCGGCGTGTAGCGCAGGTCGCGCCTCATGGCCGCCGTCCCGCGTCGTTCGCCCCGCGGGGGCTGGCGGCACCGTCGTCGCTGTCGCTGCCGCCCGCACGGTCCCGGTCCGGCCAGACGCTGATATGGTCCGGCTCGAGCGCCAGGCGGACGCGCCGCTCGAGGCCGAGGGCCTCGACATGGGCCCGCGGCAGCTGGAGCCGCCCGACCCGGTCGAGCACCGCGTACTCCTCGCTGATGACGTGGTGGTCACCCCCCTCGCTCAGCGCCCGCCGGCGGAGCGTCTCGCTGCTCGTCCGCCCGTCGCGGATGAGAATCGTCCGGCTGACCTGCTCGCTCACCAGCGGATCGTGGGTCACGACGACGATCGTCACACCGAGCTCGTGGTTGACGCTCCGGAGCAGGTCGAAGACCTCGTGGGCCGTGACGGTGTCGAGCTCGCCCGTGGGCTCGTCGGCGAAGAGCACCGCCGGCTGGTTGGCGAGCGCCACCGCGATCGCGACCCGCTGCTGCTCGCCGCCCGAGAGGCGCTCCGGCCGGTGGTCGCCCCGGTCGCCCAGCCCGACCCGGGCCAGGAGCTGGCTCGCCCGTGCCTCGCGCTCGCGACGCCCGATCCCGTTCAGGAGCATCGGCAGCTCGACGTTCTGCCGGGCGGTCAGGTAACGGACCAGGTTCCGGGCGGTCTGCTGCCAGACGAAGCCGATCACCCGGCGCCGGTAGTCGGTGCGCTCCCGACGGCCCATCTCGCCGAGGACGTGGCCGGCAACCACGGCTCGCCCAGCCGACTGGACGTCGAGGCCGCCGAGGATGTTCATGAGGGTGCTCTTGCCGCTGCCCGATGCGCCGACGAGGGCGATGAACTCGCCCGCCTCGACGACCAGGTCCAGGCCCTGGAGGGCCACGGCCTCGAGGTCCGCGATCTTGTAGATCCGCACGAGGTTGTCGCACACGATCAGCGGGCCGTCGCGGAGCGATCGCTCCGAATGCAAGCGGCCGCCGGCCGGGCTCGCCTCGGGCGCGCCGTTGCCGGGCGCGCCGGTGTCGCCGCGGCGGGGCGGCAGGGCGGGCAGCTCGCCCGGCGGCGTCCGGACGCCGCCCGGCAGGTCGATGATCTCGGCGTGGTCCTCGGTCATGCCGTCTCCATGGGTCAATCCTCGCCGATGCGGAGGGCGTCGGCCATCGACGTCCGCCGCGCCAGCCACGTCCCGGCCGCGACGGCCAGCACGACCGCGCCGAGCAGGGCCGCAATCAACGCCGCGAGGGCCGGCCAGTCGACGACCAGCGGCACGCCACTGGCCCCGACGAACGTCGCAAGGCCCATCCCCGGTTCAGCCAGGATGGCGACGCCGATCCCGAGGGCGATCCCCGGCAGGAGCGCCAGCAGCACCGGCGGGGCGTGCTCAAGGACCGTCAGCGCCAGGGCCTGGCGGGCACTCACGCCCAGGGTCCGCAGGTAGGCGAGATCCCGCGTCCGCCCGGCGGCCGACAGGACCAGGGCCCCGACGATCGTGAGGACCATGTAGATCACGGCCGCGAGGAGGGCCAGGCCGTAGCCCGCGCCGATCGCGGCCACGAGCGGTGCGTCATGGAGCGCGGCGTACGCGTCATGGCGCGACACCACCCGGGCCGATTCCCGCTCCGCGTCGATCAGCGCCGTCAACCCGGCCCCGACGTCGCGTGGACCCCGCAGCCAGATGACGGTCGGCGGCATGGCCCGGTCCCCGACCGCGGCCCGGACCCAGGTCAGGGGCACCACCGCGAAGGTCGCGAGACCCACAATCCCGGGGAACGCGGCCCGCTGGTCCACGAGCTGGAAGGTCATCGTCTCGCGGGCGACGAGCATCTCGAACGTGTCGCCGATCCTGAGCTTCGCACTCCCGGTGGGCAGCCGGTCCGAGAGCAGGGCCGGGATCGGGTTCTCGGCCGTGCCGACGCCGGCGCCCGACGGCGCCGCCAGGAACGCGTCGGGCCAGCCCGGCGCGGCCGGCGTACCGGCGGTGACCTCGGCGTAGGCCAGGGGGTCGATCGCGGCGACGTAGGTCGAGGCTCGCTGGTTGGTCGTGCTGGTGAAGTCGGCCGAGGGGTCGACGACGCCGGGCGCCGTCGCCTCGACGCCGGCGATCCCGGCCGGATCCAGGGTCATCCCCCCGATCCCGATTCGCTCGAGGCGGTAGTCGGCCCCGATGTCGAGGTACGAGGCGGTCACCTGCCCGCGGTCGACGCTCGTCCCGATGACCGACGAGAAGGCCCCGAACGCGGCCGTCAGGAGCAGCACCAGGAGCGACAGGTTCGCGGCCGCCGGATGCCGGCCGACGGTCCGCAGGCCAAGGACCGGGACGAGGTCACGCCGCCGGGCGGCCAGCCAGCCCAGGGCCCGAACGGGCAGCGGGTAGAAACGCAGCGCGACGATCCCCGCGGCCAGGCCGCTCAGCACCGGGACCGATGCCAGGAACGGATCCACCCGGGCGTCACTCCCGGCCGGCCCGACCGTCAGGCCCCGCTGCCGCAGCAGCAGCGTCGCGGCCACGGCGATGACGACGATCGCCAGCTCGATCACCAGGCGCCGCGGCGCGACCCGCAGGACCGGCGGGTCATCCCGCCCGAGCTCGCCGAGGGGGCGCCGGGCGATCGACCAGCTGGCCCCCACGAGGACCACGATGGCCACCACGGCGACGACGGTTCCCAGCTCCGCGGACAGCGGGCTGGGGCGGCCCGGGACGATGGCCGTGGCGACGACGAAGCCGACCACCGCCGCGCCGCCGGCGACGAGGATCGACTCAAGCAGCTGCGTCCCCAGGACGAGCGCCCCTGAGGCGCCCCGACCGCGGGCCAGGGCCAGCGTCCCGGCTCGACGCCGGACGAGCAGGATGGCGGTCATCGCCAGGGCCCCGCCGGCGAGGCCCAGCGGGCCGATCGCGGCGATCGAGAGGGCCGCCTCGGACGCCGCTCGGGCCGTGACGAACCGATCCAGGATTCCGGGCAGGCCGGTGACGATCGAGACCGTGTCGTCGGGAGCGGCCGCCGCGCTCGAGATCAAGCCCATCCGCCGCAGCTCGACCTGGAGCCCCGCGACCTGGTCGGCCTCGAACCGCGCCGGGTCCACCCGGAAACGCCACTCGTAGTTGAACGGCAGGCCGCTGGCCCACAGGTCGGGGTAGGCCTCGGCGGCGACATAGGCGGTGGCGAACGCGATCGGGAAATCGTCCGTCCCGTGCTGCTCGACCTGCAGGAGGCGCGTGTCGCCCTGCCACATTTCCGCGCTGGGGTCGAGGGGCTCGTAGAGGCCCGCCACCTCGATCTCGAGCGGCATGATCCGGTAGCCCGTTCGAGTCAGCTGCGGGTCCGTCCGGTCGAGCACGACGGCCAGCCGATCGCCGACAGCGACCCCGATCTCGGTCGCCTCGGCCCGCGCCAACGCCACCTCGATCCTGGCGGGCTCCGGCTCGGGTCGGGGCTCCTCCCCACCGTTTGAACCGCCGCCCTGGCCCTGATCGCCGAGATCGGGGCTCAGCGGCATGCCCAGATCCACCGGCCAGCGCCCGGCGACGAGGCGGGTCCCGTCGGTCAGGCCGTCCTGATAGGCAAGCCAGAGGTGCGTCTCGTGGCTCGGTGGTTTGGGCAGGATGAAGCGGACCGTGGTGACACGGACGGTCCAATCGAGGATCAGCGAGCGGACCGCCGCGGGCAGCTGCCGCGCCTGCCCCTCGCCGAAGTCACGGACGACCGCGACGGCGTCTCCGTCCCGCGGCTGCAGGCTGGTCGTGAGGCGCATCGTCAGGTTGCGCTGGGCGACCGGTGCGGCATGCACGGCCGTTCGGAGGGCGTCGTCGGCCACGCGGTTGAAGAGCCGTGGAGCGGCGCTGAACAGGAAGCTCGTCACCGCGACGAGGACAACGACGAGCAGGATCATCCCCCGCTCGGATCGAAGCCTGCGGAGCAGCAGGCCCGCGGCCGATAGCGATCGCACCGGTCAGTCCTCGCCCATTCGCAGGACGCTGCCAACGCCGAGCCGGCGCAGCACGCCGCCGACGACGATGACCGCACCACCGAGGGCCACCGCGCTGGTCAGATCGAGGGCGAGGATGCGGTCCCACGGCACGTTCACCAGGACCGGCGGGACCGGCGCCGCCGCCCCCTGCGTCACCGTCACGAAGGGCAGGGCCATCCAGGCGATGACGAGGCCCAGGAAGGTCCCGGCCACGAGGCTGACGATGACGACGCTGCCGTTCTCGAGCCACAACGAGCCCGACAGCTGGCGGCCCGAGAGGCCGAGGGCCCGGAGGAGCGCGAACTCGGTCCGGCGCTGCCGAGCCGAGACGCCCGCGCTCACGGTCAGGCCGACGATCGCGAACAGGCCGGTGGCGACGAAGCCGAGCATCAGGGCGCCGATGATGCCGAGGGCCACGGGGTCGGTGGCGAGGGTCCGGGCGCGGTTGCGCTCCGAGACCACGCGGGTGCTCTCGAATGGCTCCTGGCGGAGGGTCTCGACCAGCGCCTCCGCGGTCGCTCCGGAGGTGGCCATCCACCACTCGTCGGCGGTCCGGACGCTGCCCGTGGCCGCCAGGCGCAGCAGGCCCAGGGTCGGCATGTCGAGGACGAGGAGCGGTTGGGCCGGGTCCGTCGTCGGGAAGCTCTCGACGACCCCGGCGATCGAGAGCGCCACGGTCCCACCCGCGACCGTGGCCGCGATGACGTCGCCCGGCCGGGTCCCGGTCGCGGCCGTGAACGTGCGATTCGCGATGACCGGGACCGGCCCGTCCGAGACGCCGGTCGCCGGGGGCTGGAACGCCAGCTGGACTGACGGTTCACGGCCGCCGGCGCCGAAGATGAAGTCCTCCGGCCCGCTCCCCGCGAGCTCCACCGCCGTTCCGTGGACCTGGCCGGCCGGGACCTCGGCCAGCACCCGCCGCCCGGGCGCCATCTTCGCCCGCCAGCCATCGACGCCGGTCAGCGGCACGTCGGTCCAGCTGCCGGTGGCGGTGGTGCCGGCAGCGACCGCTGCCAGCCCCACCATGCCGGTGATCTGCGTGTTGGCCGGGGCCCAGGTGTCGAGGCCGAGCCCGGCGATCGTCACGGGCCCGGCGAGCCGGCCCCCGACCCGTGCGACGGCGGCGGCGGCGCGCTCGCTCGTGGGCGTGAGGGGCAGGACGATCGCCGTCGTCGGGTCGGCCAGGGTCACCAGTTCGGAGTCGACGCGGTACAGGAGCCCCTGGCCATCGCGGATGATGACGTTGACGCTGACCCCCACCTCGACCCCGGCGGGATCGAGCGGCACGGTCCGGACCTCGCCCGTGGCGGGGTCGAACTCGATCAGGTCGACGGCGCTGAGATCGACCCGCGGCACGATCCGGAGGAAGGCAGTCCCGTCCGGCAGGGCCAGGAGGCGCGGCTCGGGGCGGCCGGCGCGGAGCGTCGCCATGAGCTCGTCGAGCGGTGCTGCCGACGTATCCGCGCGGATGAGCACGATCTCGGCGGCGGTGGCCGCGTCGAGGGCCAGGAGGTCGACCGAACCGTGGGCGGCGAAGGCCACACCGTCGGCGATCCGCTCCACCGCCGAGGCCGCCTCGACCCCGGCCAGATCGGCGTAGGCGCTCGGCAGGCTCCACCCGGGCAGGCCGCCCCGCGAGGCGCCGGGTTGGACCCGGACGTCGGCGCCGGCCTGGTACGCCGCCTGGTCGCGCTGCGAGCTCGCCCAGGTGGCCGAGTACGACAGGCCGAAGACGCCCATCGAGACCGCCAGCATCAGGAGCAGCGCCGATCGGGTGTAGCGCAGCGGCCGCCGGGCAAGCTGGCGCGACCCGAGCGACCCCACCAGGCTCCGTCCGCGGGACACGGCGGCCTCGAGGGCGTGGGCCAGGAGGGGCAGGATCCGGAGCGCCAGCACACCCCCCGCAACCAGCCCGATCGCCGGTGCCGCGACGAGCAACGGGTCAAGGCCGAGCGTGCCCTGGACCGTCCGGGTCAGGGGCGCACCGTACAACCGCAGCTGCCAGATCGCGATCACGGTGACGACGAGGAGCACCAGGTCGAGCCCCATCCGCTGCCCGAAGGTGCGGGTCTCCTGGCGCGAGATCCCGCCCTGCTCGGCCGCGAAGGTGCGGGCCGCGAGGACCGCCGGCAGGGCGAGGAGACCCACGCAGACCAGCCCCGCGACGCCAGCGGCGATGTACCCGTCGAGGGTCACGTGCGGGGCGATCCGGAGACCCACCTCGGCCAGCGGCCCGACGACGTTGAGCAGGTTCAGGGCGGCGACGGCAAGCCATGGGGCGACGAGCACCGCCGGGATCGCGAGCACGAGGCCTTCGGCCAGGGCGAGCCCGGCAACCTGCAGGGCGCCCGCGCCGCGAGATCGGAGCAGGGCCGTGTCAACCAGCCGATGGTCGACGAGCAGCGAGGCCGTCAGCACGATGGCGTACGCGGCCAGGATCGATAGCTGGGCCATGAGCAGCAGCACGCCCGTGCGGCTCACGAGCAGGGAGCGCTCGGCATCGCGCAGGATCGTCGACAGCGCGCTCGCCACGTAGAAGTCCTCGCCCGTGGCGAAGAGCAGGCGGCCGTGGAGGCCCTCGACCCGGTTCCGCAGCCTCTCGGCGTCCCCGACCGTCACGCGATCGAAGTCCACGACGGTCCGCCACTGCATGTGGACCGACGCGACGCCGGCCCGGTGGAGGAGATCGGTCGGGGTCGTCAGGAACGGTCCGAGGGCCCGGTACTGCCCGTTGTCGGTGATCCCGGCGAGGAGCTGCTCGTCGCCGCGCCAATAAGAGTCCGTCATCTCGTTCACGGCGAAGACGCCGACCAGGCGCACCGGGACCGCCAGCGGGCCGAACGACGGGTGGGCAACGAGCGACAGCTCGTCGCCCACGTCCAGGCGCATCGCCTGTGCGACAGCGTCCACGACGACGACCTGGATCGGTTCGGCGGGACCGCCGCTGTCCACCGGCCACGCACCGTCAACCAGGGTCGCGTGGTCGGGCAGACCGTCCAGTGTCCCGATGATGGCCTGGTCGTCGATCGCAGCGCCCGGCAGGCCCGGGAGGGCGAGTGTTGCGGCGCCCCGCCAGTCGCGAACGATGCTGCCCCCGAGCGCGATGACCTGCTGCAGCTCCGGCTGGACCAGGTCCCCGACCGTCCCGGCGTCGGCGACTGGAACGTAGCCGGAGACCTCGATGTCGGTGTCCGCGGCGGGGGCGTCCGCGAGCGCCCGCCGCAGGCCAGCCTCCGCCGCGGCCGACGGGTAGATCGGACCGGCGGCGAGGAGCACGGCGGCGAGGAGCATGACCAGCCAAGCGGCGGCGACGATCGGCCAGTCGGCACGCGTCCGATGCAGGCTCACCCGCCACGCCGCAAGGAAACTGCGCATTGGGCGAGCCGCCTCCAAGTCGGTGTGCTCGATTGTCGCACCGTGGGGCGCGGGGTTCCTTCTGGCGGGTGCCGGGCGCCGGCGCGGCCCTAGCCGTCCTCGGGCCGGATCTCGGGCGGGGCTGGCCTCAGGGCGAACACCGGACCGAAGCGTACGGTCGCGGCTGCCCCGTACGCGGCCGCCACGCGCTCCGCCGCGGCATGCACGCCTGGGATGACGGCGGGCCGGAGCGGCTCGAAGGCATCGACCGTGATCGTCAGTCGGTCGCCGGCCCGAACGCTATCCCACACGCCCGCCACGCGACCATCGACCAGGACCACCGGCGAGATCCAGCCGGCCGTGCGCGAGACACGCTTGAGGTGAGGCGCCGGTATGAGCTGCTCGCGCAGGCCTGCGCCGACGATCAACGGGTCGAAGCCGCCGAGGAGCCGGACCTCGCCACTCGTCGGCTGCGTCGATTCGAGCGCCCCCAGGTCGGCTGTCCGGGCGTACGCGCGAACGCCTCCCACCTCGACCACGGTCACGGCCTCGCCGAGTGACGCGATGACCGGCTTCATGACCGCGACCACGGACATGCCCCACCAGCGGAGCAGCTCACCCAGGGTCGCCGGCCCGTAGACGGCCAGGTATCGCTCGACGAGCCGGGCGAGCGACGCGTCCCGGTCCTCCTCGCGCCACGTGGCGATCCAGCGCGATGCCCGGACGAACCGGACGCCGGCGTCGTCCTCGGCGGACTGGACGAGGTAGTGGCGATCCGACGCCACCTTGAGGGCGTTCCCCCAGCTGCCCCGCAGGAGCTCGCCCTGCTTCGGGCCGAGCCGGGCGCCGACCTCCTCGGCCAGCTCCCCGCGCGTTCTGGGCCGGCCGTCGTCGAGGATCTCGCCGATCGTGTCGATGAACCGCTCCATCTGGGGCTCGGTGACGCCGAACCAGCGCAGCCAGGCGGGCCGGCGCCAGCGCTCCTCGCCCTGGAGCGCGGCCGCTACCGTCGGCACGTCGTCCGCCGCGAAGAGGTGGAGGGTGCTGCGCATCGCCCACGCCCGGACGAGCCGGCGTTCGAGGAGGGCCATCCTCGTCACGTCCAGGGCGGTCGTTGCGCCCGGCCGCGGAGCGGAGCGGAGCGCGATCGACAGGGCGGCCGACGAGGTGACCTGCGCCTGGACTCCAACGAGCCGGTTGGCCACCTCGACCGGCGACCCGGCCTGTGCGTCACCCAGCAGCTGGCGCTCGACGCGCCAGGCATGGACCCGGTCGGCAGGCAGCGCGAACGCCGGCGTGGGGGCTCGTTTCGTCATGCGAGGCGGGTCGGGACGAGCCCCCGTGCGACCTCGACGGCCCGGGGCAGCGGATCGGCCTTCGCGTCCAGCCACTCGATCCCGGGCTCGGACCGGAACCAGGTCCGCTGGCGCTTCGCAAACGCGACGTTGCGAGCCGCGTCGCGCTCGATCGCGGTCTCGCGGTCGATCTCGCCGTCCAGGAAGGCCCACGATTCGGCGTAGCCGATGGCCGAGAAGGCCGGCAGGGCCGGGTCGTAGCGCTCGCGGAGGGCGCGGGCTTCCTCGGCGAGGCCGGCCTCGAACTGGGCCTCCGCGCGCACCCTGATCCAGCCGCCGTGGACGTCGCGCGGGACGTCGAGGCCCAGCCAGGCGACCGGGCCGCCGTAGCCGCGCGGCGCCGGAAGCGGGGCATCGCCGGCGATCTCGGCGATCTCGAGGGCTCGCGCCACCCGGCGGGGGTTCCGGAGGTCCACCCGGGCGGCAAGGCTCGGGGCGATCGTCGACAGCCGGGTTGCCCCGGCCGCCACGCCCGATGCGGTGAGCTCCGCCTCGACCCTGGCCCGGACGGCGGCGTCCGATGGCAGCGCGGTCGTGTCCAGGCCGCGGGCGATCGCCCGGAGGTAGAAGCCGGTGCCGCCGGCCAGGATCGCGAGCCCGCCGGCCGCGGCGATCGGCCCCAGGACGGCGGCGACATGGTCGGCGAAGTCGGCGACCGAGAACGGCTGGTCGGGATCGACGAGATCGAGGCCGTGGTGGGGCACGCCACGTCGCTCGGCCATGGTCGGCTTGGCCGTCCCGATGTCGAGGCCGCGATAGACCTGCCGCGAATCGGCGCTGATGACCTCGACCGGGACGCCGTCCTTCGCGATTGACAGGGCGACCTCGATCGCGAGGGCCGTCTTGCCGGTGGCCGTGGGCCCGCCGATGACGAGCAGCGGCGGAACGGCTGCCGTCACCCGATCGCCACGCCCCGGAGCGCGTACGGGCCGGCATGCTCGATCCGGACGCGGACGAGCCGGCCGATCCAGTCCGCGCCGCCCGCCAGGTGGACCAGCTTGTTGCCCCGAGTACGCCCGGACAGTGCGACTTCGCCCGGCCGCGGTCGGACACCTCGCGGCTCGTCGGCCCGGCTCCCCTCCCCCACGATCGCCGGCGCCTGCGCCGGTGCCTGCGCCGGCGCCGCATCGTGGTCGTGCGATCGTTCGCGGGCGACGGCGTCCACGAGGACCTCGACCTCGCGTCCGAGCCACTCGCGATTGCGCTCGAGCCCGATCGGCTCCTGGAGGGCCAGGAGGGCGTTCAGGCGGCGGCGCTTGTCGGCGGCTGGGACGTCGTCGGCCAGGCGCGTCGCCGGGGTGCCTGGCCGCTCCGAGTACGCGGCCGCGAAGACCTGGTCGTAGCGGACGGCCTCGAGGAACCGGAGGGTCCGCTCGAACTGGACCTCGGTCTCGCCGCAGAACCCCACGATGATGTCGGTCGAGACCGTGATCCCGGGGATGGCCTCGCGGATCCGGGCCAGGCGCTCGAGGTAGTGCTCGGTCGTGTACTGGCGGCCCATCCGCCGGAGGACCTCGTCGTCGCCCGACTGGACCGGCAGGTGGAGCGCCTCGCACATCGACGGGCACTCGGCCATCGCCTCGATGAGCCGGTCCGAGAGATCCCACGGGTGCGAGGTGATGAAGCGGAGGCGCGGAATCGCCGGCGCTCCATCCGCCGCACGGAGGCCGTCGATGGCCCGGATCAGCTCGGCCAGGTCAGGTCTGGACCCCAGGTCCAGACGCCGGCCGGCCCAGCGCTCCGTGGCGATGTGGCCGAAGCGCGGTTCCGGCGGGAGGTCGTGGCCGTAGGAATTGACGTTCTGGCCGAGGAGCGTGACCTCGCGGAAGCCGGACGCCGCGATCGTCCGCGCCTCCTCGACGATCTCGTCGAACGGGCGGCTGCGCTCCGGACCGCGCGAGAACGGCACGATGCAGTACGTGCAGGTCTTGTCGCAGCCGTAGATGATCGGCAGCCAGGCGCTCGTCGCCGAGCCGCGTGCCACCGCTCCGCCGGCGACCGCCGCGGCGCGCGTCGCGGCGAGGTGATCCGCGACCCCGACAACCGTCCGTCCGACGACCGTCGTGGCGCCGACGGCGCCCACGGGCGCCTGGGCCGAGGCCAGCCCCAACCGGTCGACGAGCTCCGGCTCCTGGTCCGGCCGCAGGAACAGGTCCACGGCCGGATAGCGATGCTCCAGGCCGTCGCGATCGCGCTCCCTGACAGCACAGCCCGTCAGCACCACGCGGAGCGACGGGTTGGCGGCCTTGAGACGCTGGAGGTGCCCCTGTCGGCCGATGACCTTGGCCTCGGCCAGCTCGCGGATCGCGCAGGTGTTGATGACGACGAGATCGGCTGCCTCCATCGTGGCCGCCTCGGTCGCGCCGGCGGCCACGAGCCGGCCGGCCATCTCCTCGGAATCGCTCCGGTTCATCTGGCAGCCCAGGGTCCAGACGAAGAAGCTCGGGAGGGACCGCACCTCGGGGCGGTACTCCGCGAGCCGGGCGTCGAGCGGCTCGAAGGCCGGCAGGCCGCTCGGGGCACCAGGCACGGCCGCCGGGTCGAGGACCGGCAGGGAGCGGCGCAACGGGTTCGCCAGGTCGGTCATGGTCGGGTGATCGTAGCCGTAACGGACGCGAACCGGCCCGCTCGGCGAGACTACGCGAGATGGAACTCCTCACCAACCCCGAGATCTGGATCTCGCTCCTCACCCTGACGGTCCTCGAGATCGTCCTCGGCATCGACAACATCGTCTTCATCTCGGTGCTGACGTCGCGCCTGCCACGCGACCAGCAGGCCCGCGGCCGGCGGATCGGCCTCGGGCTGGCGCTCGTGATGCGGATCCTGCTGCTCCTGACGCTGTCCTGGGTCATCGGCCTCACGGCGCCGCTGTTCAACGTCGCCGGCATGGACATCTCCGGCCGGGACCTGATCCTCATCCTCGGCGGCCTGTTCCTGCTGGCCAAGGCCACGACCGAGGTTCATGAGGCCCTCGAGGGCGGCGGGCACAAGCCCGGTGAGGTCCCGAAGACGATCAGCTTCACCGGCGTCCTCGTCCAGATCGCCCTGCTTGACGTCGTCTTCTCGCTCGACTCGGTCATCACCGCGGTCGGGATGGCCGACGAGATCCTGGTGATGATCGCCGCCGTCGTCATCGCGATCGGGGTGATGCTCATCGCGGCCGGCCCGCTCTCGAAGTTCGTCGAGGAACACCCGACGGTCAAGATGCTGGCCCTGAGCTTCCTGCTGCTCATCGGGATGTCGCTCGTCGCCGACGGCCTCGATCTCCATATCCCGAAGGGCTACATCTACTTCGCGATGGGCTTCTCGGTCTTCGTCGAGGCGCTGAACCTGCGGCTGCGGGCCCGCACCGAACCCCTCCACCTGCGCCCGCTCCCCGAGGAGCCGGCCGAGCCTCCGACCGGGCCGCCGGCGGGGCCTAGCCGGTCGTAGCGCTCCGGGCCGCGGCGAGGGCCGCGCGGAGCGGCGCCTCGACGGTCGGCGGCACCCACAGGGCGGCGTGGGTGGCGGCATAGACCTCGAGGTCGCCATGGTAGTCGCTGCCGCCGGTGGCGACGAGCGACGCCTCCGCCGCGACCCTTCCGACCGCCTCGACCGTGGCCGCATCGAACGTCCGGTAATAGACCTCGAGGCCGCCGAGGCCGGCGTCCCGCAGCTCGTGGATGACGTCGAGCCGCTGGGGCGCCTCCGAGAAGTGGGCCAGCGACGCGAGTCCCCCGGCCGCCCGGATGGCCCGGATCGCCTCGACCGGGCCGAGGCCCTCCCGGGGCACGTACGCCGGGCGGCCTCGCGACAGGTAGACCGAAAAGGCCTCCTCGACGCTTGCCACGTAGCCCTTCGCGATCATCGCCCGCGCGACACGGGGTCGCCCCAGGGCATCGTCATCGCCGGTTGCCGGGAGCGCCTCCAGGGCGTCGTCGATCGGGCGGGCGATATCTCGCAGCCGCTGGACCATCCGCTCGAAGCGGTGCCGGCGGCGGCGGCGCTGCAGGGCCAGCGCAGCTTCCAGCTCGTCGTCGTCGGCGTCCACGCCGAGGCCCAGGACATGGACCTCGCTCTCGCGCAGGTCGGGCCGGTCGGCGGTGATGGCGTTGAGCTCGATGCCCGGAATGAGCTCGAGCCCCGGCGGGACGTTGCCCGCGTCCAGGACGTCGCGGACCCCGGCCAGGGTGTCGTGGTCGGTGATCGCGAGGAGGCGGATCCCCGCAGCCGCGGCATCGGCGACGAGCTGCGACGGCCGGAGGAGTCCATCGGATCGCGAGGTGTGGGTGTGGAGATCGATCGTCGAGGGCGCCGGCGGGATCACCGGCTCGCCCGGGAGCGCGTGCCGCTCCGGTCGCGGCTGGCGCCGGGGTCGCGCGCCGGTCATGCCTCGTGGAGCCGGGAGACCCGCTCGATGGCCAGCGCCCGGCCGGTCGCCGGATCGACGTCCACCTGGACCGCGTTGAAGATGACCGGCCCGTCGCCCACCTCGAAGCGGGTCGGAAGGGCGTTGATGAAGCGCGGCAGGACGGTCCGCGGCGCGAAGCCGATGACGCTCCAGATCGGTCCCGTCATCCCGATGTCGCTCTGGTAGGCCGTGCCGCCGGGCAGGATCCGTTCGTCGCCGGTCACGATGTGGGTGTGCGTCCCGACGACGACCGACACGCGGTCGTCGAGGTGCAGACCCAGGGCGTTCTTTTCGGACGTGATCTCGCAATGGAAGTCGACCAGGCGGATCGGCGGCAGCGGCTCGGAGGATTCGTCGAGCAGCCGGTCAGCCTCGGTGAACGGGTTGTCGATCGGCTGCATGTACGTCCGGCCCTGGAGGTTGATGACCGCCAGCTCCGAGCCGTCGAGGGCGTGATACGTGCCCCAGCCTCTACCCGGGACCTCGTGGGTGCCGTAGTTGAGCGGCCGGAGGACGCGCTCTGACGACTCCAGGAACGGATAGATCTCGCGCTTGTCCCAGATGTGGTTGCCCGAGGTGATGACGTCGACGCCGGCACCCAGGAGGGCCTCGGCGGTGGACACGGTCAGGCCCATTCCGCCGGCGAGGTTCTCGCCGTTGGCCGTCACGAAGTCGATGCCGCGCTCGTCGCGGAGCGCCGGCAGGATGCTCTCGACCGCGACGCGGCCCGGCTTGCCGATGACGTCGCCGATGAGCAGGACCCGGCAGGCCCCGGGCGGGCGCGGCGTCCCGGCGTTGACCGGGTTACCCAGTCGCACGCGGCCGGCCATCGCGGGATCGTGATCGGGGGACATCGCCGGGAGGCTACCACCCACCGGCCCTCGGGCGCGTGTCGGGCCGCCGCCGGTCCCGCGTAACGCTCGCGGCTTCATGGCGTCTGTCATTCGCGGGGGCGATGACGCGAGGTCCAGACACCGGCCGCCGGGACCTCGTCGAGCGACTGGCGAGACCGACCCGCCGAGTGGCGTCCCGGAAAGGATCTGGGACATGCGTCGGTTCGTTCTCTTCGCCGTGGCGGCGCTCATGGTCGCGACCCTCGCCGTCGGCACGGTCGCGGCGAGCGGAAACCTGTGGAAGGCGCCGCCGTTCGCATCGATCGGGATCCACAACGTCTACTACATCGGCACCGACTTTGACGTGGACCCGGACCCCGAGAACGCCATCCTCCGGGTCTGGATGGAGACCGGGAGTGCGAGCGAGAAGTGCCTGGTGACGATGGGCGAGGCAAACCACGCTCCCGCCGTCGACCAGATCTACTGCTCGTCGCGGGGCGTGACCCTGGACGACGGCCAGGTGCTCTGGGGCGTCTATGTCACGCTGATGCTCGGGGGCGAGCCAATCGACGTCGACGGGGATCCGAGCTGGTACTCCCTCAACGTCTACCAGGAAGGCGCGCGGTTCTTCGGGGATCCCTTCAGGGTCGAATGCGACGACACCCACTGCTTCGCGTTCTGACCCGATTCAACCGCACGATCGTCGCGACGGCCCCATTCCGGGCCGTCGCGCTCGTTCCCGCCCTGCGCCGAGGTGGTGCCGGCTCTCGAAGCCGATCTACCATGCCCCGTATGGCGCTGGTCATGGTTCGCTTTGAGGATGGCCCGCTCCGGGGCGTGACGCTGCCCGTCGATCACACGGCGATCGAGTACCGCCACACGGCCCGGGAGCCTGCAGCTGGCAACCTGGTCCGGACGCTCGTCTTCGTCTACCGGCGAACCGGGCGAACGACGTTCGGGCTCGACCACGAGGAAGGCCGGGAGCTCGAGTAGGTGGAGGCCGAGGACACGATCCGCGACCTGGAGGCCCGACGTCTGGCCGTGCTCGTCGCCGGCGACATCGACGCAGCCGAGGCCCTCCACGCCGACGACTACGAGCTGATCACTCCGGGTGGCGCCAGCTACACCAAGCGACGGTACCTCGACGCCATCGCCTCCGGCGACCTGCGCTACAAGGTCTTCGAGGCTGCGTCAGCGGTCCGGGTCCTGGTCCGGGGCGACACCGCGATTCTCCGCTACAAGGTCCTCATCGACGTGACGTTCGCGCCGGGCGAGGTCGACGCCGATCACTTCTGGCACACCGACTACTGGGAGCAGCGCGATGGCCGCTGGCAGGCTGTCTGGTCCCAGGCAACCCGGATTCGCTGACCCGGCCGCTCCCTACTTCGCGTACTCCACGGCCCGGGTCTCGCGGATGACCGTTACCTTGATCTGGCCCGGGTAGGTCAGCTGCTCCTCGATCTTCTTGACGATGTCGCGGGCCAGGCGGGTCGCGGTCAGGTCATCGATCTCCTCGGGCCGGACGAGGATCCGGACCTCGCGGCCGGCCTGGACGGCGAACGAGCGCTCGACGCCGCCGAAGCTCTCGGCGATCGCCTGGAGGTCCTCGAGGCGCTTGACGTAG
>SCUO01000100.1 GCA_004297395.1 Chloroflexota bacterium | reverse complement strand
ATGCGCATCAGCCACGTCATCCGGGGCGAGGACCACCTGTCCAACACCCCCAAGCACATCCTCCTCTTCCGGGCCCTCGGCTACCCCGAGCCGGTCTTCGCCCACCTGCCGCTCATCCTCAACCCCGACCGGACAAAGATGAGCAAGCGCAAGAGCCAGACCGCGATCTCGGACTACATCGCCCAGGGCTTCATCCGCGAGGCCCTCGTCAACTACCTCGCCCTGCTCGGCTGGTCAACCGGGACGGAGGAGGAGATCCTCAGCTTCGACGAGATCGCCGCCCGCTTCGACCTCGACCATGTGCAGAAGGGCGGCGCGGTCTTCGACCGTGAACGGCTGGAGTGGATCAACGGCCAGTGGATCCGGCGCCTCGACGACGAGGCCCTCGTCACCCGCCTGGAGCCGTTCCTCGAGGCCGAGCACCTCGCCGGCCGGATGGATCGGACGCCGACGCCGGACGAGATCCGGACGGTCCTGCCGATGATCCGCGAGCGGCTGCCCACCCTCGGCGCCGTTGGCGACCTCGTCGGCTTCCTGTGGATCGACGACCTGCGGGTAGAGCCGGCGTTGATCGTGCCGAAACGCTGGGACGCGGCGACCACGGCGCGCGCCCTTGCCGACGCCCGCCACGCGATCGCCGACGTCGGCGCCGTGAGCTTCGAATCCGAGGAGATCGAGCCGCCCCTGCGTGCCCTCGCCGAGGCCCGCGGCTGGAAGGCCGGCGACCTGTTCATGGCCATCCGCGTCGCGGTCACCGGCCGGACCGCCACGCCGCCGCTGTTCGATACCCTCGTCGCCCTGGGGAGCGAGCGGACTCTGGCCCGGCTCGACGCGGCCATCGCCGGGGTCGCCGGGCTCGCAGCCGGCAGCGCATCGACGGAGGGCGACCCGTCCCCGGAAGGAGGCATCGCATGACCCACGCCGACGTTCAGCGCTGGCTCGACCGCTACGTCGAGGCCTGGAAGTCGTACGACCCGGTCGCGATCGGCGACCTCTTCGCGGCCGACGCCGAGTACCGCTACCACCCCTGGGACGAGCCCGAGATCGGGCGCGACACGATCGTCAACGACTGGGTCGCGCCGGCCGGGAACGTCTCCGGGCGCGACGACGCGGGAACGTATGACGCGGCCTATCGGCCGGCGGTGGTCGATGGTGACCGGGCGGTCGCCATCGGCACGTCGGACTACTACTCGGACGCGACCCGGACGACGCTCGACCGTCGCTATCACAACGTCTTCCTGCTCGAGTTCGACGCCGATGGCCGCTGCCGGAGCTTCACCGAGTACTACGTCAAGGAGCCCTGACCGCCGCCCCGGCGGCATCGCGCGACGCGCCGCGCGACGCGCCGTGGGACAGAGTGCACCTGCCGTTCGTTGGTAATGGCATGAGCTCCTTCGCCGCGTCGCTGACATGGGATCTCCTCAAGATCCTCGAGAGCGAGCGCCCGGCGCCCGACCCGCGCCTCGTCGAGGAATCCGCTGAGAGCTTCGAGGCGGTCTATCGCGATCACTACCGGGACGTCTACCGCTACGTCCTGCTGAGCCTCCGGCGGCGCGACGACGCCGACGACGTCGTGGCCGACACCTTCGACCGGGCCTTCGCCGCGTGGCGATCCGGCCACGGGCCCGCCGCCCGGGCGCTGCCCTGGCTCCTCGTCATCGCCCGCCGCATCGTCGTCGATCGCTGGCGCCGGGAGCGGCTCATCCGCTGGCTGCCCTTCACGACCGGACGCGGCTCGACCGAGCCGGTGGATCCCACCGAGGTTGGTGGCCGGGCCGAGTTCTGGCTCTGGCTCGATGAGCTTGCGCGGGCGCTGCCGGAACGCCAGCGGGAGGTCGTCTTCCTGCGCTACCAGCGCGATCTCTCCGACGAGGAGATAGGTGACATCCTGGGTCTCTCGGCGTCGGGCGTTCGAAGCCTCGTCGCGCGGGCCCTGGCTGCGCTCCGAGCCCACCCGGAGCTGCTGTCATGATCGAGCGACTCGATGCGGCCACCTGGTCAGCGCTCGAGGCGCGGCTGGCCGGCGTGGAAAGTCTCCTTCCCGAAGCCCCGCCGTGGCGGCCCTCCGAGGCGAGGACGTCCGCGGGCTCCGGCTCGGTCCGGCTCGGCTCCGCATTCGGACGGTCGCCGCGCGCCACAACCTCCCGCCGGCGGCGCCTCATCCAGGTGCTGGTGGTGGTCGGCGCGCTGATCGCCCTGGTTGCGGGCGCCCTGTACTTCGGCAGTCCCAAACCACGACAGGAGCCGGACGCCCGGTTCGGACCGCTCGGATTGCTGAGACAGTCGGACAGCAGCGCCACCGCGGCGCTGCTACCGGACGGTCGGACGCTCATCGTCTCCGGGGAGTGGGAAGGAATCGGCACTGCTGTTGCCCGCGCCGACATCTGGGATCCCGGGAGTGGCCTCGTCTCGGTCGACCCGCCGCTCGTTCCGCGCGTCAACCCGACGGTGACCCTCCTGCTTGACGGCCGCGTGCTGGTCAGCGGCGGCTTTGGCGGGCCATACCAGTACTCGTCCAGCGCCCTCGCGTCGGCCGAGCTCTGGGACGCGACGGCCTCGAGATTCCGTGAGACCGGATCCATGGCCAGCCCACGCGTCGGTCACACGATGACGGTCCTACCCGACGGGAGGGTTCTTGTCGTTGGCGGTGCGGGGCCCGCTGGCGGGCAGGCGGAGGCGGAGATCTGGGATCCAGCGACAGAACTGTTCGCCCCGGCGGGTACCCTACAGAGCCCCAGGTCCGGGCACGCAGCGGCGCTGCTCCCGGATGGACGCGTCCTGGTCGTCGGAGGTGGCGACCCCGTCGAGGGAACGGGCGTCGGTGTCGTCGAGATCTGGGATCCGGCCAGCCGCACGTTCCTGGAAGAGCGGGTCTTCCTGGACGACCCGCGGTCCGTGAGCATCGTCCGGCTTCCGAGCGGGAGGGTCCTGATCGCCGGCGCCTTCATCGTTTCCGGCGGCTACGCGGGCGTCAGTGACTGGGTCGAAGGCTCGCCGGGTCAGCCGACCACGATGTCGCGTCAGCGCGACGGGCACGCCGCAACGGTGCTGGCCGACGGTCGGATCCTCATCACTGGCGGAAGGTCCGCGTCGGGCGTCGAGCTGGCATCGGCCGAGATCTGGGATGCCGCGGAAGGGATGTTCGAGGAGACGAAGCCCCTGGATCGGCCGGCTGCGAACCACACCGCGGTCCTCCTGCCCGACGGCCGGGTCCTGATCGTCCTGGACGGCTCGGGGCCTGAAGGGGTCGTGCCACCCTTCATCTACGAGCCCGAGGGCTACGCGACCGAGGCGACCCCGTGAACCCCCTCGCGAGACCGAACGCGCGGTCGCCCTGACCGAGGCACCTCCGTCCACACGGGGGCAGCCACGTATCGAACCCCACATCGAACAATGCGGCGCCCGTACCGGGTGGTACGGCCGCGCCTGGAGGTAGCCGGCCATGTTTCCGAGTTTCCCCCCGCCCCGGGTGCCCAGGCTGATGATTGGCATCGTGCTCGTCGCCGCCATCGGCGCCTGTCAGCCGACTGCCGGCGCGACCCCGTCTGCCGTCCTCGCCACCGCATCGCCGGCCCCGTCGTTCGATGTCGTCGAGGGCGGGACCATCACGCTGACCGAAGACGGCTGCATCTGGCAAGGCAACCCCGCGACCCTGTCCGGGGCGCAGGCGAAGGTCGAGATCACGAACGAGACCGATGACTTCGGGGCCTTCTTCGTCCATCGCCTGAAGCCGGAGTTCACGTGGGACGACGGCGTCGCCGCGATCGCCGCGATCGCGGCCGCAAACGAGGCCGGCCAGGACTGGCCCAACTGGGCCATGAATGTCTCGATCGTCATGAGCGAGCCGACCGTCGAAGGTGGCGCCACGACCACGGCGTTCATCGGGCCAACCGCCGGAACCTTCGGCGTCGTCTGTTCCGCGAACTCGGGGGTGCATGGCACCGTCCTCAGCGTCTTCCTCGTCGGCCCGCTCGAGGTTGCGGCCTCGTAAGCCGTCCTCTCACCTCCCACGGCGGCGAGTCTCCGGCTCGCCGCCACTCAATCGGCCGTTAACACGCGCGGCTATGCTCGACATCGATGGCCCGCACGATCCTCGTCGTCGATGACGAGCCGACCCTCCGCGAGACCCTCGTCGACGCGCTTGCCGCTGACGGGTTCCGGGTCGTGGAGGCTGCCGATGGGCGGGCGGCCCTCGACCAGTTCCGGGCCGAAGGTCCCGATCTCGTCCTCCTCGACCTGATGCTGCCCGAGCTGTCGGGGATCGAGGTCTGCCGAATCATCCGGGCGGAATCGGCCGTGCCCATCGTGATGCTCACGGCGCGCGGCGCCGAGGTCGACAAGATCGTGGGCCTGGAGCTCGGGGCGGACGATTACGTCACGAAGCCGTTCAGCCTGCGGGAGCTGACGGCCCGCATCCGGGCCATCTTCCGGCGGGCCGAGCAGGCCGCCGCGGCGGGCGGTCCGACGGTCGTCGACCTTGGTGACGTCCAGGTGGACCTGGCCGGGCACCGCGTCCTCAGGGACGGTCGCGAGATACCCCTGAAGCCCAAGGTCTTCGAGCTCCTCGCCTTCCTTGTCCGCCATCCGGGCCAGGTCCTCAGCCGCGACCAGCTGCTCGAGAGCGTGTGGGGCTACGACTACGCCGGGGAGACGCGGACGGTCGATGTCCACGTCCACTGGCTTCGCTCGGCGATCGAGCCCGATCCGGGCAATCCCTCGGTGATCCAGACGATCCGCGGCGTCGGCTACGTCCTTCGGCGGCCTGCCTGACCGGGAGCGTCGCGCCACTGCGCGACGCCTATGGCGATGCGCCGCCTTCGCGACGCATCGCACGTGACGCCACGCGGGCGGCGCTTAAGCCATGCGCCGCGGCGACGCATGGCTCGTTGACGGGCAGCACACGCGACGCCTATGGCGATGCGACGCCTACGGTGATGCGCCGCGTCCGCGACGCATCGCACGTCGCGCCACCCGTTGCGGCACATCACTCGTTGATTTGCCGGATACGCGCCGTTGACCTGGCGCCCGGAGGCTTGGGCCATGCTCGGATCGACCGCTGCGGAGCTCCTCCCGACCGGCGACTCCGGGATATCGGGTCGCGCGGTGCACGTGCTTGGTGCGCCCCCACCCGACGCCGCTCGCCGCGAGCCGCCCGCCGCGCCCCCGCTCCTCCGGGGCCTCGGCGGCGCGCTCGTGGTGGCGGACCGCGAGACGGCCTGGCCCGACCTCGACGAGCCGTCCGGCGTCGACGAGCCGTCCGACCTCGATGGGCCTTCGGCGAAGCGAACGGGCGACGTCGATGTCGTCGCGGCCCAGCTCGCCCCGATCCGATCGCACGAGGCGCTGGCCTCGTCGTTCGCCCGTGAAGCGAATCCGGACGATCCGATCGTCCGGGCGGCCTATGCCCGCGTGTGGGCGGATCTCGCCCTGGTGATCGCCCGGGGCACCACCCGGCGGGCCCGGATCCGGGCGATGACGACGCCGGTGCGCGGCCGCCGGGTCCAGCCCTAGAGGACCCGGCTGAGGAACTCCCAGGCGAGCCAGGCCACGGCGCCCGAGGCCGGGATCGTCAGGATCCAGGCAATGACGATGTTGCCGGCCACGCCCCAGCGGACCGCCGAGAACCGGTCGCTCGAGCCGACTCCCATGATCGCCGACGAGATGACGTGGGTCGTCGAGACCGGCATCCCGAACGACGAGGCGCCCAGGATGATCGTTGCCGCCGTCGTCTCGGCCGCGAAGCCGTGCACCGGATCCAGCTTCACGACCCGCTGGCCCATGGTCCGGATGATCCGCCAGCCGCCGGCCGCGGTCCCCAGCGAGATCGCCGAGGCGGCGAGGAGGATGACCCACAGCGGGATCTTCGCGTCGTGCGGCAGGATCCCGCCGGCGATGAGCGCCAGGGTCATGATGCCCATCGTCTTCTGGGCATCGTTCGAGCCGTGGCTGAAGGCCATGTAGGCGGCCGACAGGACCTGGAGCCGCCGGAACCGATCGTTGAGCTTGCGCGGGTGGACGCTTCGGAAGACGTTGAACAGGACGACCATGAGGCCGAACCCGATCGCCACGCCGAGGATCGGTGAGCTAACGAGCGGCACGAGGACCTTGCCGATGATCCCGTCGATCTTCAGCGCCCCGGTCCCGCTCGCAGCGATGACCGCCCCGATCAGGCCACCGATGAGGGCATGGCTGGAGGAGGAGGGGATGCCCAGGCGCCAGGTGATGAGGTCCCAGGCGATCGCGCCGACGAGGGCGGCGGCGACGATGATCTGGCCGGCATCGCCATCGGGCGTCGACGCGATCCCCGACGAGATCGTCTTGGCGACGGCCGTCCCGGTCAGCGCCCCGACGAAGTTGGCCGTCGCCGACATCAGGATCGCGTGGTCCGGTCGCAGGGCCCGCGTCGAGACCGAGGTCGCGATTGCATTCGCGGTGTCGTGGAAGCCGTTGACGTAATCGAAGAGGACGGCGAGCGCGAGCACGAGGATCAGGAGCAGGGTCACGCCGTCGGGCACGCCAGAAGGCTAGCAGGTACGGGCGGCGCGGCCTTCCCCGCCGCGCATGGACGAGCGTCGATCAGACGACCCCGAGCCAGGTGGCGACCTGCTCGCGCGAGGGAATCCGGCCGGCGATCACGACCAGGCCGTCGATGGCGAGTCCCGGCGTGGCCAGGACGCCCCGGGCGGCGATCTCGGCGTAGTCCGTGACGTGCCGGACGTCGGCCTCGATGCCCGCCTCGTTGACGACCTCGCGCACCAGCCGTTCGACGTACTGGCACTTGGCGCAGCCGGACCCGAGGACTTCGACGACCCGCATGACGATCTCCTCAGCTGATGAGCAGGTTGAAGCCGTAGCCGACGAGCAGGATCCCGCTCGCGACGACGGCCACGAAGGTGGCGATGAGGGACGGCTTCATGACCCGCCGGAGGATCACCAGCTCGGGCACGGACAGGGCGGTGACGGCCATCATGAACGCGAGTGCCGAGCCCAGCGGCAGGCCCTTGTCGAGGAGTGCCTCGACGATCGGGATGGTGCCGGCGGCGTTGCTGTACAGGGGTACGCCCAGCAGCACCAGCGCCGGGACGGCGAGCGGGTTGTCACGACCGCCGAGGCTGACCACGAGCTCACTCGGGACGAAGCCATGAATGGCGGCTCCGATCGCGATCCCGGCGACGACAAACGGGAAGACGCGCTTGACGATGTCGAGCGTCGAGCGCCAGGCGTCGTGGACCCGCTCCTCCAGCGTCGGTCGAAGCTCGCCGATCGCCGAGCCGGCGCGGATCTTCCAGACGTAGTCCTCGACGTGGCGCTCCAGGCCCAGGCGGCCGATGACCAGGCCGGCGACGATCGCGACGCCCAGTCCCGCCGCCATGTAGGCAAGCGCGATTCCCGGGCCGAACAGGCCCCACAGGAGGACGAGCGCGACCTCGTTGACCATCGGCGAGGCGACGAGGAAGGCGAACGTCACGCCGAGCGGCACGCCCGCCTCGACGAAGCCGATGAACAGCGGCACGGCCGAGCAGGAGCAGAACGGGGTCACCATGCCGAAGCCCGCGGCGGCCACCGTGCCGGGCACGGCCCCGCGGCGGGCGAGCGCCAGCCGGACACGCTCGGGCGAGACGAACGAGCGGATGAAGGACACCAGCGTGACGACGCCGGCGAGGAGGAGCAGGACCTTCGGGACGTCGTACAGGAAGAACGCCACGGCGTCCCCAAGCTGCGACCCTCGCCCCAGGCCGAGGACCGTGAAGGCCAGCCACTCGGCCGCGGGCAGGTTCACGAGCCAGGCCACGAGCCAGGCGGTTGCAGCCGCGCCCACGACGAGCGGCAACGGAACATGGGCCCGTCGGGCGACGACGCTCGTCACCGGAGCACCCCCTGAAGCGCCCGGCGTGCCGCCGCGACCGCGGCCTCGTCGCGCTCGTAGTACTGGAACCGGGCGTTGGTCTCGTGGCGAACGGCCCGCACGAGCCCGGCCTCGCGGAGCCGGGCGAGATGGTTGCTCACGTTGTTCTCGCGCTCTCCGAGGGCGGCTGCCATTTCGCAGACGCAGTGGGGCCCGTCGCCGAGCATTCGCAGGATCGCGGCCCGCGTCCGGTCCGCGAGCAGGGCCGCGGCAGCCGTGGCCTCGGTAACGTCGGGCGCCTCGAGGTCGAGCCGCGGCTGACCGATGACGGGCAGCCGGATGCTCATCCTGCGGTCCCTTCGACCACCGCCAGGGCGCGCACCCCGAACAGGCGCGGCGCGAGGCGCATCGCCGACCAGACCAGGAAGAGCATCACCGGGACCTCGACGAGCGGCCCTACGACCGTGGCCAGGGCGACCGTCGGGGAGAAGGCGGTGATCGCGATGGCGATTGCGATCTCGAAGTCGCGGCCAGTGGCGTTGAAGGCGACGGCGACGGCGTCTCGATATGGGAACCGCAGCCGGGCGCCGACGAGGAGGACGACGAAGAACATCGCGGCGAAGAACAGGGCCATCGGGACGGCCATCTCGACGACGATCCCAGGCCGCTCCAGGATGAGATCGCCCTTGAGTGCGAACATGACGATGAGGGTGAACAGCAGGCCCACGATCGAAAGCCCGTTGAGGACCGGCTTCAGGGCGTCCATCCCGGCCTCGCGGCGGCGGCGCACCACCGCCATTCGGGTGGCGATTCCGAGGACCAGGGGCAGGCCCAGGTAGAGGATGACGCTCTCAGCCACGACCCAGACGTCGAAGCTGACGGCGCCGATCAGGAGCCGCGCGTAGACCGGGATCAGGAGCATCTGGACGACCGAGTTCAAGGCCACGAAGACGAGGGCCATCGGCGTGTTGCCCTTCGCCAGGAAGGTGAAGATGATCACCATCGCGATGCACGGCGCGAGGCCGTACAGGACGAGGCCCGTCCGGAGCTCGGGGTCGGCCACGAAGACATTGGCCAGGCCGAACATCAGGAACGGCGCCACGAGGTAGTTGAAGGCCAGGACCACGGCCAGCTGGCGGGGCGAGCGGAACGCGACGCCGACCTCGCCCAGCCGGACGTTCGTCATGGCCGGGTACATCATCGCGAACAGCCCGATCGGGACGCCCAGGCTGATCGCGTTCGGAACCGTCGGCTCGAACGTCCCGCTGGCGATGGCCTTGAGGGCGTCGATCGGGGGCGTCAGCGCGAAGTCGGAGATCGAGAGGACGTTCCCGACCGCGATCCCGATCGCCATGCTGACGATCACGAAGACCGGGAGAAGGCGGAAGTCTTCCAGGCGGGTCAGGAGGCTGCGCACGATCGCTCCACGCGGGTGGCCGGCCTCTCGAGGTCGGGGGCCGGCTGCAGCCAACATATCAGCGGAACGTGAGATATCGGACCTGCCGAACGTCCCGATCAGGCGGGTCGCGGCGGCCCGGCTCGGTGCGTTCGGCGCTGGTCCGGCACTCGCCGCTATCCTTCGCGAACCATGCGCTTGAGCCAGCTCTTCTTCGCCACCCTCCGCGACGACCCCAGCGACGCCGAGATGCCCTCGCACCGGCTCCTCCTGCGGGCCGGTTACCTGCGCCAGCTCGGGTCGGGGATCTACTCGCTCCTGCCCCTCGGCTTCCGGGTCAGCCAGCGCGTGGAGCAGGTCATCCGCGAGGAGATGGACCGGATCGGGACCCAGGAGATGGAGATGCCGGTCGTCCATCCCGCGGAGCTGTGGAAGGAGAGCGGCCGCTACTTCAAGATCGGGCCCGAGCTGGTCCGCTTCAAGGACCGCGGCGAGCGCGACATGGTCCTGGCGATGACCCATGAGGAGGTCGTGGCGTCACTGCTCCGCGACATCGTCAAGAGCTACCGCCAGCTGCCGATGATGGTCTATCACTTCCAGACCAAGTTCCGGGACGAGCCCCGATCGAGAGGCGGCCTCATCCGCGTCCGCGAGTTCGTGATGAAGGACGCCTACAGCTGCGACCGCGACGACGCGGGTCTCGATCGGAGCTATCGCCTCCAGTACGCGGCCTACGAGCGGATCTTCAAGCGCCTCGGCCTCGAGGCCATCGCGGTCGGCGCCGACGTCGGGATCATGGGCGGATCGGGTGCCCACGAGTTCATGGTCATCAACGAGTTCGGCGAGGACACCCTCGTCCTGTGCGACGCCTGCGGCTTCGCCGACAACCAGCAGATCGCGATGGTCGGGAAGCCCGACCCGGAGCCGGAGGACGCCCTCCCGATGGAGGACGTCGAAACCCCCGACGCGACGACGATCGAGGCGCTCGCGACCTTCCTGGGCGTGCCCCGCAGCCGGACGGCCAAGGCTGCCTTCTTCGTCACCGGCGACGGCCGCTTCATCGTGGCCATCGTCCGCGGCGACTACGACGTCAACGAGACGAAGCTCGTCAATACCGTCAAGGCCCGGGGCGGCCTGCGGCCGGCGACGGTCGAGGAGATCAAGGCCCGGGGCATGGAGGCCGGCTACGGCTCGCCGCTCGGTGCCCGCGACGCGGTCGTCGTCGTCGATGAGCTAGTCGTCCGCTCGCCGAACCTCGTCGCCGGCGCCAACCGCGTGGGTTGGCACGTCCGGAACGTCAACGTCCCGCGCGACTACACCCCCGACCACGTGGCCGAGATCACCAACGCCCGGGCGGGCGATCCCTGCCCCAACTGTGGCACGCCGGTCACGCTCCGGCAGGGGATCGAGGTCGGCAACATCTTCAAGCTGGGAACGGACTTCGCGAACTCGATCGGGGCGTTCTACCTCGGCGAGGACGGCGAGCGCCACCCCGTCGTCATGGGCTCGTACGGGATCGGCCTCGGGCGCAACGTGGCCTGCATCGTGGAGGCCCACCACGACGACAAGGGCATCGCCTGGCCCGATGAGGTGGCGCCCTACGCCGCCCACCTCGTGACGATCTCGGCCGCGAAGGACCCGCGCGTCGCCGAGATCGCCGACCGCCTCCACGCCCTCGCGGCCGAGGCCGGCCGCGACATCCTCTACGACGACCGTGACGAATCGCCCGGCGTGAAGTTCACCGACGCCGAGCTCCTCGGCATGCCGTGGATCGTCACGATCAGCCCACGCTCGCTCGCGGCGGGTGGGGCCGAGATCACCCGTCGCGCGACGGGTGATCGTCGGTCCGTGCCGCTCGAGACGCTCGAGGGCTGGCTACGTGAGGGCTTCGCGATCCCGAGCGATGGGCCGCAGGCCGGCGCATCGCTGTAGCGTCGCCCGCGCACGGGCAACGCTGTAGGTCACGCCGGCGGCTCGATCGGCCCGGCGTCGTTCGGGTCGGTGATGTCGACGACGATCAGGTACTGGCCCGCCTCGGGGCCTGCGGCGGCCTCGGCCCCCGCTTCCGAGTGGACCAGGAAGCCGCCGTCGTTTGCGATCCAGACGTCGGACGACCACTCGCCCTGGAAGCCGGCGATCGCGCCGAGGATCGACCCGACCTCCTCGTCGCCCTGGTAGTGGGTCGAGTCGATGCCGTTCTTCGATTCGGATCCGACCTCGTCGAAGTTGCCGGCGATGCCGGCGAAGTAGAGGCTGAACATCTGCTCCGGCCGGAAGCTGGCCATCGAGGTGATGAATGCCTGGGCCTGGGCGGCCGGGACCGGCGTCCAGGTGTCGCCATCGCCGAGCCAGGCCTCGTCCCCGATGACCACGATGCCCGTCGAGCTGGTGACATTGCCGTCGGCGTCGAGATCCTCCTGGATGAGGCTGCTGGCCTCCTCCGGGTCGTGGGTCACGATCCCGGACATGACCATGTGACTCGAGTTGGTGACCTCGCCGCTGACCGTCGTGGTCATGATCTCGACCCGGAAGGCGTACGAATCGAGGGCATCGAGGGCCGTGGTCGCGGCGTTGAACGCCTCGCTGCCGTCGCCGCCGGTCGGGCCGTCCGTGTCGCCCGGTCCGGTCGTACCGTCCGGCCCGGTCGTCTCGCCGGGTCCGGAGGTCTGTCCGGGCTCCTCGCTGGGGGCCTGGGACGACGATCCGCCGCAGGCCGCCAGGGCCAGCGCGGCGACGAGACCGGCAACGACCAGCCGCCAGCGCAGGTGAACGAGCGAGCGTGACGCTCGAGACATGGATCCTCCCATCCGCGACGAGCTCCCCCGGGACGACGGCGCGGGCGTCGTCACCAGTCCGGATCGAGGCTGCATGGCTCCCCCGTGCCGGCGACTGTAGCCCACGCCAACGCCCGATGCCAGCGCCCGCGCTCGAGGTCGCCCGGGTCAGGCCACGGCAGCGCCGCGATCAGGTCCCTTCGGCAACGAGCGTCGCCTCGTCGAGGACCGTCCCGTCGAGGGCCTGGACGGTCTCGCCGCTTGCCGCCGCCTCAGCCAGGAGCTCCGTGCTCGCGACGGCGCCCTCCGGCACGATGTCGACCTCCGGGTCGTCGGTCCGCGCGATCGAGAACGTGACGCTCGGCGGGATCGCCGCCCCGATCCCGATCTCGCTGATCCGGTACGGCGAACCCTTCGCCTTGAGCGCCGCGTTCGCCCGCTCCTGGAGCGCCGTCGCCTTGATGACGACGTCGGCGAGCACGGCCGGGTCGATTCGGTCGATCGCCGTCGAGATGCCCTTCTTCGCCCGGGTCAGCGCCTGGCGGGCCTTCTCGGCCGTCGCCGGATCGCTCATGACCGCGGAGGCCTTGTCGGCGCTCTCGGTGACGGTGTGGCGGGCCTGCTCGGCGGCGGCCTTGGCCTGGTCGGCCGCCTGCTGGGCCGCCTGCTTCGCCCGATCGAGAAAGCTCATCGACCCCTCCCTCGGCCTTCCGGCCAATCCTCGATCGGGATCATACGGCCCGCGGCGTGGTTCGAAGTCGCCTCACAGCGCCGTCAGGCGTGCTTGATCGTGATCCGCTCGATGATGTTGGCCACGTCCTCGCACTTGTCGATCGTGGCCTCGAGGAGACCGTAGATCTCCTTCCACTTGATGACCTCGAGCGGGTCGGCGCCGCTGGAGAAGAGATCGGCGATCGCCTTGCGGGCCAGCTGGTCGCCCTCGTTCTCGAGCCGGTGGACTTCGATCCAGTACTTCTCCAGGTGCTTGAAGCCTCGAAGATGGGTCAGGGCCTGGTGCAGCTGCTCGCACTGCCGGACCACGATCGCGGCCTGCTCGACGGCCACGGCCGTGGGGGCCTCCACGTGGTACAGGACGAACGTGTCGGCCACCTCCTCGATGTAGTCGAGGACGTCGTCCAGGCCGCTGATGAGGGCGTGGATCTCCTCGCGGTCGAACGGCGTCACGAACGTCGACTCCAGGCGATGGCCGATGGTGTGGCTGATCTCGTCGCCGCGATGCTCGGCGTCGCGGATCTCACCGGCCCGTCGATCGATGGCGTCGTACGAGCGGAGCATCGCCTCGAGCAGCCTGGCCGCACCGAGGACGTTGGCGGCGTCCTCGGAGAACATGTCGAAGAAGCGCTCTTCGCGCGGGATCATTCGCAGGCGCACCAGGCGAGCTCCTCCGGGACGATGGGCCGGCGCACGGCGTCGTGCGCGGACTGTTAACAAGCCGTCGCCACAGAGTACCGCGCGGGCCTCGGACCTGGTATGCGATCCTCGACAGATGGACTGGCTCGTGGTCGCGTTCGTGGCCGCCCAGGCGATCCTCATCGCGATCTTCGCCGGCGTCGCGCTGTCGCGCGGTCGAACGCTCGACGGTGTCGCGGACGGCGTCCGGGACGGCGAGGTCGGGGCCGAGAACGACCTCAGCGGCGAGGAGCTCGTGGATGGTGTCATGCGCCTGCGGCGCCGCGCGGAAGCGGCCGAGTTCGCCCTGGCCCAGCGCCTCCGCGACCTTGCCTACCTCGCCGATCTCATCGGCGTCGGCGTCATCCGCCTGACCGACGATCTCCGGGTCGAGGTCGCCAACACCGCCGCCCACGTCTTCCTCGAACGCGAGCCGGGCAGCATGCTCGGCCGGACGGCGATCGAGGCCCTGCTCGACCATCGCATCGAGGAGATCGCCCGGACGGCGGCCGAGCACGGAACGGCATCGGGCGAGATCGTCCTCCGCGAGCCGGATGGACCAACGCTCGTCATCCGGGCTCGCCGCTCCCCGATCCTCGGCATCTGGCTCGTGCTCGAGGACGTGGCCGAGCTCCGACGCCTCCAGCGCATCCGGGCCGAGTTCATCGACAACCTGTCGCACGAGCTCCGGACCCCGATCACGACTGTCGGCCTCCTCGCCGAGACGCTCGCCCGGGATGCTGCGGCCGCCGGCGAGGCCGTGCCGCCACGGATGCGCGAGCGGATCGCCAAGCTGGAGGTCGAGACGGGCAACATCGCCCAGATGGTCTCCGAGCTCCTCGACCTGGCCCGGATCGAGAGCGGCGGCCGCCAGCTCCACCTCGACGACGTGAGCCTGGGCCGGGTGGCGACCGAATCCGTGGAGCGGCTCCGGCCGTTCGCCGAGCGCCAGCGGATTCGCCTCGAGGTCGAGGTCATGCCGGACCTGCCGCTCGTTCGCGGGGAGGCCGCCCGGCTCGGCCAGGTCTTCGCCAACCTCGTCCACAACGCGGTCAAGTTCAGCCCGCCCGAATCGACGGTCACGGTCTCGGTCCGCCAGGCCGGCGAGGCCATCGAGGCCGCCGTGACCGACCAGGGCATCGGCATCAGCGCGACAGACCTGCCCCGGATCTTCGAGCGTTTCTACAAGGCGGATCGGTCGAGGACCGCGGGTGGCGGCACGGGCCTCGGCCTCGCCATCGCCAGCCACATCGTGAACGGCCACGGGGGACGCCTGACGGTCGCGTCCAGGGAAGGGGCGGGGGCAACCTTCACCATGAGCCTGCCGCTGCCGGGCGCCACGCCGGCGACACCGGCCCCGACTGCCGGCGCGTGATGGCCACCCTCGACGTCGCGACCCTGAACCTCCGCAACATCGCCGACCGCTGGCCGGAGCGGCTGCCGCTCCTCGTCGCCGACATGGCGGCCCTCCAGCCGGACCTGATGGGACTCCAGGAGTGCGTCTTCGCGGTCGGCCAGGACCGACTGCTGGGAGCGGCCGGAGAGGCCCGCTACGGGATCCACCGGGGCTGGGCCGGCCGCCCGGAATACGGCAACAGCGTCCTCGCCCGGGACACGCTCGAGGTGGAAGCGAGTGGCGTCGAGCGCCTGGACCTGGGCGAGCGACGCTCGGCGCTCCGAGTGCCCGTACGGCTCGAACGTGGAGTGACGCTGGCATTCGTGGTGACCCACCTCCACCACGTCCCGGCCGACGAGGGCATCCGTGCGGCCCAGGCTCGCGAGCTCGCCACCTGGCTCGACGCGCGTCCTGCGGCCGGCGGCACGATCGTCGTAGGTGATTTCAATGCCGAGCCGGTCGAGGCCGCCTATCGGGTGATGGTCGAGGCCGGCTATCGCTCGGCGTCGGTGGAGGCGAACGGGGCCGAGCCGGCGGTCACCTGGCCGTCGGGAATCCAGGCGGACGGGATGGACACGGACGGGGATCCCGGCTGCCTCGACTACATCTGGCTCCGCGGGCCCCTTCGTGCGGATGCCTGCCGGCTGGCGTTCGACCGGCCGGCGGTCGACGACTCGACGCTGTATCCGTCCGACCACCTCGGCCTCGTCGCCCGCGTGGCGATCGAGGGGTGATGGCCGAGACCGGGGACCGGTCGTGGGCCCTTCGGCTGGCCCATCGCGGCGACTGGCGGGTCGCTCCCGAGAACAGCCTCGCGGCGATGCGGGCCGCGCTCGCCAATCCGGCCTGCGACGGGCTCGAGTTCGACGTCCGCGCCTCTCGCGATGGGGTCCCGATCCTCCTCCACGACGACACCCTGGCCCGAGTCCAGGGCAGGCCGGAACGGCCGGACGAGCTCTCGGTCGAGGACCTGGCGGCGGCGGGCATCCCGACCCTTGCCGAGGTCCTCGCGGCGGTCGGCCCCGAGCCGTTCCTGGACGTCGAGCTGAAGGGCGAGCCCATACCAGCCGTCATCGACGTCCTCGAGGCTGCCCGTGGCCCGGGCCTGCTCCGGACCGTCGTGTCCTCGTTCGAGGTTCCGACCCTCGTGTGGGTCGGCACGCACCGGCCGCGATGGCGCCGCTGGCTCAACGCGATGGATCTCGAGCGCGGCACGCTCCGCCTGACAGGCGAGCTCGCCTGTCAGGCCGTCTCCGTGGACTGGCACGCGATCGACGACGAGGGCATCGCCCGGGCTCGAAGCGAGGGCGTCGAGGTCGCGGCCTGGACCGTCCGCGCTCGCTCGAACGCGAGCAAGCTGGAGCGTCTCGGCGTCATCGCCGTCTGCGTGGAAGGTCGGGCGCTCGACGGTCGCTAGGCCGCCGAGCGCGCCAGTATCGGGATCAGCAGCAGCCGCCGCTCCCGCAGCCGCAGCCACCGGCGTCGAGCATCGCCAGGTCGCGGGTGATGGTCGGGGAGGGGAGGGCGGTGCGCAGTCCTGCGCGGTCGGCAGCAGTCCAGCCGGCCGGCTTCGTGGCCCGGATGATCGCGGCATACATGCCGTCGCCGACGGCGTGGGTCGGCTCGATCGCGATGTCCGTCAGGCCGGCCGCCGCGAGGCCGTAGCGGAACTCGTCGAAGGACAGGGCCCCGGCGATGCAGCCGGCGAAGCTGCCGCGCTCGGCCCGCTCCGCGGGGCTGAGGCTGTCGTCCGCGACGACGTCGCTGACGCCCATCCGTCCGCCCTCGCGCAGGACCCGCGCGACCTCGGCGAACACGGCGCCCTTGTCGGCCGCGAGGTTGATGACGCAGTTGCTGATGACGACGTCGACGCTGGCGTCGTCGAGCGGCAGGGCCTCGATGGTGCCCTTCCGGAACTCGACGTTCGTGGCGCCGGCCTCGGCCGCGTTGCGGCGGGCAAGCTCGAGCATCTCGTCGGTCATGTCGACGCCGATGGCCCGGCCGGTGGGACCGACCCGGCGAGCCGAGAGGAGGACGTCGATGCCGCCGCCGGACCCCAGGTCCAGCACGGTCTCACCCTCGCGCAGCTCAGCGACGGCGGTCGGGTTGCCGCAGCCCAGCGAGGCGAGCACGGCCGAATCCGGCAGGGACGCCCGGTCGGCGTCGGCGTACAGGAGCGAGCCCCAGGTCCGGGACCCGTCCTCGCCGCAACAGTCGTTGAGGGCGCCGGACCGGCTGGCAGCCTCGGCGGCGGTCGCGGATCCGGCGACGGCGAGGGCGGCCTCCGCGTAGCGGGCCCTGACGGCGGCGTGAACCTCGTCCTCGGGGAGGGTGGTCTGGACCGGCTCGATCTCGGTGGCCATCGATCTGCTCCTCGGGACGCTCAATCCGGGTGGTTGTCAAGACCGCCGGCGTCCAGTGGACGCCGGCGGTCTGTCATGCGCAGCTGGCGCAGAGCTCAACGCTCGTCGCCGTGCCGGCCGCCAACAGCGCGACGCGCCGGCTGGCAGGGCGAGGCTGTGCAGCCTTTGCCATGCTCTCGCGGTACTCGGCCGTGATGCGAGCCTCGCGGATCGCCGAGAGGTGCATCCGGTCGCGCTCTTCCTGGGCATCGTTGCCGCCGATGAACCAGGTGTTGTCGAAGCGGATCATCGTCGTTCGTTTCCCTTCTCGCGCCTGGGACGCGCGTTTCGTGTATCGATGGACGTCAATATGCCACGCAGATTGATGCTTGTCAATATTGAAGTTCATCGATTAGGATGCCCGCATGGCCCGCGCACCCCGCACCACCGACCCCGACGTCAGGCTCCTGGCCGCCCTCGCCGATCCAATCCGGCTGTCGATCGTCCGCCAGCTCGCGGCCTGCGAGGGCATCTGCGCCTGCGACTTCACCGAGTCGTGTGACGTCTCCCAGCCGACCGTCTCGCATCACCTGCGGGTCCTGCGCGAGGCCGGCGTCGTGACCTCGGAGCGGCGGGGCTCGTGGATCTGGTACCGGCTGTCGCCCGACGCCATCGGCCGGCTGGGTGCCATTGCGCGGGATCTCGTGCCGGGCGACTTCGTCCCGGCCGCCGATCTCCTCCGCTCCCGGCGCCGACCCTCTACCGCGGCAAGCGGCCCGCAGCCCCTGATCCAGGTCGCCCCGACGAGCTAGGCCTCTAGCGGGCCACGACCTCCGGCGGAACGAGCCAGCGAAGAACGCCCTCGCCGGCGCCGAACGGCGCCTCGATGTCGATCCTCGCCAGGCTGCCCTTCTTGAGGGTGATCGCCGACCCGACCAGCTCCGAGGCGAGATCGCTGAAATCGGGGTCGTGACCCACGAGGATCGGTCGATGCGGGTCGCCGTTGTCGGCCAGGATCGCCGCCAGGATCTCGATCGAGAGCGGCCCGGCCAGGCCGTCGTGGAGCCGGACCTCGAGCCGCAGGGCCTCGCCCAGGATCGCCGCGGTCTGCTCGGCCCGCGCCTTGGGCGAGCTGATCAGCGCGTCGGGCGTCGTCCGCTGGCGGGCGATCAGCGCTGCCAGCCGCTCCGCCTGCCTCTGGCCCTTCCGCGACAGCGGCCGGTCGGCATCGGGCCCGCTCCAGGCCAGCGCGTCGCCGGCGTCGGCGTGCCGGACGAGGATCAGCTCAACCACGATCGGCGGCCGACAGGGTTGCCCGGTGGACGACCGTCGCGAATTGCTTGACGCGCTCGCCCATTGCCGTGGCGGTCCGCCGGAAGGACGCCAGGCGGATCGCCTCGTCGCCCTCGACGGCGGCCGGGTCGTCATAGCCCCAGTGGAGTGATTCGTGGACCCCGGGGAACACCGGGCACACCTGGCGGGCGTCGTCGCAGACCGTGATGACGTAGTTGAACGACTGGTCGAGGTATTCGTCCACCGACTTCGAGCGGAGGCCGTCGATCGGGATGCCGGCCTCGGCCAGGACCCGGACGGTGAGCGGGTTGACGCCGGCTGGGTGGGTCCCGGCGCTGAAGACCTCGAAGTGGTCGCCCCCGTGGTGGCGCAGGAGCGCCTCGCCGAGAAGGCTGCGGGCGGAATTGCCGGTGCAGACGAACAGGACCCGCAGCGGCCGATGGTCGCGATCGTCGTTCACGGATTCAGGTCCTCGACTTCGCCGCTGGCGAGGTAGACGACATCCTCGGCGATGTTCGTCACGCGGTCGCCGATCCGCTCGAGGTAATGCGAGGCGAGCAGGATCCGGGTCCCACGCTCCACGTTGTCCGGATCCGCCCGCATGAGGTCCACGACCTCGCCGAAGATCCGGTGGTAGAGGTGGTCGATCTCGTCGTCCCTTGCCGCGACCTGGCGGGCCAGCCCGTCGTCGATGGTCACGAGGGCCCGCAGGATTCCCCGGACCAGCTCGGCGCCCAGGCGGCCCATCTCGGGGATGTCGATGTAGGCCTTGAGCGGCGGCTCGGCTGACAGCTTGATGACGGCCTTGGCGACCGAGGCGGCGTGGTCGCCGATCCGCTCGAGCTCGTAGGCGACGTGGTCGAGCGAGAGCAGGAAGCGGAGGTCGCGGGCGACCGGCTGCTGGGTCGCAATCGTCCGGGCGATCAGCGTGGTGACCTCGCGCTGGGCCTCGTTGACCCGCCGGTCGCCGATGATGACGCGCTCCGCGCCGGCCGCGTCGTGATCCACGAGGGCATCGATGGCGGCGAGGATCTGGGCCTCCACGAGGGAGCCCATCCGGAGCACGCCGTCCTTGATCGCCTGCTCGTCCCGGTCCAGCGTCGGGCGCGCCGGCTGGGTGGTCGGCTCGGCCGGCTCGGCCGGCCCGGCCGGCCCGACTGGACCGGCATCGTCACGGTCCGTCGGGGCGAGCCCGACGCTGGCGAGGGGCTTCTGGTCGTCCATCGGCGTCTCCTCGCTCATCCGAACCGACCGGACACGTAGTCCTCGGTCAGCCGGTGCTTCGGGTTCGTGAAGATCTGGATCGTCTCCCCGGTCTCGACGACGTAGCCGGCCCGGTCGTCGCCCATGGTCATGAAGATCGTGGTGTCCGAGGCCCGGGCCGCCTGCTGCATATTGTGGGTCACGATGATGATCGTGTAGTCGCGCTTGAGCTCGGCCATGAGCTCCTCGATCTGGAGCGTCGAGCGAGGGTCGAGCGCCGAGCAGGGCTCGTCCATGAGGATGACCTCGGGCTCGATGGCGATCGTTCGGGCGATGCACAGGCGCTGCTGCTGGCCGCCTGACAGGGCCATCCCGGACTGCTTCAACTTGTCCTTGACGTCGTCCCAGAGGGCGGCCCGGCGGAGGGAACGCTCGACGAGCTCGTCCATGTTGCCCTTGTAGCCGTTGATCCGGGGCCCGAAGGCGACGTTGTCGTAGACGCTCTTGGGGAACGGATTCGGCTTCTGGAAGACCATCCCAACTCGACGACGGACGGCCACCGGATCGACGCCCGGGGCGAAGAGGTCCTGGCCATCGAACAAGACGCGGCCTTCGGTCCGGTACGAGGGCACGAGGTCGTTCATCCGGTTCATCGTCCGGAGGAGCGTCGACTTGCCGCAGCCCGACGGTCCGATGAGCGCCGTGATCCGCTGCCGGGCGACGCTGATGTCGACGTTCCGGACGGCCCGGAACGAGCCGTAGTAGCAGGACACGTCGCGGAGCTCGATGACGGGCTCGGCGCCCAATGCGTCGGGCCTCGGCTCGCGGGCCAAGGCCGTGATCCGGATGGCCGGGGCCTGCCCGTCCGCCGACTCGGCCGGAACTGCCGGCGGGGCGTCGGGCATGTCGAGGGTCACATTCGTCTCCTCTACCACTGGATGTGCCTCGAGAGGCGTGCCCGGACGATCAGGGCCAGGGCATTCAGGATGAGCATGAGGGCCAGGATCACGACGATCGCGGCCGCCGAGATCCCCTGGAAGTCGTCCTGGGGACGGTTGGCCCAGCCGTAGATCTGGATCGGCAGGACGGTGTACTGACCGGAGATCGGGTTGGGCAGGAAGGTCACGAAGGTGAAGGCGCCGATGAGGATGAGCGGCGCCGCCTCGCCGATGGCGCGGGCCATCGCCAGGATGACCCCGGTCATGATCCCGGGCGCCGCGGCCGGCAGGACCGATCGGCTGACCATCTGCCAGCGGCTGGCGCCAAGCGCGTACGCGCCCTCGCGCTGGGCGTGCGGGACGGCCTTGAGGGCCTCGACCGAGGCGATGATCACGACGGGCAGGATGAGCAGGCTCAGGGTCAGCGCGGCCGCGAGGATGGTTGGGCCCATGGCCAGCGCCCGGACGAACACCGCGAGACCGAGGATGCCGTAGATGATCGACGGCACGCCCGCCAGGTTGCTGATATTCGTCTGGAGGAGCCGGTTGATCCACGAATCGGAGGCGTACTCGACGAGGTAGATCGCGGCCGCAACGCCGATCGGGAAGGTCACGACACCGACGATGATCCCGATCTCGAGCGTCCCGACGATGGCCGGCAGGATCCCGGCCCTCGCCGGTCGGCTCGATGGCGGGCTGGTCAGGAACTGGAGATCGAGCCACGGCGCCGCCCGGACGAAGACGTCGACCAGGAGGACGATCAGGGTGAGCAGGAGCAGCGCGATCGCCGCAACGCATGCCCCGTAGAAGAGCGTCCCGGTGACCTTCCGCCGCATGAGGGCCGGCTCGAACCGGGAGTCGGTGCGGGACGCCGGGGCGAGGGCCGCCATCAGTACGCGGTCCGGAAGCGGCGGACGACCCAGCCGCTCAGCAGGTTGAGGACGAAGGTCATCAGGAACAGCGTCGACCCGACGGCGAAGAGCGACTTGTATTCGATCGACCCCTGGGCCGTCTCGCCGATCGAGATCTGGACGATGAACGCCGTCATCGTCTGGATGCTCTCAGTCGGGTCGAACGTGAGCTGCGGCTTCGTCCCGACGACGAGGACGACAGCCATCGTCTCCCCGATGGCCCGGCTCATGGCCAGGATGATCGAGGCCATGATCCCCGAGACCGCGGCCGGGAAGACGACCTTCCGGACGACCTCGAACTTCGTCGCCCCCATCGCGAAGGCTCCTTCGCGCAGGCCCCGCGGCACGGCTCGCATCGAGTCCTCGCTGATCGAGGCAATGAGCGGCGTGATGAGGATGCCGACAACGATCCCGCCGGCCAGGGCCGAGAACGTGCCGATGTTGTCCGGGCCAAGGAGCGGCCGGAGGACATGCGGCGCGATGAAGTTGAGACCGAAGAAGCCCAGGACGATGGTTGGGACGCCGGCGATGGTCTCGAGGATCGGCTTGACCACGGTCCGCACCCGCGGCGAGGCGTACTCAGCCAGCAGGACCGCGGCGAGCAGTCCGAGGGGAATGGCGATGACCAGGGCGATGAGGGCGACCAGGAGGGTCCCCGACACGAGCGCCAGGACGCCCCACGACTGGGGCTTGATGAGGGCCGACCAATGGGTCCCGGTGAAGAAGTCGATCGGGCTGACCGCGAGGAAGAACTCGATCGTCTCGAAGGCCAGGACCGCGATGATCCCGAGCGTCGTGACCACGCCGACGGCGGCTGCCAGGAACAGCAGCCGCTCGATGATCCGCTCGCCGACGGGACGCCGGCGGGTCAGGGAGATGGGTACCGCGGACATCCGATGCAGGGTCCTCGCACGATGTTAAGGGCGCGTTAGCGCGCCGGCCCGAACCGAGCTGCCGGGCCGGCGCGCCGGAGAAGGAGTGACGGGCTCAGGTCAGCCGCCGACGGCCGCTTCCCACTCGGCAACCTCGGCGGCCAGCACATCGTCGGGGACCGCGATGTAGCCGACTTCGGTCGAGAAGGCGTTGGTGTTCGCAAGGTAGTAGTCGACGAAGGCCTTCAGCTCGGGTCGCTCCCTGGCCTTGCCCACGTCGGGGTAGATGAAGATCGGCCGCGACAGCGGCGCGTATTCGTTGCTGTTGATCGTCTCGTCGGTCGGGGCCACGCAGCCGTCGCCGCCGTCGACCTCGACCGCCTTGAGCTTGTCGGTGTTCTCGACGTAGTAGGCGTAGCCGAAGAACGCGATCGCATATGTGTCGCCGGCGACGCCGGTCACGAGGGTGTTGTCGTCCTCGGACTGGGTCGCGTGCGTCGTCGCCGCATCCGTCTCGCCGTTGATCTCCTCGGTGAAGTAGTCGAACGTGCCGGAATCGGCGCCGGGCATGTAGCGCTGGACTTCCTCGGCGGGGAAGGACGGGTCGATGTCGCTCCAAAGCAGGTGCTCTGCGGAGTCCGGGCCGTAGATTGCGGCCAGCTGGTCCACGGTCAGGCAAGCGGCAAAATCGTTGGCCGGGTTGACGACGACCGTGAGGCCGTCAATGGCGACCTGGAGCTCGACCCACTCGACGCCGTTGGTTTCGCAGGCCAGGCCCTCGCCCTCGTCCTCGGCCTTGATCGGGCGGGACGCGTCGTTGATGTCGGTCTCGCCGGTGCAGAACTTCTTGAAGCCGCCGCCGGTGCCGGAGAAGGCGACCGGAACCTGGACGGTGTTGTTGTTCGCGAACTGGAACTCCTCGGCCACGAGCTCGGTGATCGGGTAGACGGTGCTCGAGCCGTCGATGGTGATCGTGCCGCTGAGGGGCGCCATCGACTCGGTTGGGGTGCCGCTCGTCGGCCCGCTGCTGGGCCCCGGGGTCGCGCCGCCGCCACAGGCGGCGATGGCGAGGGTGGCGGTCAGCGCGAGCGCCGCGAGGCGGCTCGGCCTGGTGGTGATCACGCGATGAGTCCTCCTGCATCGGGGGCCGCCTGCGCGGGCGGCATGGCTCTTCTAGGCCTGGGTCGCTTAGCCGAGTTGAGGCTCGGCTGATCGCGTCAACCGCGAGTGGGCGGCGTGTTAACGAACGATCAATCGGTAACAGCTCCGACCCGGGGCGGTGTGGGGGCATGGCCGGCTCTCCGGCCGGGCGCGTCGGCGTGGCACACTCATCGGCGTGCCAACCCCTCGTCCGGCCGTCCGCCGCCGCGCGCCCGTGGGGGCCGCCGTCGACGTCGGGGCGTACTCCGTCCACCTGCTCGTGGCCGAGGTCCACGGCCATCGCCTCGTCCCGATCCTCGACGAATCGTCGACGCTGGGACTCGGCGCGGTCGTGGACGAGCGTGGTGAGCTCGGCTTCGAGGCCGGCTACCGGCTCGTCGAGACGCTCGTCGGCTACGCCGAGACGGCCCGATCACGGGGCGCGGGCACGATCGCATTCGTCGCGACGGATCCGCTCCGGCGCGCGGCCGACGCGCCAGCCGTGGCGACCGCGGTTGCCGCCCGGACCGGCGTCGCCATCGAGGTCCTCCGCCACGACGAGGAGGCGCTGCTTGCCCTGCTCGGCGTCCAGGCCGGCCGCCCGATCCGCCACCAGACGGTCCTCGTGGACGTGGGCGGCGGGAGCAGCGAGATCCTCATCTCGGGGCCCGGCATGGATCCCGTCGCCAGCGGTCTCGCCCTCGGCGCGTCACGGATGACCCGGGTCCACGTCAGCGGCGATCCACCCACCAGGGCCGAGGTGGAGGCGCTCCTGGCCGAGGCCAGGAGCGTCGTGGCCACGGCCCCGGACGCCGATCCCGGGGACCTCGTCGCGGTCGGCGGCACGGCCGACAACCTGCTCCGGATCGGGCCCCGGCTCGCTCGTCGGGTTCTGACGGTCCGGCGGATCGAGGGCATCCTCGAGCGGCTCCTGGCCGCGCCCGCGGAATCGATCTCCCAGGAGTTCGGCGTCCGGCTGTCGCGGGCGCGGGTGCTGCCCGCTGGGGCGGCGATCCTGCTCGCGGTCGCCGAGCGCTACGGCCGCGATCAGATCCGGATTTCGAACGACGGTTTGCGCGAGGGCCTCGTTCTCGCCTCGGCCCACGCGGGCAGTCGCTGGCGGGCCGAGCTGGCCTGGCTGGCCCACGGCTGGTCGCTGTAGCGGGCCGTCCCACCCGGCGGCGAGCGAGCCCCACGGGACGGCGAGCCATCCCATTCAGGATGGCTTTCAGAAGCCGCCGATGAACCGCCCGATGCGGCGTCGGGCCAGCGGGCTCGTCGCGCGACCCCAGGCGCTTGGCACTCGTCGCCGGAGCCGCTCCGCCGCCCGCTCCTGGTCGATCGCGAAGCGGGTGACGGCCCGGGCCTCGGTCGGCGACAGCACGCCCGAGTGCTCGGCGATGTAGGCGCGCAGGGTCGCAGCCGTGACAGTCGCGTCGTTCATCGCGCCGAGGGTGTCCTGAACGTGGACAAGCGACGCGACGATCGCGTCGGGCGACCCGCTGGACATCGGCGCCGCGACCTGGATGAGGTCTCGCAGGCGCTTCGCCTCGATCCGGAGCTCGTGCAGCGTCGGCGCGTCGGCGACGGGGAGCATCGGCTCCCAGGCGAGGAGGCGTTCGAATCCCGCCCAGATCCAGCCGCCGAGCTGTTCACGGGCGAGGCGCGCTGCCGGCGGCTTCGCCGGCAGCGTCTCGAGGCCGGGCGTCTCCACGAACTCGACGAACGAGTCGAGGGAGCGCGCGTGCCGTGGTGACGCGAGCTCGGCCTCGAGCCGCACGAGCGCGGCCGCACGCCGCGCGGCAATCGACTCGCGCATCCCGGCGAGCGGACCCGGGTCGGCCGGGGCATGGCCCGCGACCCAGGCCTCGAGCCGGGCCAGGAGGACGTCGAGGTCGCGGACGGCGCTCAGGGTGTCGCCGAGCCGCCCGAGGCGGCGCCGCACCCGGTTCGAGGTTCGACCCTCGAAGATTGGCCCGAAGGCCCGCCAGGTCGCCCGCAGGCGACGCGTCGCGACCCGCATCCGGCGGATCTCCTCCGGTCCGGGCGAGGCCAGGAACGCCCGCTCCCGCTCGAGCAAGCGGCGGAGCTGGGCCCGCAGGATCCGCCGCCCGACCTCAGCGGTGGGGACGTCGCCCGAGAGCGGCTCGTCCTCTTCGCCGATGACCGGCAGGGCCTCCGCCCGCGTCCGGTTGGCGACCACGGCCGCGGCCCAGCCGAGCTTCGTGGCGTTCGATGGGCTCAGGAACGGCTGGATCCGAAGGTGCGCCGCTGCCCGCTCGAAGCCGGCGAGCTGGCCGGCTCGGAGCTCGAGCTCCAGGATCGTCAGGCGTCCGGCGACCTCGTCGCCGGCCAGGGCCGCGATCCGGTCCAGGCTGAGCTCCACCTGGCAGTCGACGTCACCGAAGTCGCGGACCAGGCGATCCTGCCGGACGGTCACCCGGACCGTGGCCGTCTCGCCGTGGAGGAGCTGGAGGAGCCGGCGGCGGGCGGCCGACGTCGGCCAGGTGGCCGGATCCTCGTCCGGCCCGGTCGGGCCGTCGAGCTCGGTCCGTCGCGTGACGCCGTCCTCGCCCGGCGCGGCGATCCGCTTGAGCTGGATCCGGGTGTCTGCGTCAACCGTCCGGAGGCGGGCGGCCCAGCCGGCGGCCCGCAGTCGGCCCTCGGGCGTGTCGAGGTAGCGGTCGAGGTGGCGAATCTCGCGGGCCGCCCCGATTCCTGGCAACCCGGCTAGATCGTGGCCGCGGAGGAGCGCCCGGGTGGGAGCGCGGCCGAGGACGTCGAACTTCGCCTCGACCTCGAGGGTCGGCGGCGCCGTCACGCCCAGGGTTCCATCGACCCCGGCCGGGCCTCGGATTCGACCCGCCGGCTGCCGGCCGCGGCGGCCCGCAGGGCGCGCTTGCGGAGCGCGGCGTGGGTGTCGACCTTGGTCGGCCCGCCGTCGCGGTCGACCCGCAGCCAGCGACCATCGGCGCCGAGCGTCCATGCCCGCCGATCGTCCGCCAGCATCGTCTCGAGGATGACGTCGAGCTCGGCCTGGAGCTCGGGCTCCTGGATCGGGGTCAGGGCCTCGATCCGGCGGTCCAGGTTCCGTTCCATGAGATCGGCCGAGCCGATGTACCACTCGAGCTCGCCGCCGTTCTGGAAGCGCCAGATCCGGGAGTGCTCGAGGAGCTCGCCGACGATCGAGCGGACCCGGATCCGCTCGGACAGGCCGGCCACCCCGGGGATGAGGGCGCAGGCGCCCCGGATGATGAGGTCGACCTCGACGCCGGCGGCCGAGGCCCGGTACAGCGCATCGACACAGTCGCGGTCGACGAGGGCGTTCATCTTCAGGACGATGGAGGCCGAGCGTCCGGCGGCGGCGTGCCCGATCTCGCGGTCGACGAGGGCCAGGAAGCGCTGGCGGAGGCCCATCGGGGCGACGATCAGGCGCCGGAACGCCCGCTGGCGGGACAGCCCGGTGAGGACGTTGAACAGGTCCGTCACGTCCTGGCCCAGCTCGGCCCGGACCGTCAGGAGCCCGAGATCCGTGTACAGGCGGGCGGTCCTGGGGTTGTAGTTGCCGGTCCCGATGTGGACGTAGCGGCGGAGCGCGCCGGCCTCGCGCCGGACGACGAGCATCGTCTTGCAGTGGGTCTTGAGGCCAACCAGGCCGTACACCACGTGGGCGCCGGCCTGCTCCAGCTTGCGGGCCCAGGCGATGTTGGCCCGCTCGTCGAAGCGGGCCTTGATCTCGACCAGGACGACGACCTGCTTGCCCTGCTCGGCGGCCCGGATGAGGTGGGCCACGATCGGCGAATCGCCCGACGTCCGGTAGACCGTCAGCTTGATCGTGAGGACGTCGGGATCGTCGGCCGCCTGGGCCAGGAACTGCTCCACCGTCGTGGCGAAGCCGTCGTACGGGTGGTGGAGGAGGATGTCGCCGGCCCGGATCGCTGCGAACACGTCGGCCGGCTCGCCGTCCGGGGAATCCTGGAGGGCCGGTGGGGTCGCCGGGCTCCAGGGCACGGCCTTGAGGTCGGGCCGATCGAGGTCGACGAGGAGGTTGAGGCCGGTCAGGTCGAGCATCCCGCTGACCTCGTAGACCTGGTCCTCGGTGACGCCGATGCCGGCGATGAGGATCTGGCGCAGCGAATCGGGCATCGTCCGCTCGACCTCGAGCCGGACGGCCTCGCCGAAGCGCCGCCGCCGGAGCTCCTCCTCGATCGCCAGGAGCAGGTCATCGGCCTCGTCCTCCTCGAGGGTGAAGTCGGCGTTGCGGGTCACCCGGAAGAGATGGTGAGCCTCGATCTCCATGCCCGAGAACAGGAGGTCGAGGTTGGCCTCGATGACCTGGTCGAGGAGGACGAAGCGGTGCTGGCCGGCCGGCTGGCCCGGCTGCCGCTCGAGCTCCAGGAGCCGCGGCAGGACCGGCGGGACCTTCACCCTCGCGAAGCTCCGGACGCCGGTGTCGGGGTCGCGCAGGCCGACGGCGATCGACAGGGTCAGGGTCGAGATGTACGGGAAGCGATGCCCGGGATCGACCGCGAGGGGCGTGAGCACGGGGTGGATCTCGTCGAGGAAGCGCTGCCGGAGCGCGGCGTGGTCCTCGGGCACCTTGGCGTACTGGACGAGCTCGATGCCGGCCTTGCGCAGGTCGCTGCGAAGACCGCGGAAGATCGTCGAGTGCTCGGCCACGAGCTCCACGACCCGGCTCCGGACCGCCTTGAGCTGGGCGGCCGGCCCGGGCCCTTCGGCCGGGAGGGTCCGGATCCCGGCCCGGACCTGCTCGCGCAGGCCGGCCACGCGGACCTGGAAGAACTCGTCGAGGTTGTTGGCGAAGATCGACAGGAACTTGACGCGCTCCAGCAGCGGGTTGCGGTCGTCACGGGCCTCGTGCAGGACGCGGGCGTTGAACTCGACCCAGGACAACTCCCGGTCGAAGTACCGGGCGCGGCGATTCCGCTTCGGCTTGTGCTTACGGTCCGGCGCGGGCTCCGCCTCGACGAGGTGGACCGCGGGCATGGCTGGCATTCGATCGATCACCGTCGACGTCGATCCTCGACCGGCTCCCGGGCCGTTCGCAGGTCGGCCGCGGAATCTAGCACGCGACTGTTATCGGCCGACCCCGGGGCGCGGCGGGTTGGTACGGTCCCGCGCTGCTGCGCGGACCGGATTGCGCCGGTTCGCGCGCCCGGCCCTAGCCCTCCGCGACGTAGCGGCGTTCGCCGGTCTGGGGGTCGACGAGGACCCGCATCCGATGGCCCGAGGTCGGATCGACGAAGACCTCTGCCGTGGGCCGGAAGCGAGGCTCGATGGCATCGTCGCGAGCCTCGCCGCCGCCCGGGCCGGGTGACTGGTTCGCCTTCTCGGCGGTCTCCGATCGGTAGCGGTTGCGCTCGATGAGCGGCACGACCACGAGGAACGCCCCGGTGGCCACGGCCCACAGGCCCGCGACTCCGGCCTCGGGCGCCACCACGATCGCGGCCAGCCCGCTGAGCATCGTGATCACGCCCAGGACGACGATCGCCCCGCGGACGAGCGGGCCCATCGCTACTCCGCGGCCTGGGGCGCGTCGGCGTCGGGGACCACGACGACGGCGGTTCCGTAGGCCACGATCTCGGACATCGTGCCGGCCAGCTCGGAGCTGTCGAAGCGCATCGAGATCACCGCGTTGGCACCCATCAGCGTCGCGTTCTTGACCAGCCGGTCGAGAGCCTGGCGGCGGGTGTCCTCGAGGAGCTCGGTGTACTCGTGGATCTCGCCGCCGCCGAGCGAGCGGAGGCCGGCGATGAGGTTGCCGGAGAAGCCGCGGCTGCGGACGACGAGCCCGAAGGTCTGGCCCTTCGTCTCGACGACGCGGTGCCCGGCGACGAACGGGGCGGTGGAGACGATCACGCGTGGACCTCCCGGGAGCTGGTGCGTGGCGATGGATCCGCGGCGCGCCGGGCCGTGCACGCCGCGCACGGGCACCGATCGCGAAGGAGCACGAACGGGTAGTAGCCGGTGTGGTGGCCGTCGGCCCACTCCGGGGCGATGGCATAGGAGCCGATGAGATGGACGTCGACGAGGCGTGTCTGCTCGGCGGTGAGGGTCGGGCCGGTGTCGAGCCAGCCGGGCAGTCCGGCCTCGCCGCGGCAGTAGGCGCAGGGGCAGAGCCAGCGAAGCCCGACCGCCTCGAAGAGCGAGCCGTGGCCGTCGGCCCAGTCTATGGCCAGCGTCCCGGCCGCCCGGTCGGCGTGGATCCGGACCGGGGTCGTCGTCTCGGCGGCGGGCTGGAGGCTCACCTCGGGATTGTGCACCGGCCCGGTCCGGCGCGCCGCGGGCGGCGAGGCGGGCACGCGCAGCGGACCGGGGCGCCGCGGTGACGCCACGGCGGTCAGGGCCGCCAGGGCCCCCGGTGCCGCCGGGCTTCGAGCTGGGCCGATCGGCCCGTGACGGCCGGCCGATGCGACCGATGAACAGCGGCGCGATTCCCGCGATGATGGGCGCGTGACCCCCACCGTTCCCACGGACCTGGCGGCGTCGGCCCATGGGCTGCCCGTCGCGGATGTCGCGGCCGCGCTGCAGGTTGACGCCAGCATAGGGCTGACCCCCGACGAGGCCGTGGAGCGGGCGGCCGTCGCCGGCCCCAACGAGCTGGAGCCGCGGAAACGGGAATCCATCGTCCGGATGGTGGTCGAGTCGGCCACGGAACCGTTCGTGCTGCTGCTCGCCGCCGCGGCCGTCGGCGCGATCCTGCTCAACGAGGTCCGCGACGGCCTGCTCATCTTCGTGGGCCTGCTCCCGATCGTCGGTGCCGACGTCGTCACCGAGTACCGCGGCGAGCGGGCCCTCGATGCCCTCCGCGACGCCTCGGCGCCCATGGCGCGGGTGCGACGGGCCGGCGAGCCCCTCGACATCACCGCGGCGACGCTCGTGCCGGGCGACGTCGTTCTCCTCCGGGGCGGCGACATCGTCCCGGCGGACCTCCGCCTCAGCCGCACCGACCGGCTGCTCGTCGACCGGAGCGTCCTGACCGGGGAATCCGTCCCCGAGCAGGGGCGGTCGGAGCCGGACCAGGCGGACGCCCTCCTCGCCGATCGCCGCTCCATCGCCTATGCCGGGACGAGCGTCGTCGGTGGGCGAGGGGAGGGCCTCGTGATCGCCATCGGGACCCGGACCGAGGTCGGACGGATCGCCGGCCGCCTGACCGGCCGGATGGAGCGCCGCTCGCCGCTCCAGCACGAGCTGGACCGCCTCGTCCGGATCCTGCTCGTCGTCGCGATCGCCCTCATCGCGATCGTGTCGGGGCTGGGCTTCGTCCGCGGCCAGTCACTCGGCGAGAACGTCCTGGCCGGCATCTCGGCGGCGATCGCGGCGATCCCCGAGGAGCCGCCGGTGCTCCTCGCCGTCATCCTCGGCCTCGGGGCGTTCCGGCTGCTGAAGCGCGGCGTCCTCGTCCGGCGCCTCAACGCCGAGGAGGTCCTCGGGGCCATCGACCTCATCGTCACCGACAAGACCGGCACGCTCACGGTGAACCGCCTCGACGTGGCTTCGATCCGCGGCGCTGGCGGCCGGGTCGACGGTCCCGACGCCAGGCGCGAGATCCTGGCCCTCGCCCTCCGCGCCGAGGCGGATGCCTGGGCCCGGGCCGACGGCACGGCGCCGGGGGCGTTCACCCGGGCCCTCGAGCGAGCGATCGATGCCGCTGGCGCGTCCCACCAGCTGCCCCTCGACGAGCTCATCGACGCCGAGCCGCCCACGGGCGACCGCCCGATCTCGCTGACCGTGACCCGCCGGGCCGCCGGTCCGGAGCGATTGGCGAGCGGCGCACCCGAGGCGGTGCTGGCGATGGTCGCCATCGAGGGCGACGCGGAGCGCGAGGCCTGGCACCGCGAGATCGAGGCCGGGGCCGCGGCCGGCGAGCGGCTCATCGGCATCGCCCGGGCTGATGGCCTGCCCGGCGATCCCGCCGGGTGGCGGATGGTCGCCCTCATCGGCTTCGCGGATCCGCTCCGGCCGGGCATGGAGGCGGCCCTCCGCGAGGCCCAGGCCGCGGGCATCCAGACGATCGTCGTGACCGGCGATCACCCATCGACCGCGGCCGCGATCGCCAGGGCGGCCGGGCTGGGCGGGGAGCGGATCGCGACCGGCGGCGAGCTGGCCGCCTGGGATGACGAGCGCCTGGCCCGCGAGCTGCCGGACCTCCACATCGTGGCCCGATCGACGCCCGAGCAGAAGGAACGGATCGTGCGAGTGGCCCGGGCCAGCGGGCGGCTCGTGGCCGTCACCGGCGACGGCGTGAACGACGCCCCGGCCCTCCACAACGCCGATGTCGCCGTGGCCATGGGGTCGGGCACGGCCGTGGCTCGCGAGGCCGCCGACCTCGTCCTGGGCGACGATTCGTTCGCGACCCTGCTCTTCGGCCTGCGCGAGGGCCGGCGGATCGTCGACAACATCCAGAAGGGCCTCGTCTTCCTCGTCTCGACCCACGTCGCGTTTCTGGGCTTCATCCTCATCGCGACGCTGGCCGGCTTCGGCCAGCCGCTCCTCCCGATCCAGATCCTGTGGATGGAGCTGTTCATCGATTCGTCGACATCGATCGCCTTCGAGCGCGAGCCCGGCGAGCCGAACGTGATGTCGAGGCCGCCGCGGCGGATCGGCGAGCCGCTCCTGGGCGCCGGGATCCTGCTCCGGATCGCAGTCGCCGGCGGGTTCACCGCCGCCGCCGCGCTGTGGCTCATGGTCAGCCACCCCGGCGACGACGAGCATGTCCGCTGGCTGGCGTACAGCGCCCTCGTCTGCGGCCAGGTCGTCCGGGCGTACGCCAATCGCAGCCTCCGGATCCCCGTCCTCCGGGTCGGGCGGAACGGGTTCCTGCTCGTGGGCGGCATCCTGGTAGTCGCCATCCAGCTGGCGATCCCGTTCGTGCCGGGCGTCCGCGAGGCGTTCCGGGCATCGCCCCTCGACCTCGAGGAGTGGCTCCTCGTGGCGGTCGTCGCCCTCATCCCGGCCGCGGTCGCCGAGCTCATCCGGTTCCGCGGTCGCACCGCCTGGGTGGCCTGACCCGGGGACCGCACCGGGACGATCGGGTCACGCGACGGCTTGACGATCCGGGGCTATCCTCGGCCGCGTGTCGCTCGCCATCGATCGCCTGAGCAAGCGCTTCGGCCGCGTCCAGGCGCTGGACGACCTGTCCCTCGAGATCCCGGCCGGTCACGTCTTCGGCTTCCTCGGCTCGAACGGAGCCGGCAAGACGACGACGATGCGGATCGCCCTCGGGGTCCTGCGAGCCGACGCCGGCACGATCACCTGGGGCGGGATCGACCACCGACGCCTGGCCCGGGCGACCTGGGGTTACCTGCCCGAGGAGCGCGGCCTCTACCCCAAGATGACCGTCCTCGACCAGCTCGTCTTCTTCGCCCGGCTCCACGGTATGGCGGCCGAGGACGCCCATCGCACGACGCTCGAGTGGCTGGCTCGCCTGCGCGTGCCGGACTTCGCGACCCGGCGGGCCGACGAGCTCTCCAAGGGCAACCAGCAGAAGATCCAGTTCCTCGCCGCGGTCCTCCATGACCCCGACGTCCTGCTCATGGACGAGCCGTTCACCGGCCTCGACCCGGTCAACGTCGTCCTTCTCCGGCAGGCCATCCTCGAGCTCCGCGATCGGGGCAAAACGATCGTCCTCTCGACCCACCAGATGGAGACGGTCGAGGCGATGTGTGAATCGGTCGCGATCATCGACCGTGGGCGGCTTATCGCCGCCGGCTCGCTCCGGGATGTCAAGCGCTCGACCGGCCGGCAGAGCGTCGTCCTCTCGGTCGAGGGCGACCTCCGGATGGACTGGCTGCGCGAGGTCCCCGGGATCCGGATCCTGCGGCCGGGCATCGAGCGGGTGGAGCTGGACCTGGAGCCCGGGGTCGAGCCCGGCGTGATCCTGGCGGCCGCACTGGCGCGGGGCGCCCAGGTCCGCCACTTCGAGGTCGCCGACCCGTCACTCGAGCAGGTCTTCATCGAGCTCGTGGGCCACCCCGCGTCGGAGGACGAATCGCTCGCCCCGGGACCGGCGCCGGCAGGCGCCGACAGCACCGACGGCGCCGAGGAGCGGGTCGCGTGAGCGATCGCGAGGACCCCGTCCTGCCCAACGCCCAGATCGTGGCCGGGCGCGAGTTCGTGGAGCGTGTCAGGAGCCGCCCGTTCTTCGCCTCGACCGTGCTCCTCGCCTCGCTCGCCGTCTTCGTCGCGTTCCTGCCGGTCATCATCCGGGTGCTCGACCGGGATACCACGACGACGATCGCGATCGTGGCCGACGACCCGGTGCTCGCGACCCAGGCCGCCAGCGTCATGGGCGACGTCCTGCGCCTCACCTCCGGCGGGGCCGGCCAGCCGTACGAGTTCCCGATCACCCGGGATCACGCCGGGATCCAGGAGGACGTCGCAAATGGCGTCTACGACGGCGCCATCGTCGCCGAGCGCGACGCGACCGGCCGGCTCGACTTCACGTTCCTGACCGGCCAGGGGATCGGCTCCGACCGGACCCAGCTGGTCCAGGTCGGCGCATTCGGGGTCGCGATCCTGGACTGGTCGAGCCGGACTGGGGCCGCGGGCTTCCAGTTCCCGACGCTCGATGTCCTCGCGGCCGCGGGCCCGACCGCCGGCGGCGCCCCGCTCGGTACGATCGCCATCGCCAGCCGGCAGCTCCTGGGCACGGTCCTCGTCGTCGTCCTGTTCCTGACGATCGTCATCTACGGAATGTGGGTCGCCGCGGGCGTGGCGGTCGAGAAGGAGACGCGGGTCATGGAGCTGCTCATCAGCGCCGCGTCGCCGACCCAGCTCGTGCTCGGCAAGGTCGTCGGCATCGGCCTGGCGGGCCTCGTCCAGTACCTGGCCATCCTCCTGCCCGCGATCGTGGCCCTGGCCCTCCAGGATCCGGTGGCCCGGGCGATCGGCCTGGCGGGCGGCATCGAATCGCCGTTGGCGGGCATCGAACCTTCCCTGTTCCTGGCCTACGGGGCGTTCTTCGTCCTCGGCTTCACGCTCTATGCCCTGATCTATGCTGCCGCCGGCTCGCTCGTCAGCCGGGTCGAGGATCTCCAGGTCATCGCCCTGCCGATGAGCCTGATCGGGATCGCCGGCTATCTGCAGGCGGTGATGGCGCTCTCGGGCGGGGTCGGCGGGCTGCAGCAATTCTCGTCGCTGGTGCCCTTCTGGAGCCCGTTCGTGATGTTCACCCGGCTGACTGTCGGGCGGGTGGAGGCGTGGGAGCTGGTCCTCGCCTACGGCCTCCTCGTCGTTGCGATCGTGCTGGTGGCCGCCCTGGCGATCCGGGTCTACACGGCGGGCGTCATCCTCTACGGCCAGCGCCCCGGCCCGGGGAAGCTCCTCCGGGCGATCCTCGCGCCGGGGGACTGAGGGTCGCGTCGGGAGGTCGATCAGCCCTCGACCGGCTCGTCGAGCCCGAGCGGCAGGCGGCGGATGAGGGCAAGGACTGGCGCGCTCCCGGCGACGCCCCCGTCGCCCACCGCGCCGCCCACGCCTTCGGCGCCATCGGTGCCGGTCGCGCCTGCCCCAGGGGCGCCGTCGGCCCCGGCGGCGACCCGGCCGGCGACCGGGATGAACCGCCAGAGGCGGCTCCGGGTTCCGGGCAGGTAGGGGCTCGAGCGCTGGCGGGCGAGGATCCCGGCCAGGCCCTGCGCGGCGACGGCGGCGAACAGCGCCCGCCCCTCCCCGGGGATCGCCGGCACGGCGAGGACCTCGTCGCCCGGACGCAGCACGCGACGCAGCAGGTCGCGCCGGCGCTCCAACGGCTGCGACAGGAGGGGCCGGCCGTCGAGGTCCAGGAGGTCGAAGGCCAGGAACGCGACGGGCCGGCCAGGCTCACCCGCCAGTCGACGGGCGAGCTCGACCGGGTCGGCGCGGCCGCTCGCATCCACGACCACCAGCTCGCCGTCGAGGACTGCCGAGCGGGCCGCGACCCGGACGCCGAGGCCGGCGAGCTCGGGCGGCACGAGCGGCAGCTCCTCACCTCGCTCGTCGAGGAACGTGACATCGCCGCCACCGGGCATCTCCGCCGGGCCGATGACGGCCAGGGCTCGCCGGCCGCCCCACGCCGGCTCGAAGAGATGGTCGGCGGAATCGAACGGCTCGGGGAGGGGCCGGGCCAGCATCGGGCGCAGCGAGGTCGGCGGGTTCGGGAGCGCCGGCTCGAGCCGCAGCGAGAGCTGGTCGGACATCGCCCGGCGATGGTAGCGGCTGAGCTCACCCGCGTCGCCGACTCCGTCGCCGGGTCGCGCGGCCCCGGCCGTCGCCGGCGGCCCCGATCGGCGCTATCCTCACCGTCCCATGGCCACCGCCCATCGCCCCGACACCCTGTCGCGCGAACGCGCCAGCCAGCTCGTTCGAGACTGGGCCGGCGGCCGGCCCGGGCCCCTCGGGTCCGTCCTCGGGCGGCTCACCGCGGTCGACCAGGTGGGCGTCGAGCAGCGGGTCGACAGCCTGAAGCGCCGCTCGATCAAGACGGCCTCGAAGCTGTGGGCCCTCGATCTCGCAGTCCGGATGATCGATCTCACGACCCTCGAGGGCAAGGACACCCCAGGCAAGATCCACGCCCTCGCCCAGAAGGCGATGCATCCACAACCCGGCGACCCCACGATCTCGTCGGTGGCGGCGCTGTGCGTCTACCCGGCCCTCATCGCCGACGCGAAGGACGCGCTCAAGGGCTCGACCGTCAAGGTCGCAAGCGTCGCGACGGGGTTCCCGTCGGGCCAGACGTTCCGGGACATCAAGCTGGCCGAGGTCCGCGCGGCCCAGGCCGCCGGGGCCGACGAGATCGACATGGTCATCGATCGCGGTGCGTTCCTGAGCGGCGACTACGGGACGGTCTTCGATGAGATCGTCGAGGTCAAGGATGCCTCCGGCGAGGCCCACCTCAAGGTCATCCTCGAAACCGGCGAGCTCGAGACCTACGACAACGTCCGCCGGGCGAGCATCCTGGCGATGGCCGCGGGCGCCGACTTCATCAAGACCTCGACCGGCAAGGTGACCCCGGCCGCCACGCTCCCGGTCACGCTCGTCATGCTCGAGGCCATCCGCGACTTCGAGAAGGCAACAGGGCGCGCGGTCGGGATGAAGCCGGCCGGCGGGATCCGGGTCGCCAAGGAGGCGATCCAGTACCTCGTCGTGCTGTACGAGACGCTCGGCCCGCGCTGGATGACCCCGGATCGCTTCCGCTTCGGCGCCTCCAGCCTCCTCAACGACGTCCTCATGCAGATCGAGAAGGAGCGGACGGGGCGCTACCAGGGCCCGGATCACTTCACCCTCGACTGACCGGCCGGTGCCGGTTCGAGCAGCGGCCGCGGAACCGACCCCTCGGCGGCCGCGTCAGCCGGTCATGAAGCCCCGCCGGGTCCTCCTTGCCGGATTGGTCGCACTCGTCCTCGCGGCCTGCGCCGGCGGCGCAGCGCCGTCGACGACGCCCGGCCCCAGCGCGACGCCCGGCCCGACGCCGGGTCCCGCCCTGACGCCGGCCGAGCGCAAGGTCGCGCTCATCGACCGCCTGGGGCCGCTCTGGTACTGCGATCCCGACTTCTACCCGATCCAGCGCCAGGACGAGATCGAGGCGGCCCGCGAGCGCTGGCCCGAGGTCGTCGCCGACCGCGAGGCGTTCGAGGCGATCACCGCGCGGCTCGGCCTCGATCCCGACGGCGACCTCGACGACAACGCCAGGCTCGATGTCTATCGAACCTGGAAGGTCCTCAACGCCATCGCCCTCGACCCGATCGGCGACGACGCCTGGGGCTTCGACTACCTGGCCCAGCCGCGGGCCGGGGCGGCCGAGGGCATCCGGACCGCCGGCACGATCTCGGCGACGGGCCAGGTCAGCGTCGAGCAGCAGGCCGCGGCCGGCGAGCCGATGTGCCCGATCTGCCTCGCTCGCGGGACACGCATCGATGCCCCCGATGGGTCGCGCGCGGTCGAGGGGCTTCGAGTCGGCGACCTCGTCTGGACGCTCGACGAGGCGGGGCGCCGCGTCCGCGGCACGGTGATCGCGGTGGGGTCAGCGACGGCCCCGGTCGGCCACCGCGTCGTCCGCCTCGTGCTTGCCGACAGGCGGACGGTCACGGCGTCGCCGGGCCATCCCCTGGCCGACGGGCGCCGCCTCGCCGATGTCCGGGCGGGCGATGCCGTCGACGGGTCGGTCGTGACTTCCGCGGACCTCGTCGCGTACGACGGCGCGTGGACGTACGACATCGACGTCAGCGGCCCGACCGGGATCTACCTCGTCGACGGCATCCCGATGGGCTCCACGCTCCGTCCGTAGCCATGGCCGCCGCCCAGCATTCGATCAGGCGAGGACCGGCGCGGCCTCCCACTCGGGGCCATCGGCCGGGGCCTCGATACGGTCGTCGTCGAGGTCGGGCGCATCGGACACGATCCCGACGCCGCCGAAGACGGCAAAGCCCTCGATCCTGAGGATGGGACCGCCGGCATCGATGGCGTCCTTCTGCCGCCCGTCGCCGATGCCGCCGAAGATCCCGACCGTCGCGAGCTCGACCCGCCACGTCGCCGGGATCACGAGCCGGAAGCCGCCGAAGACCGCCCGCACGGTAAGCGTTGCGCCGGCCGGATCGAGGGTCGCGCCCCTGAGATCGAGCGTCCCGCCGCCGTACCACGCGGTGAATGACGCCCGGCGCAGGGCCGGGGCCTGGCTCGACAGGTCGAGCCCTTCGTAGATGGCGACGAGGTCGAGCTCGTCGTCGTCCGGCTCGGCCTTCGAGACGAGCCGGCCCTTGGCGTAGAAGGCTGCGATCGCCGACGCGGCACCGGCGACGAGGGTCAGGACGATGAAGGTTCGCAGGAGGCCGCCGATGATCCGCATGGGTGCTCCTTCCCGAGCGTGGGGCGCGGTGCTGATCGGGGAATGGTCGCCCCATCCGCGAATCCCGGCAAGCGCCGGTGGGTTCGGGTGGCCCGGGGCTCGGCGGCCTCAGCCCGGGACGCGAATCCCGGGCACGTGACGGGCCAGGAAGTCGAGGACGACACCGGTCTGGTGGACCCGCTCGTCGATCTGGAACGGGGCGTGGCCGGTCGGGAAGAGGTACAGCTCGTGGGGGTGGTTGCGGGCCGCGAGGCGGTCCGTGTAGGCCAGGACCTGGCCGATCGGGCAGCGTGAATCGGCCTCGCCGGCCAGGAACAGGATGGGGGCCTTGACGTTGTCGACGTACGAGATCGGCGAGCGCTCGGCCATGAGCTGGGGCACCTCGGCCGGCGTGCCGCCGAGGAGCGCCCGGTCGTAGGCCTGGAGGAGCGGCGAGAGGTCGGCGAAGCCGAGGGCGTAGTCGCCCACCGGTACGCCGGCGACGCCCGCGCGGAAGCGATCCGGGTGCATGCCGTGCATGAGAAGCGTGATGTAGCCGCCCCACGACCAGCCCGCGATCGCGAGCCTGGCCTCGTCGGCCAGGCCGTTCGCGAGCAGGTCGTCGACGCCGGCGAGGACGTCCTCGATCTCGGGCCAGCCGATGTTCCCGATGAGCGTGTCCCGCCAGGCCGCGCCGAAGCCGATCGACCCGCGGTAGTTCACCAGGACGACCTGGAACCCGGCGTCGACATATGCCTGGATCTCGGGCGACCAGCGGTCGAGGTCGATGGAGGTGGGCCCGCCGTGGACGTGGACGAGCGTCGGCCAGGGGCCGACGTTCTCGGGCACGATCCGCCAGCCGGTCACGGTCTGGCCGTGGGGGTTCTGGAACGACCACGGGATGAAGGGGCGCCCGGCCGGTGCGTCGCCGCCGCTCAGGATCGGCTCGTCGCGCCCGACCTCGAACAGGATGCCGGGGTGCTCGCCGGCCTGGAGCCGGTACCAGACCGCCCCGTTGGGCCGGACCCGGGCGCCGGTCATGGAGCCGGGCCGGGTCGGGAGCTCCGTGACCGTGTCCGTGGCCAGGTCGTACCGATGCAGGTGATCGCGCCCGTCACGGAGCTCGACGAGGAGGACGGCCGAGCCGTCCGGCCACCAGTCGGTGACCTCGGTGAAACGCTCCCAGGGCAGCACCAGGTCGCGGACCTCCCCGGTTCGCGGGCTCCAGATCGCGGGCGCCCGCTCGCCCCGCCGCTCGTGCCCGATCGCGATACGGTCGTCGCCGGGGATCGGAGACCAGGCGAAGTTGACCAGCTCCTTGCCGGCATCTAGGAGGTCTGCGACGACCTCGCCGGTGCGGGAATCGAGGACCCGCAGCGCCGGATGGATGAGGTCGCCGTGCTCGCCGTGCTCGATCGCGATGAGCGTCTCGTCGGCGTTGAGGCCGGCCAGCTCGTGGCCGCCCCGGGTCATCGCGTTGCCGCCGCCGAGGATGATCGATTCCGTGGAGTGGGCGATCCGCCGGGTTCGGCCGTCCGCCTCGATGACAAACAGCCCGAAGCCGTCCTTGTCGGACATGACGACAGCGGTGCGCGTCCGGCCCGGCGCGAGCCCGTCATCCCAGGCGCGGGGCAGGCCCTCGGCCAATGGTTCACCCTCGCCGCCGCTGAACGGCGCGACCATCCATGTCCCGGATTCGTCGCCCGTGGTGTCGCGGTGCCACAGGACCCATTCGCCGTCGGCGGAGATGTTCCCGGAAACGAGCCCAACCGGCTCGTTGGTGATCTGGTGACGCTCGCCCGTCCGGACGTCCCAGCTGTGGAGCTGGTAGATCCCGCTCTCGGACGACGCGTAGACGAGCCGGTCCGGCGCGTGACGCGACCACGTCGGGAAGCCGACGATCGGGGCTCGAAAGCGACGTTGCCAGAGCGGGGCGAGGTCGGTCACGGTGGCGGGCTCCTCGGTCAGGTTCGGGTCTCACGGCACCGCGGTGCGGGCGGCGCGACGATCGCATGATGGGGCAGAACGCCGGACCATGGTGTGATCAGCCATCGGTGGGCTCGAGGTCCCCGGCCCGTGCATGCAGCCGATCGGTGTCGATCCGTCACCTTGTCGACCCCAGGACAGCCACGACCAGCAGAACCTGGGCGACGTGGTAGGGGACGATGACGGCCACCCGCCGTCGGGCGGCGGCCTCGGGCGAGGTGGCCGGCGGGGCGGCGAAGCGGTCCCAGCCCAGGATCGTGTCGGAGGCGACGAACAGCCACGCGCCGGTGGCCGCCAGGGCGTTGCCGCTCGCCGTGGCGGCGATGGCCATGGCGCAGATCGCGCCGAAGTAGGCGATCACGGGCCGGCCGAGACGGGCCGTGGCGGCGCCGGCAAGGATCGCCCGGCCCGCCGTGACGAGCAGGACGACCGCCCCCGCCGCGCCGAGCGCCGCCGGCACGGCGTGGAGGTCACCCAGCAGGAAGAGGGCGAGGTAGGCGAGGTGGGCGACGAGGAATGCCACGAGGCCGGCGACGAACAGGCCCGGCGGCAGCAGGAGCCAGTCGCCGGCCAGCGAGGCGGCGAGGGCGACGATGAGCAGCCACCGGACCGGCGACGCGCCGGGCCCGGCCAGCAGCACCGCGACGAAAAGGCTGAAGATCACCGCCGGCTTGGCGATGCCCTCGAACAGCCTGTCCGCGCGCGCTACGGAGATCCAGTCGGCGACGGCCAGGAACCCGGCCGCGATGAGCGCGGCGATGACCGGCCCGGTCACGCCGAGCCGCCGCCAGCCTCGCCGACGCCACCGACGCCACCGACGCCGCCGACGCCACCGACGCCGCCGACGCCACCGACGCCACGTACGCCACGTACGCGGTCGAGGTCGTCGAGCACCCGTGAAACGAGGTCGCCGAGCGGCAGGCCACGGACGCGGTCGAGCGGCACCCAGTCGAAGCCGTCGGTCGAGCCGTCGACCTCCACCCGCTCCTCCCCGCCGGCGATCCGCATCGGATAGACGAACCGGACGTGGTGGAACCGGACGTCGCCGGCGGACCGCTCCCATATTCCCGAATCCGAATGGACCATCGCCGGCCCGGTGATCTCGGCGACGAGGCCCGTCTCCTCCTCGACCTCGCGGACCGCGCCGAGCTCGGGCGGCTCGCCGAAGACGAGGCCCCCGCCCGGCAGCATCCAGAGGCCGGCCCCGGCGCTGCCTGGCGAGATGTGGCAGACGAGGATCCGTCCATCGCGAACGACCAAGCCGTACGCGGCCAGGCGGGTGACCTGCGGCAGCCCGTCGGCATCGGCGGCGCGGTGCAGCGACTCGCCTGAGGCGAACGCGGGGCCACCCTGCCGGCCCACGGAATCGGAAGGCATCCCGGGTATGATGCCCGACGTGACGAGCGAGTCGACCAAGCTCCGCCCCTGGGCGGGCGATCGGGCCCCGGCGAGCTGGGGCCTCGGCGATGGCCAGGCGATCCCGTGGGAGTACGCCCCGGCGCCGGAGTCGCGCGAGATCGTCAAGCTCAAGGAGCGCTACGGCCTGTTCATCGATGGCCGCGAGGTCCAGGCGTCGGACGGGGCCGTCTTCGCGACGGTCAACCCGGCGACCGAGGAGAAGCTGGCCGACGTTGCGAAGGCCACGACCGTCGACGTCGACCGCGCAGTCCGGGCCGCCGGCCGGGCCCAGAAGAAGTCGTGGGGCGCCCTGCCGGGCCGCGAGCGGGCCAAGTACCTCTTCCGGATTGCCCGCCTCCTCCAGGAGCGGAGCCGCGAGTTCGCCGTCCTCGAGACCCTGGATTCGGGCAAGCCGATCAAGGAATCGCGCGACGTCGACGTGCCGCTGGCGGCGGCTCACTTCTGGTACTACGCCGGCTGGGCCGACAAGCTCGAGTACGCCTTCCCCGGCCGCGTCGCGAGGCCCCTCGGGGTGGCCGCCCAGGTCATCCCCTGGAACTTCCCGCTGCTCATGCTCAGCTGGAAGATCGCGCCGGCACTGGCGGCCGGCAACACGGTCGTCCTGAAGCCGGCCTCAACCACCCCACTGAGCGCCCTCCTCTTCGCCGACGTCTGCCGCCAGGCCGACCTGCCGCCGGGGGTCGTGAACATCATCCCGGGGCCGGCCGCGATCGGGATGCACCTCGTGTCCAGCCCCAACGTCCAGAAGGTCGCCTTCACCGGCTCGACCGAGGTCGGCAAGCTCATCCACAAGGCGACCGCGGGCACCGACAAGGCGATCACCCTGGAGCTCGGTGGCAAGGCCGCCAACATCGTCTTCGAGGACGCCGCGCTCGACCAGGCGGTCGAGGGCATCGTCAACGGCATCTACTTCAACCAGGGCGAGGTCTGCTGCGCCGGCTCCCGCCTCCTGGCCCAGGAATCGATCGTCGAGCCGCTCATCGAGAAGCTCAAGGACCGGTTGGCGACGCTCCGGGTGGGCGACCCGCTGGACAAGAACACCGATGTCGGCGCGATCAACTCGAAGAATCAGCTCGAGAAGATCACCGAGCTCGTGGCGGCCGGCGTGGCCGAGGGCGCCGATCTCTACCAGCCGCCCTGCGACCTGCCGGACCGTGGCTATTTCTTCCGCCCGACGCTCTTCACGAACGTCGCCCAGAGCCACCGGATCGCGAAGGAGGAGATCTTCGGGCCGGTCCTGTCAGTGCTCACGTTCCGAACGCCGGACGAGGCGATCGAGAAGGCCAACAACACGCCCTACGGGCTGTCGGCCGGGGTCTGGACCGAGAAGGGCAGCCGGATCCTGGCGATGGTCCGGCGCCTGAAGGCCGGCGTCGTCTGGGCGAACACCTTCAACCGCTTCGACCCGACCTCGCCGTTCGGCGGCTACAAGGAATCGGGCTTCGGGCGCGAGGGCGGGATGCACGGCCTCCACGCCTACGTCCGCCTCGAGGATCGCTGATGGCGACGGACGGGCGCACCCACGCCAGCGCAGGACGGGCCCGAGCCGTCGCCCGGCCGGTCGAGCCGGCGCCCAGGATCGAGGTCCGCAAGACCTACAAGCTGTACATCGGCGGCGCCTTCCCGCGGACCGAGAGCGGCCGCTCGTACCTGGTCTCGGCCGCGGACGGCAGCCCGGTCGCGAACGCCTGCCGGGGCTCTCGAAAGGACCTCCGCGACGCGGTCCGGGCGGCTCGCAAGGCGTTCCCGGGATGGGCCGACCGGACGGCCATGAACCGCGGCCAGGTCCTGTACCGCGTGGCCGAGCTCATGGAGGGCCGGCGCGACCAGTTCGTGGCCGAGGTCGCCCAGGCCGAGGGCCTCCGGCCGGAGAAGGCCCGGGCGATCGTGGATCGCGCGATCGATCGCTGGGTCTGGTACGCCGGCTGGGCCGACAAGATCACCCAGGTCCTGGGCTCGTCCAACCCGGTGGCCGCCGACTACTTCAACTTCACGATCCCGGAGCCGACCGGCGTCGTCGGCATCGTGGCCCCGGAGACGAGCTCCCTCCTGGGGCTGGTCTCGAGGCTCGCCCCGCCGCTCGTGGCCGGCAACGCCGTCGTCGTCCTGACCTCGGAGGCGCGGCCGCTGCCGGCGATCACCCTGACCGAGGTCCTCGCCACGTCCGACGTCCCCGGCGGCGTGGTCAACGTGATCACCGGGCTCAAGAAGGAGCTGGTGCCGGTCCTGGCGGGCCACGTCGACGTCGACACGATCGACGTCTGGGGTGTCGAGGAGGCAGCTAGACGCGACACGGAGCTCCTCGCGACCGACAACGTCAAGCGGATCGTCCGCCGGCCGGCCGGCGTGACCGATGCCCGCTTCGACTGGCTCGACGACCGGGCCGCCGAGCGACCCGAGTGGATCGCCGCGTACCTGGAGATGAAGACCGTCTGGCACCCGCTGGGCGTCTGAGGTGAGCGACGCCCCGGACCGGCCTCGGGGCGGGGAGCGCCGGGTCGTGTCCGACGAGGCCTACGTGCCGTTCGCCGGGCTGCGCCGGAACGCCCGTGCCCTGACCGTCGGCGGGCTCCTGCTCCTTGGGCTATGGCTGCTTCCGGATCTCACCCCATCCCCGACCGGGCGGCTGAACCTGGAGCTCGCCCACGGCGAGATCTTGGCGATCCTCGCCGATGCCGGGGAGGGCCAGCCCAACGTCCGGGTCAGGATCGTCGAGGGGCCGCGCTTCGGCTCGGAGCTCGACGGCCACCTCGAAGGGCCGTCAGGCATGGCCGACCTCCCCGCCTATGCCCAGGGCGACGATGTCGTCGTCAGCATCTCGCCGGGTGACCCGGTGCCGCTCGTGGCGATCTCGGATCGCTGGCGCGCGCCCGCCCTGGGGGCCATCCTCGGGCTCTTCGCGGCGGCCGTGACGCTCGTCGGCGGCTGGCGCGGCGTCAGGTCGCTCATCGCCCTCGCTCTGACGCTCGGGGTCATCGTCCGGGTCGTCGTGCCCCTCATCCTTGCCGGCTGGAGCCCCGTCCTCGTCGCCGTCGCCGCCGGCTCGACGGTGACGCTCGCCACGATCCTCCTCACCGAGGGCCTCCGGGCGACGAGCTTCGCGGCCGTCGCCGGGACCTTCGCCGCGCTCGTCCTGACCGCGGGCCTCGCGGTCGCAGGTAATTCGCTCATGGCGTTCACCGCACTCCAGGGCCAGGAGGTCGTGGGCTTCCTGTCGTCGGTCGGCCGCGGAGACCTCGACGTCGGCGGGTTGCTCCTTGCGGCCGTCATCTTCGGCGCCCTGGGCGTCCTCGACGACGTGACCGTTACCCAGGCCGCGACCGTCGGGGAGCTGGCGGCCGCCGATCCAACCGCCTCCCCCCGGCGACTCTTCGGCCGAGGCATGAACGTCGGCCGCTCCCACATCGCAGCGACCGTGAACACCCTCGTCCTGGCCTACGTCGGTGCCTCGCTGCCGCTCCTGGTGCTCTTTGCCGCCGGGCGCCAGGAGCCGCTCCTCATCGCCAGCGGCGAGACCGTCGCGGTCGAGGTCCTGCGCGCGCTCGTCGGGAGCATCGGCATCGTCGCGGCCGTGCCCTTCACCACCGCGATCGCGGCGCTGGTCGCCGCCCGCCCAGGTCCGGGTCGGACCATCTAACCTTCAGAACCGAAGGAGGGTCGCGTGCCGCCCGTCATCCAGACCGAGCGCCTGACGAAGTCGTACGGGGTCCATCGCGGCATCGTCGACGTCGACCTCGAGGTTCGCGAGGGCGAGATCTTCGGCTTCCTCGGGCCGAACGGGGCCGGCAAGACGACGACGATCCGGATCCTTCTCGACCTCATCCGGCCGAGTTCCGGCAATGCCCGGGTCTTCGGGATCGTGGCGGCCGATGATCCGGTCTCGATCCACCGCCGAATCGGCTACCTGCCCGGCGAGTTCACCCTGTACGACCGCCTGACGGGGTCCGAGACGATCGAGTACTTCGCCAACCTGCGAGGCGGCTTCGATCGGGCCTACAGCGGCCGGCTCGTCGAACGCCTGGGGCTGGACCCATCGCGGCGCTTCCGTGAGTACTCGAAGGGCAACAAGCAGAAGGTCGGCCTCGTCTGCGCCCTCCAGCACCGGCCCGAGCTGCTGATCCTGGACGAGCCAACGGCCGGCCTGGACCCGCTCGTCCAGCAGACCTTCAACGAGCTGCTGTTCGAGGCCCGGGCCGAGGGCCGGACCGCCTTCATCTCGTCCCACATCATCAGCGAGGTCGAGCGGACCTGCGATCGGGTGGCGATCATCCGCGACGGCCGGATCGTCCGGCTGGACACGGTCGAGGCACTCCGGGAGATGGCCGCGCACGAGGTCGAGCTGCGGTTCGCGGAGCCCGTCGATCCCGCTCCCTTCGAAGCCGTCGAGGGGGTCACCAACCTCGTCGTCGAGGACCGGACCCTGCGGATGCTCGTCACCGGGCCCGTCGCGCCGGTCGTCCGGCTGGCCGCGGCCCGCGATCTCGTCGACTTCGTGAGTCGCGAGCCGAGCCTCGAGGAGGTCTTTCTCGCCGAGTACGGCACGGCGGCCGGGCGCCCGGTCGTATGACCGCCACCGGGGCGCTCGGGCGGGCCGCCGGGGACGTCGGCCTCGAGCGTCCGTCGATCGCCGGGCGGCTCCTGGGTCTCGGGTCCGTGTTCGGCAAGTCGATTCGGGATGCTCGCCGGATCACGATCGGCCTTGGGCTCCTGTACGCGATCATCATCATCGTCATCGGCAGCCAGATCGCGGCCGAGTTCGACACCGCCGCCAAGCGCCAGCTGATGGCCGCCCAGCTCCAGGCCCTGCCGGCGATCTTCCAGGGCATGCTCGGCCCGGCGATCGGGATCGAGACGCTCGGCGGCTTCATCTCGTGGCGGGCGCTCAACTTCGTGCCGGTTCTGTACGGCGTCTGGTCGATCGTCGCCCTTGCCGGCACGCTGGCCGGCGAGCTCGCTCGCGGCAGCCTGGACGTCGTCGCCTCGACGCCGCTCGTCCGGCGCCGACTGGCCGTCGAGAAGGTCCTGGCGTACCTGGTCCTCCTGGCGATAACCGTCGCGATCATCGGCGTCGCGATCGCGGCCACCACGAACGCCTTCGCCACGCTCCCGGGCGACGCGGTCGCCGTCGGGGCGGTGGCCGCCCACATGGCCTGGCTCTACCTGATGATCCTGCTGCCCGGTGCGGCGGCCTTCGCCGCGGCACCGTTCGTCGGCCGCGGCGGGGCCCTGGGCGTGGGCGCGGTCGTCCTGTTCGCCAGCTTCGTCGTTGCCTCGTACGCCGACAGCGTGCCGCTCTTCGATGCCATTCGTGGGGCGTCCTACTTCGAGCTGACGAACGGCCACCGGCCGATGGCCGGCACCTGGGATTGGCCGGCGATCGGGACCCTCGCCCTGGTCACCGCCGGCCTGCTGGTCGCCGGCATCGAGGCCTTCACCCGGCGCGACCTCCTCGTCCCGAGCGGCAGCCGCATCCCCGTACCTCGAATCCGCCTGTGGGTCCGGGGCCCATTCACGCGGGGCCTCGGGGAGCGCTTCCCGGCGGCCCTCGTCTGGGGCGCATTCCTGGGCCTCTTCGGGCTCGTCCTCGCCAGCTCGGCGGACGAGTTCGTGGCCCAGCTCAGCAAGATCCCCCAGATGGTCGAGATGATCGCCCGGTTCTTCCCGGACGCCGACTTCCTCTCGACGGCCGGGTTCCTGCAGCTGGCGTTCTTCGAGGACGGGGTCATCATCATCGGCCTGGCCGCGGCGGCATTCGTCGGCGGTTGGGCGTCCGACGAGGGCGAGCGCCGCCTGGAGGTGGTCCTGGCGGCCCCGATCGGGCGCTTCGCCTGGGCGCTCCGGAGCGCGGCCGCGGTCCTCGCCGCGATCGCCGTCACGACCGCGGTCATGGCCCTGGCAGTCGCCGCGGGGACCGTGCTCCAGGGCGACGATCCGACCGGACCGGCGGTCGGGATCTCCATCCTCGGGCTGTACGGCATGGCCCTTGCCGGCATCGGGCTGGCGGTCGGGGGCCTGGTCCGGCCGGGCCATGCCGGGCCGGTCACGCTCGCCGTCGGCCTGGGTTCCTACATCTTCAACCTCGTCGGGACGATTCTCGAGTGGCCGGACGCCATCCTCGACATCGCGCCGCAGCGGCACCTCGGGCAGCCGATGCTCGGCAACATCGACGAGGCGGGCCTGCTCATCCTGGGGACCCTGGCCGTTGGCGGCGTGGTCCTGTGCGCCCTCGGGATCCGCCGACGCGACATCGGGCGGTGAGCCGGCATCGGGCGGCAAGCCGCCAGCAGGCAGTGAGCCGGCAACGGGCGGTGATCTGCCGGTCGACGGTGATCTGCCGGCGGACGCCGCAGGTCTAGCGCGACCCGAGCGTGTCGCTCCTCGCCCTCGTCCTGGTCCTCGTCGCGGCCGTCCTCCACGCCGGCTGGAACGTCCTCCTCAAGACGTCCGGCGATCCGCTCCGGACGGCGGTCCGCCTCCAGGCCATCGGGACCGCGGTCCTGGTGCCGCTCGCCGTGGTCGCCTGGCTCGTCAACGGTCGTCCGCCACTGGAGCCGGCCGGCCTGGGCCTGGCCCTGGGCTCGGGTGTCCTCGAGACGGCCTACTTCGTGTGTCTCTCGGCGGCGTATTCCAGGGGTGACCTGTCGCTCGTCTACCCGATCGCCCGCGGGACGGCGCCGCTGCTCGCGATCGGCATCGGGGTCGTGCTCCTCGGGGAGCGACTGGGCGTGGGTGCCTCCATCGGAGTTGGTTGCCTGGTCATCGGGATCCTCCTCGTTGCCCGGCCGTGGCGGGCGTTCCAGGCCGCCGGCCGCGAGCACCGTGCGGCGATCGGGTTCGCCCTGGCGACGGGCGCCTCGATCGCGGCCTACTCGGCCGTGGACCGGCTGGGCGTCCGGATCATGGCGCCGTGGCTCTACGGTGCGGCGCTGGCGGTGTTCGCGACGACGATCCTCGCCGCGACCGTCTTCTTCGGCCGGCGGACCGGCCGCATCTCCACGCCGGCACCGGTTGGCCGCCCGACCTCCGCCTGGCGGGATGGCGCCGCCGGCGTCCTGTCCCTCGGCGCCTACCTGCTGGTCCTGTTCGCCTATTCGCTCGCCCCGCTGGCCGCGGTGGCGCCGCTGCGCGAATCAGGGATCGTCCTCGCGGCGGGCTGGGGCGCGATCCGCCTCGGCGAATCGAGCGGCCGGCGCGGGGCGGTGGCCCGGATCGGCGCCGCGGTGCTGGTGGTGCTCGGAGCCGCGCTGCTGGCCGTCTCGCCCTAGCCTCGCTGCGCCGACAAGGCGCCAACCCCGGGTGGCGTGGCGCGCCCGTCGACTCGGTGGCGTGGCACGCCCGTCGCCCCGGTGGCGTGGCACGCCCGCCACCCAGGAACGCATCGTCGCCACGAATGAGCGTGGCCGGCACCGAGTTCCTACGTTGTCCCGCACGATCTCGACACTTGGCGTGCTCATTCATCACGATCCTGCGGTCCTGAGTGGCACCGACGATCTAGCACCCCCGGTGGCGTGGCCAGCCCGCCGACCCGCCCACCTGCGAGCCCGCCGCACCCACCGCGCCCGCCTGGGAAGCGGGTCTCAGTGCTCGACGACCTCGGCCGGCGATCCGTGCCCGGCGAGGGCGGCCTGGAGCTCCACGACCTCGTGGCTCAGCTCCCGGACCCGGTGCGACATCGTCTCGATCATGCGGAAGGCCAGCGATGGATCCTCGTTGATCCGGCGCAGGAAGTTCCGCTTGTCGAGGGTCAGGATCCTCGCCCGGCCCCTGGCCCTGATCGTGGCGGATCGGGGCAGGTGCTCGAAGATCGCCATCTCGCCGAGGACCTCGTTCCGCCCCGCCGTCCGGAGCACGACCTCGGAGCCGTCCTCCTCGACGAGGATCTCGACCAGACCGTCCTGGACGACGAACAGGGAATCGCCCACGTCGCCCTGGTGGACGACGACCTCGCCGTCCTCGTAGAAGCGCCCGAGCGCCGCCGAGCTCATGCCGTCACCTCCTGGGATTCGGGTTGGCGGCGACCGCCGCGGCGGGCCCGCGCACGGTCGCGACGAGCACGCCCGGGAGGGCCATGATCCCGCGGACGGCGAGGACCGGATCGACCATCCGGCGGAAGATGTCGCCGTACGGAGCGCTGCCCGAGAAGATGTCCCACAGCACGCCGCTGAGGCGAGGCCGGCGGCCGGGCCGCTGTTCGTCCCTGGCGATCGCGAGGATCGCCCGGCGCAGGATCCGGAACCGCTGCGCGACCCGGGTCAGGACGAAGGCGTAGGCCCCGATCCGGTTGTCACCCTGGATCGCTCGACAGACGGGCAGGAAGTGGTCCCGGAAGGCCCCCTCGGAGACGCCCTCGAAGATCGCCGTTCTCGCCGCCGCCTTGGCCGTTCGGTAGGCCGCGCCGATCCCGTCCTTGTAGAGGCGGGTCACGCCGCTGTCGCCGATGAACACGACCCGCTCGGCGAACGGCTTGTCGACGCCGTGGACGTTGATGTGGGGCAGGCACTGGCAGGACCGAGCGGCCGGGTCCCAGCCCGGCGGCATGATCGCCCGGACCTGGGGCGCCGCCGCGAACGTCTCCGCGAGGGCGTTGTCGATGTCCTCGCCGAGGAGGCACATCGTCACGTAGTCGCCCTTGGGGATGACCGCCGCGAACTCCAGGCGCGGCAGGTCGAGGAGGAAGACGTGCATCGAGGTCCCGAGCGACCGCCCGATCTCGTCTGCGCCGACCAGGTACTCGCGGATCAAGGTCTTGGTGAGCTTCGGCCGGAGGTAGCCGATGCCCAGGCCCTCGAGCGACTTCAGGAGCGAGGTGTTGACGCCCGTGGCGATGACCGCCAGGTCGTAGGCCCGCGGCTCGCCGCCGTGAACCTTGATCGTCGGGCGCCCGTCGATGCGACCGATCTCGTCGACTCGCGCGTGAATCACGTTCGCGCCACGCTCGACGGCGTTCTCGAGGAGATGGTGATCGAAGGATTCCCAGCGCGACTCCGTGACGTCGCGGGGGCCGCCGCCGCGATGGACGGCCGCGATCCGCATCTCGTCGTTCGGGGTCGCGATCCGGACGCTCCCCACGTCGGTGTGGAGGACATACGAGTCGATCCCGCGCTGGACGACGTCCGTGGACAGGAAGACGCCGTCGGTGGCGAGGTTCTGGACGAGCGTCTCGGAGATGATCCCGCCGCACATGTTGCAGCCGATGGGGCCCGGCTCCGCGAACAGGCGCGGCTCGTAGATGTCGACGTCGATCTTCAGGTCGACGCGGTCCGCCATGTCGAGCAGGAAGTATGTGAACAGCGCGCCCGCCGGACCGCCGCCGATGACGGCAACGCGCGAGCCGTCCACGAGGGCGGCACCCTCGATCTGGCCATCCCCCTCGAAGTCGATCCGTCCGGTGACCACCGGCCCCTCCAGCGACGATCAGCGGGATCGTCGGCGCCGCGGCGGGACCGCGATAGAGACATTGGTCATGAATTCGCGCAGCGGCGCCGCGCCGTCCAGCCGCGACTGATCAACCCGCCCTGGCCGCCGGGGGTGGTGTCCGGCCGTAGAGCCGGCGCTGGCCGAACTTGCTGTTGACGAGCGCGACGCCGCCGATGATCAGGGCGGTGCCCGCGAGCACGCCGGCATCCACGACCTCGTCCAGGACGAGGGCCCCGGCGACGATCCCGACGATCGGCAGGAGGTAGGCCACGAGCGAGGTCCGGGTGGCGCCCCACGACTGGAGGAGCCGGAAGAACACGAGGTACGCGGCGCCCGAGCCCAGCAGCCCGAGCCACACGATCGCGAACAGTGACCGGTCCGTCCACTCGACCTCGAACGGCTTCTCGGTCACCAGTGCGATGGCGCTGACGATGACGAACGCGAAGCCGACCTGGAACAGGGCCGGAATCATCGGGCGCAGGCCCCGCACGTTCCGGCGCGCGTAGACCGCGCCGACGCCGTACGAGAGCGTCGAGCCGAGGAGCGCGAGCTCGCCGCCGACGGAGCTCTCGACCCCGCTCGCCCCGAGGCTCCTGGTGACCAGAAGGACCACGCCCGCATAGCCCACGGCCAGGCCCACTAGTCGATTGACGGTGATCGGCTCGTCATGGAGGAAGAGGGCCGCGATGACGATGACGAATAGCGGCACGGCGCCGTTGAGGATCGCCGCCAGGGCCGAATCGACCGACTGCTCCGCGCTCGTGATGAGGGCGAAGGGCAGGGCGATGTTGACGACCGACATGACGAGCAGGTGGCCGTAGATCTTCGGGTCGCGCGGCAACTGCTCGCGGGCGACGGCCACGACGACGGCCAGGAAGGCGAGCCCGATGCCCAGCCGGTAGGCCACGAGGGTAAACGTCGGGATCGTCTCGATGCCGATCTTGATGAACAGGTAGGACGTGCCCCACATCAACCCGAGCACGAAGAAGAGGACCCAGTTGAGGCGGGCGGCGGGGGACGACATCCGCGCATGATAGGTGATTGGCCTATCCAGTTGGGCCAAACCGCGCCGCCGGCCTGCCCGCCGGTACCATGCGCGGGATGGTGGCGCTCCGGATCCTGTTCCTGCTCGTCGGGGCGATCATCGGGGTCTTCTACCCCTTCATCCCGGCGATCCTCGACGATCGTGGCTTCAGCGCCGCCGAGGTCGGGCTGACCACCGCGGCCGCCTCGCTGGCCTTCATCGTCTCGGTGGCCGGCTGGGGCCATCTCGGCGATGCGGTCCTGGGTCGAGCCGCTGCGCTCCGGATCGGCGTGGTCGGCTCGACGATCGCGGTCGTCGGCCTCCTCGCCGACGTCCCGCCGCTCGGCGTCGCCCTCCTCATCGTCGTCTTCGTCATCTTCGAATCGAGCTTCTCGCCGCTGTCCGACGCGTTGGCGGTCAACGCGCTCGCCGGCTCGCCGCGCGCGTACGCCCGCGTTCGGCTCCTGGCAAGCCTGGGCTTCGCGGTCGTCTCGATCGGCGCCGGCCGGCTGTATGACGCGGTCGGTTATGGCCCGACCGCGATCCTCTGGGCGGCCGGAGCGGTTGGCATGCTGGTGACGATCCAGGCGGTCCCCGATGTACGGCGATACCACGACGCGCCCACCGGTCGGCCGCACCGGGGCGGGACGTTCGGGGTCGCGCTGCGACGGGAGCCTCGCCTGTGGGGCGTGCTCCTTGGCCTCGCCCTCGTCCACGTCGGGATCATCTCGGGGTTCACCTTCCTCAGCCTGCGCCTCCTCGACCTGGGTGCCGGTGCCTCCGGCGTCGCCCTCTCGGCCGGCATTTCGGCGCTCGCCGAGATCCCGGCGATGGCGATGATCCCGCGGTTGGCCGGACGCGTCGGGATCCGGGCGGTCCTCGTCGGTGGCATCGTCCTGTATGCCGTGGTCATGACCTCGTGGGCCTTCCTGGCCGACCCGACGCTCATCGTCGTCAGCCGGCTCGCCAGCGGCGTGGCCTTCGCGGGGATCTCCATCGGGGCGGTCGTGACGATCTCGGTGCTCCTGCCGCCGGAGCTCCAGGCGACCGGCCAGGCGCTGTACCAGATCGTGGGATTCGGGATCGCCGCGGTGGCCGCGAACGCCATCGGCGGCGTCGTCTACGGCTCCGCGGGGCCACTCCCGCTGTTCCTCGGCTCCGCGGTGCTGGCGGCCTTCGGCGCGGTCGTCGCCCATCGATCCATCCCGTCAACCGTCGCGGCCGCTAGGATGGCGGCTCGGCAGGAGGGCTGAATGCGGCGCTGGGGCGGACGATTCACCGGCCAGACAGACGAGCGGGTGGTCGACTTCACGCGCTCGATCGAGGTCGATGCCGCGCTCGCCGCCGACGATATCGAGGGCTCGATGGCCCACGTCCGGGGGCTCGGCCGGGCCGGCATCCTCGAGCCGGCCGAGGTGGACGGGCTCATCGAGGGGTTGCGGGGGCTGGCCGTCGAGGTCGAGGCCGGCGACGTCGCCTGGGACCCGGCCCTCGAGGACGTCCACATGAACCTCGAGGCGGCTCTCGAAGCTCGGATCGGGCCGGTGGCCCGGAAGCTCCACACCGGGCGCTCGCGGAACGACCAGGTCGCCACCGACCTGCGGCTCTGGACACGCCGGGCGATCGACCGGCTCGTCGAGGCGATCATCGGCTTCGAGCGGGCCCTCGTAGGGCTCGCCGAGCGCGAGATCGAGACGGTTCTGCCGGGCACCACCCACATCCAGCCGGCCCAGCCGGTCCTCCTGGCCCACCATCTCCTCGCGTACGTCGAGATGCTCGAGCGAGACCGGGGTCGCCTGGCGGATGCACGGCGCCGCCTCAACGTCTCGCCCCTCGGCTCGGGTGCGCTCGCCGGCGCCGGCTACGCCCTCGATCGCGAGGCGAGCGCGCGCGAGCTCGGCTTCGATGGGCCGACCGCCAACTCGATGGACGCCGTCTCGGACCGGGACTTCGTCGTTGAGGTCCTGGCCGCCGCCGCCCTGTCGATGGTCCACTTGTCGCGGCTGGCCGAGGAGATCACCTGGTGGTCGAACCCGGCGTTCGGGTTCGTCCGGGTCGCCGACGCCTTCTCGACCGGCAGCTCGATGATGCCGAACAAGCGGAACCCCGATCCGGCCGAGCTCGTTCGCGGGCGAGCCGCGGGGTCCATCGCCGCGCTGACCGCGATGCTCGGCATCCTCAAGGGCCTGCCGCTCGCCTACCAGCGCGACCTCCAGGACGACAAGCCACTGCTCTTCGGGACGGTGGCGACCTTCGAGGCGTCGCTCGGCGTGCTGACCGGGCTCGTCGAGACGCTCTCGATCGATGCCGCCCGGATGCGGGCCGCCGCGGATGAGGGGTTCACCACCGCGACCGCCGTTGCCGATGCGCTCGTCGGGCGCGGCGTCGCCTTCCGGAGTGCCCACCAGGTCGTCGGCGCGCTCGTGGCCGCGGCGGAGGCACGGGGCGTGCGACTCGACGCGGTCAGCGACGAGGAGGTCGCGATCGCTCTCCGTTCGACGGACGATGGGGCGGCCCTGGCGCTGGCCTCGGATCGCGCCGCCGGGGCTGGCCACGTGCTGCGTGCGGCGGCGTCGGTCGAGGCGGCGATCGCGGCGATGGACGTGGTGGGTGGGACGGCGCCGGTCCGGGTTCGGGCGGCGCTGGCGTCGGCGCGGGAGCGCCTCGGCCCCGGCTGACGTCCACGGCTCCTCGCCGCGCCGCGCCCGGATCACCGAGCAGCCTGCCGCCGCCTTGCGAGCCCGCCGCTCAGGAACCCCAACCTCGCACGAATGAGCGTGGCCCCCGCCAGATCGCGCATCGTCCTGCACGAAGTCGGACTCGGTCACGCTCATTCCTGCGGATCATGCGGACGTGGGCGGCAACGCGGCCCGCGCCGCGTGCCACGCGGATCAACGCCGCGCGCGCCGCCTGCGATCCTCGGCTCAGAGCTCCAGTGTCGTGGCGATCGCGACGTCCCGGACGAGGTGCGGGTCCGCCGCCCAGGCCGTTGCCAGGATGACGTGGAAGGTCGCGCTCGCGCGGCCGTGGGGCAGCTCGATGGTGGGCAGGGCCTGCGAGCTCAGCGTTCCCGACAGCGAGATCGCCCGGTCGCCCGCGAGCTCGACGATGGGCAGGCTGCCGGACCAGGCCGTGATCGTCTCGTCGAGGCCGTTCGCAACAGTCGCCTCGACCTTGACCCTGACCTCGCCCCGGACCTCTTGGAGGCGGCGCGACCCGCCGGGATGGAGGGTCAGCTGCGCCGTGAACGGCGCGCCGACGCACAGCGGCACCGGATCGAGGGTCAGCGAGCCGGTCGCGCCGTCAGCCTCGACATCGGCGGAATCGAAGAGGGCGAACTGCCCGACCGGGACCGCCCCGGAACGGAGGAGGGCCACGGGCTGGAGGACCCGCACCGGCGCCTCGATTGACGAATCGAAGTCGCCGGGGCGTTCGAGCTTCGCCTCGACCATCCAGTCGACCCCGGCCACGTCGGCCTCGAGGGTCGCCGGCCCGAGCGGCGGGACCGGCAGCTCGAACGTCCAGCTCCGCTGCTCGCCGGCGGCCAGGTGGACGCCGGCGTCGACCTCGACCGGCTCGCTGAGGAGATCGTGCCGCTCGGTCACGACGTGGGACGACGTCCGTCCCTCCGAATCGGTCGTCGTCACCCGGTGCTGCCAGTGCTCGGTGGCCCGAAGCGTGACGACGAGGACACGGGCTTCAAACGCGCCCCGGCTGGAGACCTCGATCCGCCCGGCGACCAGCCGTCCGGGCAGGAGCGCGTCTCGCTGCAGCTCGAGGCGCCACACGACGCCGTGGCTCGAACCGGTCCAGAGGGTGGGCATGCGGCGAATCCTACGCGGGGCACCCGCGGTCGCACGGGCCATCCGGCTCTCGTGGCGGCTACGATGCGACCCATGCGTCTCCTGGAGCGTGAGGTCCCGCTCGCGACGCTCCACGGGCTTCGCGCCGAGGCCGTGGCCCGGGGCGGCCGCCTCGTCTTCGTCGAAGGCGAGGCAGGCATCGGCAAGACCTCGCTCCTGTCGCTCTTTCGCGAGTCGCTCCCCGACGGGGTGCGCGCGGTCCTCGGCTCGTGCGATCCGCTCTCGACGCCGAGGCCGCTCGGCCCGTTCGTCGACATCGCCGACGGCCTGGATCCGGCGTTCGCCCGGCTCGTCCGGCAGCAGGCCCCGCGGGCCGAGGTGCTCGCCACCCTCCTGCGGGCCCTCCAGCGAGGCGACCCGCCACTGGTCATCCTGCTCGACGACCTCCACTGGGCCGATGAGGCGACGCTCGATGCGCTCCGCTTCATTGGCCGCCGGATCGAGGCGACCCCGGCCTTCGTGATCGGCACCTATCGCGATGACGAGGTCGGGCGCCAACACCCGCTGCGGGTCGTGGTGGGCGACCTCGCCACGTCGCCGGCAGTCCGCCGCATCTCGCTGGCACCGCTCTCCGAGGCGTCGGTGGAGGAGCTCGCCCGCGGGAGCGGCCTGGATGCCCACGAGCTCCACGGCTCGACCGGCGGCAACCCGTTCTTCGTGACCGAGGTCATCGCCGGCGCCCCCGCGCGCGTACCCGCCACGGTCCGGGACGCCGTCCTCGCCCGCGCGGCCCGCCTGTCCGAGCCCGCCCGCCGGACCCTCGAGGCGGCCGCCGTGATCGGCCCGTCCGTCGACCCCACGCTGCTCGCCCGCGTCATCGAGGCGCCGGCCGCCGAGGAGTGCCTCGCGCGCGGCCTCCTCCAGGCCGACGGGTCCGCCTACCGCTTTCGCCACGAGCTGGCCCGCGAGGCCATCCTCCAGGCCACCGATCCCGGCGTGCGGATCGGCCTCCACGCGCGAGTCCTGGCCGCGCTCGAAGCCCTGCCCGATGACGAGCGGGCGCTGGCCCGGCTGGCGCACCACGCCGACGGCGCCGACGACCGCGAGGCGATCCTCCGGTACGCGCCCGAGGCCGCTCGCCATGCCGCGGCTGGCGGGGCCCATCGCGAGGCGGCTGCCCAGTACGCCCGCGCCGTCCGGTTTGCCGCGGGCCTCGGACCGGCCGAGCGGGCGGCGCTCCTCGAGGGCTTCGCCCGGGAGCACGGCGTGATCGCGCGGTACGACATCGCCAACCCCGCACTGGTGGAGGCGGCGACCATCTGGCGCGACCTCGGGGATGCCCGGCGGGAGACGGCCGTGCTCACGGAAATGGCCAGGGCTCTCGTCTCGGCGGGCCGCAACGCCGAGGCCGAGGCGGCCTCGAAGCGCGCCCTCGAGGTCGCGGAGAGACTGCCCGACGGCCCCGAGAAGGTCGAAGCGCTCGCGGCCCAGGCCTACCTGCGGATGCTCGATCGCGACAATGCCGAGGCGATCGTGATCGGGCGCCGGGCAATCGAGATGGGCCAGGGAGAACCGCGCGCGCTTCCGTCTGTGGTCCACGCCTGGAACTCGGTTGGCAGCTCCCGGATCCTGCTCGGCGACAACAACGGCGGCCGGGCGGACCTCGAGACAAGCCTCCGGCTCGCCCGCGAGCACGGCCTCGATCGCTACGTGGCATCGGCGTACAGCGTCCTGGCCTCGGCCCTGGGCGAGATGTACCGCTTCGCCGACGCAGATCCCTATTACGAGGCCGGTCATCGCTATGCCACCGAGCGCGACCTCGACGCCAGCCGTCTCTACCTGGAAGCATGGCGGGCCATCTCCCTGGTGCATCGCGGCCGATGGTCGGAGGCCGGCCCGCTCGCCGGCTCGATCCTCGCCGCCCACCGGGACGTCACGATCGGCCGGATGATGGCCCTCCTCGCTGCCGGCCGGCTCCGCGCCCGGCGGGGCGACCCGGACGTCTGGACGGCGCTCGACGAGGCCCTTGCGGTGGCCGAGCCAACGGCAACCCTCCAGCGGATCGGGCCCGTCCGAGCTGCTCGCGCCGAGGCGTTCTGGCTCGCCGGCGACCGCGACCGATCGGGCGCCGAGGCCGCCGCGGCGTTCGAGCTCGCGGCAGCGAAGTCCCACCCGTGGCACATCGGCGAGCTCGGCTGGTGGCAGGTACAGGCCGGCTTTCCGCCGCCCGACACGGCGGGCGCCGCCGAGCCGTGGCGGCTCCAGCTCGCCGGCCGCTGGCGGGAGGCCGCCGATGCCTGGGCAGCCCTCGACTGTCCCTACGAGGCCGCCCGCGCCCTCCTCGATGGCGACGTCGAGGCCGTCCGCGAGGCGCATACGACGTTCGACCGCCTGGGCGCTCGGCCGGCGCTCGCCCTCGCCGCGCGCCGGTTGCGGGAGCTTGGATCCTCCTCGATTCCACGGGGCCGCCGACCTGCGACCCGCGCCAACCCGGCCGGCCTGACCGCCCGCGAGCTCGAGGTGCTCGGGCTCATCGCGGCAGGGCTGTCCAACCAGGCAATTGCGGCGCGGCTCTTCCTCTCCAGCCGTACCGTCGACCACCACGTCTCGGCGATCCTCGGCAAGCTCCGGGTCGCCCGCCGGGGCGACGCGCCCAGTGCTGCGGCCGCGCTGGGCATCGAGCTCCAGATTGGGCAGTCCGGGGGACCAGATTAGGCAGTCGCCACCGTCGCGCCGGAACGCGCTCGTCCCCGACCCTCCTCCCACGGCCGAGATCCGGCCGGCGATGAAGGAGGTGGGAATGCCGCGCTACGTCGTGGAGCGGATCTTCCCCGAGGGTTTCGAGCTCCCGCTCGGCCAGGCCGGCGTCGATCTCTGCCGCGGCGTGGTCGGGGTCAACGAGGACGACGGCGTCACGTGGCTCCACTCGTACGTCCGCGACGACCGGCGGAGCACCTACTGCGTGTACGACGCACCGGGTCCCGAGGCGATTCGGCGCGCTGCGGAGCGCAACGGCCTGCCGGTCGAGCGAATCACCCGGGTGATGGTCCTCGATCCCTTCTTCTACACGCCCTCGTCCGAGCCGACATAGGTCGGAAATCCCCACGCCCATCGGCAGGACGACCGATGACGCCGGCCATCCCCGGCGCGACGGTGTGGCCAGCGGTTCGGGAGCTCACCGAACGACAAGCGGAGGTTGCAATGGCGAAGTTCATGGACGTCCACAACGGGTTCTTCGGCGTGACTGCCGAACAGCTCCGCGACGCGCACGACCGCGACCTGGCGATCCAGGGCGACGAGGGCGTCGTCTACGAGCAGGCCTGGCTCGATCCCGAGGCGGGCAAGGTGTTCTGTCTCGCCACCGGGCCGTCCCGGGAGGCGGTGATGCGCATCCACGAGCGCGCCGGCCACCCGACGCCCGAGGTCTACGAAGTCACGGTGGAGGTGTGATGATGCGCCGGCTCCTGCTGATCGCGGCCGCGTCCGCGTCCCTGCTCATCGCGTTCGCCGGGCCGGTCGCGGCCCACGAGTCGACCTGCTCGTCGAGCATCGGCTCGGAGGTCCACGGCGAGCACGTGCTCGGCCTGTACGTCGTCGGCGGTTCGCTGAACCTCGGTACCTGGCCTCCGACCGGTGGCGTCGGTCCGTACATCGCCGGCGAGGGCGCGGCCCTCCCCGGGGGTCCCGGTCCCGCCTTCCACATGCCCAACGGGTTTGCCCCGGGCGCCTCGTTCTGCAACCTCCAGTCGCAGTCGCCGGGGCTCCACTTCTAGGCGAGCAGCTCCATGCCGGCCGGCGCCTTGGGGGCCGGCCGGCTGGTTCGTGCGCGGAGCGGGCAGCTAGCGCGGGCCTGCGAGGACGGCCGTGTCGAGGCCCGCCCCGATCTCCGGCCGGCCGACGACGGACGTGGCCCAGGCCGCGACCTCGGCCCGCCGGGCGACGCCGAGCTTGGCGAGGATGTGCTCGACGTGGGCGCTCGCGGTCTTCGGGGCGATGTCGAGCCGGGCCGCGATCTCGGCGTTCGTCAGGCCGGCGGCGATGCACCTGGCGACCTCGAACTCGCGGCCCGTGAGCGGTCGCCATGGCGCATCGGTCACGGCCCGGCCGTGAGCCTGGCGGGCCAGGTCGTCGGCCCGATCGAGGAGTGGCTGGCTGGCCATCGACTCCGCCCGATCGCGTGCCGTGGCGATGTGTGCGCTCGCCTCCGCGACGTGCGCCGCTCGGAGGAGGGCCTGGGCAAGGTCGAGCCGGGCCCACGTCGCCTCCCACGTCCGTCCGATGGCCTCCCAGCCGATCACGGCCGCCTCGAGCGCCTCGCGGGCGGCGACGGTCGAACCGGTCGCGAGGCGGAGGAGCCCGGCCGCGTGATGGAGGGCCGGTGTCGCGCCTGCCGTCCAGCCGGCCAGGGCGGCCTCGGCGCGGACACGCCACCGCGTCGCGTCCTCGGGGCGGCTCGCCGCGAGCGCGGCGCGCACGCCCGTCACCACGAACGGCACGAGGAGCGCCCGCTCACCGACCGCGGACGCCAGCTCGAGCGCCTCGTCGCAGCACGCCATCGCTGCCGTGGGGCGCCGCGCCAGCAGCTCGACCTCCGCCAGGCCCCAGAGCGCCGGCAGGATCCGTTCCGGCTCACCCGTCGCGCGCCCGGCGTCGAGCGACCGTCCGAGCGCGAGGGCGGCCGCGTCCAGGTCGCCGCGGCCGAGGGCGACGAAGCCGACGGCGTCGAGGGCCATGATCGTCCCGCGACGACAGCCGCCGTCTGCGAGCTCCTGCTGGGCCGACGCCAGGGCCTCGTCCCACCGGCCGCGGGCCCAGTCGGTGAGGCCCGAGACCGCCCGCATGATGTGCCGGCAGTGGCTCTGCTCGATGGCGTCCGCGTAGCGGAGTCCCTCCTCGAGCCCGCGCTCGGCGGTGTCGTAGTCGAAGACCCGCGTGGCGACGAGCGCGGCATTCCGGTAGGCCGTCACGCCGGTCGACTCGAACCCGCTGGCCCGGGCCTCGCGGGCCCGGCCGAGGAGCTCGGCCAAGCCTGCGGCGGGGTCGTCTCGCAGGGCCGTGACCATCGCCAGCCAGGCGTGGGCGTCGAGGACCAGATCGCGATCGCCGGAGGCGAACGCGGCGTCGAGCGCCTCGCGGCCGACCGACTTCGCCGCCTCGAGCTCCATCGCGTCGATGTGGCTCGCCGCCTTGAGCCCCAGCCCCATCGACCGGAGCACGTCGCGCTCGTGGGTCGGCGGGAGGGCCGCGATCTCCGCGAGCGCCTGCTCTGCGAGCGCCCGCCGCTCCTGGATCGGCCGGGCCTCGCGCCGAGCCGTGGCGCCCATGCTCAGGAGGAGCCCCGCCGCGGCGTGGGGTCGCCCGGCCGCGAGGTACTGCTCCCGGGCCTGCCGCGCCATCTCCTCCGAGAGGCGGTTGTCGTCGACGGCAGCGGCGGCATCGCTGTAGCCCTCGTACAGCTCGCCGCGCCCGGCAGGAGAAAGGTCGTCGGGCATGTTCCGGACGGCGCGGCCGTAGAGCTCGAAGGCCTCGCGCCGTGCCGAGACGCAGCTCGCGGCGCGGGCACCGGCCACGGCCGTCTCGAAGGCCTGGCGGCGGAGTCCGGCTCGCTCGAAGTGGCGCGATGCGTGGATGACGCTGGCTCCCTGGAGGCCCATCCCGAGATCGGCCGCCAGCGCGTGGAGGCGCCGGCGCTGGGCCGGCGGCAGTGCGTCATAGATCGCGTCCCGGAGGAGCTGGTGCCGGAAGTCGTAATAGCCCTCGTCGACGTAGTCGAAGGGCCGGAGGATCGCAGCGTCGACCAGCTCATCGAGGGCCGCCTCGAGCTCCTCCAACGGCCGGCCGACCACGCCCGCGATCACGTCCGGGCTGAAGCAGCGGCCGACGACGGCCCCGGCGCGCGCGACCGCCCGGGCGTCGGCCGAGAGCCGGCCGAACCGGGCGAGGACGGCGGCGGCGATCGTGTCCGGGACGTGGGCCGATCGGATGCGCGCGCCGTCCAGCTGCCCGTCGTCCCGGAGCGCCCCGAGGAGCTCCTCGATGTGGAGCGGGATGCCGTTCGTCCGTTCGTACACTGCCTCGACCACGTCGCGGGGCGCGGGCAGGTCCCGCGTGAGGATGAGCGTCGTCGCGGTCCCCGTCTCGTCGAGCGTCAGGGGCCGCAACCGCACCTCCTCGACGAGCCGCTGGCCGACGAGCCGCGCTCGCCACTCGCGATGGATCGTTCCCTCCGGCGGGAACTCGTCGGGCCGATAGCCGCCGACGAGCAGGAGCGGGTGCTCCGCCACTCGGCGAGCCAGCTCGCCGAGCACTTCGAGGCTCAGCTCGTCGGTCCAGTGGAGATCCTCGAAGACCAGCAGCGTCGGGCGGTCGATCGCCCTGAGGATGCGGTCCGCCACGCCGTGGACGACGAGCCGTCTCGACCCGAGCGCGTCGCCGTCGTGCGCACCGTCGATCGCCAGGAGGTCTTCGGCCATCGAGCCCCACTCGGCGTTGCCGCGGAGACTGTTCGCGAAGTCCCGGATCGAGGCGAGCGGCACCTGGTGATCCTGCGGCGCGACCGAGCCGCCGTCGACGCGGAAGCCGAGGGTCTGCGCCCTGCGGATCACCGTCCGGATCAACCGTGTCTTCCCGAGGCCCGCGGCTCCCGACAGGAACAGGGCGTGACCCCGCCCGCCCCCGACCTCGGCGATCCGCCGGTCGGCCAGCTCGAGCAGCTCGTCGCGGCCGACCAGGATCGGGCACAGGAGGGGGCCCACTCCGGTCATGGGGGGAGTGTACGGTCGGGTGTCGAGGGCCCGTCATCGGTCGAATGACCGATGCCCGCCCGCCGAGGGCACGGCGCGCTACGATCATCGAAACGGTCCCCGAACCTCAGCCCGGGAGGCCCGCCGTGCTCACAACCGACACCATCCGGCGAGCGCCCAAGGCGCTCCTCCACGACCACCTCGATGGCGGCCTGCGGCCCGCGACGATCGTCGACCTGGCGTCCGAGTTCGGCTACCGCGGCCTGCCCACGACCGACGTCGACGAGCTGGCCGTCTGGTTCCGGCGCGGCGCCGACCGCAAGTCCCTCGAGCTGTACCTCGAGACCTTCGTTCACACGGTCGGGGTCCTCCAGGACCGCGACGCGATCGTCCGCGTCGCGGCCGAATGTGCCGAGGACCTGGCGACCGACGGCGTCGTCTATGCCGAGGTCCGGTATGCCCCGGAGCTGTCGACCGAGAAGGGCCTGACCCTCGACGAGGTCATCGAGGCGAACCTCCAGGGCTTCCGTCTCGGCGAGGCCCGGGCCGCCGCGGCGGGCAACCGGATCTCGATGAAGGTGCTCGTCACCGCGATGCGCCAGGCCGCCCGGTCGGTCGAGGTCGCCGAGGCCGCGATCCGCTGGCGCGACGCCGGCGTCGTGGGCTTCGATATCGCCGGCCCCGAGGCCGGCTACCGCCCGACCCGCCACCTCGAGGCCTTCGACAGGATTCGCCACGAGAACTTCCACATCACGATCCATGCCGGCGAGTCGTTCGGGCTGCCCTCGATCTGGGAGGCCCTCCAGTTCTGCGGCGCCGAGCGCCTGGGCCACGGCGTCCGGATCGTCGACGACATCGTCGTGGCGACCGACGGGACGGTGAGCCTCGGCCGCCTTGCCGCGTTCGTGCGCGATCGCCGCGTCCCGCTCGAGATGTGCCCGACATCGAACGTTCACTCCGGGGCGGCGGCCTCCGTGGCCGAGCACCCGATCGATCTCCTCCGTCGGTTGCGCTTCCGGGTGACTCTCAACACCGACAACCGACTCATGTCGAACGTCTCGCTGTCATCCGAGTTCGCGGCCCTCGACGAGGCCTTCGGGATCGGCCTCGGCGAGATGGAGTGGCTGACGATCAACGCCATGAAGTCGGCCTTCGCCCCGTTCGACGAGCGCCTGGCGCTCATCAACGAGGTGGTCAAGCCAGGCTATGCCCACCTCCGGGGCGAGGCGGCGCGGGCGGTCGTTGCGGCGGGGCCTGCCACCAGCTGACCGGCCCCCACGTCTGGACCGGGCCGCCTGCCCCGGGTCAGTCGAGGGGCCAGAAGATCTCGGTGATCGACGGGCCGGGCTCGTCCGGACCGGTCAGATAGCACTCCCAGGGTGCGCCGGTGGAGGTCAGGGCGTGCTCGCGCATCCATGCCGCGGCTCGGTCCCACGCCTGCGCCAGCTCCTCGTACGAGCCGACATGGGTCGTGGTGGCCAGCCGGCCACCGGGCAGGACCGTCTCCCGCACGCGATCCGTCGGGACCAGCGTCCCGCTGAACGGGAAGCCGGCCTCGGCCTGGATCCGCTCCCCGAAGCCGTAGTAGCGCGCGAACGGCGGGCCGGCGATGACGGCCCCGGACTCGTTGATCGTCTGGGCAGTCAGCCCGAAGGCCTCGCCCATGAGCCGCGGGAGCTCGTCGACCCGCCCGTCGATCCCGACCACGGCGGCGCGCCGCTCCGGGAGCTCCACGATCTCCGGCGTCGTAGCGTGCCGCGTGCCGATCGCATCGGTCATCGATGCACCTCCTCGACCGGTCATCGTGGCAAGCGACGAGCGCATCGGCAAGGCGCGTCGGACTCGCCGATTCGGGCCGGGTGGCCCGACTCGTGGGGCCGGGAGGGTCGCCCCCAGGCTCAGAGATCCGCGGCGAACGTGTCGCAGGACGCCAGGTCGCCCTGGGTGTAGCCGGTCGTGAACCACGCCTGCCGCTCCTCCGAGGAGCCGTGCGTCCAGGCCTCGGGGTTGACTCGTCCCTCCGCGGCCGCCTGGATCCGATCGTCGCCGACCGCGGCGGCGGCATCGAGCGCCTCGGCGACGTCCGCGTCCGTGAGCGGCACGAGGAACCCGGTACCCGACGCGTGCTGGGCCCAGACCCCCGCCAGGCAGTCGGCCATCAGCTCGATCCGCACCGATGTGCTCTCGGCGCCGGTGCCGCCGTCGCCGAGCTCGAGGACCCCGATGAGGTCCTGGACGTGGTGGCCATATTCGTGGGCCACGACATACGCTTCGGCGAAGTCGCCGCCCCTCGCCCCGAGCCGGGTCTCGAGGGCGCCGAAGAAGCCGAGGTCGAGGTAGACCTGGTCGTCGTTCGGGCAGTAGAACGGCCCGACCGCGGAGCTGGCCGCCCCGCAGGCGGTCGACACCCCGTCGGTGAACAGGACCGTGGTCGCGTTCGAGTAGGGCGTGCCCGTCGCCGGGAGCGCCTCGCTCCACCAGGCCTGGATGCTGTTGACGTAGCCGACGATCCGGCAGTCGGCGCGCTCGTTCGCATCGACACCCGTCTGGCATTCGGTGACGAGGGTCGTGTTGTCGGGGCCGATGGCCTGGCCGTTCAGGTCGCCGAGCCCCTCGAGGTCGCCCGGATTGCCGCCCAGGAGCGTGTACACCAGGACGAGGATCAGGCCGATACCGCCGCCGCCGATCGCCAGCCCGGTACCGCGCCGGCCGCGGATGTCGCGAACCTGGCCGGGATCGAGCGTGGCGCCTGGTTTGAACGACATGATTGGACCCCGGATGCGGGGCACCATCCTAGCGTCGGGGTGGGCTGCGGCCGCGTATTCGGCCCATCAGCCCGGCCCACCCAATTCGTATCAACCAGCCGGTGCCCCTTCGGGATCCTCGACCGTCGCCGGCAGGTGCTCGAGCAGCGGCGGGGTCCAGGCCCAGGCCGCGCCGTGATGCTTCCCGACGGCGCCGTGGCGGGCCGCCTCCACGCGAAGCGGCAGGCCGAAGATCTCGATGAACCCGACGGCCGAGGCATGATCGAAGGCGTCGCCCTCGTCGTAGGTGGCCAGGTTCTTGTCGTACAGCGACAGCGGTGAGCGCCGCCCGGCCAGCACGGCCGACCCGTGGTCAAGCCGCATCCGGACCTCGCCCGACACGACCCGCTGCGACGAAGCGACGTAGCCACGGAGGTCCCGGTGCAACGCCGAGAACCACAGCCCGTCGTACGTCAGCCGGGCATGCTCGTCGGCCACCAGGCGATTGAAGCGCAGCGTGTCCTTCGACAGCGTCAGCCCCTCCAGGGCCCGATGGGCGGTGTGGAGGATCGTCGCGGCCGGGGTCTCGTAGATCTCGCGCGACTTGATTCCCACGAGGCGGTCCTCGACGTGGTCGATCCGCCCGACGCCGTGGGCGCCGCCCAGGTCGTGGAGCCGCTCGACGAGCGCCACGGGATCCACGAACTCGCCATCGAGCGAAACGGGGATGCCGCCCTCGAAGCCGATGACCACCTCGACCGCGTCCGGCGCGGCCTCCGGCGCGACCGTCCACTCGTAGGCATCGGCCGGCGGCGAGACCCATGGGTCCTCCAGGATGCCGGTCTCGCACGACCGACCCCAGAGGTTGACGTCGATCGAGTACGGGGAAGCCTTGGTGATCGGGATCTCGATTCCACGCTCGGCGGCGTAGTCGATCTCCTGGTCCCGGGTCAGGCCCATCCCGACCCGCATCGGCGCGACGACCTCGAGCCCCGGATCCAGGGCATGGACGGCGACGTCGAAGCGGACCTGGTCGTTGCCCTTGCCGGTGCAGCCGTGGGCGACCGCGTCGGCACCCTCCTTCTGGGCGACCTCGACGAGGAGCTGGGCGATCAGCGGCCGGGCGAGGGCCGTGGCGAGCGGGTAGGCGCCCTGGTACAGGGCATTGGCCTGGAGGTGGGGCCACACGAAGTCGGTGACGAATCGCTCGCGGGCATCGACGACGTAGGCCCGCGACGCCCCGGCCGACATCGCCCGGCGTTCGACGCCCCCGCGGAGCGAGCCGCCACCGACGTCGACCGTCAGGGTCACGACCTCGACGTCGAACTGCTCCTTCAGCCAGGCGACCGCGACCGACGTGTCCAGCCCGCCCGAGTAGGCAAGCACGACCTTCTTCATCGAGATTCCTCCGTGCCGGAACCCGGGATCCCGGTGGCCGGCGATTGCAGGGCGGTGAAGCGGGCCAGCCAGCGCTCGAGGGCCGGCTCGTCCGCAAACAGGACGATGAGGGTGTTGTCGCCGGCGACGGTCCCGACCTGCTCGGTCAGGGTCGATTCGTCGATCGCCTGGGCGATGGCGCCGGCCGTGCCGGGGCTGGCCGTCAGGACGAGGACGAGGCCGCTCCGCCCGACCGTTACGGGGATGTCGCCGAGGATCCGCCGAAGCCGGGCATCCGAGCCCCGGGGGCGCCCCGGCAGGTCGTCGGCGAGGACGTAGACATGGCGTTCGCCGCGCCAGGCCTTGGCCAGGCCGAGCTCGGCGACGTCGCGCGACACGGTCGCCTGGGTGACCGCGAAGCCACGGGCCGCGAGCCGGTCGGCCAGCTCCTGCTGGCTGGCGATCGAATGGCCGGCGACGATCTCGCGGATCGCCCGCTGGCGATCCCGCTTGGCGATCGGCACGTGGGCCGCGCCGGGGGCGAGGGCTGCCTTCATGCCGCACCCACCCGGGCCGAGCGGGTGGCCGTCAGGCGGGTCCCGAAGGTCGGGTCGTCGAGGGCCCGGGCCAGGGCCGCCGGCGCGGCGCCATCGGCGATGATCGCCTCGGTGCCCTCCCAGGCGAGCGCGCCGAGTGCCGCCCGGACCTTGGGCACCATGCCGCCGGCGATGACCCCGCTCTCGATGAGCGCCTCGGCCTCCGCGGCGGTGAGGGAGTCGAGCTTGGCGCCGCTCGCGTCGCGAACCCCGTCGACGTCGGTCATGAGGACCAGCTGGCGGGCGCCGATCCCGGCCGCGATCCCGGCCGCGACGTCGTCGGCGTTGACGTTGCAGACGATCCCGGCCTCGTCGCGGGCCAGCGGCGCCACCACGGGCACCTGGCCGGCGACCATGAGCGCGTCGAGGAGGTCGCGCCGGAGGCCGGCGACGCGGGCGACGAAGCCCAGATCCTCGATCCGCTCCGCGATGAGGAGGCCGCCGTCGACACCCGACAGCCCGACCGCATCGACCCCAAGGGCCCGGAGGCCGGCGACGAGCTCGCTGTTGATGACGCCCCGGAGGACCGCGGCAGCGACCTCGAGCGAGGCCGCGTCGGTGACGCGCAGTCCGCCACGCCACTGCGAGACCACGCCCATCCGCTCGAGCCACTCGGTGAGGCGCTTGCCGCCGCCGTGGACGAGGATCACCGGCCGCCGCCGGGCGAGCGCGGCGACCTCGGTGAGCACCTGCTCCTGGTCGGCGATCGTGGTCCCGCCGAGCTTGATGACCACACTCTCGCTCATTGGTCGCCGCCCTGACGGCCGATGCCGGCGTTGCCTCCTGCGCGCGTTCGCCCACGCACGCTGGAGTGCGCTCGCTCACGTGCTCGTCGGCGCCTTGGCCTCGGCGCGTCATGCCGGCGAGGACCGACTCGAGCGCTCATGTCGTGTACTCGCTGTTCTCGCGCACGTAGGCCTCGGTGAGGTCGCAGCCGAAGGCCTCGCCGGCGCCATCGCCGAGCCCGAGATCGAGGCGGATGACGATCTCGGGTGCGTCCATGGCCGCCCGTGCCGCCGCCCGGTCGAAGGTCTGGGGGCCGCCGCCCTCGCCGTCGTAGACGAGGTGGCCGGCGATCGCGATCCGGAGTCGGTTCGGGTCAAGGCGGGCCGGGCCGCCGCCGCGGGCCGCGGCTTCGTCCGCGGCGAGACCCGCGGCCTCGAGGACGGCGGCGTCGGCGAGCCTGGCGTTGCCGGCCGCCCCGGCGATCCGGCCCCAGTTGGGATCCTTGCCGTGGGCCGCCGCCTTCACCAGGCTGCTCGAGATGACGGCCCGGGCCACGGCCCGGGCATCGGCGGCATCCGCGGCGCCGGTGACCTGGCAGCTGAGCAGGCAGGTCGCGCCCTCGCCGTCGGCGGCCTGTTGGCGGGCCAGGTCGCGGGCCACCGCCTCGACGGCGCCGGCGAGGGCGGCCGCAGCCGGCGAGTCCGCCACGACCGGGGCCGCGGGAGAAGCGCCAGAGGCGAGCACGAAGACCGTGTCGTTGGTGCTCGTGTCGCCGTCGACCGAGAGCTGGTTCCAGGTCCGGGCGGCGGCCGGCCGGAGGATCCCGGCGAGGAGCTCGGGCGAGGCGGCGGCGTCGGTCAGGATGACCGAGAGCATCGTTGCCATCCGGGGATGGATCATCCCGACGCCCTTCGCCGTCCCCGAGACCCGGACGTCGTGGAGCTCGCCGCGGTCGTCGGGGAGGGCAACGGACACGGTCGCGACCTTCGTGACCGAGTCGGTCGTCCGGAGCGCGACGGCGACCGCCTCGAGGCCGTCGTCCGTGGCCGCGAGCGCCGGTACGAGCGCGTCGAGGCCCGCCGCGACGCGATCGAGCGGCAGCCGCGTCCCGATGATCCCGGTCGAAAGGTGGAGGACATCATCCGCCCCGATCCCGAGCGCGCCCGCGACGAGCTCGCCGACCCTGGCCTGGTCAGCGTCGCCGGCCGGGCCCGTGGCCGCGTTCGCCGAGCCGCTCGTCGAGACGACGGCCCGCGCCCATCCGCCGGTGGCCCTGAGCGAGGCCCGGGAGCGCCGGACCGGGGCGGCCGCGAACGCATTCGGGGTGAAGACGGCGGCCGCGGCCGCGGGCGACGCTCCGCCCGGCACGGTGACGAGGGCAAGGTCGGGCCTGCCGCTTGCCTTGATCCCGGCGGCGCGCCCGCCGGCGAGGAACCCGGCGGGGATGCGGGCGCGCCGCTCCACGACCGGCAGGTCCGGCGCGATCGGGGCGGTGACGTCGAGCTCGATGACCATCGTCGGGCCCTACGGCGCCAGCGGGAGGGCCTCGAGCCCGGCCGTCTCGGCCAGCCCGAAGACGAGGTTGAAGGACTGGACCCCCTGGCCCGCGGCGCCCTTCACGAGGTTGTCGATGACCCCGATCGCAAGGATTCGACCCGTCCGCTCGTCGGCCCGGACGAAGACCCGAGCATGGTTGCTGCCGAGGACATGGCCCGTCGCCGGTGGCGCGTCGACGACGGTCACGAACGGCTCGTCGGCGTAGGCCTCGGCGTACAGGGCGTCGAGCTCTGCCTGCGTGACCGGCCGCAAGGGCCGGACGTGGGCGGCGGCGAGAATCCCCCGCGTCATCGGGATGAGGTGGGGCAGGAAGTCGAGGCCGCGGAGGCCCAGCTCCTGCTCCATCTCGGCCGTGTGGCGATGGGAGAAGACGCCGTAGGCCCGGACGCTCTCGTTCACCTCGGCGTAGAGCATCTCGGCCTTGGCCTCGCGGCCGGCCCCGCTCACGCCGCTCTTGGCGTCGACGACGACATCGGCGATGAGCCCGGCTCGGGCCAGCGGGGCGAGGGCCAGTACGGTCGCCGTTGGGTAGCAGCCGGGCGAGCCGACGAGGGCCGGTGTCCCGGCCGCGCGGGCCTTGCCCGCCGCCAGGTGCTCGGCGCGGTGGAGCTCCGGGAGCCCGTACACGGCCCGGGCCAGGAGCTCGGGGTGGGGATGCTCGAAGCCGTACCAGCGCGGATAGTCGGCCGCGTCGCGGAGTCGGAAGTCTGGCCCCTGGTCGATGACCGTGATGCCACGGCCGAGGAGCTCGGGCACTCGCTGGGCCGCCGTGCCGTGGGGCAGGGCCATGAAGACGGCATCGACGTCGCCGACGAGCTCGCTCTCCAGGGCAAAGTCGGTCGTAGCGAGGTGCGGATGGACGTCCCCGACGGGATCGCCGCGGCGCTCGCGCCCGGTCAGCCCGACGAGCTCGACCGAAGCATGGGCGGCGAGGAGCCGGATGAGCTCGCCGCCCACGTAGCCGGTCGCGCCGATGATGCCGACGCGGATCGGGGTGCCGACGGGCGGCGTCGTCCCGACGGCGGCGGTCGGGGCTGCGTGGAGATCGGTGGGGCTCGCCATGGACGCATGACTATACACGTTCCTGCATAGTCATGCATGGAGGTGTTCCGCTAGGCTGGCGCCGTGGAGACGCCCGGGGAGACCTTCGCCTCGCGCCTGGCCGCCATTCGCGAGCGGCTCGACCACCCCCCCGGCGTCATCCTCGGTGTCCGTCGCCTGCCGATCCTCGAGCCGCTCCTCGGCGAGATCGAGGCCGCGTTCGACACCGCGGGGAGCGAGGCGCCGGCCGACCCTGCCCTGATCGCCGAGATCGAGCGGACCGCGGAGCTCATGACCGAGCGCATGCTCGGCGACGCACCGGAGACCGTCGGCCCGCGGGGGCGGCTCATCGAGCTCCTGCGTCGATCCCGTGGCGGCGAGCTCCCAGCGCTTGCCTTCGACGACGGCGACGCCTTCGGGGCGGAGCTCGGGACGATGCTTGAAACGGACCGATCGCTTCGCCTGGGCCTCGGCCGGCTCCATCCGCTCGTGCTCCGGGCAACGGCCGTGGCCCCGACCCCGAAATGGACGGCCGAGGCACAGCGGCTGCTCGCAGCCACCGCTGAGAGCGACATCGCCGGAGCGATCCGGCGGACGCTCTCGAGCCTCATTCGGGCGGACATCGTGAGCCGGCCGGACCTCCTCGTGGGAGGGCTGCGCCTGGTGAACCAGCGGGTCGCGCGCGGGTTGCTCTGGTTCGCCTCGATCGCGCTCGATTCACCGGCCGAGCTCATCGCGGCCGTCGGTGTCCGGATGGGCACGTCCGGCCGCAGCGATGCCGTCGTCCGCGATACCGCGGTTGCCAACACCTGTGCCGCGCTGCTCGGCGCGTCGGACGATCCCGGGGCCGCCGCAGCCCTCGCCACGATGCGGGTCCGGGTCACGAACCGGAATGTCCTCAAGCAGATCGACCGGGCGCTCGACGTCGTCGCGACGCGTACCGGTGTCCCGGTCGCGACCGTGATCGAGCTCGCGCTCCCGACGTTCGACCTCGGGCCGGATGGCCGCCTCGAACTGCCGATCGATGGCACGACCGCGGTGATCGCGGTGACGCCCGATGCGACCGTGCGGGGGGCCTGGCGCGGCGCCGATGGCATCGAGCAGGAGCGGCCGCCGGCAGCCCTGGCCACGGCCCATCCAGCCGAAGTCGCCGACATCGCCGAGCGACTCGCCGCCATCCGCGCCGCCGTCGTCGAGGAGCGCCGCCGGATGGAGGACCGCCTGGCCTCGAGTCGGACCTGGCCCGAGGCGCTCTGGCGAGCTCGGTACGCGGATCACCCGATCGGCCGGATCTTCGGGCGCCGGATGATCTGGCGGGTCGGCCGTCCCGGTGAGGTGGGCCTCGCCGGCCTGCCGGACGGCGACGGCTGGGTTGGCGCCAACGGCCGGCCATTCACCGCCGGCGCGGCGTCCGAGGTTCGGCTGTGGCACCCGGCCGATGCCGGCGAGGATGAGATCGCGGGCTGGCGCGCGACGCTTGCCGTGGCCTCGATCGAGCAGCCGATCCGACAGGCCGACCGCGAAGTCTTCCAGCCCCTTGCCCGCGACATCGACCTGATGGCGGATCGCCGCTACGCGGGCCGGATCGTGAGCCAGGCCCGGCTTCGGGCCATGCTTCGCGATCGAGGCTGGGCGGTCCCGGCGCTCGGTGCCTGGGACCAGGGCGACGAAGCGACGGCATTCCGGGACTTCGAGGACGACCTCCGGGTCGAGCTTCGGTACCAGATCGTCGAGAGGGTCCCGACGGGGGAGCGCCAGGAGCGGGCGCGCCTCGTCGCCGTCCGGTTCGTCACGCCAGCCGGATCAGTGGAGGCGGATGGCGCCCAGTCGCGGCGGTTGACGGAGGTTCCGCCGCGGGTCTTCTCCGAGGCGATCCGGGACGTCAGCCTCGTCGCGATCGTGGCCGAGGAGGCGCCCCGCGACTGACCTCGCGACCCGGGCCGCGCGACGGTCGCTCAGGTGACGATGTCGGGCCGGCGGTACGGACCGGTGACGAGGACCTCGCCCTCGGATTCGAAGGCGTCGACGCCGGTCTTCCTGACCACGTAGCGGTGGTGGACCTCGGTCGCGCCGGCCGAGAGCATCGCGTTGACCGGGCAGTACTTCGTGGCTGACAGCTCGATGCAGCGCTTGATGGCAGCCTCGTCGACCTCGGGCCCCTCGACCTCGTGGGTCACGTCGACCCGGGTCAGGACCTGCGGATACTCCTCGCGCTGCTCACCCCGGACGTTGATCCGATAGCGGTCGATGCCCTGACGCTTCTTGAGGGCGATCGAGATGACGTCCATCGCGCTGCACCCGGCGAGGGCCACCGTGACGGTCTCCATCGGGCTCATCTCGCCGGCTGACTTCTCGTCCCCCCAGGCGAAGGTTCGGCCGCTGCCGGTCGTTGCGGCGAAGCGGTTCCCACCCTCGTGGACGAGCGTCGCGGATCGGATCGTGGTCATCTGGGCCAGGGCCTTTCGTGCATGGCTGGGAGCGGGCCGATGCTACCCGCCGGCGCCCGTCGAGGCGGGTGCCGTTCGGCCCGTCATGGCATCTCCGCCTCGCCCGTTCTCGGCGTCCGCCGACGGGCTCTCGAACTGCTCGTGGTAGAGGCGCGCGTAGAGGCCGCCCGCGGCCAGCAGCTCGGCATGCGTGCCCCGCTCGACGATCCGTCCGGCGGCGTAGACGAGGATCAGGTCGGCCCGCAGGATCGTCGACAGGCGATGGGCGATCGCGATCGTGGTCCGGCCTCGCTCCAGGCGTTCGAGGGCCGCCTGGATGAGCCGTTCGCTGACCGTGTCGAGGGCCGAGGTGGCCTCGTCGAGGATGAGGATCCGGGGATCCTTGAGCAGCACCCGCGCGATCGCGATCCGCTGCTTCTCGCCGCCTGAGAGCTTGTAGCCGCGCTCGCCGACGATCGTGTCGTAGCCGTCCGGCAGGTCCATGACCCGGTCGTGGATCGCGGCCGCCCGGGCCGCCACCTCGAGCTCGGCCTGGGTCGCCTCGGGCTTCGCGTACAGGAGGTTGTCGCGGACGCTGGCGTGGAAGAGGTACGTCTCCTGGGTCACGAAGCCGATCACCGAGCCGAGTGACCCCAGGGTCAGCTTCCGGACATCGATGCCGTCGATCTCGATCGCCCCGGCATCGACGTCGTAGAGGCGCGGCAGGAGATAGGTCGTGGTCGTCTTCCCGGACCCGGACGGCCCGACGAGGGCCACGAGCTGGCCCGGCGCCGCCTCGAAATCGATGCCCTCGACCCCGAACGGCTGGCGCGGCTCGGCAGCGGCCTCCTCCGGGGGCTCCTCCGGCGGGACCTCGGCGGCGACCTCGTCCGAGGGTTCGGCCCCGTCGCCATCGGCGGCTCGCGTCTCGACGGGCACGAGCGGCGCCGCCGCCGGGTAGCGGAACGCGACATCGCGGAACCGTACCTGGCCGCGAACCGTGGCCGGATCGAGGGCGACCGCATCGGGCGCATCCACGATGCCCGGGTCCATCTCGAGGTACTCGAAGATCCGGTCGAACAGGGCGAGCGCTCCCTGGATCTCGACCTGGACGTTGAGCAGCTGGCCGAGCGGGAAGAAGAGGCGCGACTGGAGGGTCGTGAAGGCCACGATGTCGCCAATCGTCGGCGCGCTCGGGTCGCCGTTGATCGCCAGCCAGCCGGCCAGCCAGTAGACGAACGCCGGGGTGATCGAGAAGACGGTCCCGACGATCATGAAGAACCACCGCCCGACCATCGCCTGGCGGATCTGGAGGCCCGCCAGCCGCCGGTTGAGCCCGACGAACCGCTTCACCGCAGCGCCCTGCTGGCCGAACGTCTTCGACAACAGGATCCCCGAGACGGACAGCGTCTCCTCGGTGACCGCCGAGAGCTCGGCCAGCGAGCGCTGGGTCTCGCCACTGATCTCGCGCCGGACCCGCCCGACCCGGTAGGTCAGGTACATGAAGAACGGCAGCATGCCAAGCGACAGGGCGGTCAGGCGCCAGTCGATGATGAGCATGGCCACGATCGTGCTGAGTCCGACCGCGAGGTTCGAGGTCAACGACGCGGCGGTGTCGGTGACGACGCCCTGGACGCCGCCGACGTCGTTGGCCAGGCGGCTCTGGATCTCGCCGGTCTTCGTCTCGGTGAAGAACCGCAGCGGCATCCGCTGGAGGTGCTCGTACAGGGCCCCGCGGAGGTCCTGCATGACGCTCTGGCCGATGAGGTTGTTGAGGTAGCTCTGGCCCAGGCCGATGAGCCCGGACACGATCGGCACCCCGATCATCAGCCCGACGTAGAGGTTGAGGCGGCTGAAGTCCAGGCTCGGGATCGCGTCGTCGATGAGCAGCTTGAGGAGAATCGGGTTGATGAGCCCGAGGCCGCTCGTCAGCAGGATCGCCGCGACCACGACCACGACCTGGAGCCGGTACGGGCCGAAGAACGCGACGATCCGGCGGATCGTGCGGCCCCGTCGCTCGGGCGGAATCGGTGGTGGCGGCGTCGCCCCGGGGTCCACGCCGAAGCGGCGCGATACCCGGCTGCCGCCGGCGCTCGTCGGGGAGCCGCGGCCCGATCCGCCTCGCCCGAAGCTCACCAGGCGGTGAGGGTATTCGCCTCGGTGATGCCCTCGGCCTCGAGCCAGCGTTCGGCGTCGATCGCGGCCTTGCAGCCGTCGCCCGCGGCGGTCACCGCCTGGCGATAGCGATGGTCGTGGACGTCGCCGGCGATAAAGACGCCATCGATCTTCGAGTGGGTTTCGTCGTGGACGACGAGGTAGCCCTTGGCGTCGATCTCGAGCCAGTCGCGGAAGGCCTCGGTGTTGGGCCGGTGGCCGATGGCGATGAAGAGGCCCTCGATCGGCAGGGTGGTCGCCTTGCCCGTGACCGTGTCACGGAGGGCGAGCCCATCGACCTTGGCGTCGCCGAGGACCTCGTCGATGGCGGTGTTGGTGTGGATCTGGATCTTGGGGTTGGCCTTCGCCCGCTCGACCATGATCTTGCTGGCCCGGAACTCGTCGCGCCGGTGGAGGAGGTGGATCTTCGAGGCGAAGCGAGTCAGGTAGCTCGCCTCCTCGAAGGCCGTGTCGCCGCCGCCGACGACCGCGATCTCGCGGTCCCGGAAGAAGAAGCCATCGCACGTCGCGCAGGCCGACACGCCCCGGCCGCGAAGCCGGGTCTCGCTCTCGAGGCCCAGCCACATCGCCGAGGCACCGGTCGCGACGATGACCGCCTCGGCCCGGTACTCGACGCCGCGAGCCCACAGCCGGAACGGCCGGCTGGAAAGGTCGACCCGATCGACGTCGACGTCCACGATCCGGGTTCCGAACCGCTCGGCCTGGGACCGGAAGGCGGCCATGAGGTCGGGCCCCTGGATGCCCTCCGGGAAGCCCGGGTAGTTCTCGACGTCGCTGGTCAGCATCAGCTGGCCACCCGGCGCCGAGCCGGCGAGCACGATCGGCTCCAGGTTGGCGCGGGCGGCGTAGACCGCGGCGGTCAGTCCGGCCGGCCCCGAACCGACGATCAGCAGCTTGGTCTCGGTCCGGCCGTCGTCGGGTGCCGCGGCCGTCGCCGGTCCGCCCGGCGCTGTCGCAGCGTCAGGCGCGAGGGCGATCGAGAGACCGCCCAGCGGCGCCGGCGTGGCGGGTGCGGCGACGGAGGTATCGCCCGAGAAGTCGATGGAAAGCCCGCCGAACGGGGCGGGCTGGTTGCGCTCGTTCATCGCCGTCATCGTACCACGCAGCTCATACCCCTGGGGGGTATGCAGCTACCGCCGGGACGACCGTCGCGGCACCTCCGGGCAGCGAGCGGAGCGCTTCCGGTCATCGGCAACCCCGCGTGGCATTGGACGGCCGAATCTCGCCATCTGCGCCCGCTGGTTGCCTGCGGCGGGAACAGGCCGACGGCGCACGCTCGTGAACTCCAATGGCGGAGTCAGCGGCCTGCCCAATGCCATCGGGGATGGCGAATGACGATTTTCGGCGCAGGTTCGGGGCACCGCGCGAGAGCTGTCCTCCGATCGCGGGCTACCCTGCGAATCGGCGGAGCACGCCCTCCGGCGGCGGTTCCGGAACGTCAGCCTTGACGCCGGAGATGGCCCGGCCCAGGCGCTCCCGGGCGGCCCGGAGATCGCGACCCTCGACCGAGCTGACGACGAAACGGGGCGCCACGACGCCGGCAGCCGCACCGTACTCGCCGGTGAAGCGGGCCGGCCACGCGGCGCCGAAGCGCTCCAGGTCCTCGGCCAGGCCCGCCCGCGTCGGCGCGCCGACGATGAGGAACTCGTCGCCGCCGTCGCGGATGGCCAGCGACGCATCCAGCTCTGAGAGCGCCGTTGCGAACGTCCGGAGGACGCGATCGCCCATCTCCTGGCCGAACGCGTTATTGAACTCGCGGAAGCCGGCCAGATCGCCAAAGGCGAGGGCCAGGGGCGCGCCGGCGATCCCGGGCACGGCCTCGAAGACGCGGGCCAGCCTGTCGAAGGCCACGTAGCCGGGGATCCCGGTCTTGCGATCGAGGTCGACCCGTTGGTAGGCCGGCCAGCGGAAGCGCGCTGCGAACGGCCGGTCGGCGCTCTCGAGCCACTCGACGACCGCGGCCGTCAGCCACGGCACCTCGGGATCGAGCGCCCGCCACCAGCCGGCCGGTTCCTGGGTCCGGGCGAACCACGCGGCGGTCGGCCCCGGGTCGAAGGCCGGGTCGAGGGTCGAGAGGAGGTCGGCCGCTGCGAGGGTGGTCAGTGGATCGGCGAACTGGCCCTCATCGGCGAAGCCACCGTCCGGCATCCGATGGGACCGGACGAAGGCGACGATCCCGGCGAGCAGCGATGGCCGGTAGTCGAGCGTCCAGAGGGCCACCCCGAGGTGGGCGTTGGCCGAGGTCAGGGGGATCGCCTCGAACGGGAAGCGCGTGCCGCAGACGAGCCCCGCGAGGCGGTTGGCGAGGGTCCCGTAGCGGGTCGCGATGGCGAGAGCGAGGGGATGGAGCCGCGCGAGCGCCTCGGACCGACGGGCAAGGAGCCACAGCGCGAAGGTGTCGCGCCACGGGTCCGTGCCGGTGATGCAGTCGGCGAGGTCGGCCTCCATCCGGGGCTGGATCTCGCGCAGGATCTCGGCCGAGGTGCGACTGACGGCCAGGCTGGCATCGCCCTCGAGCGTCGCCAGGAAGTCGACGTTCTCGGCCAGGGCGATCGGCCCGAGGAGGCGCTGGCCGAAGCCGGTCGCGTCGCGCTCCAGCCAGTCCCGCTCGCGCGGCCGCCACAGCGCGCCGACACCGTCGGGCGTGTCATAGACCGGCGAGTTCGGCGCTGCGTCGAAGCCCAGCACCCAGGGCGTCTCGCGTTCCCGGGCCGCGCCGGTCAGCGTCCGCGTTCGCCACGCCCCGAGGATCGGGGAGGGCAGGATCTCCGCCCCGTGCTGCCGGGCAAACCGCAAGGCCGCCGGGAGCATCGGATCCCGGAGGTCGAGCTGGGGTGTCGCCCGAACGAGGGCCGCGGTGCCGACATCGATGGCCTCGGTGATGCCGCGGCCGCCGCGGTCGGCCGGCGGGGCGGCCAAGGGGACGCGTCGCGGCCTGAACGGACCGGCCGGATCGATCGGCGAGATGCCCGGATCGGCCCCACCCGCGGCGTTGGGATCACGCGAGCCCGGGGCCGGCGCGGGCCAGCGGGGCTTCAGCGACATCGATCCGGCCGAGCGTGGCGCGGGGGCACGTCGATCCTCGCCTGCAGGCAGCCACCCGTGCCTCGACGGGCTGCTGCTCCCCGAATGGTGGCCCCTGCGCCGTCCGCGGTCACCTGAGAAGGAGGTACTGGGGCCCCCGCTTCAGAGCGCGCGCAGATCCTGGATCAGGGTCCGCCCCAGGAGCTCGATCTTGTCGGTCTGCCAGACGTCGCGGACACTGAAGATCACGTGCTGCGCCCCGGCGTCGCCGAGCTCGGCGAAGCGGTCCGTGACCTGGGCCGGCGATTCGGCACCGCCGGCGCCGTCGGACGTGACGTTCACCGACTGGAGGTTCGAGCGCTCGATCTCCTCGAACGGCCGGCCGACGGCCTCGCAATGGCGACGCAGGACCTCGTACTTGTGATGGATCTTCTCGGGCCCGCCGAAGACGTTGCAGGCATCACCGTACCGGGCCACGAGGCGAAGCGTCTTCAGCTCGCCGCCACCGCCGATCATGATCGGGATCCGGGGCCGGCTGAGCGACTGGGGCGAGTTCAGGAGCCGGGAGGCCCGATAGCGGCGGCCCTGGAAGTCCTCCTCGGAGCCGCGCTCGCCGGACCACAGTCCGTGGGCCATCCGGAGGGTGTCCTCGAGGAGCTCGAAGCGGACACCGAGCGGCGGGAACGGGAAGCCCAAAGCCTCCGACTCCTCCTGGTTCCAGGCCGCCCCGATCCCGAACCAGGCCCGTCCGCCGGACAGGACGTCGAGGGTCGTCGCCGACTTGATCCAGAGGCCCGGGTGGCGGTAGTGGACCCCGCCGACCATCAGGCCGAGGCGCGCGCGTTCCGAGTGGGCGGCGATCCAGCCGAGCGCGGTCAGGCCCTCGAGCATCGGCTCTTCGGGCCGGCCGACCGAGCGGATCTGGAAGAAGTGGTCCATCACCCAGATGGAATCGAAACCCGCCTCGTCCGCCGTGCGGACGATCCGGGCCAGGGTCGGGCCGAGCTGCTCGGGGCCACCCGGGAACGAGAACGAGCTGATCTGGAGACCGAACTTCACCGTTGCGACCTCGGGTGGCGGGAGATGGCAGCGTAGCGCGCGTGGCAGAGAACGTCGCGAACGGAGGTTCCTGGGCCGGCCGGATGCGGTCCTGGTGCGGCGTCTGACCGATGTATCGACCGTCCGACGAAGGAGCAGCTGCGCCGCCCCGGGAATCGCGACCTCCGCCGTCGAATGGCCGAGATGTCGACCGAATGACGGCGGAACCGCCCCGATGCCGTGCTTCCTTCGTCGTTTGGCCGGTTTGTCGACCAGCCGCGACCGAGCCTCGTCCTCGGACGAGTCGGCTCAGCGGAAGAGGTCCCACGAGGCCGGCATGAGGGCCTCGCGGATGGTGCCCTCGCCGCGGGTGTACGCGGCGCCACGGATCAGGGCGGCCGGCCGACCACCGGTCTTGCCGAGGGCCAGCTCGGCGGCCGAGGCGAGCTCGTCGGCCACGGCCCGGACGGTCGACTTCATGATCCGGCCGTCGGCGTCGGGCGAGCCCCGCAGGTTCTCGATCGGCAGGAGGCCCGAGACGCCGATCGCGACGTCGACGATGCCCCAGCGCCACGGTCGCCCGAACGAATCCGAGATCACGACCGGGACATCCACGCCGTGGTGTTGGCGGACGGCTTCCCGGATCCGGCCGGCGGACGCATCGGGGTCCACCGGCAGGAGCGTGACGATGTTCCCGGTCCCAGGCCCCACGTTCGAGGCATCCACGCCACCGTTGGCGCAGACGAAGCCGTGGGGCGTCTCGGTGATGAGGACCCGGTGCTCCATCCGGACGACCCGGCGGGCCTCGCGCAGGACGACCTCGACCTGGCGGGCGTCGCGGTCGGCCGAGATCGCGAACTCGATCGCCTCCTGGCGCGGCTCGATCCCCTCGAGGTCGACGATTGCGCCCTCCGCTTTCGACACGACCTTCTGGGTGACGACGAGGACGTCGCCGTCCCGGAGCGGGGGGATCCCGGGCGTCGAGCCGAGCGCCTCGAGCAGGATCGCCGCAAGGTCGTCACCCGGCCGGACTTCCGGGATCCCGAGGAGAGCCATGATCTCGAGCGACGGCCCGGGCCGGACCGGCGCGACCCGGGGCGCTTCCTCAGGCGCCATGCGTGACTCGTCCGGTCGAGGCGACGACGCCTTGGGCCTCGGCCACGAGGAGATCGGCGCCGGTGTCGACGTCGAGGGTCAGGGGGCCTGCGTGACGCAGGAACGTGGCGCCGCTGGCAGCCGCAGCCTCGGCGTGCGAGAGGAGGCTGTCCTCCCCGAAGGCCGGGTCGATGGCCGCCGGCGGCGAGACGAGCAGGGCATTCGTCCCGCGACCATGGCGGTCGGGCACGGCGAGGACCACCGGTCGGTCGGGCGGCGGCTCGGCATTCGCGCAGGATGCCGCCTCGAGGAGCGCCTCGAGCGCCGCGACGGAGATCGCGGGCAGGTCGATCGGGAGGACGAGGATGGCGGTCGCACCCAGCTCGATCGCTACGGCCCGGGCCTCCATCAAGGCGGCGTTCAGGCCCGGCAGTCGCTGGACGATGGTCCGCGCTCCGAACGTCGCGGCGAGCTCGGCAGCGGCGGGGTCCGCGGTAACGAGCACCGTCCCCGAGATTCCCTGGGCGTCGCGGGCCGCGGCCAGCGTCCGGCTCGCCATCGCGATCACGAGCTCGAGCCGTTCCTCGGGGTCCAGCTCCGCTCCGAGGCGGGTCTTGGCGTCCTCGAGGCCGCGGAGCGGGACGAGGGCCCAGGTGGAGCTGAGGTCGGCGGTCGGGGTGGGCTCCACGTCGTCGATGCTAGCGCCGTCGCGCGGCGAGGGCCTCCAGCACGTCGCCGGCGAGCCGGGCACGCACGGCGTCGCCGACCATCATCGTGTCGGTGACGAGGGTCTCGAAGCCGAGCGCCCGGACCTCGCCCTCGAGCTCGGCGTCGGTCGCGTCGAGGACGAACAGGTCGACCCAGCCGGCGTAGCGGCGGGCGACGGCCACGGCCGTCGGCGGCTCGCCGGCAAGCGACGCGATCATCCGGTCGGCGGGTCCCTTGATGGCCCGCCCTCCCACGATCCCGGAGACCGCCGCGACCGGGACACCGCGCCCCCGCGCCGCATCGACGGCCTCGCGGATCCCCGGCACGGCGAGGATCGGCGCCACCGAGACGAACGGGTTGGAGGGGGCCACGATGATCGCATCGGCCGCCTCGAAGGCCGCCACGACCTCGGGCGTGGCCGTGGCCGAGCCGATGCCGTCGAACCGGACCTCGCTGACCTCCGGTTCCTGGTGGCGGCCCACGAAGTACGTCTGGAAATCGAGCCAGCCCTCGTCGGTCCGGACGCGCGTCCGAACCGGGGCGTCGGTCATCGGCAGGATCCGGGCGGCGACGCCGAGCGCGGCCTGGAGATCGAGGGCGATCGTCGTCATCCGCTCGCCGTCGCGCCAGCGGCGGGTCCTGACGATGTGCGTCGCGAGATCGCGGTCGCCGAGCCGGAACCACGTCTCCTCGCCGTAGCGGGCGAGCATCTCGCTGGCAGCGAACGTCTCGCCGGCGATGCCCCAACCCCACTCGCGGTTGTCGATCCCGGCGAGGGTGTACAGGACGGTGTCGTGGTCGGGGCAGACGAGGAGGCCGTGGCGCTCGAGGTCGTCGCCGGTGTTGACCACGACCGACAGCCGGTCGCCCAATTGGGCCTGGAGCCCGTGGGCCAGCTTCGCCCCGCCGACCCCGCCAGCGAGCTCCACGACGCGCAGCCCGGCAGCCGCGGCCACGCCCGTCAGGCGTCCTCGAGGCGGGACGCGACCTCGCCGATCCGGTCGATCGTCTCGCGGTCGTGGGGGGCGGGGAGGCGGACGATGATCGTCCGGAAGCCGAGCTCGACGTACGGGCGGATCTCGTCGGCGACCTCGGCTGGCGAGCCGAGGAGGTGGGGCACGTTGCCGGCGTTGGCGACCCCGTTGTGGCCGATGATCCCGGCCCAGGCCGCCTCCGCGTCCGCCCGCCGGTCACGGAGGACCACTGGGAAGCTGACCGTCAGCTCGATCTCGGAGCGGTCACGCCCGACCTCGGCGCAGTGCCGGTCGAGGGTCGCCAGCTTGGTCGTGACCTCCTCGACCGTGCCGTTCGTGTTCCAGCCGTCGGCCCGCAGGGCGATCGTCCGGAGGGTCTTGGTGGGCCCCGAGCCGCCGACGAGGATCGGCAGGTGGGCCTGGATCGGGCGCGGCTCGCAGAGCGCGTCGCGGAACGTGTAGTGGCGGCCCTCGTGGCTGACGAGCTCCCCGTCGAGGAGGCGCCGGATCAGGCCGACAGACTCGTCGAGCCAGTCGAGGCGCGCGCCGACGCTCGCCCCGAGATCGATGCCGAAGGCCTCGTGCTCCCGCTCGAACCACGCCCCGCCGATGCCCATGACCGCTCGACCGTCGCTCAGCTGGTCGAGGGTCGCGGCGAGCTTCGCCGTGTGCCCGGGGTTCCGGAAGGTGTTGGCGCCGACCATGAGCCCAAGCCGGACCCGCCGGGTGATCGGCGCGAGGCCGGCCAGCGCCATCCAGCCCTCGAGGATCGGCTGCTGCCAGGGGCCGAAGATCGCCAGGAGGTGATCCCACGTCCAGACCGAGTCCCAGCCGCCGGCCTCGGCCGCAAGGCCCGCGTCCCGGAATGCCGGCCAGTCCGTCGCCTGCGACCAGAGCTGGGCTCCGAACCGGACCGGACCCTGGTCGGTCACTCGTCGCCGAGGTGGTCGTGGACCCGGGTGATCCGAAGGACGAACGACACCCGGGGCTGGCTCCGGAACATTGCCAGGGTCCGGGGCGCCGCGTCGTCGTAGCGGACGGCCAGGTCGCAGATGTGGTCGCGGGCGAGCTCGACGTCGTCGATCCGGGCTTCGACGACGGCGTTCAGGCCAACCCACCGGAAGCCGTCGGTGCCGTCGATGACCGCCAGGGAGCAACGGCCATCACGCTTCAGCTCCGTGGGCCAGCGTCGGGGCCAGCGGCTGTTCACGAGGATCCGGCCCTCGCCCTCGAGGCGGTACCAGGTCGCCGCCTGGTGGGGCTCGCCGTCCGGCCCGGCGGTGGCGATCGTGGCCACCCGGGGAGCGTCGAGGAACGCCCGGACGCGGGCCGGCAGGTCGGCCACCGGGGGCAGCTGGTCGTAGGGATCGGCCGTCACGCCACGATGGTACGGGCTCGGCCGGAATCGGCCCGCCGATAGCGGATCTCCTCGACCGGCGTGCCGTCGAAGTCGAGGTCGCGGGCCGTGCCGTCGAGCTGGAAGCCGGCTCGCTCGTAGAAGCGCCGGGCCGGCTCGTTCGCGGTCAGGACCCACAGGATGGCGGTCGAGAAGCCGGAGGCCTCGAGGGCCTCGAGCGCGGCGTCCATGAGCGCCCGCCCGACGCCCCGGCCGCGAGCGCCCGGAGCGAGGTAGATGGCGTAGACCTCGCCGAGACCGGCGGCGTCGTCGTCGCGCGCCGCGCCGGCCATGACGAACCCGATGACGCTGCCGGTGACGTCCTCGGCGACGAACGCCATGAGCCCCGGGTTGGCCAGTCTCCCGCGAAACCGAACCTCGTCGCGATCGACGTCCATGCCCTCGAGGATCGATGTCGGGACGATGCCGCGGTAGGTCGCACGCCACGAAGCGACGCGGATCTCGGCGATTGCCCGGGCATCGGCGATGGTCGCCGAGCGGACGCGCGCCCCGGGACCCCGGCTCGGTGCGGTGGCCCGGCTGGTCATGCCAGCCGCTCGCCGGCCTCGATCCGGATGTCGAGGCGGTTCTCCGGTGGTGCCAGCGGGCAGGCCCAGCGAGGATCGAAGGCGCACGAGGGCTGGAAGGCGAAGTTGAAGTCGAGAACGAGGTGTCCGGCGGCGAGGTCGCCGCCGAGGTCGGCGCTTTTCGCTCCGTCGAGCAGGTAGCGACCGGCCCCGTACGTCTCGTGGCCGTTCGTGGCGTCCCGGAAGGGCAGGAACAGGCCGCCCGCGTAGCCGGCCATCCAGAACAGGTCGAGGGTCCGCGACCCGGCTGGGAAAGGGATCGTTACCCGCCCGATCCGGCTGAAGGCCAGCTCATCGCCGACGCTCATCGGCAGGATCGCTGGAGCGGGCGGCGATCCGCCGCGCCGGGCGACGTCGAGCGCGCCGTCCGCTTCGACCTCGACCTCGAAGCGCAGCCCCGGGTCGTACGGCCAGTGGCGGGCCCGAAAGTCGGGCCGATCGCCAGCCGGCACGGGTGACTGGGGATGCTCGCGGTACATCGCCTCGCGCACCGCGCGCCAGTGGTCCCAGGCCGCAGCCGGATCGTCCGCCGCGCGGTCACGCACCTCGGCATACAGCGTCGCGATCCGTCGCCGCCAGTCGGCGAGCTCGATGGATGCCCCGCGGTGCGACTCGGCGCCGGCCGGCCTGGATTCGGGTCCCGGCCCGGCCATCGTCAGCTCCGCCGCGCGAGCCCTCGCACGACCACGAAGCCGCCGACCACGATCAGGACGATGGGCCAGAGCTCGGACCAGCGGAGGTTCGGCAGGTCGAGGCGAAGGGTCACGTCGGCCAGGAACCACAGGCCGAAGGCGAGGAGCAGGAGGCCCCACAGCCTCGTCGCGAGGTCGGCGGTTGCCTTGACCGCCGGGCTCTCGCCCCAGCGCTTTGCCGCGGCCTCGGCCTCGCGACCCAGGGCCTCGGCCCGCTGGTCGAGGGTCCGGGCGCCCTGCTCGATGCTGGTCTTGAGGTCCATCCCGCCCCAGGAGCTCGGGGGTGCACTTGAGGCCGCCGGCGCGCTCGCCGCCGGCGCGCTCGCCGCCGGCGCGCTCGCCGCCGGGTGAGGTGGGATCGGGGGAACGTCGGGTCGGTCGTTCGGGCTCGTCATCGATCTCCTCACTCACTGGGAGCGCGAGGCCATCGTAGAGCAGCGCCACCGCCGAGCGCGACTACAATCGGCCCTCGCCCCCGCGGTGCCCGCGCCAGGTCCACTCGAGCTCGACCGGCCGGCCGGGGATTCGATCGACCGGAGGTACGGCGTGACGGAGCTGGCAGAGATCGGGGTGTTCGGGGGATCCGGCTTCTACTCGCTGCTCGATGACGTCCGCGAGATCAAGGTCGACACGCCGTACGGCGCGCCGTCGGACAGCTTCTTCCTGGCGTCGGTGGCCGGGCGGGCAGTCGCCTTCCTGCCCCGCCACGGTCGCCGTCACACGATCCCGCCGCACCGGATCAACTACCGGGCCAATGTCTGGGCGATGCGCTCGCTCGGGGTCAAGGCGGTGATCTCGCCGTGTGCCGCGGGCTCCCTTGCGATCCGGGTCAAGCCCGGCGACTTCGTCGTCTGCGACCAGTTCGTCGATCGGACGACCGGCCAGCGGCCCCACACCTTCTTCGACGGCCCGATCGTGACCCACCTGTCGTCGGCCGAGACGTACGACCCGGTCCTGCGGCGGCTCGCGGTCGAGACGATCCGCGATCACGGCATCGAGGTCCACGACCGCGGCACGGTCGTCGTCATCGAGGGTCCCCGGTTCTCGACGAAGTCGGAATCGAAGTGGTTCTCCGATGCCGGCTGGGAGGTCATCAACATGACCCAGTACCCCGAGGCCTGGCTGTGCCGCGAGCTCGGGATGGCCGTCGTCAACATCTCGCTCATCACCGACTACGACGCCGGTGTCCACGAGGGCACCAACGCCGTCGATGCCCGGAGCGTCCTGGAGGTCTTCGCCCAGAACGCCGAGCGGATCCAGGGGGTCGTCCTCGACCTCATCGGTCGCTTCCCGGCTGATCTCGACGCCCTCGGCGCGCGCGACGCCCTCGGCCCGACCCGCGGCGACGGCCACGCCATGAGCCCCGAGGACATCCGGCTCTTCGAGACCGGTCTCTAGACGCCGAGACCACGACGGCCCGGCTGCGGCGACGACAGATGGGACCCTGGGGCGCGCTGCCGATCGGGGTGGCCATCGGCTCGGTGGGGGCGGAGGCCGGCTGGTGGCTCGAGGGTGCCCGGCGCCTCGACGAGGCCGGCTACGCCACTGCCTGGTGCTGGGATCACGTGATGGGCAAGGGCGACCCGACGGTGCCGGTCGTCGAGCAGTGGACGACGCTCGCCGCCGCGGCGGCGGCGACCCGGCGGATCGGGCTCGGGTCGTGGGTGGCCAACGTCATGAACCGCCACCCGGCCGTGCTGGCCCGGATGGCCGGCACGGTCCAGGCGATTGCCGGCGGCCGGCTCACCCTCGGCATCGGCATCGGTGGGTTCCCGCGCGAGCACCGGGCCTACGGGATCGAGTTTCCCGAAGCCGCCGAGCGGGCCGCCCGGCTGGAGGAGGCGATCGCGGTGATCCGGGCCCTCTGGACCGGCGGCCCGGTGACCCATGCCGGCCGCTTCTACCCGCTGGCCGAGGCCGCGGCCTACCCGCGACCGGAACCGCCGCCACCGATCCTCGTCGGGGCCGGGACGCCGGCCGGCGTGCGGCTTGCGGCCAGGGCCGGCGACGGCTGGGCGGCCGAGGCCGAAACGTTCGAGGCGCTCCGGGACCGATACCTCGAGGCACTGGCGGCTGCGGGTCGGGCGAGGACCGACGTCCGTGTCGTCGTCGGGTTCGGGGGCGGGCGGACCGGCGTCGATGCGCTCGCGGCCAGCCCCTGGCTCGAGGCCCCGGCCGAGACCGCCGCCCGCTGGGCCGAGCTCGGGGCCGACGAGATCGTCCTGACCGCGCGCACGAGCGCCGACATCGACCGCCTGGTGGACGCCGCGGGCCGCTGAGCGGCTGGTCCCCGGCGATCCGTGGCACCATCCTCTGGCCCATGACCACCCCCGCGATCCTGCCCGCGACGCCCGAGCCGACCCACCCCTGCCTCCGCTGTGGCCGGCCGGTCGCCATCGACATCGCGCTCTGCGACGAGTGCAACCCGCTCGGGCTCCAGCAGCCGGCCGCGACCCAGGTCCACGCCCTTGCCGCCGGCGGGATCGTCCTGTTCGTCGTCATCCTGGCGCTGCTCGCCCGGCTCGGCCTGTCCGGGGTCGGGCCGTTCAGCGGTGTCGCGGGGGACGTCGCGGCGGCCCCGGGTGGCGGGCTGGCCCTCACCGTCACCGTCTCGAACGGTGGCTCGAAGGACGCGGCGACCACGTGCCGCGTCGTCGAGGCGGGCGGGAGCGCCGGCGGCCCGAGCCAGGTCATCCAGACGCCGGTCGTGCCGGCCGGGGCCTCGATCACCTTCTCCGCCGCGGTCGCCGCCTTCGGCGACGAGCCCCTCGCCCTGGCCGTCGACTGCGATTCGCCGTGACGGACGTCGTCGCCCGACCCGTCGGCGAGGTCCAGGTTCCGGGCGATCCCCACGCGGGCGATTCCCACGCGGCCGAGCTCGCCTTCGCACTCGGGGTGGCAACCCGTGCCGGCGAGCTCCAGATGGAGCGCTACGAGCGGGTCGAGCGGATCGACTACAAGTCGGCCCGCGACGTCGTCACCGAGGTCGATCACCTGTCCGAAGCGCTCATCCTCGACGCCGTCCGGTCCGCCTTTCCCGGCGATGCGCTCCTCGGCGAGGAGAGCGGCGAGCACGACGGTGGCGCCGCCGGGCAGACGGCCACCTCTGGCGTCGGCCGGGTCTGGGTCGTCGATCCGCTCGACGGCACGATCAACTACGCCAACGGGATCCCGTTCTTCTGCGTCTCGATCGCCCTCGTCGAGGGCGGGCGGCCGGTCGTGGGCGTGGTCCATGATCCGTCACGGGGCGAGTCCTTCGCGGCGACGATCGACGGGCCGGTGACGCTGGCCGGACGCCCGGTCCGGGCCTCGGGCAAGGACAGGCTCAGCGACTTCGTCATCTCGATGGCCCTCGGCGGTCGGGCGGCGGCGACGCGCTCCCGCGAGGTCCGCAAGGCGATTCGCGTGCCGCGCTCGATGGGCTCGGCGGCCCTGGCCCTCGCGTATGTCGCGAACGGGCGCTTCGATGCCTTCGTCCAGCAGGGCGGCCTCTCGACCTGGGACATCGCAGCTGCCGGCCTCATCGCCGAGCGGGCCGGCGCCACGGTCACGGACCTCGACGGCGGTCCCTGGTTCCGGATCGCGGCCAAGTCCCAGTCCATCGGCGTGCTCGCCGCCCCGCCGGCCCACCACGCGGAGCTGCTGCGGCGGATACGGGCGCCTGAGCCCATCCGGGACGAAACCTCGACCTAGCTCTCGCCGCCCCAGCGGTGCGGCCGGGTGCGCAACCGGTCGAGGCCCCACTCGTCGCAGAACGCCCCCCAGACCGCCCGCGGGGCGCCCCGCCACTCGAGCTCGGCGGCCCGCTGTTGCGGGATCGTGACGCCGTCTTCCACGTACCGGAGCCGGGCCAGCGACCGGTAGAGGATCGCCTCCTGGTGGTGGTCGCGGAGCGACGCGGCGAGCGACAGCGCCCGGGTGCCGCCGACGCCCGGCACCTCCCAGGCCGACGCGCGCTCCGGGATCCCCTCGAACGAGCCATACACGGCCAGCACCGCCGCCGCGCCCTTCGCGCCCCAGCCGGGGATCCCCGGGTAACCGTCGGACGCGTCGCCGACGAGGGCCAGCCAGTCGGGGATCGAGGCCGGGGCGACGCCCCACTTCGCCCGGACGCCGGCCTCGTCGTAGGTGATCCGGCGACGGCGGTCGAGGAGCACCACGCGCTCTCCGTCGACGAGCTGGGCCATGTCCTTGTCGGGCGTGCAGACGAAGATCCGCTCGACCTCCGGGTCGGCGGCGAAGCGACGGCAGGCAGCCGCGATCCCGTCGTCGGCCTCGAACTCGACCATCGGCCAGAGGACGAGCCCGAGGGCCTCGATCGCGGCCTCGACGATCGGGAACTGGCCGAGGAGCTCGGGCTGCATCCCGGCCGACGACTTGTAACTGGGGAACAGGTCGTTCCGGAAGGATTCGATCACCCGGTCGGTGGCGCAGCCGACGTGCGTCGCGCCCTCCTCGCGGAGGAGGTAGAGCAGCTGGTCCACGACGCCCGAGACGCCCGAGAGGTTGACTCCGCCCCGCCCGAGGACCGGCGGCCGCGGCGCGTAGTGCGCCCGGAACAACTCGTAGGTTGCGTCGACGAGGTGGACCTGCACAGCCGGTCAGTCGACCTCGACGAGCCCGGCCAGCCGTTCCAGATCGCGCTGGAAGATCGGCCGAAAGACGGCGGCCAGCACGAGCGCCCCGAGGTGGGGGAGGACGCGGGGGACCAGCGTCTCCTCCCACGTCACGAGGGTCGTGGCGAGGTCGCCCGCGCCGTCGGCCACGAGCCGGATGTCGCCGCCGCCGGCCACGAAGCCCTCGTGCCGGATCGCGTAGCGAACCGGCGGCTCGAAGACCGTGACCTCGATGGGGTCCTCCACCGCGATCCCGAGGGCCTGCACCGTCCCGACGGCCCGTGTCCCGACGCCCACCGGTGGCGGCGTCAGCAGGCGGACCTCGCGGAGATCGTGCATCCACTCAGGCTGGCGCTCGACGTCGGCGAGAACCGCCCAGACGCGCTCGATTGGAGCATCGATCTCGATCGAGGTCCGGATGGGCATCGGATCGGGGCCCTCCGCCCGCGAGCCAAGCCAGCGGTCGAGGAGCGAGGCGCCGACGGCCCCCATGATCGCGAGGCGGAAGATCGGGCCGAGGACGCGTGCCACGTCAGCCCGTAGGGGCGTCCGAGGCCTCGAGCGCCGCGCCCGCGGCCCGGAGCTCGTCGAGGGCCCGCTCGCCGTCGCCGGCGTTGAGATTCACGGCCGCGATCGCGTCGAGGACGACCGTCGTCCCGTAGCCGAGTCGGATCGCGTCGAGGGCCGTCGCCTTCACGCAGTAGTCGGTCGCCAGGCCGCACACGACGACCCGCTCCACGCCGCGCCCCCGGAGGAGCGCGTCGAGCTCCGTGGGGACCTCGATCCCGGTTACGGGGTCGCGCATCGTGAAGCCCGAGTAGCCGTCCTCGCCGTTGGCACCCTTGTGGACGCTGGGGCCCACGACGTCGAGGGCCGGGTGGAAGTCCGAGCCCCACTCGTCGCCGACGCAGTGGACGGGCCAGATCCCGCCGTCCTGGGCGAAGTGGGGGGTGTGGGCCGGATGCCAGTCCTGGGTGTACGCCACGAACGCACCGGCGGCCACGGCTGCGGCCGCCTCGCCGTTCACGACGGCGACCACGGCTTCGCCCCCCGCCACGCTCAGCGAGCCCTTCGGGTCGGCGAAGTCGTTCTGGACGTCGACGACGATGAGCGCCGTGCGCGGGTCGTACCGCTGCATGCCCCGACGCTAGCACAGCGGTCGAACGCGAGGCGAGCGCCTGCCGTTCTTGATCACAGCACGGTCTTGGCATACGTAGTCGTGTTGTGCCGGGTCGCGTCACCGAACGACTCCCGGACGGGCCTGATATTGCTCGGCTGCGGATCGCTGTTCGAGACACTCCCCAGTGGTCGTAGCCCGATGTCCACCTGGGGTTGGCGTTTGAACACCACGCGCCTCTGCGAGAGCCGCGGCGACGCCCGCCCGTCAAGCAAGGGACCGCTCGCGATCACCTGGGCGCCGCTAGCGAGCCGGGTGAAGACGCCGGAAGCCTTGCCGGGCCGAGGCGGAGCCCGCTGCGGCGCAGGCGACCCGGTATCACGCGCTATTTGACCTCTTGAACGAGCCATCGCTCAGGAGCAGACTCGCTGGACCATCGGCCGTCGCCGCGGCCCATGGTTGCGAGTGTTCAGCCGCGAGCGGAGGCGTACGTATGAGATCGAAGGAGCGCCTGCGGCGCACCGGTGTGGCAGTAGTCATCTCCGCGTTGGTGACGTTCGGACCCCACGTAGAGCCCGCGGCTGGCTACTGCAGGGATGGGATCTCCGGATGGGCAGACTCGACTCAAGAGTTGCAGGTCTGGAACGACATTCCCAATGCCTGGGATGCGGCGGTGAGCGCTTCCCGCCATGCTTGGAACAACATCGATGTTGACTTGATCTACTGGTATCCGCACTACGATGCCACCACGGTGGGGACCTTCAACCTATTCACCACGGACTTCTCAGCCGCGGGTTTCCCCGACGTCCCGGGGCTAACCTACAACAATCTGACGACTCAGCCCCACACGGTATCCGACATCCACCTCAACACCGATTTCACATGGAACCTCACGGGCATCATGAACCAACAGCAGCGGAAGACGGACGTTCGGACCGTCCTGACGCATGAGGTCGGCCATGCCTCTGGCCTCTCACATCCGATCTCGTGCGGAGCGCCCTACACGCAGGCTGAACAATTGGCCGTGATGACGGTCGCTTGGGTAAAACGATGGGTAGTCAACGGCGACGACATCAACGGTATCCTCAATATTTACTAGGAGGCTAGGCAGGCGATGTTCTCGAACCGCACGGCCACGGCGGCCTTCGCTGTCGTTGGGCTCGTCGGCACGCTCGTGGGCATGTTTGTCCTAGCAGGGAATGAGATGGGGCCAGCTGCGCCTTCACGCGTGACGTGGGTCGACGGATACGAGCTCAACGACTCTCCAGCCGCGGCCGCTTCATTCCCGGGAAACGAAATCGTTGTCGTGGCAGATGTAGTTGAAGAGTTGTCTGCAAGGTGGAACTCTTCCGAGCCCGCGGAGCCTGGCGCCCCAGCATTTATCTTCACGCCTGTACGGGTACGCGTCGTCGAGGTCTTGAGAGGCGCGCCGCGCCTGCAGGGCGGAGAGATCGTGATCCGTCGCCTGGGCGGCCGGATTGGTGACCAGGAGTTCATCTTCGATCCAGGCCTCGTGCCGCCCGGCCTCGAACCTGGCAACAGAGTACTGATCTTCCTTGGTGAGCAGCGGGACTTGGGGGATGGTCTTGACTCATCCACCCCGAATATGGTGTACATCATCGACACAGATGGCAACGTTGAGAGTGCAGATGGTCGCTGGTCTGTGGACCTGGGGGCCTTTCGCGAGCTGGTCAAGGCGGCGACTGAGTAGCCCGAGGTATGGCCCGGGTCATGGCGGACATCGGTGAAAGGGTGGGGCGTCAACGCGACACAAGCATCTTTCTCGTGGCGGCCTTTGTCGCGGCAGCGCTATTGGTCGGAGGCTGCTCACCATCGCCAATTGCATCTGTCGCTCCAACGGTCCCAGCCATGGCCCCGCCGACCGCCTTTCCAACGCTGGTGGTCGGCCCCACGCCGACGCCGCTAGATCTTGGCGTGGGAGACTGTGACAGCGTCGAACGATCTATCTGCGAAGCAGCCGTGGCTCTCGCGTTCGCGCGTGGACTTGACCCAAAGCTGGGCCCACAGGTCGTCGGTTGGAAGGTCCGGCCGACAGTGGTGCGGCTATGCCCGCAGGGACTCGAGCCGAGATTGGACGTGACCTTCGAGTTCAGGGACCCACCAGCGGTCACCGTGACCGTCGGGGAGAGTGCCGACGGCGTCTTGGACGCGTGCACGTACTGATAAAGGGAGCTTCGAGGGGATCGGCGGGCCGGTCGGCTCCGGGTCTTTTCGCCCGAACTCGATGAGATGCGGGGACGATGGCGGGCCTCCAGCTGGCAGTCCGGTCTGACTGAGCGCCCGGTCGTCGAGCGGAGCCCGGGTGGAGTCAGGCGTTGAAGCTCTTCAGCAGGTTGCGCGATTGGCGTGGGCTGGCATCCACCGCGCGGCGTCGCCCTCGACGTTCTGGTGGCATTGGCGCGACTGACCCCGTCGCTCGCGGGCTAGATGCACCCGCCCCGTAACTCGGGCGCCTCCCAACCGCGACGGCGCGTCCCGAGCCGACGTCGGCTACGCTTCGGCGGTGAACCTGAGCGCCGACGAGCGCGACCTGCTGGCGCGCGCCGAGGAAGTGAAGATCGAGACGACCGCCGAATCGGGCGAGACCCATCGAACGATCATCTGGGTCGTCGTCGACGGCGAGGATGTCTACCTCCGGTCGGTCAACGGCGATGGCGCGCGCTGGTATCGCGAGGCGGTGGCCCGGCCGGAGATCGGCCTCGAGGTCGGCCGGACGACGATCGCCGCGCGGGTCGAGCCGGCCGCCGACCCGGATTCCGTCGCCCGCTGCAGCGCTGCCCTGAAGGCGAAGTACGCCGCCGATCCGGCCCTCCGATTGATGCTTCGCCCCCACACCCTGCCGACCACGCTCCGCGTCCTCGCGAGCGCCTGAAACCCGCCCACGGAGCCCCAGACCAACGATGTACCTCGACGAGTTCAAGCACCAGCTGCCCGACATCGACGAGCGCGAGACGACCGACTGGATCGAATCGCTCGACGATGTCCTCGACCAGGAGGGCGAGACCCGCGCCCGGTTCCTGCTGTTCAAGCTCCTGAAGCGGGCCCGCCAGCGCCAGGTCGGGCTGCCGCCGCTGACCAACACCCGCTACATCAACACGATCAGCCCCGAGCAGGAGCCGTACTTCCCGGGTGACGAGCAGCTCGAGCGGCGGATCCGGCGACTCATCCGCTGGAATGCGGTGGCCATGGTCCTGCGGGCCAACAACCGCTTCGCCGGGATCGGCGGTCATCTCGCCACGTACGCCTCTGCGGCGACCCTCTACGAGGTCGGCTTCAACCACTTCTTCCGGGGCAAGGACGGCGACGGGCCGGGCGACCAGATCTTCTACCAGGGCCACGCCGCGCCAGGCATCTACGCCCGTGCCTTCCTCGAGGGCCGCCTCAGCGAGGACCAGCTCGACCACTTCCGGCGCGAGACGCCGCCGCAGCACGGCCTGTCGTCCTACCCGCATCCCCGGCTCATGCCCGACTTCTGGGAGTTCCCGACGGTCTCGATGGGCCTCGGCCCGATCTCGGCCATCTACCAGGCCCGGTTCAACCGCTACCTCGAGAACAGGGGCCTGCTCGACACCTCGAAGTCCCGAGTCTGGGCCTTCCTCGGCGACGGCGAGACCGACGAGCCCGAGGCCCTCGGCGCCCTCCATGTCGCGGCTCACGAGGGCCTCGACAACCTGACCTTCGTCGTCAACTGCAACCTCCAGCGGCTCGACGGCCCGGTCCGTGGCAACGGCAAGATCATCCAGGAGCTCGAGGCCGTCTTCCGCGGCTCGGGCTGGAACGTCCTCAAGGTCATCTGGGGTCGCGAGTGGGACGAGCTCCTCGCCCGAGACGTCGACGGCGTGCTGGTCGAGAAGATGAACACGACCCTCGACGGCGAGTTCCAGAAGTACTCGGTCTCCGGCGGCGCCTACGTCCGGGAGCACTTCTTCGGGCCGGACCCGCGGCTGCGCCGGATCGTCGAGCACCTGACCGACGACGACATCTCCCACCTCCGGCGGGGCGGCCACGACTACCGCAAGGTCTACGCCGCCTACAAGGAGGCGACCGAGTTCCGGGGCGCCCCGACGGTGATCCTGGCCAAGACGGTCAAGGGCTGGACCCTGGGCCCGGGTGTCGAGGCCCGGAACATCACCCACCAGGCCAAGAAGCTGTCCGAGCAGGAGCTCCGGATCTTCCGCGACCGCCTGGAGCTGCCGATCCCGGACGAGCGGCTCAAGGACGCGCCGTACTACCACCCCGGCCCCGATTCGGAGGAGGTCCAGTACCTCAAGGAACGGCGCCGCCAGCTCGGTGGCGAGCTGCCGAAGCGGGTCGTCCGGGGCGGCGCGCTGCCCGCACCAAAGGAGACCTTCGACGCCGAGTTCGCGGCCGGCTCCTCGACGCCCGTCTCCACGACGATGGCCTACACCCGGATGCTCCGGAACCTCATCCGCGACCCCGACCTGGGGCCCCGGATCGTGCCGATCATCCCCGACGAGGCCCGGACCTTTGGCATGGATCCGCTCTTCAACGAGGTCGGGATCTACGCGTCGGGCGGCCAGCGCTACGACCCCGTCGATTCCGAGCTCGTCCTGAAGTACCGCGAGGCCAAGGACGGCCAGGTCCTCGAGGAGGGGATCACCGAGGCCGGCTCGATGGCCAGCTTCAGCGCCGCGGCGACGTCCTATGCCACGAACGGCCTGCCCGTCATCCCGTTCTACATCTTCTACTCGATGTTCGGCTTCCAGCGGACCGGCGACCAGATGTGGGCCGCGGCGGACGCCCGGGCCCGCGGCTTCCTGATGGGGGCCACGGCCGGCCGGACGACCCTCACCGGCGAGGGCCTCCAGCACGACGACGGCCACACCCACGTCCTGGCCTCGACGGTCCCGAACCTCCGCCAGTACGACCCGGCCTACGCCTACGAGCTGGCCGCGATCATCCGCGACGGCATCGAGCGGATGTACGTCAAGGGCGAGGACGTCTTCTACTACGTCACGCTCTACAACGAGAACTACCCCCAGGCGCCGAAGCCCGAGGGTGTCGACGAGGGCATCCTCCGCGGGATCTATCGCTTCGCGGCGGCTCCCGACGCCGGCAAGGGCGCGAAGCTGGCCCGGCTCGTCGGCTCGGGCTCCATCCTGCAGCAGGTCATCGAGGCCCAGCGGATCCTGGCCGAGCGCTTCGGCGTGGCGGCCGAGGTCTACTCGGCGCCGTCGTTCCCGCTCCTCCGACGCGAGGCCCTCGAGGTCGAGCGTTGGAACCGCCTCCACCCGGCGGCGAAGGCCCGGGTTCCGTACGTCACCGAGATCCTGGGTCGGGATGGCGGGCCGATCGTGGCTGCCAGCGACTGGATGAAGGTCATTCCCCAGATGGTCGCGCCGTGGGTCCCGGCGACGTTCGTCGCCCTGGGCACCGACGGCTTCGGGCGAAGCGACACCCGGGAGAGCCTCCGGGCGTTCTTCGAGATCGATGGCGCGAGCATCGCCGCGGCCGCGATGTCGGCCCTCGCGGGGGAGGGGGCGGTGACGGCGAAGGCCGCGGCCGCGGCGATCCGCGACCTGGGCATCGATCCGGACAAGGTGGACCCGGCGTCAACCTGACGGTTGACGGGCGTCAACCTGACGGCTCGCTGCCTCGGGTCAGGGTTCCCTGCGAATTCGATGCAAGGACCATTGCGCAATCCCGAGTGACCCACTAGGATTTGCCCGGCGCCTGATCCCGGCGCCCGCGCCCTCCGGGCCCGCGTCCGACAGCCAGGAGTCAATCGTGGACCTCGGCAACCTGACCACCGGCTTCCTGATCGGCCTCCGCGAGGGCGTCGAAGCGGCGCTCATCGTGGCCATCGTCCTGGCCTATGTCGTCCGGACCGGGAACGGCCGCCACGCCTCCAAGATCTGGCTGGGCTCCGGCGCCGCCATCGTCGTGAGCATCGCCCTCGGCCTTGCGATCTTCGGCACCGTCGGCGCGTTCTCGGAGCCCTACGAGCAGGCCTTCGAAGGCTCGGCCATGCTCCTCGCGGCCGTCGTCGTGACCTGGATGCTCTTCTGGATGCGTCGTCAATCGATCAACCTGAAGGGCGAGCTCCAGGCGTCCGTCGACCGGGTCCTGAGCGAGGGGACGGCCTGGGGGCTGGCGGTCCTGGCCTTCACCGCGGTCATCCGCGAGGGCGTCGAGACGGCCCTCTTCCTGGCCGGCCAGGCGACCTCTGCAGAGGAAGGCGCCGGGAGCGTCCTCGTCGGGGCGATCGTGGGCGTCGGCGCGGCCGTCCTCATCGGCTGGGGCTTCTACCGGGGCAGCCGGGCCATCGACCTCCGGCGCTTCTTCCGTTGGACCGGCATCGCCCTGGTGTTCATCGCCGCCGGCCTGCTCTCGCATGCCGTCCACGAGTTCATCGAGGTCGCCGAGATCGCCGGAATCACCGTGGTCGGCAGCCAGACAGCGTTCGACATCAGCAACGTCCTGTCGCACGAGGATGGGATCGGGCAGTTCCTGCGGGCGATCTTCGGGTACAGCGCGAGGCCGGAGGTGTTGACCTTCGTCGTCCATGTCGCGTACGTGGTCGGGATCCTGGCCCTCTACCTTCGACCGGTTCGGCCGGCGCCGCCCGCGCGTCGGACGGACCCGGTGGGCGTCTAGGCGCTGGTCGGCGCCTGAGCGCCGGGGGGCGCATTCCGCCTACCGCGGCGTCGCAATGACCCGGCTGATCGTGCCGTCGAGGTTGGCCGCGTAGAGCTCGCCTGCGGCGTCCTCGCCGAAGCCGGCAAGGCCCTCGCCGCCGGTTCCGACCCGGATCGGTTCGACGGGCGTCGGGCCCGCAGCCGCCGCGGCGATCGCCCACAGGCGGCCCGTGCAGTAGTCGCCGAACAGGTAGCCACCGACGAGGAGCGGCTGGGCGGTACCGCGGTAGACCGTGCCACCGATGATCGTGCAGCCCTCGTCGTGGCCGTACTCCGTCACCGGCAGGGTCAGGCCCTCGGTCGGGCAGCCGGTTTCCGGCTCGAAGCAGTGCGTGCCCTCCATCCGGTCCCAGCCGAAGTCGAGACCGCCCACGCCCGCCGGAGCGAGGTCGACCTCCTCCCAGGCGCCCTGGCCCACGTCGCCGATCCAGAGGTCCCCGGTGAGCCGATCGAAGGCGAAACGCCAGGGGTTGCGGAGGCCCGTCAGCCAGGTCTCCGGCCTCGCCCCGTTGACGTTGGCGAACGGGTTGCCCGGGGGGATCGCGTAGGGCGCTCCGCCGGACCCGGTCGCATCGATGTCGACGCGCAGGATCTTGCCCAGGAGCGTGTCGAGGTGCTCGCCGCTCTCGAGCGGGTCGCCGCCGCCACCGCCGTCGCCCATGGCGACGTAGAGGAAGCCGTCCGGCCCGAACCCGACCGCCCCGCCATTGTGATTGGGGAAGGGATCGTCGACGGTGAGGATGATCTGGGCCGAGGCCGGGTCGAGGCGGTCTGGGTCCGCGGGGTCCAGCCGATACGTGGCGACCACCTCGTCGCCGCCGACATCGGTGTAGTCGACGACGATCCGCGGGTCATCCGGGAATTGGGGATGGACGGCGATCCCGAGGAGGCCCTGCTCGCCGCCGGTGGACACGAGACCGGAGATGTCGAGCATCGACTCGGGGTCGACGGCGCCGTCCCGGACGATCACGATCTGGCCGGCCTTGGTCGCCACGAACATGCGGCCCGACCCGTCGTCCGGCGCGGTGATGGCGAGGGGACCGCCGGTCACCGTCGCGTACGGCTCGAGGACCACGGAGATCGCGTTGGGGTCGAAGGGCGGGGCCGACGGCCCGGGGCTCGCGGTCGGCGTCGGGGTGGTGGCGGTGGTCGCGGGCGGCCCCTGGGTTCCCGGTGGATCCGTCGTCGCGGGCGATGGGCTGGTCACGCCACCGAGGCAGCCGGCGAGCGCCAGGGCCGCCGTCGCGACGACGGCCGCGAGCGACGTTCTCGCGCCGCGCAGCCCGTTCGAGGCAAGCATCGATGGAATCTACGGCCGTCCGGCGGATCCGGTTCCGCGGGCGGGTACGGGGAGCCCGGGGTCACCCACGTCAAGCCGGCCGGGGAGTGCTAGCCTCGAAGCCCGCGCCGACCCGCACCAGAGGAGCGATCGATGGAGGCCTTCGAGCTCGCCGACGTCAGCGCCGAGCGCGCGGCATCGGGACGCCTCTACCACGAGTTCATCCGGACCCACGACCTGTCCGTCGGCCTGTACGAGCTGCCGGCCGGGGCCTCCGATCCCCAGGGCCCCCACACCGAGGACGAGGTCTATCACGTCGTCGCCGGGCGGGCGACGATCAGCGTCGGCGGCGAGGTGCGCGCGGTCGGACCCGGGTCCGTGGTCTTCGTGGCGGCCGATGTCCCGCATCGCTTCCACGACATCACCGAGGACCTGGTCGTGCTCGTGTTCTTCGGTCCGGCCGAGTACACCCACCGGGTGGACCACCAGCACCACCGACCCCACGGCGCTGCGTCCGCCTAGGCTCCCGGGGACCCGCCCGTCCCGGCACCGGGACCTGCCTGCGCCCGATCGACCGCGGCGCGCAGCTCGCTGGCCAGCTCCGGCCCGCGACCGGACTCGTCGTGTCGGAAGAACACGTAGGCATCGTGCCCGGCGTCGAGGAACGGGGCGATCCGGCCGGCCCAGGTGCGGAGGGCCGGCTGATCGTAGTCATGGCGCCGGAGGCGGAGATAGACGAGCCGGCCGGTCATCCTGATCGTGGGCGCCTCCTCGTCCTCGGGCAGCTCGGTCGAGCAGAGTGAGGTGCCGGCGGCCCGCAGGGCCGCGTAGGTCTCGTCGACGTGCCACGAGACGTGCTGGAACTCGGCAACCAGCGGAATCGACGCCGGCCAGGTCGCAAGAAGCCTTCGGAGCGCGTCATCCGAACCGGCCTCGGGCTTGCGATGGATGTTGTGGGGTACCCGGAAGAGGACCGCCCCGAGGCGCTCCCGGAACCCGTCCAGGTCCTCGGTCAGCCAGCGCACGCCGTCCTCGGGCGTGTCGGTCACGGCCGTGGTCAGGGCCCGCATCGCGGCGCCACGCTGGGCCTTGACGACGAACCGGAAGTCCGGCGGTGTCGCTGCGACCCAGGCCGCGATCTTCGCGGCCGTCGGGCGCGCGTAGAACGTGTTGTTCAGCTCGACGGCCGGGAGGTGGCCGGCGTAGAACGGGAGCAGCGCATCGCCCTTGACGCCGCTCGGGTAGAACCGGGGGGCCCAGGCCGGATAGGCAAATCCCGAGGTGCCGACGAGCAGCCGGCCGCGGGTCACGGCGCTGCCGGATCAGCGGCCGGCGGCGCCGCCATTGACGGTCGCCGCCGGCAGCGGCTCGCTGGCCTCGTCATGGGCGCCCGCACCCGTCGCCGAGCCGTGGGCCACCGATCGCGCGGCCCGGGTGGATGGTCCGTCGCGGCGCCGGTCCTCGACGTGGAGGGCCGGGTCGCAGTGAGCGGCGCCGCCGCAGAGGCCCTCCGAGATCGCGTCCATGGCCCGCTCGACGACGACCAAGTCGGTGGCATCGATCGCCCCGAAGAAGTAGTCGCGGATGCCATCGAGGTGGGTCGGGGCGGCCGCCCGGAGCCGAGCCAGGCCGAGGACGGTGAGCGATGCCTCGGCGCCGCGGGCGTCGCTCGTGCAGCTCGTCCGCTCCACCAGCCCGTCGTCGACGAGCCGATCCACGAGGCGGGTCACGCCGCTCTTCGAGAGCAGCAGCGAGTCAGCGAGGCGACCCATCCGAAGTCGCCGGTCGGTGGACTCCGCGAGGTGGAGGAGGGTCTCGTACTCCTGGAGCGACAGGCCGTGGCGGGTCCGGAGGTCCTCGTCGAGGCGCCGTTCGACGCGGGCGTGGGCGCGGAGGAAGGCACGCCACGGCGCCAGCTGGGCGTCGCGACGGGACGGACGGTCGATCTCGGGTGCGGTCACCCGGCCATCGTACCCGGCCGTGGTTGACGCGGCAACGAAGGCGGCGTCGGATCCGCTCGCAGGGGACGGTGGTCCGGCGTAGCATCGCGACCATGACGACCCTCGACATCGATGCCCTGCGCCGTCGGTTTCCAGCCCTTGCCGTCGCCCACGGTGAGGCTCCCCTGGTGTTCTTCGACGGGCCGGGCGGAACCCAGGTCCCGGACGTGGTCATCGATGCCGTCGGCGAGTACTACCGGACCTCGAACGCGAACCACGGTGGCGCCTTCGCGACTTCCCGACGGTCCGATGCGATCGTCGAGGAGGCCCACGCCGCCCTGGCCGACCTGCTCGGCGTGGATGCCGACGAGATCGTCGTGGGCCCCAACATGACGACCCTGACCTTCCACCTCAGCCGCTCCATCGCCGCCGGCCTCGAGCCCGGTGACGAGATCGTCCTGACCGGCCTGGATCACGCGGCGAACGTCGATCCGTGGCTGGCGGTCGCCGCCGACCGCGGCCTCGTCGTCCGGTGGTGGGAGCCGAGCCTCGACGACTGCACCCTGGATGTCGCCGATCTCGAGGCGCTCCTGTCGCCCCGGACGCGGCTCGTCGCCGTGGGCTGGGCCTCGAACGCGGTGGGCACGATCAACCCGATCGCCCGGATCGCGGCCGCCGCCCATCGGGTCGGCGCGCTCGTCTACGTGGACGCGGTCCACGCCGCGCCGCACGTTGCCCTCGATGCCCGGGCGGTCGACGCCGACTTCGTGGCCTGCTCCGTCTACAAGTTCTTCGGCCCGCACCTCGGCGCCGTCTACGGCCGGCGCTCGATCCTGGCCGCACTCCGCGCCTACAAGGTCCGGCCGGCCGGCCATCGCTTCGAGACCGGCACCGGCAACTTCGAGGGTCAGGCCGGCGCGCTCGCCGCGATCGCCTACCTCGAGGACGTCGGGCGGATGGCCGGGGCACCCGCCGGCGCGACGCGCCGCGAGCGCCTGGCCATCGCGATGACCGCGGTCCGGGAGGTCGAGATGGACCTCTACCGCCGCCTCCACGACGGCCTCGCGGCGATCCCCGAGCTGACCCTGTACGGCATCGTGGATCCGGCCGCCTTCGACCGGCGGACGCCGACGGCGGCCTTCACGATCGGGGGCCTCGGTGCCCCAGAGGTCGCCCGACGGCTCGGCGACGAGGGGATCGCGGTCTGGGATGGCAACTTCTACGCCCTCGGGCTGGTCGAGCGACTCGGGCTCGAGGGCTCGGGCGGGCTCGTCCGCCTGGGGCTGACCCACTACAACACGGCTGCCGAGGTCGATCGGGCCCTCGGGGTCCTTGGGGCGATTGCCGGCGACGCGTCGCGCGGCGCAGCCGCCGCGCCGGCGGGAACGGGGACCGCGGCGGCTCGGTGAACGGGTCGCCCGGAGGTCCGGCGGTCGCGGTCATCGGCGGCGGCATCGTCGGGCTGGCGGCGGCGGCCTACCTGGCCGAGGGCGGCGCCACGGTCACCCTGTACGAGCGCGAGGCCATTGCCGCCGGCGCATCCGGCCGCAACTCCGGCGTCGTCCAGCAGCCGTTCGATCCGGCCCTCGTCCCGCTCTACCACGAGACCGTGGCCGCCTACCGCCGCCTGGCCGAGGTCGCCCCCGATGGTGGCTTCGCGCTCCCGGCCACCTCGGCCGGACTGCTGCTCGTGGCCCACGCCCCGGACGTGGTCAGGGCACTCGCCGCTGAGCTCCAGGCGACGGTCCCCGAGCTCGACATCGAGGTCCTGGACCCGGCGGCGGTGCGGGCGCTCGAGCCGTCCGTCGCGGAGGGCATCCACGCCCTGCGGGTACCGATCGCCTTCCCGGTCGTGCCGGCCGCACCCACGTACGCCTGGGCCAACCGGGCCGAGCGGCTCGGCGTCACCATCCGGCTGGGCAGGTCGGCCCGGCCGGCACTCCGCGACGACCGGGTCACGGGCGTCGATCTCGACGGGCGTCACGAGCCGGCCGACGTCGTCGTCGTGGCGGCGGGACCCTGGAGCGCCGAGCTCTGCGACCCCTCGGGTCGCTGGCGCCCGATCCGTCCGTTGTGGGGTGTCGTCGTCGAGACGCTCCTGGCCGACCCACCTGGCCACGTGATCGAGGAGGCGGCAATGGACGTCGCCCTCGGGACGGGGGACGTGGATGCGGTCACGCGCGAGGCTGGCCGGACGTCAGCGGATTCGGCGCCGTCGCCAGAGACGAGCCTCGTGACCGCGGCCGGGGCGACGGCCGTGGGCTCGACGTTCCTCGAGCTGGAGCCCGACCCGCCGGCCTGGACCGAGCGGATCCTCGCCCGGGCCGCCACATTCGTCCCGGCGGTTGCCGATGCGCCGATCCGCGAGACCAGGGCCTGTGCCCGGCCCCTGTCGGCCGACGCCCGGCCGCTGGTGGGGCGGATCCCCTGGGTACACGGGCTGTACCTCTGCTCCGGGCACGGGCCGTGGGGCATCACCACCGGCCCGGCTTCGGCCCGCCAGGTCGCGGACCTGGTCCTGGGCCGGTCGCCGGCGATCGCCGACGCCTTCGACCCGGGGCGGTTCGGGTCGCCCTGAGGCCGGGCCCTGGCGCGGCTATGCTGCGGTCATGACGACGACACCGGCACCGGTGCCCGCGATCGCCCGGTACGGCGCCCAGAGCATGACCGCGCCGCTCCGCCACGTCCTCGTCAAGCGGCCGGGACCCGCCTTCGGCGCCGCGTTCGACGACCCGGCCCACGGCTTCCTCCATCCGGTCGACCTCGAACTCGCCCAGCGCGAGCACGACGCCTTCACCGACCTCCTGGCCCGCCTCGGCGCGACGGTCCATGTCCTGGGGACCGAGGGCCGGTCGCCCGACCTCATCTATACCTATGACCCGCTTCTCGTGTCCGACCGCGGCGCCATCTCGCTCCGCCCCGGCAAGCGCAACCGCGTCCCCGAATGCGACGCGATCGAGGCCTGGACGATCGCCGCCGGGATCCCGACGCTCGGCCGGATCGAGGCCCCCGGGACGATCGAGGGCGGCGACACGTTCTGGCTCCGCCCGGACCTGCTGTGCATCGGGCGGACCCTCCGAACGAACAGCGAGGGCGTCCGCCAGCTCGGGGCGATCGTCGGCGGCGACGTGCGGGTGTTCGACGTCCCGTACTGGCGTGGGCCGGCCGAGCTCATCCATCTCCTGTCGGTCATCTCGCCGCTGGCCGACGACCTCGCGGTCGTGTTCGAGCCGCTCCTGCCGGTCGGCCTCTGGGAGCTCCTCGGCGAGCTCGGCATCCGGACGATCCCGGTGCCCGAGGAGGAGTTCGGGACCCTGGGCTGCAACGTCCTCGCGATCCGGCCCGGCGTCGTCGTGGCGGCCGAGGGCAACCCGGCGACCGCCGCGGCAATGGCCGCTGCGGGCTGCGAGGTCCACACCTACCCGGCCTTCGAGATCGGGATCAACGGCTCCGGCGGGCCGACCTGCATGACCCGACCGATCCTCCGTGGCTGAGGCCGCCGCTCCGGCGGTCGACCGGGAGCGACTCGTCGATGACCTTCGGCGCCTCGTCCGCACCCCCAGCGTTACGGGCGACGAGCAGGCGGTCCAGGACGTCGTCGCCACGATCCTCACCGAACTTGGCGTGGCCGTCGAGCGGATCGAGACCGACCCGGCGGAATTTGCCCGGTCCGATCCGGACTGGCCCGGCCAGGAGATGCCCCGGACCGAGCTCCCGGTCGTCGTCGGGCGGCTGGGTCGCAGCGGTGGTCGGCGGCTCCTGCTCGTCGGCCACACCGATGTCGTGCCGATCGGCGATCCCTCGACCTGGACGGTGGACCCGTGGGGCGCGGAGGTCCGCGACGGGCGGCTCTTCGGTCGCGGCGCGGTCGACATGAAGGGCGGCTGTGCCGCGATCCTCGGCGCCGTTCGGGCGCTCGTCACGACGGGCGCGGCGGGCGGCCTCGACGGCGAGCTCGTCGTGGCGTTCGTCCCGTCCGAGGAGGATGGGGGCCAGGGCATGCTCGCCGCGATCCGGGCCGGTGTCGCGGGTGACATGGCGGTCATCACCGAGCCGACCGATCTCGACGTCGTCGTCGCCCACGCCGGCGCGATCACCTTCCGGCTCACCGTCCCGGGCCGGGCGGCGCACGCCTCGATGCGGCGCGAGGGCGTCTCCGCGCTCGACGGGCTGATGGTCCTCGTCCGGGCCCTCGAGGTCGATGAGGCCGCCCGCAACGCCGCCGAGACCGACCCGCTCATGACCGCCCTGGGCCTGCCCTACCCGACGATCGTCGGCATGGTCTCCGGCGGTGACTGGGCCTCGACGGTCATGGACCGGATCGTGGCCGACGGCCGCTACGGTGTGGCTCTCGGCGAGAGCTGGCGCGACGCCGAGGTCCGGCTCCGGCGGGTCATCGCCGAGGCCGCCCGCACCGACCCCTTCCTGCGCGACCACCCGCCGACGGTCGAGCTCGTCGGCGGCCGCTTCTCGTCGGCCCGCGTCGCCGACGACCACCCGCTGCCGGTCTCGCTGGCCGATGCCGTCGAGGCGACGCTCGGGCGCCGGCCGCGCTTCCTCGGCGAGCCGTACGGGGCCGACATGCGGCTGCTCGTCAACGAGGGCGCGACCCCGACCGTGATCTTCGGGCCTGGCAATGTCGCCGTCGCCCACAGCGCCGACGAGTTCGTGCCCCTCGACGATGTCGTCGCCTGCTCGCGAGTCCTGGCCGCCTGGGTGGTGCGGGAGCTCGCGCCCGGGTCCTGAGCCGGCCCAGGCCACGCACCCGCAGATCCAGGGCGACGGACGACATCGCGTTCACCACGGCCCCGACCCCTTGCCCGGCGTCAACGCTTCCGAGCCCGAGGGGGTAGGTCGCGGGGATCGACTGTGCGACCATCCGCGCGTGGCCGTGTTCGGGGGCGCGATCGCCCTTTCCGCGTTCCTCCTGTTCTGGGTCGAGCCGCTCATCGGCCAGGTCGTGCTGCCGGTCTTCGGGGGCACTCCCGCCGTCTGGGCGACGGTGCTCGTCTTCTTCCAGGGCGCGGTCCTGATCGGCTACCTGTACGGGCACCTGTCGGTGACCCGGCTCGGGATCCGGCGGGGGGCCGTGCTCCACGTCCTGCTGGCCGCCATCGCGCTCGCCTGGCTGGTCCTCATGCCGGTCCGGCAGGCCGACCTGCGGACAGCCGACCTGCCCGAGGCCCTCGACGTCCTGCGGATCCTCGTCGCGGCAATCGGACCGCCGGTCATCGTCCTGACCGCCACGACGCCGCTGCTGTCGGCGTGGTACGCGGCCAGGCGGACGTCGAGCGCCGGTCTGAATGGCACAGCCGGCGTCGACGGGGTCGACGGCGCGGACGGCGTGGACGGGGTGCCGGGTCAGGGGAGCCGGGCCCGTGGCGGCGACCCGTACGGGCTGTATGCGGTGAGCAATGCGGCGTCGCTCGCGGCGCTCCTTGCGTATCCCTTCGTCATCGGGCCAGTCGTTGGCCTGTCCCGGCAGGGCCAGCTGTGGGCGGTCGGGTTCGGCGCCCTGTGCGCGATCCTGGCGATCATCGCGGCGGCTTCGGCGCGAAGGACCGGACCGGCGGTGGAGCCGGCGGGGCCGGTGGACCGGACGGACGAGGGTCGGGACGGGCAAGGGGTGGTCGGCGCCGAGTCCGAGATCGGCTGGCCACGCCGGCTGCGGTGGGTGCTCCTCGCGGCCGTGCCCTCGGGCCTGCTCGCGGCGGTCACGACCTTCATCGCCGCCGACCTCATCGCCGCGCCCCTCCTGTGGATCGGCCCGCTGGCGGTGTATCTCGGCTCGTTCATCATCGCCTTCTCGGAGCGCGGCCGGCGGCTCGTCCCCCTGGCAGTCGCCCTGGCCCCGGCTGTCGTCACGCTCCTCTGGACGCCGATCGGATCGGCCGGCGGCTGGCCGATCCTGCCGCTCATCGCCCTCGAATGGGGCGGACTGGCGATCGTCGCGACCGCCCTCCACGGACGGCTGGCCGGGGACCGCCCGGCGCCGTCGCGGCTGACCGAGTTCTACCTCGTCCAGTCGGTCGGTGGCGTCACTGGCGGCGCCCTCGTCGCGGTCGTTGCGCCGCTGGCGTTCGACGGCGTCTGGGAGTACCCGCTCCTGCTCGTCGGCGCCCTCATCGCCCTCGCGGTGACGGGATCGCCGGCGCCGGGGACGGGTCGTCGGACTGCCGCCGAGGCGGGTGACCGCCGCCGGGGGCTCGATCTCAGCCCGTTTTTTCGGGGCGCGGGCGCGCGAGTCCTGCCCTACGCGGCCGCGGCTTCTGTCCTCGGGGTGATCCTGACCGTCGGCGGGTCGATCGCGACCGAGGCGGCGATCCGCTGGTTCCTCGTCGGCGGCCTCGTCCTCCTCGTGGGCGCGCCGGCCCGCTTCCTCGCCCTCTCGACGGCCGTCGTCCTCGTCCTGGCGACGTTCGTCCTGCCGGCGCCCACGCTGTTCCGCGATCGGAGCTTCTTCGGGGTCACGGAGGTGACGCCGAGCATCGACGGCCGCTGGATCCAGCTCATGAACGGGACGACCGTCCACGGCGTCCAGGCGACAGATCCCCTCGCAGCGGCCCAGCCGACCTTCTACTACGCCCGGAGCGGCCCGCTGGGCGACATCTTCGCGACCGTCGACGAGGGGCATCCCGAGGCTGCCGTCGCGATCACCGGGCTGGGCGCAGGGGGCATCGCCGCCTACGCCAGGCCCGGCTACTCGATCACGTACTTCGAGATCGATCCCGTGGTCGTCCGGGTCGCCACCGATGCGCGCTACTTCAGCTACCTCGACGACGCTCCGGCGGCCATCCGGATCGTCCTGGGCGATGCCCGCCTGTCGCTGCGCGACGTGCCCGGCGAATCGTTCGACCTGCTGATCCTCGACGCCTTCTCGTCGGACGCGGTCCCGGGCCACCTCCTGACGATCGAAGCGCTCCTCGACGACAAGCGGGTCCTCCGGCCCGACGGCCTGCTCGCGATCCACGTCTCGAACCGCTACTACGACCTGGCCCCGGCGATCGGCGCCGCCGCCGACCGGCTGGGCATGGTCGTCCTGGAGCGGCGCTACGCCCCGACAGCGGAGGACCGGGCGACCCACGGCGCAAGCCCGTCGATCTGGGTCGTCGCCACCGCCGATCCGGCGACGGCCGCTCGGTTCCGTGGCCTGGGCTGGCAGCCCATCCCTCCCACCGGGATCGATCCGATCACCGACGACCATCCCGACGTCCTGCGGTTCCTCGACCTGGACCGCTGAGCCTCAGCCCCCGTCTGCGGCTCCGTCCGCCCGGCGGCGGTCCCGGAGGGCCGCGGCGTTCGCGCGCAGGGCGACGATCGGGATGACCACGCAGCCGGCGCCAAGGACGCCGAGGGCGGCGTATCCGGTGATCGCCATGATGACCCCGGAACCGAGGCTCGCCGCCGCGGCGCTGCTCCAGATGAGGGCGTCGGCCACGCCCTGGACGCGGGTCCGCTCGTGGATCTCGAGCTGCTCGGACAGCAGCGTGCTGCCGGCCACGAAGCCCAGGTTCCAGCCCAGGCCGAGCAGGAACAGGGCCACCAGGAGGAGGTCGCCGCCAGTCGGGGGAGCGGCGGCGGCCATGACGGATGAGCCGCCCAGGACGACGGTCCCGAGGACGATCGTGCGGACCGCGCCGAGGCGCTCGGTCAGGCGGCCCGAGAGGGGCGACAGGGCGAACATGCCGAGCGTGTGGGCCGACAGGACCGCGCCGACCGCCCCGAGGTTGTGGCCGTGCTGGGTCATGTGGAGCGGCGTCATGGTCATGATCAGGACCATCACGAACTGGCCCGCGATGAGGGCCACGATCGAGACCATCACCCCGGGCCGCAGGAGGGTCGCCCGGAGCGTGAGCGCCCCGCCGACCGGCTCGGCCTCGCGGGCCCGCGGCGCCGATTCATCGGCGATGTCGTAGGGGTCGGGGCGAAGCAGGACGAACGACAGGACCGCCGCGATCGTGACGAATGCGACCGGGACGAGGTACGGGCCGGCGAGCGGGGCCAGCCCCACGGCCGCGGCGAGGTCGCTCGAGATCGGCACGAGCCAGGGCCCCGCGACGGAGCCGACGGTGGCTCCCCAGACCACGGTCCCGATGGCGGAGGCCCGCCGGTCGGCCGGCACGAGGTCGGCGGCGGTGTAGCGCGAGAGCTGGTTCGACGTGTTGCCGAAACCGATGAAGAGCGTGCCCAGCAGCAGCAGCGGGAACGAGGCAAGGAGCACGGACGCCGTGGCGACGAGCGCGCCGCCGACGCCGATCGCGTAGCCCGCGACGAGGCCGGTCCGGCGACCGCGCCGGGCCATGAGCGCCGACAGCACGACCGAGCCGATCGCCGCCCCGCCGACGACCGTCGCGCCGGGCGCCCCGGCCAGCGTCGCCGAGCCGAGCATGTCCTTGGCCACGATCGTGGCGACCGTGACCGCGGCGATGTGGCCGGTGCTTCCGAGGGCGACGCCCGCAACGAGGCTCAGGCGGGCACGGCGGCGGGCGGCCCGCAGGGCGACGGGGGAGAGCTCGGGCATCCGCGGAACGATACCCGGCTCAGAGGCCGAGGTTCAGCGGCTCGTACCGCTCCACGCCACGCAGGGCGACGGGCCGGCCTTCGAGGTCGATGGGCGTGGCGATCTCGACGAAGCGGCACAGGATGTTGAGGAGCCGCATCTGCTCGGGCGTCCAGCAGGCGACCCGAAGCAGCGCCGGGTTGGCGACGAGCACCGCCAGGCCCCGTGCCCTCGAGACCGCCACGTTGAAGCGGTTGGCGGAGTACAGGAACTCGATGTCGCGGGGCGCGTCCTCGGGGGTCGAGGTGGTCATCGAATAGATCGCCACCGGCGCCTCCCGGCCCTGGAACTTGTCGACCGTCCCGACGTTCGGCCTGGCGCCCAGGCGGGCCTCGCCGCGCCGGCCGATCTCGGCGACCTGGGCGTTGTACGGGGCGACGACGAGGACGTCGTCGATCGCCAGGCGCCGATCCCGGCCGTGGCGGTCGACCCACGGCCGGTCGACGAGGGCCTCGATCGCCTCGACCACCCAGGCGGCCTCCTCTCGCGACCGGTTGCCGGCCCCGAGGTGGTCGATCCGGACGTGGCGCACGCCCGTCCCGCCGACGAGCCGGCCTGGAGCCAGCGCCTGGCGGGCGTTCGCCGCGTCCGTGTCCAGGCGGCCGTCGTAGAAGGCCGGCGAGACGAAGTCGTTGATGTCCGGATGCAGGCGATACGTCGTCCCGAGGAGCAGCCCCCGGTCCGGGGCGATCGTCCGGGCGTCGCCGACGAGGTGCTCCAGGGCCGAGGCCTCCGCCCCCTCGGGATGCGTGCCGTTGGAGACCTGCGGCAGCTGGTTGGGATCGCCGAGCAGCACCAGCGACGCGCCCGCCCCGGCGACCGCGAGGGCGTTGGCCAGCGAGAACTGGCCGGCCTCGTCGACGAACAGGACATCGACCGCGCCGGCGAGCTCCTCGCGGGCCCACAGCCAGGCGGTCCCGCCGACGACGTCGAACGTGCCGGCCCGCAGGCCGTCGGCGACGGCCTCGTTCGTGGTGACCCGAACGATGCCCTCGGCCAGCGCGGCGAGGTCGTCCGTGCCGGCCTTCTGGGCGATCCGGAGCTGGGCGCCCTCCTCTGCAGCCGCCTCCACGATCTTCTCGAGGGCGTTGCCGATGACCCGGTGCGACTGGGCGGTCAGCCCGACCTTCCGGCCGCGGGCCACGAGGTCGAGGATCATCCGCGCCGCGGTGTAGGTCTTGCCTGTTCCCGGCGGGCCCTGGATCGGCAGGACGGTCTCGTCGAGGGCCACGGCGAAGCGGCGGGCGGTCGCGAGCGCGTCGGCGCCGTCCGGCAGGAACACCGAGCCGCCATCGACGCCTTTGATCCGGGGCGGGACCCGAAGGAGCAGGTCGCGGGCGGCGCGGAGACGCCCCGGTCCCTCGATGCCGTGCTCGATCACGTGGTCCGCGAGCCGGCCGAGGGCGCGCCACTGGGCGTCCGTACGGACCGGGCCGGTGGGGATGAGGGCCCGCGGGTGCGGCGCGGCCCGGCCGACCTTGATGTCCACCGTCCCGGCGATCGGGTCGAGGTCGATGACCTCGGCCCCGAAGGGTTCCTCGTCGGGATCCGGGCCGAGGGCGTGGACGCTCCGGCCGACATCGATCTTGGTGTCCTGGTCCGGATCGAAGCGATAGCGCCGGAGGACAGACTGCTTGAGCGGTCCCAGCTCCTCCAGGAAGGTGAGGCCGCCGAGCGCGGACGCATCGGCGATGAGCTCGTCGAGGTCGGCCCGGCGGAGGCGGAACTGGTCCCACCACTGGGGCTTCGCCTCGCGCCGGTTCCAGTCGAGCAGCGCGGCGAGCAGCCAGCGCGCCTGCTCGGCCTCGCTCCGGTCCTCGCGGCCGGCCGGCAGGCCCGCCCGCAGCCGGTCCTCGCGCTCGCGCGTCAGCGCCTGGGCTTCCGCCAGGTCCTTCGGCGGCTCGCCGTCCTTCAGGCCGGGTCGGGGGACGACGCCGTCCGGGTACCAGTCGGGGTGCTCGGCGAGCGCCTGGACACGTCGCTCCTCGAGCCAGTCGCGCAGCTCCAGGTTGGAGATGCAGTCGTCGCGGTTGTAGGCCGCGATGGCCTCGAGGATGTCGGGTCGCCGCGCCTCGATCCAGCGTTCGTACTCAACGATCGAGAAGCCGGCGTTCGTGATCCCGCCCTCGCGCTGGGGCAGGTAGAAGACCTCGAGGCGCTTGATCGAGTAGCTCTCGACGCTGGCCAGGATCGCCTGGCGGACGACGTGGTCGTAGAGGTTGACGAGGACACCGGCCCGGAGCAGGACGTCGATCTCGTCCTCGCGCGTGGCGTGCCGCTGCATGAGGCGCTTGAGGGCCCCCGATTCGTAGCCACCGTAGTGGTAGACGTGCATCCCGGGATCGCGGGCGCGCCGCTCCATGACGAGGTCGATGAACGCCTCGAGGGCGGCCTTCTCGGCCGCCCGGTCATGGGCCCACGTCTCGTGATAGATGGGCTCGCCGCCCGGCCCGGCCTCGGTCCAGCCGAAGAGGTACTCGAGGCCGCCGTCCATCGCCAGCGGATCCGCCTCGAGGTCGAAGAACACGTCCAGGGCCGAGGGCTCGGGCAGCGCGGCCAGGCCCAGCCCGGGGTTGTCCGGGTCCGGCGCGATGAGCTCGAAGCGATGGATCCCGGTCCGGCGTTGCTCGAGCTGGAGGGCTGCCTGGCGGCGCAGCCGGTCCAGGATCCGCGGGGCCACCTTCGGTACCGCGTGGCCGGCATCGAGCGTCGCCAGCGCAGTGCCGGTGGGGACGCCGCCGTCGACGAGCCTGCGACGCTGGACCTTCGTGGCGCCGGCAACGATCGAGAGGTGGTCATCCGCCCGCCGCCGATCCATGCACATCGTCCACCACGGGCAGATGTCGCAGTGGGCCACGGGCTCGGGGTAGGTCGCCGGCGTCTTCGCCGCGTCGCTGCCGGGCGCCCCCGCGGCCGGCCCGAAGATCCGGGCCTCGAAGCGGGCCTTGGCGGCGCGATGGTAGGCGGCGTAGTCGTCATAGCGGTAGGGATGCGAGGTCGCGTCGCCGGTCACGACCGAGAGCGTCTCCGGGGCCACGCCCTGGAGCTGGTGGAGCCGGTCGGCGTAGACGCACATCTGGAGGAGGGCCGCGGCCTTGACGTGGCTTGCGAGCTTGGTGTCCGCGACGTCGTAGCTCCAGGGCCCAAGCTCGGATGGGCGATCGTCGCGCCGGATGAGGAAGTCCGGGTGGCCGCGCCAGCGGCCGTCGAAGACCGTCGCCTGGAAGATGACGTCCGTGCCGGCTCGCATCGCGGCGACCGTCTCGGCCTCGGCCTCGCGCAGCTCGGCGGGCGTCTTCGGGTCGCGGCGGGTCATCTCCACGACCGTCCGGCCCGCGGCCGTCAGGCGCGCGATCTCCGCCTGCTCGTGCTGGTAGCCCCGCTTCCGCAGGAGGTCCAGCTGGGGATCGGCGTGGAACGGCCGCTCGACCTCGCCGCGGGCGCGCGCCAGCTCGAGGCTGACCAGGTGGTCGCACTCAAGGAAGCCGACGAGATCCGTGGCCGAGACGACGAGCGTCCCGTCCTCATGTCGCTGCACTGGGGCCCACTCTAGCCGGGGTCCATGCCACGTTGCCTGGCACGACCGATGTCCGCCGGTTCGGCGGCAGGTTCACCGTCGTCGACGCTCCCGCTACGATGGCGCGGTCATGGCGGAGGAGCGCCCCGATCTCCGCAATCCGTTGGCGCCGTCCCGGGAGAGCCTCATCGACAGGCAGATTCGGGAGGCCCAGAAGGCCGGCGCCTTCGACGACCTGCCCCACCAGGGCGAGCGCCTGCCGCTGGTCGACGATTCCGCCGCGGGCGAGTGGGCCCTCGCCTACCGGGTGCTCAAGAACGCGAACTTCGCGCCACCCTGGATCGAGGCCGACAAGGAGGTCCGGGCGCTGCTGGCGCGCCGTGACGCGGTCCTGGAGCGGGCGCCGCGGTCGTCGGCCATCGGGCGGAAGCGGGACCGCGACGAGCTGAGCGAGATCGTCCGCGCGGCGAATGCAACGATCCTGCGGGTCAACCTGGAGGCGCCGACCGAACGCCAGCATCGGCGGCAGCTGGACCTCGAGGCCGAGCTCGCGGCGCTCGATCGCCTGCATGGGGACAACGGCCCGGCGTGATCCCCGGCGCTCAGCGATCCCAGCGGTAGACGTTCGGGGTCGTGCCCTTGCCGTGCGTCTCGTCTGACAGCCGGCACGCGCGGCAGAGATCGGCACTCGGTGGAGCGTCCGTCCGGATCGGCGTCGGCGAGAACTCCCATGCCTCGTTCGGCTCGAACTCGGAAGCCGCGCCGCCGCATACGAAGGCATAGCTCCGCCCGTAGCTCCTGAGCCGGGCGTTGGCGTGGTCGACGAACGAGTACCCGACGTGATGGATGCGGTGCCACTTCTTGCCCGTCCTCGTTCGGGCGTACACGTCGTTCGAGACGATGTCGTGGTAGCGATCCTCGCGCCGGTATTCGAACGGTGGATCGTCGGGATGCAGGGGCGTGGACAGGTCCGGGTCCGGCGTTCGCCGGAACCTCAGGAGCTTCATTCCGCGGACCCCGCGAACAGCGCCTGAACCGCCGCCTCGAAGACCTCGGTGTGGCGGTCCACATCGGCCGTGGTCGTGGCGGGCGACATGAGGGCCATGTTGTGGAAGGGCGTCATGAGGACGCCCCGGTTCATCGCCCACAGGTGGAGGAATCGCTCCAGGTCGGCGTCAGCGTGGCGCCACTGCTCCATCCCGTCCCGGGGCCGGGTGGGCATGAAGTGGTACTCGGCCCGGGCGCCGAGGCGGGTGACGTGCCAGGGCACCTCGTGGTGGGTGAGGACGTCGTTGGCCCCGGCCTCCCAGCGCTCGGCAAGGGGGATCATCCGGGCAAAGGCCTCCGCCGTCAGGACCTCGCCGAGGGTCGCCCGGATCGCGGCCAGCGACAGCGCGTAGCCGGCGAGCGTCCCGCCGATGCCGCCGACGTCGGCCGATTCCTCGGGGCTCATCTCGATGACCCGGGCCCCGACCTCGGCCGTCATGCCGTAGGCCGCCGCCGGGATGCCGCCGCCGATCGTCTTGCCGATGACGAGCATGTCCGGCGAGTAGCCACCCGCCCCGGTCACGCCGCCGGGGCCGGCGCAGATCGTGTGCGTCTCGTCGTGGATGAGGATCGTGCCGGTGCGCCTGGTGATCTCGCGGACGCCCTCGAGGTAGCCCGGCTCGGGCAGGACGATGCCCACGTTCGTGAGGGCAGGCTCGATGAGGAGGGCGGCGACCTGCTGGTCGCCCAGCGCCCGCTCGAGGGCCGGCAGGTCGTTGAACGGCACGACCCGGGTCGTCAGCGCCGGATCCACCTGGGGTCCGACGTTGCCCTCGCGCGACTCGACCCGGCCGTCCGCGGTCAGCCAGGCGAACGTCTCGTCGACGGTCCCGTGGTAGTTCCGGTCGTGGACCGCGACGAGCGGCCGGCCGGTGATGAGTCGGGCCAGCCGCAGCGAGAAGCGGTTGGCGTCGGTGGCGGTGATCGTGAACTGCCACAGCGGCAGGCCGAAGCGGCGACCAAGCTCCTCGCCGGCCCAGATCGCGTCCTCGGTCGGGAGCATCGTCGTGATCCCGCGCCGGAGCTGGCGCTCGACCGCCGCGATCGTCGGCGCCGGCCCGTGGCCGGCCATGGCCCCGGTGTCGCCGAGGCAGAAGTCGATGTACTCGTGGCCGTCGACGTCGGTGAAGTGGGCGCCCTCGGCCGCCTCCACGTAGAGCGGGAATGCCCCGGCCCAGCGGACCATCCAGTTCATCGGGACGCCGGCCAGCAACGAACGGGTGGCGCGTTCGTGGAGGGCCAGGGCGCGGGGGTGGCGGTCGATGAACGACCGCTCCTCGACGGCCATGAGCGTGGCTAGGCGAGCGCGATCGAGCGATTTCACGGGCCGATCATCGCCGATGCGTCGAGGCCGGGAGGGCGTGGTTGCGCCGGACGGGCGTGTGGCCGGCCCAGCCGTCACTCGCCCGCGGGGGCGTTCCGTCACTCGCCCGCGGGGGCGTTGGCCGCGGTAGTCCTGTCGTCACCTGCCCGCCCGGATGGCGCGGGGCGGCTCGTCGCCACGCGGCGCGTGGGCGCCTTTCCGGGTGCGCTCCATGTCGTTTGCCCGCCGGGATGGCGCTAGACCGGCCGAGGCCTCGGGGCGAACGGTCAGGAGGGTTCCGAGGACCCGAATCGTCCTGGGAATCGGCGTCACCAGGGGCTGTTGCAGTCGGCTGTACCGTCGGGGGCGTGGGCCGGCCGATCACACGCTCTCGGGGATGGCATCCGGCAACGCGCGGGGGAAACGCTCAGGGCGAGGCGCCCGGGCGGGATGTGCCATGCCAGGCGTCCAGTCACGCGGGCCAGTCCGGGCCCGGGCTGAGCGCAGCGCGGCGCGCCTAGTTGAGCTGGCGCCGGTAGCCGCAGACCGGGCAGATCGCCTCGTGGCGGTCGACGTCGATCTCGAGGAAGCTGGCGCAGCCGTTGGTGCTGCAGAAGAGCCGACCGGAGCCGGTGACGCGCCGTCGGAGGCGACGCATGGAGGCGGCACGTCCAACGGTGAACGTGTGCTGGGATCGCGAGAGCATGAGCTGAGTGATTCCTTCTGGCCGCACCGCCGGGCGTGATGGGCCTGGCCTGCGGTCGCGTGTGCTCGACGACGCGTGATGAGCGTATCGGGCGATGGGCTGATCCGGTATCGAGGGTCGGCGATCGCGGGAGCGAGTCGATTCCGATTGGTAGATTCGGTCGATGCTCTGACCTGCGGCCGTCTCGGCGGATCTCGTTGTCCACAGCAGCATGGCGGCAGATCGGCGATCCTGTCAACCGGACCTCTGGACCCCTGGTGGGAGCCGACCGGCTCGATTGCGGTCTCGCAATCGAGTTTTCATCCGGCCGCAGTTGCGCTCGCGGCCCCGCCGATGCAGATTCCGTCCCGCACGGCACCTCACGGGAGGCGATGCCCCGCGCGGGATCGACAGAGGGCCGACTGCGGCAGGCGCCCCGACGCGGGCGCCGCCAACGGCCGAGCGTGAACGGCGAGAAGACGCTGGAGGAGACTTGTGGCGAGCATCGTGAGCCGGTGGCCGAGCGGCCACCCGACGTCGAGCGAATTCGGGTCCACCGGGCCGGGTTCGGGGCGGCGCATGGCCAGGCGCCTGGCAACCCTCGCGACGGCCGGGGCTCTCGCCCTCGGCGTTGCCGCCCCCACGGCCCTCGCCGCCGATCCATTGACGATCACCACGCCCTATCCCGCCATCGTCGTGGCCCCGGGCGCCAGCGTCAGCTTCAACGTCGAGGTCGCGACGACGACCCCCCAGCGGGTCGGGCTGGCCCTCGCGGGCGCCCCCGAGGCCTGGGAGGCCAAGCTGCACGGCGGCGGATTCGTGATCGACGCGGTCGAGACGAACGGCATCGACCCAACGGAGATCCGGGTCGACCTGAAGGTGCCGGCCGATGCCTCCGGGACGACGAGCATGACCCTCACCGGCCGGACGGCGGCCGAGACGGTCGAGCTGGTCCTGGACGTCCGGGTGGACCAGGATGCCACCGGCGCGATCTCGATCAGGAACGACATCCCCGCGCTTCGTGGCCCGAGCACCCAGACCTTCAGCTTCAGCCTGACCGTCGTCAACGACACGACCGAGGACCAGACGTACTCGGCGACCGGCGTCGGACCGACCGGCTGGACGGTGAACACCACCCTCACCGGCCAGAGCCAGGCAGCGTCGGCCCTCGTCAAGGCCAACTCGACGGCCGGCGTGACGGTCGCGGTCGAGCCGCCCGAGGACGTCGATGCCGGGACGTACCCGATCCAGGTGGCGACGAGCATCGGCGGCCAGACCCTGGTGAACGACCTGTCCGTCGAGATCACCGGCTCGTACAGCCTCGTCGTGGCCACGGTCGACGGCGCGCCGCTCAACGGTCGCGGCAACGCCGGCAGCGCCACGCCGTTCACATTCACGGTCACGAACACCGGCACGGCGGCGGTCACCAACGTCAACGTGACCGGCTCGGCCCCGTCGGGCTGGGAGGTGACCTTCGACAAGGCGACCATCCCGTCGATCGAGGCCGGCGCGAGCGAGACGATCAGCGCCCAGATCACGCCCTCGGGCTCGGCCATCGCCGGCGACTACGTGGTGACCCTGACCGCCGCGGGCGATCAGTCGACCCGCGATTCGATCGAGATCCGCTATGCGGTCGAGACCTCGATCATCTGGGGCATCGTCGGCGGCGCCCTCATCATCGCCGTCATCGGCGGTGTCTGGTGGGTCTTCCAGCGCTACGGCCGGCGGTAGTCGGATGACCACCGCCACCCGTCCCTCGCGGCGACGCCGCGGCGGGACATCGGAGGCCGGCAACACCGCGTCGCCGATCCGGACCCGGGCGCTGACGAAGCACTACGGCGCCCGGATCGCGGTCGACGCGCTCGATCTCGAGGTCCGGCGCGGCGAGATCTTCGGCCTCCTCGGCCAGAACGGGGCCGGCAAGACGACGACGATCCTCATGCTCCTCGGCCTGACCGAGCCGAGCGGCGGCAGCTCGCGGGTCGTCGGTCTCGACCCGGCTCGCCACCCGCTCGAGGTCAAGCGCAAGGTCGGCTACCTGCCGGATGCCGTCGGCTTCTACGGCAACATGACGGGCCGCGAGAACCTCCGCTACACGGCCCGCCTCAACGGCCTCGGCGGCGCCGACGCCGAGGCCCACATCGATGCGGTCCTCGCCCAGGTCGGCCTGACGGACCGGGCAGACGGCCGGACCGACACGTACTCGCGGGGCATGATCCAGCGGCTCGGCATCGCCGACGCCCTGATCAAGGACCCGGACGTCCTCATCCTCGACGAGCCGACGGCCTCGATCGACCCGATCGGCGTCATCGAGATCCTCGAACTCCTTCGGCGGCTCGTCCGCGAGCGCGGCATGACCGTCCTGCTCTCCAGCCACCTCCTCGACCAGGTCCAGACCGTCTGCGACCGGGTCGGCATCTTTGCCCACGGGCGGCTCATCGGGGTCGGCACGGTGGCCGAGCTCGCTGCGACGTTCGGCGACGGCGCGGCCCACCTGGAGGCGACGTTCCAGCCCGACGCCCCGGATCCCGGCCCGGCGCTTCGGGCCATCGATGGGATCACCGATGCGGCCCTGGATGCCGGCACGGGCACGTGGCGGATCGCCGTCCGTCCGTCGGGCGGGTCGGCCGCCGCGCGCGAGGCGATCGTCGAGACCGCCGCCCGCCACGGCCTCCGGCTGACCGGGCTGCACGAGCTCGAGCCCTCGCTCGAGGACATCTACCGGGCGGCGGTCGCCGGCATGAGCCGGGGCTTCGCCGTCGACGAGACCATCGACGAGCGTGCCGACGAACACGCGGACGAACACGCCGACGAAGGCGCCGACGATCGCATCGACGAGAGCGTCGATGCGCGCAGCGAGGAGACCAGCGCATGACCGCCGAGGCAGCTGCCGAGGTCCAGCACCCTCGCCGGGTCGAGCCGCGACGCCGGGCGGGCTGGATCATCGTCGCCCGCAAGGAGCTCGCCGATCACCTGGTGAGCGCCCGCTTCGTGATCCTGCTCCTCGTCCTCGGGGCCGCGACGATCGTCCCGATCTACCTCGCCACGGACGCGATCCGGGATGTGGCCAACCGCCTGACCGACACCCGCGGCGCGTTCCTCCTGCTCTTCCTCCTGACCCAGAGCGACAGTCCGGTCCCGAACGTCCTGACGTTCGTGGCGATCGTGGCCCCGCTCCTCGGCGTGGCCTTCGCCTTCGACGCCATCAACAGCGAGCGCGCCGACGGGACGCTGCCGCGCCTCCTGTCCCAGCCGATCTACCGCGATGACGTCATCAATGGCAAGTTCGCCGCCGGCCTGGCGGTCATCGCCCTGGTCATGTTCTCGGTCTTCGCGATCATCTCGGGCTTCGGCATGTTCCGGCTCGGGATCGTGCCGAGCGGCGACGACATCATCAGGCTCGTGGCCTGGTATGCCATCACCGTCGTCTGGGTGGGCCTGTGGCTGGCCCTCGGGCTGGTTCTGTCGGTCGCGATGCGACGGGCCGCCAACGCGGCCCTGGCCGGCTTCGGGATCTGGATCGCCATCGCCATCTTCGGCAGCCTGGTCGTCGGGGCGATCGCCGGGGTCCTCGCCCCGGTGGCCAGCGCCGGCAGCCTGGAGGAGTTCCTGGGCCTGACCGGGCTGTCCGAGACGATCCAGCGACTCCTGCCGCTGACCCTCTACCAGGAGGCCTCGGCGGTCCTGCTCCGTCCCGACGTGACGACCGTGACCACGCCCGCGACGATCGATCAGTACGAGCAGCTCGGCCAGCAGATCCAGGGCCAGTACCTGGCCTTCGACCAGAGCGTCCTGCTCATCTGGCCGCACGTCGTCGCCCTGGTCGCGATGACCGCCCTGTGCTTCGCGGCGGCCTACGTCTGGTTCATGCGCCAGGAGGTCCGGGCCTAGCCTCGATTCGGGGCTTTTCCGGGCCGCTCGGCCGGGGTACGCTCCGGGCCGTGCGGGAACAGTGCTGCGCCTCGTGCTACGACGCCGCCTTCGATGGCGCGCTGGCCCAGCGCGAGCTGCGCGAGTACCGGCGCAAGGGTCCCGGTCGCGCCTCCCGGGCGATCGCCGAGGCTCTCGCCCGCGAGGGCGCCGAGGGCCGAACGGTCCTCGACATCGGCGGTGGGGTGGGTGCCGTCCACCAGCAGCTGCTCGCCCGGGGCGCAGCCAGCGCCATCGATGTCGATGCCTCGCGGCCGTATCTCGAGGCCGCCCGTTCCGAGGCCGAACGGACGGGGGTTGTCGACCGCGTCCGGTTCGAGCACGGCGATTTCGTGACGCTCGCCTCAGGCATCGAGGCCGCCGACCTCGTGGCCCTCGACCGGGTGGTCTGCTGTTACGGCGATGTTGAGCGGCTCGTGGGCCTCGCGGCGGCCCGGACGCGGCACCGGCTCGCGATCACGATCCCGCCCGACGCCTGGCCGGTCCGGGCGGTCATCGCCGTCGGCAACACCTGGTATCGCCTGACCCGCAACGCCTACCGCGCCTACGCTCACTCCCACCAGCGGGTCAGCGCCGCGGCGGCGGCGGCGGGCCTGGAGCCCGCCGGGCCGATCACCGCCGTGGGCTGGTGGCGGCTGCTCGTCTTCGAGCGCCCGATCCGCACAGCGACGGCGAGCTCGGAATAGCAGTCGGCGGTGCCGCGGTGCCGCGACCGGATGCGCCGTAGGTCATCGAGGCGACGGCCGTCAGCGCGGATAGCCCGTGATCCGCCTGATCTCGCGATACAGCGGTCGAAGCCGGTCGTACATGACGAGGTAGACGGACCGGTACAGGTCCTCATACAGGGCGCTGGCCTCGCGGTTCGGCTCGAAGGTCTCGGCGACCCGGACCATCTCGGCCCCGGCGGTCCCCGCGTCGGGATGCAGGCCGAGCCCCAGGGCCGCATCGATCGCAGCGCCCAGGCCGGCCGCTTCGTGCGTGTGCGGGCGCGCCGCCGGGACGCCGAAGACGTCGGCGAAGAGCTGGACCGCGGCACGGGACTGCGACCCGCCACCGGACACCCGCAGCTCGCGGATTGGGACGCCGCTCTTGCGGACGGTCCGCTCGGCGCCTTCGCGGAGGCCGTATGCCAACCCCTCGAGGATCGCCCGGTAGACGTGAGCCCGGCCGTGGATGTCACCGAAGCCGACGATCGCGCCCTTCGCCTCGGGCCCGGGATAGCGAACGCCGGGCATCCAGTAGGGCTGCAGGACGAGGCCCATCGAGCCCGGCGGCGAGGCCGCCAGGAGCTCCTCGAACAGGGCCTCGGGCGGGACGTCCAGGGTTTCGCCCCGGGCGATCTCGGAGGCCCCGAACTCGCGCTTGAACCACTCCACCATCCAGAACCCGCGGAGGACCTGGAGCTCCACGAACCAGGCGCCCGGGATCGCGGCCGGGTACGGCGGAACGAGCGGGATCGCCTCGAGGTAGCGGCGGTGGGTCGTCCCGATCGTGGCCGTGGTTCCGAACGACAGGGCGGCGATCTCCGGAGTGAGGGCGCCCGCTCCGAGCGCCTCGGCCTGCTTGTCGCCGGCCGAGGCGATGAGCGGGACTCCGGGCCGGAGCCCCAGGTGGGCCGCGGCGTCCGTCGTCAGCTCGCCCAGGATGCCGGTCGGGTCGATGAGTTCGGGCAGCCACGATCGGTCGAAGCTCGCGACCTCCCACTTCCAGTCGAGCTTGCCGGCCCATCGCGAGCGCCGGAAGTCGAACGGCAGGTAGCCGACCTGGGCGGCCGAGGAATCGACCCAGCGGCCGACGAGGCGGGCGGTCAGCCACGAGGAGAGCACGCCGTAGCGGCGGATGCGACGCCAGATGTCGGGCTCGTGGCGCTCGATCCAGTTGGCCTCGGCGTCGGCCTGGAAGCGGGCGACCGTCTCGGTCACACCGGCAGCGAGGAAGGCCACGCCCCAGCGGCCGCCGATCGGTTTCAGGCCCTCGGTCTGGCGCTGGTCGAGCCACACGATCGCCGGTCGGAGCGGGCGGCCGTCCTCGTCGGCCACGACGATCGTGACTCGCTGGGTGGTGAGGGCCACGCCGGCGACGGCTTCGGAGCGTGCCTCCGGGTTCGCCCACAGGCGCCGGCAGGCCTCGCCGATCGCTGACCACCAGACCTCGGGATCCTGCTCGGCCCAGCCGGGCTGCGGCGAGACGTACGGCTCGATCGGCACGCGGCCGGAGGCGACGAGCGCGCCGCGCGGATCGAAGAGCAGGGCGCGGACGCTCTGTGTCCCGACGTCGAGCGCGAGCAGCTGGTCGGCCGAGCCCACGGTCCCTCCTCGCCGCGATGATGCGGCATCGCGGCGCCTCGCGGACCGCGCCTGGACGCGCCGGGCCCTGCGGACGGCGGTCGCCGGCTCGCGGACCGCCACTGGGCGCATCGGCTCGGCCGCGTCGCTGGAGCCCTCGTCAGTCTCCTGTCCGATATTCCCGCATGCGACGAAGGACCTCGCCCGCCCGGTCGCGGACCGGCCGGAATCGGACGGTTCAGCCTTCATCCGTCCAACGTATCGGTCGATCGACCACGCAAAGGGCGGCCGGGCCGTCTTCCTTCGACGGATGACCGATTTGTCGGTCAGGACGGGGACCAGTCGCCGTCTGCCCTGTCACCGGGCGCAGCACGCGTCGCTGGGTTACGGCCCCGGTCGCTGGGTCGCCGGCCCCGGTCGCTGGGTCCCGGTCCCCGGTCCCGGCCCCGGGCTGGCCCTGCGCCGTCGAGCTCAGAAGGGCGGCCAGGGGATCGAGGGCCAGTCGGGGTTCGGGCGGGGAAAGCGGCGGAACCGAAGGAGCGAGGCGACACGCCGTCTCGTGGCCGTGACCTCGGCCGGATCGAGGAGCTCGAGCAGCGCCGTCCCCAGCTCGGCCCGCAGGGCGTCCCGGACGCGTTCGAGGCCGGCCAGCTCGGCGGCATCGAACGGCATCCCGATCCAGCCCCACAGGACCGTCCGGAGCTTGGGCTCGACCGAGAACGTCACCCCGTGATCGACACCGTAGATATGGCCGTCCGGCATGGGCACCAGATGGCCGCCCTTGCGGTCGGTGTTGTTCACGATCGCGTCGAACACGGCCATGGGGCGCAGTCGCTCGTGGTCGCCGGTGACGAGCCCAACCAGATCCACCGACCCGTCGCCGTGGATCCATTGCTGGACCATGCCCTCGCCGTACGGACCGTCGCGCAGGACCGTCGGCGGGACGATGCCCCAACCCGTCGCCTCGGAGACGAGGAACGCGGCGACCTCGCGGCGGGCAAGCGTCCCGATCGGGAAGTCGAACAGCGGCCGCTCGGCGAGGATCGCCTTGTACACGGCGTGGAAGGGCTCGGCCAGCGCCGGGTGATGGACGAGGACCACGAGGGCCTGGTTCGTCGAGCCGGGCAGGCGCCCGAGGACCTCGAGCTCGCCCTCCCGGAGCGCACCGAGGGTCGCCGGGTCGGTCACCCGCACGGGGGACGCGCCGGCCGCCGCCGGGACGCCCGGCTCAGTGGACGTACTGGCCGTTCCGGCGGGGGCAGATGTGCCCCTGGGGATCGAGCGGATTGCCGCACAGCGGACACGGGGGGCGACCGGCACGAACGACCCGCATCGCCCGCTCCACGAAGGTCCGAGCGGCATCGGCGGTGATCCGGACGCGGAGGAAGTCCGGCCCGTCGGGGTCGTCCTCGAGGTCCTCGAGCGCCTCGAGCGTCTCGGGATCGTCCTCCTCCTCGGTTTGGGCGCGGGCCTCGATGAGGACGCTCCGGCGCTCGCCGTCCCAGCCGAGGGTCAGAGTCCCAGCGCGGAAGGCCTCGTTGAGCGGCTCGTCCAGGGGTGCGACATCGTCCGGCAGGTGGACCGGGTTGAGCTCGGCCAGGCCGCGCTGGTCCAGCTCGGTCAGGAGGCTGCCGAGCCGCTCGGCGAGGATGGCGACCTGGGTCTTCTCGAGGATGACGCTGACGACCCGGCTGCCCTCCCGGGCCTGGAGGAAGAAGGTTCGGCTGCCGGGCTCCCCGACCGTGCCGGCGACGAACCGGTCCGGGGGGTCGAAGACGAACGCGCGACGTACCACGGCCCGAATCTAGCGCGACCCGGCTCAACCCGCCCGGTGACCGCCCGGGCCGCCGGGCTCACCCGACCGAGAAGCTCACCGAATGCCAGCCCCGGGCGCCGTCCGGGTCGGGTCGCGACGGCGTCTCGGTCTGCGTCTCGCCCGTGCCGTCCGTGGCCCGGACCCGAACCCGGTGATCGCCGGCCACGGCCGGCCAGTCGAGCTGCCACTGGATCCACGTGGCATCCGAGATGGGGGTGGAGAGCGACGCTTCGCGCCACTCGCCGTCGTCGACCTGGACCTCCACCTTCGAGATTCCCCGATCCACCGCCCAGGCCATCCCGGCCACCGTGTACGGACCTGCGGCAATCGATGCGCCGGGCCTGGGCCGGTCGATCCGCGACTGGGTCAGGATGGGTGCCTCCTTGGCCCAGCCGAGCGGCACCCAGTAGCCGTCGAACGCCTCCATCGTCGTCAGCTCCAGCTCGGCCAGCCACTTCGTGGCCGAGACGTAGCCGTACAGCCCGGGAACGATGAGCCGGGCGGGATAGCCGTGCTGGCGGGGCAGGGGAGTGCCGTTCATCCCCACGGCGATCATCGGCTCGCGCTCGGGATCCATGATCCAGCTCAGGGGCATGCCCGCGGTCCAGCCGTCGACCGATCGCCCCACCAGCTGGGTCGCCTCGGCCCGGACACCGGCGAGATCCAGGACGTCACGCAGCCGGACGCCGGTCCAGAGGGCGTTGCCGATGAGATCGCCCCCGACCCGGTTCGAGACGCAGGCGATCGTCACGTACTGCTCCACGATCTCGAGGTCAGTGAGGTCGCCGTAGTCGAGCGTGACCTCGCGGTCGACAAGGCCATGGATCCGGAGGCGCCAGGAATCGACGTCGACGTTCGGGACGAGGAGCGCCGTGTCGATCCGGTAGAAGTCGTCATTCGGGACGACGATCGGGGTCAGCTCCTCGACCTCGAGATCCGCGCCGGGCGGGAGGTCGGCGCCGATCACCGGGCCGGGCAGCTCGCCGGTCGCCGGGACGCGCTGGCGATCGAGCAGGAGCCGGCCGATGACGCCGGCCGCGACCGACGCAACCGCGAGACCGCCGCCGCGGACGAGGAGCATCCGGCGGGACCAGTCGGGCCCGATGCCGCGACCGGTCGAGGTCGTCGCCGAGGTCGCCGACGCCGGGGCAGCGCGCATGAGCTGCAGGAGTCGATCGAGGACGGTCGATCCGACCGCGAACTCGGCCAGGCCGCCGAGGACCGCGAGGGCCGGCTGCGTGTCCGGCGCCTGGAGCCCGGCCGCGACCCCAACGACGACGAACGCACCCACGAGCGCGGACGCGACCGTCAGCCGCGACAGCCCCAGGACCCCGATGACCGCCCCGATCGCGAGGGCAACGCCCAGCACGAGGACCTCGAGGGCCAGCTTGTCGGCGGTCCCGAAGATCGAGACCACGAGCTCCTTGGCTCCAGGCGGCTGGAGGTCGATGACGACGCGCCCGACGGCCAGGATCGGCGACGGAACACCGGGCAGGAGACCGGCCAGCAGCTCACCGGTCGCGATGGCGCTCGCCGTCGCCACGATGCCGGCGCCGGCCGCGCCGGCACGGCCGGCTCGTGGGACTCCGACGGCGGCGGGCGGAGCGGCGGGCGGGGCGGCACCGGCGCGCGCGGGCGGGCTCACTGAGTTGGTCATGCCGGCACCGTACGGACCCGGGATGACGCGATCGTGACGCCCCCGATGCCGTTCGCGGCAGCCCGAGGTCGAGTGCGCCCGGTCTCCTTCGCGGGCTCCGCCGCCGCCCTGGTCACGGCGTTCGGACCCCCCGGGCCACGAACCGGCCGTCCACGTGGTCGACCGCGAGTGGCCGACCGAACGCGGCCGAGAGCGGTCCCGACGCCAGCGCCGCCTCGATCCGCCCGCTCGCAACCGCCCGGCCGCCGCCGAGCACGAGGGCGTGGCCGAAGCCCTTCGGGATCTCCTCCACGTGGTGGCTCACCAGGACGATGGCCGCGAGCGAGGCGTCCCGGGCCAGGGCCGCGAGATCCTCGACCAGCGATTCGCGGGCGCCGAGGTCCAGGCCCGCCCCCGGCTCGTCGAGGAGCAGCAGCCGCGGGTTCGGCATGAGGGCGCGGGCGATCTGGACCCGCCGGCGCTCGCCGGTCGAGAGGGTCCCGAAGGCGCGCGCCGCGAAGTCGCCCACGCCCATCCGCTCCAGGAGGGTCCGGGCTCGCGTGCGGTCGGCGTCCGAGTACCGGTGCCACCATGGGGCGAGCGCCGCATGCCGGGCGGTCATGACGACGTCGAGGGCATCGATGTCGTCGCCGATCTCCCGCTCCAGGCCGCTCCCGGCGTAGCCGATCGATTCCCGGAGCTGGCGGGCGTCGATCGACCCGATCTGGTGGTCGAGGATGCGAACCGTGCCGCTCGACGGCCAGAGATACGTCGAGGCGACCTGGAGGAGGGTCGTCTTGCCCGACCCGTTCGGCCCGAAGACGACCCAGCGCTGGCCCGACCGGATCGTCCAGTCGAGCGGCCCCAGGATCGTCCGGCCGGCGCGCCGGACGGTGATCCCGTCGAGGCGGAGGACGTCTGGCTCGGCGGTCACGCTGCCCCTCTCCGGTGCATGCCCCCCTCGAGAGGCCCGGCGCAAGCTCGATCCCGGTCGTTCTGCATGGGCGTCGAATGGTACGGCCGGCCGCGCCACGGCCCGGTCCGGCGTTACCACTCCGGCGTCGCTGGGTATGATCTCGGCCATGCCGCCCGCGGCCGCCCGATGATCGACGTGTCGCTCCAGCTGGACCTCGCCCTCCGGCTGATCGTGGCCGCCGGGCTGGGCGCGGTGGTCGGTGCCGAGCGTGAGATCCATAACCACCCGGCCGGGATCCGGACCCACATGCTGGTCGCCCTCGGATCCGGGCTCTTCACGGTCCTCTCGATCTTCGGCTTCGGCCTGGAGGGCAACGCGGACGCCGCGCCCGTCGACCCCTCACGGATCGCCGCCCAGATCGTCTCGGGCATCGGCTTCCTGGGCGCCGGCGCGATCCTGAAGGACGGGGTCATCATCCGCGGCCTGACCACCGCGGCAAGCCTGTGGGCAACCGCGGCCGTGGGCATGGCGGCCGGGGCCGGCGAGCATATCCTGGCCCTCGTCGCGGCGGTGATCATCCTCGTCAGCCTGTGGCCCATCAACGCCCTCGCCGAGCGGCTCCACGGCGTCAATCGGCTCGAGGTCGAGCTGCGCCTGACGATGAACCGCGTTGACGAGCTGGGGCTGGTCTCGGCGGCCCTCGCGGCCGGCAAGATCGAGATCCTCACCATCCAGACCCAGCGGGCCGGCAAGGGCGCCTACCGGGCCGACCTCGTCATCCGGGGCCGGAGCACGGCCGTCATCGCCAGCGCGCTCGAGGCGATCGAAGCGATCCCCGGCGTCGACATCATCTCCACCAGCCAGGCCGACTGACCGCCTCGGACCCGGCGGGCCGAATCCACCGTCCCGCCCCGCGCGCGCTGGTCGCACCGCCCGAATCGGCCTCTGGTAGCCTCGCCGGCGTGGGTCGCGTCCTCGTCGTCCTGTTCGGCGCCGCCCTGGTCGTCGTCATCGGGCTGGTCGCCGGAGGCTTCCTCTCCGGCGGTGAGGCCGGGTCGGTCTATCGGGTCGTTCGCAACCTCGACGACGTCTTCGCCCCGGACATCGTCCGGATCGACGTCGGCACCGAGGTCGAGTGGGAGAACGTCGGCCGGAATCCGCACACGGTGACCGCCGACGATGGCTCGTTCGATTCCGGCGTCCTCGAGAACGGCGACGAGTTCGAGCACACCTTCGACAGCCCGGGGGTCTTCCCCTTCACCTGCCTCCTCCACGGCAAGGCCGGTGGCATCGGCATGTCCGGCATCGTGGTCGTCGGCGACGTCGACCTGCCATCGACGGGTGGCGCGGGTGGCGTCGGCCCGGGTCGCGAGCCGGTCCCTGAAGCGCCCGGCGCGTCGATTCGCGTCCCGGCCGACAAGGCGACGATCCAGGGAGCGGTGGATGCGGCCGCGCCCGGCGACCTGATCCTCGTTGCACCTGGCGAGTACCACGAGGGCGTCCTCGTCACCACGCCCTACATCACCATCCGGGGCGAGGACCGCAACACGGTCATCCTGGACGGGGACCTCGTCGAGGCCAACGGGATCCACGTCGCCGAGGCCGACGGCGTGGTCGTCGAGAACCTGACCGCCCGTCACTACCTCCTCAATGGCTTCTACTGGGCCGGCGTGAACGGCTACCGCGGCTCCTACCTGACCGCCTATGCCAACGGCGACTACGGGCTCTACGCTTTCGACAGCGTCTGGGGCAGGTTCGACCACTCGTACGCCTCCGGCCACCCCGATTCGGGCTTCTACATCGGCCAGTGCCAGCCCTGCCATGCCGTCATCACCGATGTCGTGGCCGAGCACAATGGGCTCGGCTACTCGGGCACCAACGCCGGCGGGGACCTGGCGATCGTCAACAGCGAGTGGCGCCGGAACAATGCCGGGATCGTTCCCAACACCCTCGATTCCGAGCTCCTCGCGCCCCAGGCCGGGGCCCTGATCGCCGGCAACTGGGTCCACGACAACTCGGCCACCGACGCCCCGGTCAAGCGCCTCGAGGTCCCCGCCCACGGCGTCGGGATCCTGGTCGGCGGGGGCCGCGACAACGTCGTCGAGGGCAACCTCGTCGAGGGCCATGCCGTCTTCGGCATTGCCCTGCTGCCCAACCTCGATGCCAACCTCTGGGCGACACGCGACAACGTCATCCGCGACAACGATGTTTCGGGCTCTGGGCGCGCCGATCTGGCCCTCGGTGCGCCGTCGGTCAGGGGCGACTGCTTCGACGCCAACGTCCACGCCACGAGCCTGCCGCCGGCGATCGAGACGCTCGCCGCCTGCGGGGCCAGGACCGGTGGCGGTGGGGACCCCGGGGCCACCGTCGGCCTCCTCGCCACATTCGTCGAGGCCCTGGGCCTGCCGGCGAGGCTGGGTGACTTCGAGGGGGAGCCGGCGCCCCCATCGCAGCCCCAGATGCCCGACGCCCTGGCCGCGCCGATCGTCCTCGCCGTGCCGGAGGCCGCGGTCCCCGGGCCGTGGGCGGTCCGATCCATCGACGAGATCCGGGCCGCGTCGGACGCGGCAACCGCTGCTCCGAGGGAGGTGACGATCATGGGGGTTCCGCTGTCGTCGACGCTGACGACGATCCTGGGGCTCTACGGCTACGTCTTCCCGCTCGTCCTGTACGCGGCCTGGGTCGCGATCGCGCTGTGGGACCTCGTCCGGCGCGAAGAGGTCTCCGATCGGCGCAGGATCGGCTGGATGGCCCTCGTCCTCGCCGCGCCGGTCATCGGGCCGGTCGCGTACTTCGTTGCCGGCGGCTCGGGGATCTCGCGCCCGGTGCGCTGGTTCCTCGTTCTCGGCGGCATCGTCATCTACCTCGGGATCGCGGCCCTCGCGATCGTTGCCGAGGCCATCTGACGGGAATCGGGGGGAGGAGGCAAGGTGACCGAATGAGCCAGCCGAAGCGAGTGCGGGCGCGGGACCTCGGGATCGTCATCGGCGAGGGCCGGCCCGGGCGCTTCAACGCGATCACCGACGTCGCCGGGGTCCGGGTAGGACATGCCACCATCATCCGCGGCGACGGACCGCTGGTCCGCGGCAGGGGACCGGTCAGGACGGGCGTGACGGTGGTCGTGCCCCACGATGGGGATCCCTGGTCCGAGCCGGTCTTCGCCGGGGCCCACATCCTGAACGGCAACGGCGACATGAGCGGCCTCGAGTGGATCCGTGAGACGGGCCTCTTCCACGGCCCCCTCGCGATCACCAACACGAGTTCGCTCGGCGTCGTCCGCGACGCCCTCATCGAGATCGGGGTCGGCGAGGAGCACCCCGACCATCCTGCCTGGAGCCTGCCTGTCGTCGGCGAGACGTTCGATGGCCAGCTCAACGACATCAACGGCATGCACGTCCGACTCGAGCATGTCCGGGCGGCCCTCGAGGCGGCAGCCGCCGGCCCGGTCGAGGAGGGCTCGGTCGGCGGCGGGACCGGGATGATCTGCCACGAGTTCAAGGGCGGAATCGGGACCGCCTCACGGGTGCTTCCCCCGGATGCGGGCGGCTGGACGGTCGGCGTCCTGATCCAGGCCAACTACGGCCGCCGCGGGCTGCTGCGGATCGACGGCGTCCCGGTCGGCCGGGAGATCCCGATCTCCGAGGTGCCGTCACCCTGGGAGACGCCGCGCGCGGGCCTCGAGGAGGGTCGGCCCGCACGGCCCGGGACGACTGCGCCCGGTTCGGGCTCCACGATCATCGTCGTCGCGACCGATGCGCCGCTGCTGCCCCACCAGTGCGCGAGGTTGGCCCAGCGGGCCGGCCTGGGGCTGGGCCGCGTCGGCGGCCTTGGGGCGACGTCATCGGGCGACCTGTTCATGGCCTTCGCGACCGGCAATCGGAACCACCCGCCCGGCGAGGCCGAGCCAGTGGGCCCCGGCGTCGTCCGTCTGTGGGCGCTCGTGGATCCGGCCCTCGATCCGCTCTTCGAGGCCACCGTGGAGGCAACCGAGGAGGCCGTCGCCAACGCGCTCGTCGCCGCCGAGACGATGACCGGCCGTGACGGGATCACCGCCCATCGCCTGCCCCACGATCGGCTCCGCGAGGTGATGGCCAGGTACGGCCGGCTCCAGGACTGAACAGCCTCGATCCTCGACCGCCGAGCGGAGAAGGCGGAAGGACCCGCGGTTGACGGATCCTGCCCGGAGCCGCAGGCTATTGCAACCAGTTGCAACAAGGGGGAAGCCGGCGCGTGCTCCTCGACGTCCTGCCCGACCTCGCCGCGGCCGGCGGTGTGACCCTGCTGTGGACGGCACTGCTGCTCGGCTTCCGACACGGCTTTGACTGGGACCACATCGCGGCGATCAGTGACGTGACCTCCACGACGGCCACGGCCGACGCCGCGGAGAGCGTCCATACCGGTTCGCACAGTGGGTTGGCGCCGGGACCCGGCCATGGCCACGGCGGCGTCGACGAGGTCCGTGCCCACGCGTTGCCCGGCCACCCGCATGCCCACATCGCCGCGCCCGTCGCGGACCCCACCGCTGGCGGCGGGCACGTTGCCGTGGCTGCCGTCCGGGTCCGGCTGGGCGACGAGGAGCGTCGGGCCCTGGCCCTCGGCACGCTCTACGCCGTGGGCCATGCGCTCGTGGTGGCCGCGCTCGGAACGATCGCCCTCGTCTTCGGGGCAGTCCTGCCCGACTGGATCGACCCGCTGATGGGCCGGGTCGTCGGCCTGACCCTGGTCCTCCTGGGCGCATGGGTCTTCGTATCGCTGTACCAGTACGCGCGGCACGGCCGGGCCTTCCGGCTGCGGAGCCGCTGGATGCTCGTCTTCGACGGGATCCGCTACGCCTGGCGGCGGTTCCAGGCACGCCTCCACGGCCACGAGCATGCCGACCCGATCGAGATGAGCTCATACGGGCCGCGCACGGCCCTCGCCGTCGGGATGATCCACGGCGTCGGGGCCGAGACGGGCACCCAGGTCCTCCTCATCGCCGCGATCGGCGGCGCCTCGAGCCAGGGCCTCGGCCTGCCGATGATGCTCGCCTTCATCGCCGGCCTCCTGGTCGCCAACTCGCTCATCGTCGTCATCACCGCGACCGGGTTCATCGCCAGCCGGGCCAGGGAGCGGCTCTACATCGTCATCGGCGTCGTGGCCGGGACGTTCAGCCTCGTCATCGGGCTGCTCTTCCTGTTCCAGCTCGAAGGCGCCCTGCCGGCGATCGACCGGTGGCTCGAGAGCATCGGGATCCGATGACGCGGCGGAGCGCCGACACGATGACGGGCGCGACAGCCGGCCCCGCGCCGGGTCCCACGGCCGGCCCCGCGCCGGGAGCGCTTACGGGCGCGCCGCCGGGCGCGCCGCCGCCCGCGATCGGGACCGGCCGCTCGGACCTGGCCCGCATCCCCGAGCGGCTCCGCGCCCGCGGCCTCCGCTGGACGCCGCAGCGGGCGATCCTCCTCGACGCGCTGGCCCGGGCCGAGGGCCACGTGACGGGCAGCGCCCTCGTCGAGCGCTGTCGCGAGCTCGATCCGGCGACGACCCCCTCGACCGTCTACCGGACGCTCGACGTCCTCGAGGAGCTCGGGGTCATCAGCCACAGCCACGGCATCGACGGGCGGGAGGCGTTCCACGTCCTGCCGGTCCTCGATCACGGCCACCTCATCTGCTCGGGCTGCGGCACCGAGGACGAGCTGCCGGCACCCGAGGCCGCGCCGTTCCTGGCGGCCCTCGACGCCCGCCACGGATTCGAGGCCCGGATCGACCACCTGACGGTCGTGGGCCGCTGCCGGGACTGCCGGGCGGGAGGCGAAGCCGGGATGACGGCACCGGGCACGAACGTACCCGGGACGGGACCGGCGACGGACGCACCCGGGACGAGTCCGACGACGTGATCGGCCGCGGGCGGCCTGCTACTCTCCGGAGAGGCTGGCCAGGGGAGTAACCGAATATGGACCCGCAGTGGACCGCGTCCCCGCGGTCGACGGAGCCGTCGACTCGCGAGGTCTACTACCCGGTGCTCGAGGCGTCGCCCAACGCGGTCGTCGCGGTCGACGCGCACGCCCGGATCACGTACGCCAATCCGCAGGTCGAGTCGACGTTCGGCTACGCCCCGGCCGAGCTCATCGGCCAGTCGGTCGAGATCCTCCTGCCCGAGCGGGTGGCTGGCCGCCACGTCGCCCATCGCGACGGCTTCCTGGCTCACCCGGTGGCCCGACCGATGGGTATCGGTCTGGATCTCGCCGGCCGCCGCAAGGACGGCACCGAGTTTCCCGTCGAGATCAGCCTCTCCCCGGTCGACACGGTCGACGGGCGGCACATCTTCGCGACCGTCGTCGACATCACTGCCCGCAAGGCCATGGAGGGCCAGCTCCTCCAGGCCCTCAAGCTCGAGTCAATCGGGCGGCTCGCCGGGGGGATCGCCCACGACTTCAACAACATGCTCTTCGCGATCCGGGGTTACGCCGAGCTGCTCGAGGAGGACCTGTCGGCCGAGCCGATCTCGCGCGAGGAGGCCTTTCGCAACGTCCGGGCCATCGGCAACGCCGCCGACCGAGCCACGGAGCTGACCTCGCAGCTCCTGGCGTTCAGCCGCCAGCAGGTGGTGAGCCCCAAGGTCGTCGACCTCAACGCGGCCGTCCGCGCGGTCGAGCCGATGGCCCGTCGGCTCATCGGCGAGAACGTCGAGCTTCGCCTCCGCTTCTCCCCCGACGCCGGCCGGATCCGGGCCGATTCCGGCCAGCTCGACCAGATCGTCATCAACCTCGTGGTCAACGCCCGGGATGCCATGCCCGAGGGCGGGACGGTCACGATCGAGACGGCCAACACCGAGTTCGACGAGCCGTACGCCACGGAGCACTTCGACGTCGTCCCGGGACGCTACGTCATGCTCGCCGTGAGCGACACCGGCACGGGCATGGAGCACGAGGTCCGGGAGCACATCTTCGAGCCGTTCTACACCACCAAGGAGCGCGGCAAGGGGACCGGCCTGGGCCTTGCCACCATCTACGGCATCGTCCGCCAGGCCGGTGGCCACATCTGGCTTTACTCCGAGCCCGGCCACGGCTCGACCTTCAAGCTCTACTTCCCGCGGGTCGACGCGGTGCCGGCCGACGAACCCGCGGAGGTGGCGCCGGCCCTCGACTCGGCCTCGGGAACGGTTCTCGTCGTCGAGGACGAGCCGTCCGTCCGGGACATGACCTCGCGCCTGCTCGAGCGGGCCGGCTACCGGGTCACTGCGGTGGCCGATGCCATGGCCGCGCTCGCCGTGGTCGAGGCCGCGACCAGCCCGATCGACGTCCTCGTGACCGACGTGATCATGCCCAACATGTCGGGCATCAGGCTGGCCGAGCTGATGCTCGAGCGCCACCCGTCGATTGCCCTGGTCCTGCTCTCGGGCTACACCTCCGAGACGCTCGACCTCGAGCGGGTGACGGCCCGCGGCGCGACGTTCCTGGCCAAGCCGCTCACCGGCGCCCAGCTGCTGCGCGCCATCCAGGGTGCGAAGGGCGCCATTCGAACGACGAGCTGACGGCACCTGGCCGAGGCCCGATCGGTGAGCCCTGAGCGGACGACCCAGGGCCTGCGGGCCGCGGTTTCGGGCCATCTCTCACTGGTGGCGAATGCACGACCCGCCGGATCCTTGGGCCATGGCATCGGCGAGGCAACCGAGCGCAGGGACTGCGGCGGTGGCACGTGCCCGGGCGCTCTTCCTCGACGAGGCCAACGTCCACGGCTGCGCCGAAACCACGTTCGTCGTCCTCAAGGAGGCGTTCGGGCTGCCGGACGCCACGGATTCGTCGGCGGCGATGGCCCTCAACGGCGGCGTCGCCTATTCCGGCGGCCCGTGCGGGGCGCTGACCGGCGCCGCGCTGGCGGTGGGCCTCCGTTTCGGCGCCCGATCGGTCGACGACCGGTCGGACGACCACGCGAGCGCGAAGCGCAACGCCCGCGAAGTCGTGGCCCGGCTCATGGCCGAGTTCGAAGCCGAGTTCGGGTCGGTCGAATGCCGGGCCTTGATCGGCCGGGACATCCGCACGCCCGTGGCGCATGCCGCGTTCATCGAGAGCGGCATCTGGCGGACGGCCTGCATGGCCCAGATCGAGTTCGCGGTCCGGGCCCTGGCCGACGGGTTCGACCCTGACGACCGCGTCCCGAGCTCCCCCGGGCCGGGCCTCAGCGAATGACCCGATAGTCGACGAGCAGGTAGCCCGTCGGAGAGATCTCGCTTCGGATCAGCTCGAGCTTGATCGACGGCAGGCCGTCGAGGAGGCGGCGTCCGCGGCCGACGATCATCGGCCCGATCACCAGCCGGAGCTCGTCGACAAGATCGGCGGCGAGCAGCGCCTGCGCCACCGAGATGCTGCCGTGGACGCCGATGTCGCCGCCGCGCTGCTCCTTGAGATCCCGGACGAAGTCGACGAGGTCACCGTCGATGACCGTGGCGTTGGCCCAGGCTCGGTCGAGCGGCGTGGATGTGGCGACATGCTTGACGACCCGGTTGATGAAGGTCGCGAACGGCTCGATCTCGCTGCCGGGCCAGAAATCCACCCATTCGTCGTAGCTGCGACGGCCGAGGATGACCGCATCCTGGGTGGCGATCAACCGGGGAATGCTGGCGTCGAGGGCGTCGTCCCAGCCGAAGAAGTCATTCGGGGCCTCGGCCACCCCGTCAAGGGACAACAACATGCCGACGACGATCTTGCGCACGCCCTGCACCTCCGAACGGACTCGATTGCAGTAGGTGACTGGCACACCAGCCGAATCTCATCGCTGCGAGGCGAAGGACGTCGAGGCGTGATTCGCAGTGACCACCGGCGCGGCTCGATCGTGGCTGAGCCTCAGCCTCCCTGGGCGGCCGCCGTCAGGAACAGGACGACGGCGCCCAGCGCGGTCATCGCGACGGCGGCCCTGGCCAGGCGCCGGACGGCGCTGGGATGTGCCGCGGAGCCGGCGAGCTCGAAGCCGCGGACGACCAGGGCATCGATGTACACGCCGATGCCGACCATGACCGCGATCACCCCGTGCTTGACGAGGAGCAGCGTCGCCCACGAGCCGCCGACATTGCCGACGCCCTCGTAGCGCTCGTTCATGACCATGAGGTAGACGCCGGTCGCCAGGAAGACCACGAGCGAGGCCACGACGACCGCGGTCGATCGACGATGGATGGCGACGATCGCGGCGCCGAGCTCGGGTGCCGGCACCACCTTCCGGACAGCCGGCAGGACGATGAGGCCGAAGACAGCGTAGTAACCGAGCAGGGCGACCGTGGCCAGCAGGTGCAGCCACGTGGCGCCGACCTGGAGCAGATCCATCGACTTCGACCTCGGGCAGGTGAGCGGACTGGGCGATGGCACTGTCCGCCGCCGCGACTGCCCGAAGAAGTGACGATGGTCCGCTCGCGGCGAGCCGAACGGACCGATGTCGGTCCCGGCGGCGCACGGGGGCCCGCCGCCGCCCGTCGCGACCCGGCTGCCCTTCCCGGGTCGCCTCGATCAGGCCCGTGGCGCGATCTCGCTCAGCGGAGCTCCTGGATCCGGATCAGGTTGCCGGCCGGATCGCGGACGGCGCAGTCGCGGACGCCCCACGGCTGGTCGGTCGGCTCCTGGACGATGTCGGCGTCCCGGGCCTGCAGCCGCTCGAACGTGGCATCGAGGTCATGCGTGGCCAGGTTGATGCCGGCGAAGGTGCCCTTGGCCATCATCTCGGCGATGACCCGGCGCTCGTCGTCGGTGATGCCCGGGTCGGCGCCCGGCGGATGCAGGACGATCGAGGTGCCGGGCTGGCCGGGCGGCCCGACCGTGATCCAGCGCAGCCCCTGGTAGTCGACGTCCATCCGGACCTCGAAGCCGAGAGTGTCGCGGTAGAACGCCAGCGCGGCGTCCGGGTCGTCGTGGGGGAGGTAGGCCTGATGGATGGTGAGGTCCATGGCGGTCATGCTAGCTGTGGCTCGGGCGCCGGCGCTTCTCGATTCCTGATCGCCTGGCCGGTCCTCACCGGTCGCGTCACCTGCTTCGCGATGCACGGCGGCATCCCCAGCGCCTCGCCGGCGGCCTCGCGACGGTAGGTGCTTGGGGGCATGCCGACGAGCTCGGTGAAGCGGGTGCTGAACGTGCCCAGCGACGAGCAGCCGACCTCGAAGCAGATCTCGGTGACGCTCAGGTCGCCGCGCCGCAGCAGGGCCATGGCCCGCTCGATCCGCCGGGTCATGACGTAGCTGTAGGGCGATTCGCCGTAGGCCTGCCGGAATTCGCGGCTGAGGTGCCCGGCCGACATGTGGGCGCCACGGGCGAGGGCCTCGACGTCGAGCGGCTCGGCATATTCCCGGTCGATCCGGTCGCGGACACGCCGCAGCCGGGCAAGGTCCTCGAGGCGCTGTGCAGTGGCGGGACGGCTGCTCACCGACCGATCGTGCCACAGACCGCGATGCCCGGGCTGCGCGACGCTCCCTCGCGCCCCGGCGGCGGGCGGGGTCAGGCGCCCACGTAGGCCGCGAGGTGCTCGCCGGTGAGGGTGGATCGGGCGGCCACGAGGTCGGCCGGCGTGCCCTGGAAGACGATCCGGCCGCCGTCGTGGCCGGCCCCGGGCCCGAGGTCGATGATCCAGTCGGCGTGGGCCATCACGGCCTGGTGATGGGCGATGACGATCATCGACTTGCCGGCGTCTACGAGCCGGTCGAGCAGGCCGAGCAGCTGCTCGATGTCGGCCAGGTGGAGGCCGGTGGTCGGCTCGTCCAGGACGTAGATGCCGCCCTTCTCGGCCATCCGGGTGGCCAGCTTGAGGCGCTGGCGCTCGCCGCCGGACAGGGACGGCAGCGGCTGGCCGAGCTTGAGGTAGCCGAGCCCGACGTCCTCGAGGCGGGCCAGGATCGTCGCGGCGGCCGGCGTCTTCGAGTCGCCCTGGGCGAAGAACTCGTGCGCCTCGGTGACCGGCAGGTCGAGGACCTCGGCGATGTTGAGCCCGCCGAGGCGCAGCTCCAGGACCGAGGCCTGGAACCGCTTGCCGCCGCAGTCCTCGCACGGCGTCGCGACCGTCTCCATGAACCCGAGCTCGGTGTAGATCATGCCGTTGCCGTTGCAGGTCGGGCAGGCGCCCTCGGAGTTCGAGGAGAACAGGGCAGGCTTGACGTTGTTGGCCTTCGCGAACGCGCTCCGGATCGGGTCGAGCAGGCCCGAGTAGGTCGCGGGGCTGCTCCGGCGCGAGCCCTGGATCGCGCCCTGGTCGATCGACACCACGCCGGCGCCGGCGGGGATCGACCCGTGCACGAGCGACGACTTGCCGGACCCGGCAACGCCGGTCACCACGCACAGCACGCCGAGTGGAATGTCGACGTCGACGTCCTGCAGGTTGTGCGAGTTCGCGCCGCGGATCTCGAGCTTGCCGGACGGAGCGCGCACGGCGTCCTTGAGCGCCGTTCGATGGTCGAGGTGGCGGCCGGTGAGAGTGCCGGACGCCTTCAGGCCCGCGACCGTCCCCTCGAAGCAGACGGTGCCACCGCCGGTGCCCGCGCCGGGGCCCAGGTCGACGACGTGGTCGGCGATCGCGATCGTCTCCGGCTTGTGCTCGACGACGAGCACGGTGTTGCCCTTGTCGCGCAGCTCGAGGAGCAGGCTGTTCATCCGCTGGATGTCGTGCGGGTGGAGCCCGATCGTCGGCTCGTCGAAGACGTAGGTGACATCGGTCAACGCGGACCCGATGTGGCGGACCATCTTGGTGCGCTGCGACTCGCCACCGGACAGGGTGCCGGACGGGCGATCGAGCGAGAGGTAGCCCAGGCCGATCTCGACGAACGAGTCGAAGAGGTGCAGCAGGTTGGCGACGAGCGGCGCCACGCCCCCGTCGTCGACGCCGCGCAGCCACTCGGCCGCGTCGGTGACCTGCATGGCACACACGTCGGCGATGCTCAGGCCCTGGACCTTCGAGGACCGGGCGGCCTCGTTCAGGCGCGTGCCGGCGCAGACCGGGCAGGTCTTGAAGACCGCCGCGCGCTCGACGAATGCCCTGATATGGGGCTGCAGCGAATCGACGTCCTTGGTGAACATCGACTTGCGGATCTTCGCGATCAGGCCGTCGTAGGTGACGTTGATGCCCCTGGCCTTGACCTTCGTCGTCTGCCGGTAGAGAAGGTCGTGGCGCTCCTTCTCGGTGAAGTCCCTGATCGGCTTCCGCGGGTCGAAGAAGCCGGACTCGATGTACTGGCCGACCATCCAGCCGTCGGCCGTGTACCCAGGGACGAGGATCGCGCCCTCAACGAGCGATTTCGACTCGTCGAGGATCACCGCCAGGTCGAGGTCGGAGACGGTGCCGCGGCCCTCGCACTCGGCGCACATCCCGCCGAGGTAGACGGCGTCCTGGATGATCGTCTTCTCGCCCTTCGGGCCGGTCATGACGCCGCTCGCCCGCATCGTCGGGATATTGAAGGAGAATGCCGTCGGCCCCCCGATGTACGGCTGGCCGAGGCGGCTGAACAGGCTCCGCAGCATGGCGTGGGCATCGGTGACGGTACCGAGCGTCGAGCGCGGGTTCGCACCGAGCCGCTCCTGGTCGACGATGATCGCGGTCGTCAGCCCGGAGAGGACATCGACGTCCGGCCGGGCCAGCGTCGGCATGAAGACCTGGACGAACGTCGAGTAGGTCTCGTCGATCAGCCGTCGCGACTCCGCGGCGATCGTGTCGAAGACGAGCGAGCTCTTGCCCGAGCCGGAGACGCCGGTGAACACGGTCACCCGGCGTTTCGGGATCTCGACATCGACGTCCTTGAGGTTGTTCTCGCGGGCGCCATGAACCCGGATCAGGTCGTGCGCGTCCGCGACGTGCGCTCCCTGCTCTTCCGAGCCCACCCTCGTGCGCATTCCCATGAACGCGAGGCCCTCAGCCCGCGGCCTTCTTCACGAGCGCGGCGATCGTCGCCTCCGCGCCCGGCGTCAGCTCGGTCACCGCGAACGCGACGGGCCACAGCTCTCCGTCATCGATCCGGGCGTCCGGCTGGAAGCCGAAGGTCGAATAGCGAACCTTGAACTTCGACTTTGCCTGGAAGAAGCAGATGACCTTGCCATCCCTGGCGTAGGCCGGCATCCCGTAGTACGTCCTGGGCACGAAGCTCGGTGCCGTCGTCGTGACGAGCTCGTGGATCCGCTCGGCCATCGCCCGCTCGGCCGGCGGCATGTCGGCGATCTTGGCGCGGACGTCGGCCTCGCCTTCGGCCCGCTCGTCGCCGGAGCCGCGACGCGAGGCAGCCTTGCGCTCCCGGGCGCTCTCCTGCATCGCAGCACGCTCTTCGTCCGTCCAGACCTTGTTGGAGCCGCGTGCCGTACCGCTCCTGGCGGTCTTCGTCGTGTCGGCCATGGCAGGTTCCTCCTGCGTGTCCTCATCAGGACGCGCTCATGCTAGTGGGCGACCTCGGTGGCTGCCGTCGGTTCAGCGCCAGCGGTCCCGGTGGGCCCGGGAACAGGTCGTTCGGTCCATGGCAGGCATGCTAGGTGGGGCTGGTTGGCCGGCGCTTCTCGATTCCTGACGGGCCTGGCCGCCGCGCCCGGGCCATTCCTCCCGGGGGATGCCACCTCAGGCGACGCGCTCACGCTCCAGTCGCGCTCGGATGCGGCCCGCGATCTCGTCCTCGATGACCGCGTCCGCGTCGCGCAGCTCGCCGAGCGTGTCCCGAACCCCGACCAGGCTCGCGTACAGCGGCGGGCAGGTGGGGCAGGACTCGAGGTGCCGCTCGACGGTCGCTATCGTGGCGGCGTCGAGATCGCCGTCGAGATAGGCGGACACATGCCGCCGGGCCCGCCAGCAGCGCAGCGGCTGGGCCAGGCTTGCCTTCCGCCGGGCGTCGTCTTCGGCCAGGGCGCTCACCAGCATCATCCTTCCACGGCGCAGCCGCTGCTTGGCAGCCGGCAGGCCGATCTTCATGGCCGACGCGATCTCGGCGCCCGTCCAGCCCAGGGCGTCGTGCATGACGACCGGCAGCCGATAGATGACCGGCAGCCGGGCCAGGCCGTCCTCGAGCTCGTCTCGCAGCTCGGCGTGTTCGAGGACTCGCTCCGGCAGGACCGTGTACGAATCGTCTCGCCAGTCGGCCTCGACGGTCTCGATGTCGAGCTCGTCGTGGTGCCGCCGGGACCGGTCGACGATCCGGTTGACGAGGCTCCGACGCAACCAGGCCGGCAGGGCCGCCGGATCGCGCAGCTGGTCACGGCGCTGCCACGCCGCCACGATCGTCTCCTGCGCGCAGTCCTCGGCCAGATCGTCGTCGCGCAGGAGCCGGGTGGCCAGGCGGACGAGTCGGGGCAGCTCGTCGGTCAGGCGGGCGGCGAAGGCATCGCCCTCGTCCGCCCGTCCACCATCCGGCGTCGCTGCCTCCGGGCCCTGCTCCATGGATACCTCAAGCCTTCGAGTGTCGACCGATCGTGAATCGATTGTCTGCCGTCGAGATCCCGAGCAGGAAGTACAGCGGGCAGAACCCGATCGCTCCAGTCACGAGCGCGATCGCCGCCACGATCCAGGCGACCGCGAGAAGCGGACCCGTCACCGAGCCAGCGAGGGCCACGGCCACCAGGCCGACGCCCAACACGATCCGAGCGATCCGATCGACGGATCCAACATTCACCGGGAGCTTCATGTCTCTGTCCCTTGACCTGACGGGCCACCTGCCCGCCGCTACTCAAAGGACGAGACCCACCGGCAAAGGGATACATCGGCCTGCACATCCCGCCGGGGCGCCATGGCTGCCGCGACCCACCGGCTCCACCCAATATCCACCTGGGCTCCATCCAGGCTCCACTGACAGGCCCGAGAGTCGGGGATGTCATCGATCGCCATCACGCGCCGGAGGTCCCGGCGGGGTTGATCGAGGAACGGAGACATTCCTGATGAAGAAGCTGATCCTCGCAATCGGCTCCGCCTCCGCCGCGCTCCTCCTTGTCGTCGGGGTGGTCGCCGCGGTCGGCCCGCACTCGGGGGCCGCGGGCGATCAGATCCGCGACCGCGACGAGCTCCCCGGGATCCTGGGGCTCACCGAGTCGGAGGTCGCGGAGCTCAGGCAGGACGGGCTGTCGCTGGCCCAGATCGCCGAACGCCAGAGCGTCGACGCCGAGCAGCTCGTCGAGGCCCTGGCCGCTCGATGGACCGAGCGGATCGAGGCTCGCGTGACCAACGGCGCCCTCACCGCCGATCAGGCCGCCGAGCTCCGGGCACAGGTCGAGCTCCAGGCCAGGAACATGGTCAACCAGACGACCCTTGGCGGCATGCACGGTGCCGCGGTCGGCGCGGGCGCGCAGGCCGGCGCCACGGACGGGACCGGGAATGCCGCGGGTCGCGGCTGGCAGGGCAGTGGGACTGGCACCCGCGGGACGGGTACCGGGACGTGCGACGGCAGCGGTCGCAGCTGATCTACGGTCTCGCAGCGGCGGCGCGGACGGTCGGAGCCACACCGTGGACCGACCGTCCGCCTATGCTCCGGCCGTGACACGGGTCCTCGTTGTCGACGATGAGCCGCACATCGTCGAGGTCGTCCGCGCCTATCTCGAACGCGATGGGTACGTCGTCTCGACCGCGCTCGACGGCGACGCGGCGCTCGAGCGAATCGCCGAGGACGCGCCGGACCTGGTCATCCTCGACCTGATGCTCCCGCGGCGGTCCGGCTTCGACGTCCTCCGCGAGCTCCGCGCTCTCGGGTCGCCGGCAGCCGTCATCATGCTCACCGCCCGAGACGACGTCGTCGACCGGGTTGCCGGTCTCGAGCTCGGCGCCGACGACTACGTCACGAAGCCGTTCGAGCCGCGCGAGCTCGTCGCCCGGGTGGGAGCGGTGATGCGGCGGCTCGCAGGCGTGGCGCCCACCCCTCCCGCGAGGACGTTCTTCGACCTGCTGATCGACACCGATTCCCGAGAGGTCGCGAGGGGCGGCGCATCGCTCGGCTGCACGCGCGTCGAGCTCGACCTGCTGGCCGCGCTGGCGGAGCGCCCCGGGATCGTGCTCGGTCGCGAGCAGCTGGGCGAGCTCGTGTTCGGGGAATCCTTCGACGCGTTCGATCGGACGATCGACAGCCACGTCAAGAACCTCCGCCGAAAGCTGGGCCCGCGGCCCGACGGCGGTCAGTACATCGAGACCGTCCGTGGCGTCGGCTATCGGGCGGCGCGGCCGTGAGCCTCCGGGTTCGCCTCGCCGCGACCCTGGCCTTCGTGGCGCTGGTGACGGCCGGCGTCGTGGCCATCGCGAGCCCGGTCGTGATCGGCCGGGGGTTCGCCCAGATCGAGGCCGGCGATCTCGGCGGACCTGGACCCGGTGCCGGACAGGGCCCCGGTCCGATGGCCGGGCTGCACGCCCAGCAGGTCCAGCAGGAGACGGTCGTCACCCTCGTTGTCATCGCCCTCGCCGCCGCCGCCGCGGCCTCGATCATCGGGATCGTCCTCGCCGGGCGCATCGTGGAGCCGCTCGGACGCCTGGGAGCCGCGGCCGCCGCCGTCGCGCGCGGCGACCTTGGGCGCCGCTCCGGGCTGGCGGACCGGTCCGACGAGATCGGCGCGCTCGGGCGGTCCTTCGATGCCATGGCAACGGACCTCGAGCAGGCGGAGGCGTCGCGGCGGCGGTTTCTCCAGGACGCGGCGCACGAGCTCAAGACGCCGCTCGCGGTCATCGATGCCACGACGACGGCGGTCATCGATGGCGTCTACTCGCACGAGGATCGACATCTCCAGACGATCCGGGACCAGTCGCGCCTGTTGGCCCGGATCGTCGACGACCTGCGCACGATCAGCCTCGCCGAGGCCGGCGAGCTCCCGCTCCGGCGGGAGCGCATCGCCGTGGACGAGCTGGCGGCGGAGGTGACGGCGGCGTTCGCGGCACGCGCGGTCGCCGCCGATATCCGACTCGCCGGCGACGTCGCGCCGGGTCTGCTCGTCCATGCCGATCCGGATCGGCTCAAGCAGGTGCTCGGCGCGCTGCTGGACAACGCCATCCGCCACACCCCGCCCGGCGGGGCCTTCGTTGTCGAGGGCCGGTCATCGAGTGACAGCGTCCGCATCGGCGTTCGCGACAGCGGGCCGGGCGTCCAGCCTGCCGACCTCGCGCACATCTTCGAGCGCTTCTACCAGGCCGATCCGGCCCGAGATCGCTCGACTGGCACGTCCGGGCTCGGTCTCTCGATCGTCAGGGCCATCATCGATGCCCACGGCGGCGCAGTCGGCGCCGAGAACGTGGACGGTGGCGGCGCGCGCATCTGGGTCGAGCTCCCCGCTGCGCAGCCGCCCGCCTCGGGGACGCCTCCGGCCCATCGCTGAGGCCGACGGCCAGGGCTCGAGCGGACGGCGAGCCGAGCCGATGCGGGCGCCGGCTCTGAGCAAGGAACGGCCGGGTTTGTTCCGCGCCTACGACATCGGTCGACGCGGGCCGATGTCCTGCAGGAATGCGATGAGGCCATGGAAGTAGGTCTCGGTGTCGTCCCACATCGCGAGGTGGCTGCCGTTGGGGCACTCGAGGTAACGGCCGTTCGGGAAGCGGCCCGCCATCATCCGCATGAACGCCGGGTCCATCGTGTCGTGGTGGGCCCCGATGACGAGCGTCTGGACCTCGATCCGACCGAGGTCGTCGGTGCGGTCCCAGGCGATCAGCTTGCCGCTCATGCCGAGCTCGCTCGGGCCCTGCATCGAGACATAGATCTGGGGGTTGATGTCCGCGAACGACCGTGCGACCGGTTCAGGCCAGTCTGCCACCGGCATCCGGAGGACGTGCTGGACGTAGTGGTGCTCCATGAGCAGCTCGGTGTACCGGGGATCGGTCGTGTCGTCGCGGGCTTCGTAGCCCTTGATCTCGGCGAGGGCGACCTGGTCCATCGCGGGCATGAGGACGTCGTGGGCGTAGGCGTTGTACGCGGGGCAGCTCGACATCATGTTCGAGACGACAAGGGCCTTCAGGTTTGCCTGGTGCCGGAGCGAGTACTCCATCGCCAGGATGCCGCCCCACGAGTGGCCGTACAGGACGAGATTGGTGCGATCCAGGTCGAGGGCCTGGCGGACCTGCTCGACCTCGTCCACGAACCGGTCGAGCTCCCAGAGCCCCGGCTCATCGGGCCGGTCGCTGCGGCCCGAGCCGAGCTGGTCATAGAAGTAGATCTCGAAGCCCGCCGCGGGCAGGTGGTCGCCGAGGTTCGCGAGGTACTCGTGGGTCGCACCCGGGCCGCCATGGAGCACGAGCACCTTGATGTCCGGGTTCTCGCCGACCCGCTGCGTCCAGACGTTGAAGTCGCCCTTCGGCGTCGAGATCGTGATCACCCGGACCCCGTCTCCTGCCGCCGGGGATCCCATCGACATCGCCATGATCGCTCGACGATCATACCCAGTTGCCCGACGTCGACGTCGCACGACGGACGTCTTGCCGCTCGGCCTGCGACGCATCCTGAAGGATTGGCTGGCGAGGGAGGATTCGAACCTCCAATCCCCTGATCCAGAGTCAGGCGCCTTACCGCTTGGCCACTCGCCAGTGTCGCGAACTCAGGATCGCCCAGGGTTCGGGCCCGATTGTAGTCGAGTCAGGTGACCGTCGAAAACCGTGGTCAGGAGACCTTTCGGAGGGGTTCTGACTCGCCACGCTGTCGCACGC